>NZ_ATTH01000001.1:2395000-2995000 GCF_000419585.1 Salisaeta longa DSM 21114
CGCGTCATCACGAAACGGGGTGACATCGAGCGGGGCCGCCTGCACGTCGGCCCCCGTAATGTCGCGGATGTGTGCGGCTACGGCCTCGGCGAGCGGAATCCCGCTCCTGGCGATGCCAAAAATCACCAGCGTGCGCGCACCCTCGTTCCGCTCAATGATTTCGTAGGCCAGCCGCCGCAGCGTGCGCTGCACTTGTTCAGACGATAAGATGAGCGTGCGCGTCATGTCAACCATCGGGCGTACGGAATCAGATGGACTATTTTAGGCTGTGTTTAAAACACCTCGCGGACTGCGCCCGGTTGGAGAGCCGCTGCTGCTGTGTTGTTCTGCATCGCGGTAGACCCGCTACCCCTGCTTCGAACGCCGTGCAGCTCCGGCTTCCCCCTCGGGCGCGCGCTCACGCTTATTTTTCAAACACAGCCTAGGCTTCGGCGGCCGGGGCCTCCTCGGTGCGGTTGGGGCAATTCTCGCGCTGGCACCGCCCGTACATATTCAGCGAGTGGTGCTTGATATCAAAGTCGTAGATCTCGGCCACCATCTCCTGCACGCTCTGCAGGCGCGGATCGCAGAACTCAAACAGCTCATTGCAATCCATGCAAATCAGGTGGTCGTGCTGCCAGTAGCTGTAGGCCCGCTCGTAGCGCGCCTGGTTCTTGCCAAACTGATGGCGCACGACGAGGTCGCACTCCATCAAAAGCTCCAGCGTGTTGTACACGGTGGCCCGGCTCACGCGTGTGCCGTCCTGCTTCAGGCGCACAAAGAGCTCGTCGGCGTCTACATGATCATCGGTGCTGTAGATGGCCTCCAGTACGGCAAAGCGCTCGGGCGTCTGCCGCTTGTTGCGCTTCTTCAGGAAGGCCTTAAAGATAGTGCGGACTTCGTCTAGGCGTTGCTGCTGTGGGAGCGTCGACATGCCGGGGCGACCTGATTGGAATCCATCGTGGAGGCAGCGGGCGCTGCATGCGCGGATGCGGTGCGGCCTGCTGTCACTTCAGCAAACCCGGGCGCTCAACGGGCAGTTCCGCCGCACGATTGCCTCCCGACATCTGCCCCACCCGGCGCCCGCGCGCCCTTGAAGCGCTACAGCGGAATGTTGCCGTGCTTCTTCTTCGGCGGATTCACCACCTTGTTTTCGAGCATATCGTAGCCCCGAATCAGGCGCGCCCGCGTCTCGCTCGGCTTAATCACATCGTCTACGTACCCGTACTCGGCGGCCACGTACGGATGCGCGAACTTCTCGCGGTACTCCTCGACAAACGCGTCTTTCGCCGCTTCGGGGTCGTCGGCCGCGGCCAGCTGCTTCCGGTAGATGATTTCCACCGCGCCCTTGGGCCCCATCACGGCAATCTCGGCGGTGGGCCAGGCAAAGTTGAGGTCGCCGCCAATGTGCTTCGAGTTCATCACGTCGTAGGCGCCGCCGTATGCCTTGCGCGTAATGACGGTGCACTTGGGCACGGTGGCCTCGCACAGGGCATAGAGCAGCTTTGCGCCGTGCTTGATGATGCCGTTCCACTCTTGATCGGTGCCCGGCAGGAAGCCCGGCACGTCTTCCAGCACCAGCAGCGGGACGTTAAACGCGTCGCAGAAGCGCACGAAGCGCGCGCCCTTCAGCGAGGCGTCGATGTTGAGCACGCCCGCCAGCACCGCCGGCTGATTGGCCACGATGCCCACCGGACGCCCGCCCAGCCGGGTAAAGCCGGTGATCAGGTTCTCGGCGTAGTCGGGCATAATCTCAAAGAAGTCGCCGTCATCGGCCAGCGCCGTAATCACGCCGTGCATGTCGTACGGCTTGTTGGGCTCCGGCGGCACCAGCGTGTTCAGCGTCTCCGGATCGGTGGTGTGCTGCACCTCGGCACGCGGCACGCGGGGCGGGTCTTCCTCGCAGTTCAGCGGCAGATAGCTCATGAGCTCGCGGATGCGCAGCAGGCAGTCGACGTCGTTGCTGCACGTGACATGGCTGACGCCGCTTTTGCTTGCGTGCGTGCGCGCACCGCCCAGCTCGTCGCTCGTCACCTCTTCCTGGGTGACGGTCTTCACCACGTTGGGCCCCGTCACAAACATATAGCTGCTGCCCTCCACCATAAAGGTGAAGTCGGTGATGGCGGGGCTGTACACCGCGCCGCCGGCGCACGGGCCCATGATGGCCGAAATTTGCGGAATGACGCCGGAGGCATCCGTGTTGAGCTTGAAGATGTCGGCATAGCCGCCCAGGGATACCACGCCCTCCTGGATGCGCGCGCCCCCCGAGTCGTTCAGCCCAATGACCGGCGCGCCGTTTTGCAGCGCCTTCTCCATCACGTTCACGATTTTGTCGGCATGCGCCCGGCCCAGCGAGCCGCCAAACACCGTAAAGTCCTGACTGAAGACGTACACGAGGCGCCCGTCGATGGTGCCGTAGCCGGTGACCACGCCATCGCCGTAGGGCCGCTTGTCCTCCAGCCCAAAGTCGGTGGACTGATGCCGCACGAACGTGCCAAGCTCCTCAAACGAACCGTCGTCGAGTAAAATGTCGATGCGCTCGCGGGCGGTGAGCTTATCCTTGTCGTGTTGCCGTTGGATGCGCGCCTCGCCCCCGCTTTTGGCAGCGGCAGCGCGGCGGCGGTCGAGGTCTTGCAGACGATCATCGGACATAAGCGCGGGGGCGGTCGGCGAAAAGCGGTAGCGAAGCATCGGCGGATGCGCTTCCAAAAGTAGGGGAACGCGCCGCGCCCTTCAATGAAGATCCCGTAGAGCCGCGCACGCGTCCGAGCGCGCACCAATCATATTTTGCAGCTCAAATCAGCGGTGCACAGTTGCCCGTCGCTCCAACGGATCGAGCAGCTGTGCCTCAAGCGAGTCCGCATACACGCGGCAGATGGTGCGGGGGCGCCCTTCGTTCTGGCGCACCAGTTGTAGAAAGTCATCGTCCCGCTCCGGCATGACGCAAGGGAAGCCATTCGTTCCAGGATCAGCGGCGTCGGCGCATCTTCTATTTTTAGGAGAGCAAGCCCACGATCTTCATCAACGAATCGGGGGCGACTCAGAAAGTCCGCTTCGGCTCTTCAACCTACTATCCTGACTAACGGATTTGCCCCGGAACAGCAAATTTTCCCGATATCCGTAATACACATGGCACCGCTCGATACACCTTTCTTCCACAGGCATGGTGAGGGGCTACTTCAGTTTCCAAGCGGCGTTTTCATCCACCATCAACTTTGGATACCCGGCGGACTCGCGACCGACTTCGATAAGTCCGCACTCTTCGACCGTCTCATTCGCTCACGTGTCTACAAACATCAGCGGTTGGGCCACTCGTTCGAGGACTCGCATGGCCCGTTTGCCGTCGCCAAGATTCGCCCCGACCACTACGAGGCGCTTACTGCCGAGGCTGTGCAGCAGGTTCTCCACACGCGGCTGGTCCCAACTTCAGCGGAGGAATTGTCGCGCTACCGCGATCCGTGGCCCAGCGTCGAGGCGCTGCACCGTCGGCTATCAGCACCCCTGAACTACATCGATGCCGAACGGCTGCACTGGTACCGGTTGGCCATCGATCTGGACGATGAGCAGCACTGGTCAAAGGCGTACTAGCAGGCACCCATTCTGGATCACTTTGAGGAATGGGTGGGCGTCGACCCCGAGGCGGCGATGGTCCACATGCTGCAGGTGATTCGGGATTAACAGCTGACGACTACCTCGGAATAGGAAATTGGGAGCCACGCGCCGTTACCCCTAGCATTGAACAGCGGGTATCGCAATGCCAATGAAAACGGTGGGCAGTATGCAGAGTTATCTGATTGCAAAGTGGACAGCGGGCATCGTACTTCTACTGCTCTTGCTTGTGGGCTGTACATCAGGGGAGACCGAGGTCACGATAGAAAACCGGGGCGATGTGCCACTTCACTCGGTCGTGCTGCACGTGACGGGCAACAAATACGTGTTGGGCGACTTGCACCCCAGCGCATCACGAACAGTAGATGTGACCGTAACCGGAGCGTCAGACATTGCCCTGACTCATGCAGGGGGCCATCGGCTCGTTATCGAAGCCTATCTTGAGCCTGGATACGGTGGATTCGTCCGGGCAGCCGTAACACCTGATACTGTGGTGAGCGTCGTTTAGGAGACCCACGTTGGCTTATAAAACGGCGCAGCCACTTCGAGCTTGTACAATTGGACGGATAGCAACGCGCCAAGCTGTGCTAGAGAGCGCTAACACAAACCCGCAGGCGGGTTTGTCGACGAGGTGGTGGCCAACCTGAAAGTGCACGAATCTATTTCATCCGGCGCAGCGCCCCCTGCTGTATTCGCTTGCGCTTCTACTCGTACCGCGCTTCAACGGCATCGGTGAAGCTGACGGCCGCGTCGCTGTAGATGTTGACCTTGTGCTTCCGGAAGACCTCCTGCGCGATAAACTGTGAGGCTTCGCTCCACGTCTCGATCGTGCGCAACCGCCGCAGCACGCGCTCATACGCGTCGATGTTGCCGCTAAACAACTGGCGCACATACATCGCCCGGTTGGCCTCGGCATTGGCCCCCAGCACGTCTTCCTCCAGCACGCTCACCGGCTCGCCGGTATCCGCTGGGGCGCTGGGCGCGGGCGCCGACGGTTCTGCTGGCTCTGCTGCCGACGCGCGCTGCGAGGCGTCAGCATCAGGCGTGCGCGGCGCGTCGGGCGCGTCTGTATCGGCGGCGGGCGCAGCGGCTTGGTCCGCAGGGGCCTCCGGGGAGGACTCGTCGGCGGCCAGGCGGCGGGCGGCTTTCTGGTTTTTCTCGGACTGAAACCGGGCCCACAGCGGCGTCTTCTCCTCTTCGGCCGCGCTGGAGGCGTCGGCGGGCTCCGTACGCGCCTTGGCGTTTTCGTCGTCGCTGCTTTGAAATCGTTTCCACAACGGCGCGGGCTCGTCGTCAGCGGAGGCGCCGGCGCGCGTGTCGTCCGTACCGGCGCTGTCGGGCGCGGAGGCGTCGGCGGAAGGTGCGCCGGGAGCGGCATCGGCGGCAGACGCTTCGTCGTCTTCATACGACGGCCACTCGGTACCGGGCGGCGGCCAGGGGCTCGGTTCCTCGTCGGCTGCTGTGTCGTCGGCTGCCGTGTCGTCGGCTGTTGCCGGTTCGTCGACCGCCGGGGCGTCTGGTGCGGCGTCGCCTTCGGACGTATCGCTCGCTTCAGGAGCGTCACTCGTTTCGGAGGGGGCGGCTGCCGGTTCGCTGGGCGCGGGCGGCGCGTCGTCGTCCTCGGCAGAGGTCTCGTCCGCGGGCGCTGACCCTGTGGAGGCGTCGTCGGCTGCGTCGTCGGCCGCAGCGCGGCGAAAGATGGAGCCGCTCGGGGCGTCGTCGGTGCGCTGCACCTCGTTCACAAACCAGTCGGGCGGCGCGGCGCTCGTTGCGGCCTCGCTGGGGGCCAGGTGCTCCATCAGCGCGTCGGGGGTGAGCGCCTGGGCGTCGTCGGCGGGCAGGGCCTGGGCGCACGCCTCCGCCTCACGTGCTTCAAAAAATTGCCGGAGCACCCCCGCACGCAGCGCGCGCGTCCCCGTGGCGTAGGCGGCCAAATCAAACAGCGGGCGCAACAGCTTCTGCCACGCGGCGGCCGCGTAATCGCTGGTGTACTGGGCGTCTACGTACGCAATGAACGTCGTCAGCTTTTGGGCCGTCAGCGTGTCCAGCCCGCGCTTTTCGATGTAGCCGCTCAGGGCCCGCGCCAGGTAGCCGTAGGGCTGAAAGAAGTCGAGGTGGCGCTCGACGCGGGCGGTGGGCACGGCGCCATCCACATCGGCGTAGGTAAACGCGGCCAGCGTCTGCGCCGGGTCCACCAGGTACTGCACCACGTAGCGCGCGGCCTGCGTGCAGGCATCGGCCCAGGCGTCGGCCGGAATTTGTGGATGGGCCTGCACCGCGTTCCAGAACTGCTGGGCGGCGTCCTGGAGCGCCGGCGCGTCGTAGTTGACCCACCCCGAGGTGGCGGCTTCCAGCCGGTCGGCTTCGCGGATGCTTTGGTGCCGCGCCAGCGCCTTCAAGAAGTGTTCTACCGGCGGCGGCACGCGGCCCGCCCAGTCTTCGGGCCGGTAGGCTTGGGTGGCAGGCAACGACTGATGCAACTGCGCCGTGAGCGCAGCAATGAGCGTATCGGTTGGCATAAGCACAGGGGAACGGGCCCAACAGGCGCGGATGAGCGGATGCGCACGACCACTGCCCGGCCGCTGACCGGTGCAGGGGCTGTATGATACGCACCACGTGCGCCTTTTTCCATTCTTCAACCCGTCAGGTGTTGCCACCGCCCCCAAAGCGGCACGCGGGCCCCTGGCACGGCGCTACGACAGCACGCCGTGCGCCTCGGCCACATCGGTGAAGGCGTCGAGCGCGCGGTCGAGGTGGGCGCGCGTGTGGGCAGCCGACATCTGTACGCGGATGCGGGCTTCGCCTTTGGGCACCACCGGGTAGCTAAAGCTGATCACGTAGATGCCGCGGTCGAGCAGGTCATCGGCCATCTGCGCCGACACCTTGGCATCGTACAGCATGATCGGGATGATGGGATGGTTGCCGGGCTTGAGGTCGAAGCCGCGCGCCTCCAACGTATTGCGGAAATAGGTCGCATTGTCCCAGAGCTGCGCGCGCCGCTGATCGCTCGATTGCAGCAGCCGCAGCACCTGCAGGCTTGCGTTCGCAATCATGGGCGCTACGGCATTGGAGAACAGGTACGGGCGCGACTTCTGCCGCAGCAGGTCGATGATTTCTTGCGGGCCGGTCGCAAAGCCGCCGGTGGCGCCGCCCAGCGCCTTGCCCAAGGTGGAGGTGATAACGTCCACGCGGTCCAGCACGCCCTTGGCCTCGCTCGCGCCGCGCCCGCCATCTCCCATAAAGCCCGTGGCGTGGCACTCATCCACCATCACCAGCGCGTCGTACTGCTCGGCCAGGTCGCAGATTTCGTCGAGCTTGGCCACGTCGCCGTCCATCGAGAAGACGCCGTCGGTGGCAATCACCCGTACGCGGGCATCCTGCGCATCTTGCAGCTGCTCCTCCAGGCTTGCCATGTCGGAGTGATCGTACACGTAACGGTCGGCCTTGCACAACCGCACGCCGTCGATGATGGAAGCGTGGTTGAGGCGGTCGCTGATGATGGCATCCTCGCGGCCCAAAATCGACTCAAAGAAGCCGGTGTTGGCATCGAAGGCCGAGTTGTAGAGAATCGTGTCGTCTTTTTCGTGGAAGGCCGACAGCTCATCCTCCAGCTGCTTGTGCACCGTTTGGGTGCCGCAGATAAAGCGCACGCTGGCCACGCCAAAGCCAAATTCGTCGACGCCGTCTTTGGCGGCCTGCATCACCTCGGCATTGTTGGCGAGCCCCAGGTAGTTGTTCGCGCAAAAGTTAATGACATGATCGCCCGAGGCCACCTCAATGTCGGCATCTTGCTGCGAGGTAATCACCCGTTCCTCTTTGTAGGTGCCGGCCTCTTTGATGGCGTCGAGTTCGTCGCGGAAATGAGCCGTTGCGGTATCAGGCATAGCGTAGGGGCACGTAGAGCGTGAGAGGGTATGAGGCAGGGCGCGGCAGCGTCAGGCTTCGACGCGGTCGCGCAGGTGCGCCAGCATGTCGTCGGTCATGGCCGCCAGGTCGTACCGCGGCGCCCACCCCCAATCGGCACGGGCGGCGCTGTCGTCGATGGTGGCAGGCCAGTTGTCGGCAATGTGCTGGCGCTCGTCGGGGCGGTACGTCACGGAGAAGCCGTCAACCCGTTCCTGCAGGTGCGCGGCCAGCTCTTCCGCCGAGAAGCTGAAGGCCGTCAGGTTATAGCTGTCGCGCACCGAAAGGGCAGCGGCGGGGGCATCCATCAGGTCGAGCGTGGCGCGCAGGGCGTCGGGCATGTACATCATGGGAAGGCGCGTGCCGGCGGAGAGGAAGCACACGTACGGTTCGGAGCGGGCCGCGGCGCGGTACATGTCGATGGCATAATCGGTGGTGCCGCCGCCGGGCACCGTCTGGTAGCTGATGAGCCCCGGGTAGCGCAGGCTGCGCACGTCAACGCCATATCGCCGATGGTAGTACTGGCACAGCAGCTCGCCGCTGCGCTTGGTGACGCCGTACATGGTCGCCGGATCGAGCACGGTGCGCTGCGGCGTATCGGTGCGTGGCGTGGAGGGGCCAAAGACGGCAATGGAGCTCGGCCAAAACACCCGCAGCCCGCGCTCCTTTGCAAGGTCTAGCACGTGCTTCAGGCCCGTCATGTTTACGTCCCAGGCCCGGTTGGGGTGCTGCTCGCCCGTGGCCGAGAGCAAGCTCGCCAGGTGGTACACCACGTCGATGTCGTGCGTGGCCATGGTGTCTTCGAGCAGCGCGCGATCGCGCACGTCGCCCACCACCGACGGCGCGTCGACGCCGTTTTGGCGCGGCGCCTCCAGATCGAGC
Organism: Salisaeta longa DSM 21114; assembly: GCF_000419585.1. Taxonomy (NCBI): domain Bacteria; kingdom Pseudomonadati; phylum Rhodothermota; class Rhodothermia; order Rhodothermales; family Salisaetaceae; genus Salisaeta; species Salisaeta longa. The sequence goes on from NZ_ATTH01000001.1 coordinate 2,403,374, forward strand.
GCCACCACCGCCCGGTGGCCGTGCCGCGCCCGCAGCGCCGCCACAAGTTCACTTCCAATCTGACCGTTAGCTCCTGTGACGAGTATCCGAGGCATGCCGTGCGTGGCGCTGTGAGGGTGAGCATCCGCAAAGGCACACGGGCGGTGCGCTTCTCGGATTCATACGAACGGTGAAGTCCCACGTTCGGAACCGCTTCCATAAACGAAAACACATCGCAGCATGTCCACCCCCCTCGGTGAAAGCCCTGCAGAGCAGCGATGAAGATCAGGAAAGCACCCGCGCGCCGACCCGGCCCCACGCCATACGCAGGTTCTGTGAAATAAATACCGCCAGCCTATTTTTCGAAACACAAAATATTTTGCGGCTTTATGCGACTGTGACAAAAATAAATCAGGCAAGACGCACGTGCCACACCAGATTGACGAGATCGACGCGCAAATTCTTCGGCTGTTGCAGCGCGAGGGCCGCATGAACCGCAGCACCGTGGCCGAGCACGTGAACCTGTCGGTTTCGGCCGTCAGCGAGCGCATGCGCAAGCTCGAAGATCGGGGCGTTATTGCGAGCTATCATGCCGTGGTAGATGCCAAGCGGCTGCACCTCGACATCACCGGCTTTATTCGCGTGTCGGTGGATGGCTCGGAGCACTACCCGAACTTTATCGAGACCGTAAGCGGCATGGAAGAGGTGCTGGAGCTGCATTCCATTACCGGCGACGGCTCGCACGTCCTCAAAATTCGCACGCGCAACACCACCACCCTCGAGCGCCTGCTCTCTGACCTGCAGGCCTTGCCGGGGGTGAGCGGCACGTCCACCAGCATCGTCTTGAGCACCTTCAAGGAAACCCGCACCGTCCCCGTGACGCCGGGTGAACTCTACGAAGAGCGCTCGGCCTGATGTCCGCTGCTTCCTTCACTTTACGCCACCTTCTGCACTATGGCTACCGCTACAGACGTTCTGAACGCCATTGAGGCGAACGACGTCGACTTTCTTCGCTTGCAGTTTACCGACATTCTGGGCACCGTCAAGAACGTATCGATCCCGGCGCATCAGGCCGAGAAGGCGTTCGACGAGGGCATTTACTTCGACGGCTCGTCGATTGAGGGCTTTGTGCGCATTCAGGAATCGGACATGCGCCTGGAGCCCGACCCCGATACGTTTGCGCTGTTGCCCTGGCGCAGCCGCCGCGGCGACGACACCGTGTCGGCCCGGCTCATTTGCGACGTGATGAATACGACGACCGGCGCGCCGTTTGCCGGCGATCCGCGGTTTGTTTTGAAGCGCGCCATTGCGCGGGCTGAGGAGATGGGCTTCGAGATGAACGCGGGCCCCGAGCCGGAATTTTTCATCTTCGAGAAGGACGAGAAGGGCCGCGCCACGACCAAAACGCACGACGCCGGCGGCTACTTCGACCTTGGCCCCAAGGACCTGGCGCAAGAAATCCGGGCCGAGATTATCTACATGCTTGAGTCGATGGGCTTCGAGGTAGAGGCGAGTCACCATGAGGTGGCGGCCGGCCAGCACGAAATCGACTTCAAGTACGACGACGCCCTCACCACCGCCGATAACATCGCCACGTTTCGGGCGGTAGTGCGCGCCGTGGCGGAGCTGCATGGCGTCCACGCCACGTTTATGCCCAAGCCCATCGCTGGCATCAACGGCTCGGGGATGCACACGCACATCTCCCTGTTCTCCGACGGCGAGAATGCATTCCACGAAGACAGCGACGAGTTTGGCCTGAGCGACACGGCCTACGCCTTTTTGGGCGGCATCTTGGAGCACGCCCCGGCGCTCACCGCCATCTGCAACCCCACGGTTAACTCGTACAAGCGACTGGTGCCGGGCTACGAAGCGCCCATTTACGTGGCCTGGAGCGACGTCAACCGCTCGGCGCTTGTGCGTAAGCCCGCCGCGCGCGGCCCGGCCTCCTCGCGCATCGAGTTGCGCTCGCCCGATCCCTCCTGCAACCCGTACCTCGCCCTGGCCGTGATGCTGCATGCCGGCCTCGACGGTATCGAACGCGGACTGGAGGCCCCGGCACCCGTTCGCGAAAACATCTACGAGTTCACCGAAGCCGATCGCGTAGAGCGCGGCATCGAGACGCTGCCCAGCACGCTGGGCCAGGCCATCACCGCGCTCCAGGCCGACGACGTCGTCCTCGACGCCCTCGGTGCACACGTCAGCGAGAAGTTTATCCAGGCCAAAACGCAAGAATACACCGGCTACCTAGCGTCGGTCTCGCCGTGGGAGCTGGAGCGCTACCTGGAAACGTTCTAACACATTCGCCAAACAACTTCTGAGGTTTGCACACGCAAAGGGCCGTTCCGGACATGCCGGAGCGGCCCTTTGGTGCATCCTTGCGCACACGTATCCAGTACTTAGAACGCGTACCCAAGACTCAGTCCGGCCCATGGCAGAAAGCCAAATTGCGAGAAGGACGGCGTGAAGCCGATCCGAAACAGGAATCCGCCATCCATCGGCTGGTAGCGATAGCCAATGGTCGCCGTACCGGCAATAGCCGTACCCTCTTCGTCAAATCCGGCAAGGTCTCCGCTACCTCCGTCAATTGACACGAGGAAGATCTGCGGACCTAAGCCCAGCTCCAACCGATGACTGCCTGAGCCGAGCAGGTAGTTGCCCATCAGCGGGAAAGCGGTGAGGCTGACGCCGCTAGCACCGGCTGTCATCACGCCAAGGCGACCGCTTATTTTATCGGAAAAGCGCCGGTCATAGTTTACAGAGTACAGGAGGGAGTTACCAGCGACCTCGGTATAGATGGCGTTCTTGGCCGACTGGGCCTGGGCCGTTGGGGCCGCGCTGCTTCCCAACCCGCCGATGAGAAATAGAAACGCGATGAGCGTTTGAAAGAACGTCGTACGTGCTTGTGTCATGAGACTGCGTGGTGTGATTAGCGTTCAATGAACCCACTGCCGCGCGAGTGACTGCAAGACGTGCCCGGGACAGTGGGGGCCTACCGTCCGGCATAAGCGCCGGAGCGACTCGATACTCTTTTCGATGCTGATGGCGGACGCAGCCGCCCGGCTACCTTACGAGCCCGCAAGTGCTTTCTTGGTGGCTACGTCGATGGCGGCAACCGCTTTTTTTGTGGCTTCGCTGCACAGCCCCTGAATTTTTTCAGGCTCCATGCTAATGCCGCCTACGGTATTGAGGTGATTGTTGGAACGCGCCGTGCGGCTCATTTCCAGAATGGTCTCTCCGTTGCGGTTAATCATCTCCATGCGCACCGTTGCTTCCACATAGGCGCGATCGGGACTGATGGGCAAGAACCAGTACCAGAACGGATTGTCTTCGACCATCGCGTAGTTTGCTGATACAAACAGCAGTGCATCGACGCCTTCCGGAACGGCTGCAAACATCTTCTGCTGCCGATCGGCGAGCAGTGCATCTTGGCCCAGGTTGTACTTTTTGTAGTTCTTGGGCACCAGCAATCTGTTTACACGCTGCAGGCGCGCATCGCTGGAGGCGTCGTCGAGGAGCTGAAACTGCTGATAGCGCGTGCTGCCAATCACCTCATCTTCGGGCAAGAACCGCACGGGCAGGCGCTCTGCATACACGTTGTAGGTTTTCTCGTGCAGCAGATCGACCATGGGGCGCAGACCGAAGCTCTCGTCATCCAGCAAGCGTTGCATGAACGCACCCGCCCCGCTGCCCGACGCGAGCCCGCCACTTTCCTGCATGCCGGACATGTCGATGTACTGATCGACGGTGATGATGGGCACAGCGGCCTCCTCGGCCTGCTTTACTTTCGACGCGTCAAGAGACGACGCGGCCGACCCACACCCGCCGACGTATAGGGCGACGGCGAGCATGGCGACGACACGCCATGAGATGCGGGGCCAAGAGATGCGAGATGGTGTGGATTGCTGTGTGTACATGACTTGAGAAGAATGCTGTGCGAGATTGATCGAGTTGTGACGCGACGGTTAGGTTGCGGGCCTGAAGCAGCAATATCAAGCCCTGAGAGCGCCTGCACCCCGATTTGTCGGACGCGGCACAGGGTTTGTCGCAACGCGCACACCGGGGCCCGCTCCAATCGTTTGGGAATTGGCGCGTCCCGGCAACGCCCTCAGCGAAGCACCGTGATTTTTCGCGTGCGCACCACCGATCCCGCCGTTAGCCGAAGGATGTATAGCCCGCTTGCCAGTCCCTGCAGATCTACCCGCTGCATGTTGCGCCCCCGTGCAGACGTGTGGGCCACGGTACGCACGGTGCGCCCCAGAACGTCATAGAGCACGAGCGTTACCGGGCGGCGCGTGGGCACGGCGTATCGCACAACAAGCTGTTCGCGTGCTGGATTTGGATACGGAGCGCGTAACTCAACCGCCGATGCATTCCGCTGTACCGTCACCACCTCAGAAAACGCGACCGATCCATCGGTGTCGACCTGCTGAATGCGGTACGCCAACCGGTCGGCCGCATACGGAGCGCTCCCGTCGGTGAACCGATAGGATTGCATCTGCTGGCTCGTCCCCCGGCCCTCTACGTGCCCGATGGTGGTCCATGCCAACGCCTCGCCGGCACGGCGCTGCACATTGAACCCGGCATTGCCCGTTTCGCTCGCCGTGGCCCACGTAAGGCGAACCACCGGACCATCGACCTTCGCATTGACCGTTGCCCATTCAACAGGCAGGGGCTCCGTCTCGCTGGCAAACACAAACGCACTGAAGCTGCCGGTGGTGGCCACGAGCTCGTTCGAGGCGCCATCGTACGTGGTTGCTACCTCGGCAAATGAGCCCACGCCGGGCGCCTCTCGCTTATACGCCGTTACAGCCGCAGGATCGCTGATTCCCGAGAGATCCGCTACATCGAAGCGCACGGCGGCGGCATCGCCGAACGTCAGTCCGCTGCTGGCCGTGATGACGAACCGGTACGCACTCACGTTGCGCTCGCTGATGCCCCCCGTGCCAACCGGGCCGTAGCCAAAACGCTCTACCGTCACCGTCCCGCTGCCGCTTACGCTGGCAAAATCGATGGCGACGCCGGTGGCGCCAAAGGGATGGATGCCATCTGAGGTAACGGAGGCCGTTGCGCGCGCCGTCGGGCTGAACAGATACGCGCGGCCCGCGCCTACTGTGGCGCCGATGTCTTCTTGCGGCGCTCCAATGAGCACGTCCGGCCGGCCGTCGGCGTTAAAGTCAGCGACGCCGGCTGTTGCCGTGCCAAACGCGTGATCGATACCGGCATTGGGGGAGCGCAGCTGGTACAGCATGGCCCCGCTTGCTCCGCTCATGATGTACACGCGCCCGGCATCGTCGACGCCTCCGGCGGTTTCCCCTACGGCATTTACCAACAGGTCGGGCGTGCCGTCGCCATCGATGTCGCCTGCGCCGTCCACCGCCCAGCCAAAGTTGCCAAACTGCTCGGGGTTCGGTGTTTCGATTCGACGGACGACGGTTCGCTGACCTGCTGCAAGCTGCGCACCATCGAGGATGTACGCCCGGCCCGCATTGTACGTGCCTCCTCCATCTTCCCCCACGGCGCCCACAAGCACCTCGGGCACGGCGTCGCCGGTACGATCGCCGACTGCTGCCACAGACTGCCCAAACCGCCCGAAATTTTCGGCGCGCGGCGAGTAGACCTCGGCGAGCACCTGCCCGGTGCGTCCGCTGTACACGTACACCGCTCCTTCTTGCGAGCGCGCCGCCGTGCTTTGCTGATTGGCCCCCACGGCCAGATCGGGCGTCCCATCGCCGTCGAGGTCGCCCAGCGACGCCACGGCAATGCCGTACTGTGCCATCACCAAGTTGGCCAGCGACCCAAGCGGCTCCAGGGTACGCACCACGCTTCCGTCTGCTCCGCTGAAGATGTAGACGCGCCCCTGATCGTCCTGGGCAAAGGAATCGCCGTCGGTGTCTTCACGGATCGCCGACACAAGCAGATCGGGCATCTGGTCGCCGCTTACGTCTCCAACACCCGCAACTTGTAGCCCGAAAAATCCGTTCTTTTCGGGATTGGGGGAGGTGACGGTGTGCAGGTGGGCGCCCGTAGAGCCATCGAAGACGTGCACCCGTCCGGCCCGCTCAAATCCGTTGGCGCGTTCTTGCCAGGCACCCACAGCCATCTCTGGAACGCCGTCCCCGTTGATGTCGCCGAGGCCCGTCACACGACGCCCAAAGAAGCCGTCGGCCATCGGCGTAGGAGGCACCAGCGTGTGAATGACGCGCTGGGTGGCCCCGCTCACGGCGTATGCACGCCCGGCGCCCGACACGCCCTGCACGGTGGATCCGGAGGCCCCCACCAGCAGATCTGGCGTGGCATCGCCGTTAAGGTCGCCCACGGATGCTACGTCAATGCCGTATCCGCCGCTTGTGGGCACCGTAGGAGACGCCAACAGCTGCTGGGCCCGCACCGTTGCGCCCGTGTGACTCCACACCGCGGCCCACCCGAATAGAATGAGAACGGCCGTTCGAAACGAGAAAACATGGCGTACCAACGCGCGCGGCGCTGGCGGTAGCATTGCGTATTGCATCACTAAATCTCGGTTGATTGTAGCTACGATATGAACAATCCCCCCGCGGTTCTATCTGCCGAGACGACAGACCGAGCCGCAGGAGGAATCGTTGTCCCGTGCGCTATTGGGCTTATTGCAGGTTGACGTCGCGCGTCTCGCCCCCTTCCACGACAAACGTCGTGAGCCCAAACTCGCCGGTCGTTCCCTCGCTGTCCGTATCGACGGTCGCCCCGTCGCTTGTAAGGGTGAGCGTAAGATCGGCGGTTGTGGGGTTCGGGCTCGCCGTTACGCGGTAGCCCGCATGCCCGTCTTCGAGGTCGCGCGTGATGGGCGTTCCGGTAAGGGTGACGTTCTCGGCCGTTGTGCTTAGCCCTTGCGCATCGAAATAGGTTACGCTAAGCCCAACACGCGTATCAGGAGGGCCCTCCAGGGTTACCTTTACATCACCATCCACAGAGGCGGTATCGTTGGAGCCGCCCGAATCGCAGGCGGACAGTGCGGCGAGTAGACCACACGCGAGAACAATGACGATTGATGAATGCAGCTTCGTTCGTAGATGTGTCATGACGAGGTTGGCGTCTATGCGATGAATGATTGGCGGCCGACGCGTACAGCGCGGGCCGGTGTCATGCAGCCAAACAACTCCCTCGCCCAATGTCCAACCAAATCCTGTGCGCAATCGGCCGATTCGTGTGCAGCAGCGGCCATATCCGCAGTCAGCGGTCTTTTTTGGGCGCCCGGCCGCCCGCTCTCATGCCTGCTCCATGTACTCGGTGGGCGACAGGCCCGTAGCTTTTCGGAAGGAGCGCGAAAATGAAGAGGTGGATTTGAACCCGACGGCGTAGGCGACTTCGGCCACCGTTTCGGGGGTTTGGTCCAGCAACTGCTGGGCTTGCTCAAGGCGATATGTGCGCAGGAAGGTCGCTGGGGGTTCGCCGGTGGCTTCTTTCACGCGGCGCGTAAACTGCCGACGGCTCAGCGCCGTTTCTTCGGCCAGCTGCCCGACGGTTAGGTCGGGGTTGCTGATGTGCTTGTTGATGGTTTCTAGCAGTTGCTCGGCGAAGGGCGCGTCTTGCGCATCCACCACCGTTGCGCCAACCTTGACCTCGCTGCGGTACTGCGCTTCGAGGTGCGCGCGGGCCGCCAGGTGGTTGGCAATGCGCTGCCGGAGCTCTTCGATGTCGAAGGGTTTCTGGATGTAATCGTCGGCCCCGCACGATAGCCCCTCCACGGTGGCGTCTGTACTGGCGCGCGCCGTGAGCAAGAGCACAGGGATGGTGCGCAGGTCGTCGTCGGCCTTTATCCGGCGGCAGAGTTCAAAGCCGTCGAAGGTGGGCATCATCACGTCGCTCAACACAAGTGCCGGCGGCTGGTCTTGCACGGCAGACCAGCCCTCCGCCCCGCCTTCGGCCACGCGCACCTCCCATTGGTTTGCGAGCTTATCGCGCAGGTACGCCCGCATCTCGGCGTTGTCCTCTACCACCAGGATGCGCTCCGCAGCAGATTCCGCCGCCCCGTCGCCCGCGGCGGGTCGTTCGGCGACGTGGGGAGCCGGGGCGTCAAGGGCAGGCGCTACGTCTTCGCACGCTGCGTCCGGCGATACCTCCACCGGAAGTTCTACGGTAAACGTGGCCCCATGGCCCGGCGTGCTCTCCACCGCAATCTGCCCGCCGTGCAGCGCCACGAGCTGTTTGCAGAGCGTAAGGCCCAGCCCGGTTCCTGCCGGCGGATCGGCGGCCGACGCGTGGGCTTGCGCAAACCGCTCGAAGATGTGGTGCTGGGCCTCGGGCGCGATGCCCGGTCCGGTATCTGCCACCTTGAGCTGTACGCGCGGTTCTGCCCCGTGCATCTCGCGGGCAACGTGCACCGTAATGCGCCCCCCTTCGGGGGTGTACTTCAGGGCATTCGAGAGAAGGTTCGTCACGATCTTCTCTATCTTGTCGACATCCACCGAGGCCGGCACGGCTTCTGACGGCTGGTGCACCTGCAAATCGATTGATTGCCGCTCTGCCATGGATGCGAAGGCCTCGGCGGTACGGGCCACAAGCGACGCAACATCCACCACCTGGCAGTCGAGGGTCATCTCGTCGGCATCGAGCTTCGCCAGGTCAAGCAGCTGGTCGACGAGGCGCTCCAGCCGATAGGCGTTGTCGATGATCGGACGCAGCTCCTTCACGGGCAGGGTGGCCGTCTCGTGCGTGGCGGCTCGGAAGGCGTCGCGCAGCGGGTTGAGGATAAGCGTTAGCGGCGTGCGAAATTCGTGGCTGATGTAGGCAAAGAAACGATTTTTGGCCTCATCGAGGGCCGCAAGCCGCTCGGCTTGTGCTTCCGTTTTCTCTTTTTCGTAGGCCAGCTCGCGCGTGCGCTCCTCAACGACGCGACGCAAATGGGTTTGCCGGCGCTCGTACCGGCGAATGCGCCAGCGGTACCCGCCAAGCGCCACGCCCAACAGCAGAAGGACGATGACGCCCTGAACCCACCACCGCTCGTACAGGTGCGGCGGCATGGTAAACACGTACGATGCCACCGGACCGGCGGCCCGATGGCCCAGGCGTGCCCGTACCTGAAAGCGGTAGGTGCCGGGCGGCAGGTCCGTAAAACGCGTAAACGACCGTTGGGTGGCGCGCCACGTGGTGTCTCGTGGCATCAACCGCACCTCGTACTGCACCCGGTGGGCATACGCCAGGCTAACGCCCGTGTACGAGAAGCCGATGGTGCGGTCGCCCACAGCCAACGTTTCCGATGCAGCAAGCGGGCGGTTGTGCAGGCCCACCTCCAACCCAGTGAGTAGGGCGGTGGGGCGTGCAGGATACCGAGCAAATCGCTGGTACGGGATCAGCGTAACGCCCGTTTGGTGCCCAACGTACAGCGTGTCACGCAGCAATCGGCTGCCGTTTACGTCGTTTGCAAGCAGCCCATCGGCTCGCGTCAAATGCCGGACGACCGCCCCCGTGGCGGGATCCATGACGTACAGGCCGTTGTTGGTGTTGGCCATGATGAGGCTATCGCCCGCGGCCGTCATCTTCTCCACGACGGTTCCCTCCAGCAAGGTTTCGGCCGTGCCGGTAGATGGATCAACCCGCAGCACGCCACTTCCACGGAACGGGCACCAGATGCGCCCGGCGCTGTCAACATGCAACCGGCGCCCTTGCGAGGTTGCGTGTTCGGGCACCCACGCGAGGGTATCGACAACGGCGCCGTCGGGGCGCTGTAGCCGGAGAAGATATCCTTCGTCGAACAGAATAATATCGCCGGTGGGCGAGGGGCCCATCAGGTGATGCTGTGAGTCATCGACCGACCAGGCGCGCAGGCGCAAACCCCGCACCGTATCGGCCGTTGGCACGTGGCGGTACAAGCCGTTGTTGTGCCAGAAGTACCCTACGCCCGCGCTGTCCACGTACCCGCGCACGGCCCCGCGGGCAACGCCTTGCCGCACCCATCCGGCGTCTGGCGTCCACCGGTACCAGTCCCGCCGGGGCGAGGCCAGCGCGTGCAGCGCCTCCTCGGCGCTATGCGCAAACACCCACCGGATGTGGCCGCCCGGCGTAACGCGCCTGCGGGTAGGACGTAATTGCAACAGCCCCTCGCCCCACGTATTCGCCCATAGCGCGGTCCCCATCGTCCGGAATCCTGTACCCGTGCGGATGCGCGTGCCCTCCACCGAGCGGATGTACCGGATGCCGCCACCCACGTGCTGCACCAATCCGCGCCGGGTCCCAATCCACAGGTGGTTGTTGGCATCGCGCTGCAGGGCCGTCGGCTCGGCGTCGAGCGCGGCCACGCGCTGCACGGTCTGGTGCGCGTGGCTGTAGTACGCAACGGCCCCGCCTTGAAATACATAAACTCCTTCTTCTCCGCAGGCGAGCGTTGCTCTTGCGGGCAGCCCTTGTGCTTTTTCTTTGAGCGTGCGGATGGCCGGGGCCTCGGCATTGAATGCCAACAGCTGGCTTCCCCGCACCACCCACCCGCGGCGCCCACTACAAATCTGCAGGTCGCCGTATTCTGCAGCCCCCTCCGAGGCGTCCGGAATGGCAGGATGCACGAATGAAACGCGGCCCGCGCGACTGACCCGGCCCAGCCCCTCCCCGCTGTTCAAGATCCAGAGGCGTTGCCGGGTATCCACCGCCGCGCCCCACACATTCGTCACGCCGCGCAGCGTTTTGTATCGAAACCGGGTGCGCGCCGGCTGGCCCGCACCGCGCGGCAGCGTCCACACGGCAAAGTCGGTTACGAAGCGCAACCGCTCGTTCTGAACGACAATGTCGGTCACCGAGTGCTCGTCGAGCACCACGTAGCGCTGAACGCCCTGCAGGCGCACCTGCACGGCATCGTGGCCGATGCCGGCCCATACCGAACCGTCCGGCATCGGCCGCAATGCTGTTACGACATCCTTAGAAATAGCAGCAGGGAGCGCGACGGACCGAAAGCGGTGCCCATCGTACACCGCCAGCCCGTCGGCCGTCCCAATCCACAGCAGCCCGTTGCCTGTGCGGGCCAGGGCCGTGATGTGATTGTTGGGCAGCCCATCCTCGACCGTGTAGCGCTGTTGTGGGGGCTGTGCACGACTGCTAGGCCCCATCAGCGGAAAGCCAACGACGACGAGGCCCACGGCGGCAAGAAGGAAACGGCTCAAAAACTGCATAGGAGCAATGCCAACCCGTCCATCAAGGAGAAAAAGCACCAAGCGCACTCGAACCTGGGCTGCGTGAAGCGAGCCGACCTAGCACGCGCTACCTTCGCGGTCTGGTGTTTTGACACATAGGACGCTGCAACATGGCGTGTCGTAACCACAGTTGCAAGTCGGAAGGGCTAGACTCGGTGTGGCGTGCACGTGTGCGCCGCGGATTAGTCAGCGGGCACACCTTCTTCGCAGGGCAGCTGCACCGTTACCGTGGTCCCTTCGCCTTTGGTGCTTTCGATGGCAATGGTTCCGTCGTGGGCCTCTACCAAGCGCTTGGTAATGGAAAGCCCCAGCCCTGTGCCTTCATACGTCCGGTTGGTGCCTTCCGACTCTTGCGTGAAGGCCTCGAAAATCGTTTCCATGAAGGCCTTGCTGATGCCAATGCCGGTATCTTCCACCGCTATCGTCGCCCACCCATCGGTTCGCTCGGCGCGTACCTGCACGGTGCCGCCCGGCGGCGTAAACTTGATGGCGTTGCCCAGCAGGTTGGTAAGCACGCGTTCAATGGCATTTTTGTCGTAGGTCCCCTGTAGGGGCGCATCGGGAAGGTGGACGGTAAGGGTCACGTTGTTTTCATCAGCCTGTGCCTCTAACATGGCCACGGTGTCGCGAATCAGCTCGCGGATGTCGAGGCGCTCGGTGTGCATGGCGTAGGCCTGCGCATCGAGGCGCGCTAAATCGAGCACCGCATTCAGGGTGCGCAGCAGGCGGTTGCTGCTTTGGTGGATGAGGCGCGCAAAGCGTTCGTGCTCGGCCGCAAGCTCATCGGCGAGCACTTCCGAGAAGCCCAAAATGGCGGTGAGGGGCGTACGCACCTCGTGGCTCATGTTGGCCAGCATGGCGTTTTTGAGGCGCGCGGCTTCTTCGGCCTTGGTCTTGGCCTCTTGCAGCCCGCGCTCGTACGCCACGCGGTCGCTGATGTCGACGTAGGTGGCGTACACCTCGGGGCTGCGCCCCGACGACGTGCGTACGACGGCTTGTACTTCAAAATCGCGGTACCCCTCAACGGTCTTGCGGCGCACCTCTGCGCGCACCGCCCCTTCCTCCAGCAAGGTGCGGTTTAGGGCGCGGGCCTCGTCCATGGCCTCGGGTGCCAGCCTGCTGCACAGCTCAGGAGCCTCGGGAGCGTCGAACGTGCCAAAGGTTTCGCGGAAGGCCGGGTTGGCCGAATGAAACCGCATCCGATCCTCGTGCAGGCGCCCCTGCACCAGCGGAATGGGGAGCGCGTTAAAGAGGGTCGCCAGCCGGTCGCGCTCGTTGCGGAGCGCCTGGCTTGCTTCTTTTTGCTCCGTGATGTTGGGCCCGTGCCCTATGACGTATTCCACCGAGCCGTCCAGCCCAATGATGGGGCTGTGGGTGCGCCGGTAATAGCGCGGGCCGTCGGGGCCGGGAATCACCTCCTCAAACGTTTCCGCCTCTTGCGTGCGCGCGACCGATCGAATGGCAGCGTCGCGGCGCTTGCCTATCGCTTCCGGAAGTCCTCTACGCTGGCAGTACTCGGTGTTTGTACACCCTATGATCCAGTCGCGCACCTCGGGGTTGGAGACGCCGCTCTTGTTGACGTACACGAACCGCGCGTCTCGATCAAACACGGCGAGCTCTGTCGGAAGCGCGTCCAGGATCTGCTCGTAAAAGTTTTTGGTTTCTTTGACTTCTTGCTCGGCCACGCGCCGGCTTGTGATGTCTAGCAAGAGGCCGTTGTACACGGACACATCACTGTCGGCGTCGGGGGTTGAAGCTCCTTGCAGCCAGATGCGCTCTCCGTTCGGGTGGTCGTACGGTATTTCAAAGGACCAGGGCTTCGGGTTGCGCACGCGGTCGGCAATGGAGGAAAGCAGCGTCGCGCGATGATCGGAGGGAACGCGCTCTATGAACGTCCCCAGCAAGTTTGGGCCGTTGGGGTCGAGGCCCAAAATGTCTTCGGCTGCTTCGCTCACATAGGGCAACGTGTAGGGCAGTGCCTCCACGCGATCAGGCGCTTCATGGTCGGTGGCTGGCACCTCCTCTGTGGCCTGGAACTGAAAGATGACGCCCGGCAGGCTGTTGGCCAGACCGCGCAGGCGGGCTTCGCTGCGGCGCAGCGCGCGCTCGGTGCGGCGCTGCTCGGTGATGTCGATGATGATGCCCTGATACGCCAGCACGTCGCCCTTCCACTGCGGGTTGGAGCGGCACTCCAGCCAGATCTTACGCCCGTCGGGCCGCACAAAGGGCGTCTCGTAGGTCCACGACTTTTGCATCTCCAGTGCCTGTTCGATGGACGTCTTCATCTGCTTCGGGTGCGGCGCCGGGAGGCAATCGACAAATCGCTCAAAAAATGTTTCGTACGGTTTAGGCGCGATGCCCAGGACCGACTCGGTCTGCGCGCTCACAAAGTCGGCCACGTACGAGCCATCGCGCGCAACTCGAAAATCGTACAACACGCCGGGCGTAGCTTCTGCCATGCCCCGCAACGTCGCCTTCGAACGGGTGTTGGTCTTCGGCGCTGCGTCGCCCGCCGCCCGGCGGGCGATGCCCATAACCGCCGGGTAGCCCAGGTAGGTGGTGGACTGCAGGCGCGCTTCGGTTTCTACGGGTGCTCCATCGGCACGGCGCAAGGTAAGCGTGCACCGGCGCGACCGGCCGTTGTGCACCGTCTTGATCATGCGGCGCACATCTGCCGTGGTGTGGGTTCCAGTATCGAGAACTTGATAGAGCGAACGGTTCAAAAGCTTCGTGATGCGCTGTTGCAGCAAGGTGGCCAGCGACGCATTCACATCCACAAACCGTCCATCACGAGACACGACAAACACGGCATCGCCCGCATCGTCGATCATCTTGCGATAGGTGCTCGTACGGATGTCTTCGCCACCCCGCGACATGTGCGCGGTAAAGGCATCACTCACGGTACGCGCTACATCACGCAACCGCCGCTGGCGCTTTTCATCTGAAGACGAGCGGGCATGCCCCCAGAGCGACAGCGCGCCAAAGCACCGCCCCGTGTCGTCTTTCAGTGCGATGCCCCCCACACACCGGAGCTGCGAGGTTGAACGCAGAAACATAGGCCGCCCGGTGTCTTCTTGCTGCGCCGCAGACTTAAGCGCGTCTGGCCCCACCGCGTCGCCCGATGCGGCAATGCGCGCGCACAGCTCGGCACTGGGGTCTACGTCCTCGCCGGCATGGGCCACGGTGTACCATGCGGCATCGGCCATATGAACGGAAATGGCGACCCCCCTGCACGAAAATGAACGATGTGCTAAGCGCGCAATGCGTGCCGCCGCTTCTTGAAAACCGAAGCTCAGCGCATCAATGCTGCGCGTGTTGGCGCGACCCATGGTTGTTCATGAAGAGCCAAGAAAAGACATCGGAAAAGCATCAAACGTCCGCCCAGGCAGACGTGCGTTGCAGCCACGTCTACGGCATGCCCCGCCTGCCGAGTGGTCCCATCCGGAGCCTGATGCGCGCCGCAGCCCGGCACGCAGAAAAGTGGACGATGCGATTTTTTATACTATGTTCGGCGTCAATAAACTACACAATAATTTCGATATGAGGCCAGGTGATAATACCAAGTTTGGATGAAGCTTTCGGCGGTATCCGGCCTTTCAGGAAATGGGCTGCGCCTTTTGGCTTTATTGCACGGGCTCAAGGCGGTAGAGGGCACCATTTTCAGCGTCTTCAAGCAGGTACAAGTACCCATCGGGGCCGGTCGCTACGTCCCGGATGCGGCCAAGCTCGGCGAACAGGAGGCGTTCTTGATGGGCAACCTCGGTGCTGTCCAGCACAATGCGCCGCACCTGCTGACGGGCTAGGGCGCCCAAGAAGATCTGATTTTTCCAGTTCGGAAATTTGTCACCGGTGTAAAAGGCCATGCCCGACGGGGCAATCGAGGGATCCCAAAACACAACAGGCTGCACAACTCCCGGTGCTTCGGTTTGCCCGATGGGGCGATGCGGTGAGGTGTACGTTTCGCCGTAACTCACCTTCGGCCACCCGTAATTATTGCCCGGCTCAATCAGGTTGAGCTCGTCTCCACCGTAGGGCCCATGCTCGTGCTGCCACACGTCGCCGGTTTCGGGATGAATGGCCATGCCCTGCTGGTTGCGATGGCCGTAGGTGTACACCTCGGGGCGCGCGTTGGGCTGCCCCACGAACGGGTTGTCTTGCGGAACGCTGCCGTCTAGGTTGAGGCGTACGGTGGTGCCGATGGAGTGGTGGTTGCCCGGTATCTCGACGGTTTCCTCCCGCCGCTGCCCGCGCTCACCAAGCGTTACGAGGAGCGTTCCATCGCCAGGAAAAACAATGCGCGATCCAAAGTGGTAATCGGGCGCCAGAAACGGCGTTTGCTTGTACAGTACCTCGCGGTTCGTCAGGCGGGCCCCGTCAAGCTTTGCGCGTGCCAGCACCGTGCCGCCCACGTCGCCCTCGCGGGCCGAGTAGGTCATGTACATCCAGCCGTCCGTCGCGTAGTTGGGGCCGACCGCAATGTCGAGCAGCCCGCCCTGGTTTTCATCCCACACGTCGGGCACGTTGGCCACCGATTGGAGCGTCCCGTTGGTAACCAGTTGCAGGCGGCCGGTGCGCTCGGTGATGAGCATGCGCCCGTCCGGCAGCCAGTCGATCGCCCAGGGATGCACAAGGCCTTCCAGCACGCGCACCACCCGGAACGTCTCCTCTTCTGATGTGACACGCGCCAGCACAACCTCCGGATCGGACGGCGCGGCCACCGGATCGGCGGTTGCCTGCGACGACGGCGCGCCCGATTCACTTGCGCACCCGGTACTCAAGAGAACCAGGACGAGGGCGAAGCAAAGGGAACCAGCGTAGCGCATGACATACGGGCAGTTAAACCAGCAGGACGGATGGATTGCGCAACATACGAGGCAGCGCGGCGGCCGTCAATAGCGCGCGCGCCGGGCGGGCATCGGTCACAAAGGAATTACGACCCGCTACGTCCCATCTGCAAAGAGCGCCGCGATAACGGCCAGAAGCCCCGTGTACACCGCCGAGCCCAACCACACGCTGTTGACGAGCACAGCGTTGCTGCTTTCTGTTTGCAGCGCCAGCAGAATAACCACGAGTCCGTTATGAAAGAGCGCAATCACAAGCCCTCCCAAAAAGGCCTGCTGCACCTGAATGCGCAGTGCCTCGCGGTCGTCTAGGGCAACGGCGCCCAACAAAAATCCGATGAGCGTCTTCACCAGCGCATAGATGCCCCAGGTGCCGTAGATGACGTCCATCGCCAGGCCCAGCGCAAACCCCATGACGGCGCCCGCCCGCCGGTTGGTGCGCAGGGCATACCACGCCAAGAAGAGAAGGGGCGCATCCGGTACGCTATTCCAAATCGCCAACCGCCCCAGCACCAGCCATTGGGCCAGCATCACAGCAACAGCAGCCAGCAGACGACGGGGCGAAAGGGCCATGCAAGCGTGGCGGAATTAGCGGGTGGTTGTGGTGGCGAGGGTGCGCACGATGTCGTCGATGGTACGCGTGACAAGGTACGAGCCGCCCACATAGTTATTGGCGATGATGCAAAAGACCACGCGGTTGTCGTTGGGGCGGGTGACGTACCCGCTGAGGGCTCGCACGAAGCGAAGCGACCCCGTTTTGGCCCGGATGGGAATGTGGGCGAGCCGATAATCGAGCGTGGTGTTCCGCTCGCCGCCCGCGGGCAACGAAGCCATAAAGGCTTCGCGCTCGCTGTCCCGCGCCATGTGCACGAGCAGCTTGCCCATAGCCTGCGGCGTAACCATGTTTTTGCGCGATAGCCCCGACCCGTCGTACACCTCCACGCGCCCGGGCGGAACCCCGGCACGGCGCAGCAGCGCCTCGGTGCGCGCCGCCCCGCCACGCGCCGATCCGCCCCACCCGTACGTGCGCATCAGCTGCTCGGCGTAAAAGTTGTTGCTCTCTTTGTTGGTTGCTTCAATGATGTCGCGCAGGGGAGGCGATACCGATACAAACAACGGATCGGCCGTCGGGGGCTCGTCTGCCAGGTCATCGATGTCAATGAGGGTGAGCGCCGTCTCGATGCCCGCATCGTGCAGGCGGTCTACGAAGCTCTGCAGCGTGAAGGTGGTCGGGTTGGTAACGGGCACATTTGTTATGCCACGGTAAGAGCGGGCCACGGTGCCGGTCAGGCGAATGGTGTTGCCCCGAAACGTGCGCTCAACCTGCACGGTGCTTCCGCGCCAGCGGCGGCTTGTGGTGGCGTCATTGCGGATCGTTACAGCGCCTTCGGGGCGCACGGACACGGCGGGCGGGCGGCCGGGCCGCGTGGCCGCGATGCGCACGGCCACCACGTTGTCGCGGTACGACAGCCCCCCGGCAGGCACGCCCATGTACCGGCCGGCCTGCTCGGTGACGTAATCAATATCCCAGCCCTCGGGGTACGCGCGGTCATCGAAGACGTCGTCGTCGCCGATGAGGCGCCCCTCAAGCCGCGTAACGCCCATGCGTGCCAAACGCTCTGCCCAGGCTTCGAGCGGGTCGCCACCGCCCATCTCGTAGCTTCCAAAGGTCGGATCGCCCGACCCGTCAATCACAAAATCGCCGCGCATCACCGTGCCCGCAACGCGCCCGTCAAACCGAAGCTCGGTTTGGTACCGATAGGTACTGCCCAGCGTGCTGAGCGCGGTGGCGGTTGTGAGCACTTTTTGGTTTGAGGCTGGCAGAAAGGCTTTCTGGGCATTGTGACCATACAGCATGCGCCCGGTGGTGGCGTCGGCTATGTACACGCCCCAAAAGGTATCTTCGGCGTTCCAGCGCGTAAGCAGGCGATTCACTTGTTCGGCCAATGGAGCGACCGGCGGGCGGGCACCCAACACCAAACTTCCACCCACCAGTACCAACAGCGCGAGGGCGCGTCGCCCCATCCAATGCCCCATCATGCCCCACTCTGTCCGTTCATTGCCTTGCTGGAACCTGCCAAACGCCCTCTGGTAGAGGGCGCACGTGAGTCGTGCGGCTCACGGTCTGCATGGTTGGCTCTTTCAAGCAGTACTTGATCTCCAGGTTTCATGGCTCAATCGCCCAGTGGCTCGCGCAGCCGACGCTCGCGCAGCAACACCCCCGTCTTTCAGCAGCGCAACTACACGCTCCTGCTCGTTGGGCTGGTGTGCATTGTCCTGGGCTTCGGGCTGATGCGCCTGGAGAATGAGTTTTTGGGCGTGATTTCGCTCTACGTAGCCCCTCTCATCATCCTCTTTGGCTACCTCGAAATCATCTACGCCATTTTGTGGCGCCCGGCCCGGCCCGACGACGCCGAAGCATAGCGCCGCCGAGCCGTGCACGCGCGGTTGCGCTTACCCGTTGGCCACGATTTCGTGCTCCGGGAAGAAGTAGGCGGCTTCCTTCTTGCCGTTTGCTACCGAGTCGGAGCCGTGCACGATGTTTTCCCCAATCGAGTCGGCAAAGTCGCTCCGGATGGTTCCGTCGTCTGCCTCCGATGGATCGGTGGCACCGATGAGCGTGCGGAAGTCGGCAATGGCGTTTTCTTTCTCTAGCACCACCGGCACGCAGGGCCCGCTCGACATGAAGTCGGTCAGGCTGTCAAAGAACGGTTTGCCTTCGTGTACGGCGTAGAAGCCCTCCGCCTCTTTCTTGGTAAGCTGCATCATCTTGAGCGCGCGCAGCGTGAAGCCGGCATCTTGAATGCGCCGCAGCACTTCGCCCACGAGCGCCTTGCGTACGCAGTCGGGCTTGAGAATGGCGAGCGTTCGTTCGGTAGCCATCGTTCGGTTTGCTTATTGGTTCGTAAAAGAGTCGTTGGTTCCTGTACGACAGCTGCAACACGAAGGTGACGGCGCGGTGTTAGGCATCCGTGAATCTTTTTCACAGGTGACGGTAATACGACCTGTGTGTTACCCCACGCGCACCCCGTGCGGCTTCTGAAATGCCTTGCGATGTATCCAAGCGGCTCGTCGTTTTCAAACCTCTGGTGATCCCCATGAATCGCTCCTCTCTCGGTTTTGCACTTGCCGTTTTGCTCTGCGCAATGGCTGTTCCAACGGCCCACGGGCAGTCTGTAGCCGACGTGCTGCGCTACTCGACGCCGCTACCGGCCACCGGGGCGCAGCTTACGGGCATGGCCGGGGCGGGCGGGCTCGCGGGCCGCGCGAGCTACACGGCGTTGCATGAAAACCCGGCCGGCCTTGGCTGGCTCCCGCAGTCGGTGCTGGGCGGCAGCTTCACCGGACAATTCCTGAGCGACGATCTGCGCTACACCTCGCCCACCCACACCACAAGCGCTTCGCTCAGTCGTAGCAGCTACCGCTTGGGGGATGTGGGCGGCGCGTATGTCTTTCCCACCAGCCGGGGCGCGCTCACCATTGGCGCCGCGTTCTCGCAAACGTACAGCTTTCAGGGCGGCGTATCGTACAGCGGCCGCAACGGGGCCAACTCCATCACCGATACGTTTTTGCCGGCACGTGGCGACTTTACGGTCGACAGCGGCGATCTTGTGTTCTTCGATACGGGGCTGCCCCTTACGGCCTTCGACGCCGGGGCCATTGAGTTCTTCTCGGGCGACTACCAGGCCGGGCGCTATCCCTTCGATCAAGCCGTGGCGCCGGGGCGCTCGTTTGGCACCACCATCCGGCAGGCCGAAGACCTGGACAAAACGGGCGGCCTTACCGAAGGCAGCCTGGGCGGGGCGTGGGCCGTGGCGCCGCGCGTGATGGTGGGCCTGAGCCTCAACGTCACGTTCGGCTCGTACACGTTCGACCGGTTCTATCAGGAGTTTGACGTCAACAATTCCAACGATGCCAGCCTCTACAACGTCATCCGCAACGGCCGCCAGTTCTTTGGCTTCGATCAGTTGAATGTGCTGGAGCGCATTGAGGCCAACATCACCGGATTCAACGCCCGGGCGGGCCTCTCGGCCGAGGTGGTGAAGGGCCTGCGCGCCGGATTTACCATCGAGACGCCCACGTACCAATCCATTGAAGAGACGTTTGGAAGGCGCATCGAGACGTTCTTCGATGACGGCGGATCGCTGGCCGCGGGCAACGTAGCGGCCAATGTGTTCAGCTACCGGGTGCAAACCCCGTGGCGCTTTGGCGCGGGCTTCACCGTCGAGCGCGGGCGCTACCTCCTGGCCGCCGACGCCGAGCTGGTCGACTGGTCGCAGGCCCGGCTGGAGAGCGACGATGTGTCCTTCGCGGATGACAACCGCGTGCTTGAGGATCTTGGCACCACGCTGGATGTGCGTGTGGGCGGCGCGGTGGAACTTGCACCGGTAACGCTGCGGGCCGGATTTGCGCTTCAGCCCGATCCGGTGGAGACGGGCGTCGACCGGACGCGGCGCTTCTATTCCGCAGGCGTGAGTTACGCACTGGAGCCCAACACGATGCTCGACATCGGCTACATGCGCCTCAGCAGCGCCAATGCCTACGCGCCGTACGGCAACGCCTTTGTACCCGGCGAAGACATCACGATTGATGCCCCCGAGGTGTCACAGGACATTCGCCACAACCGCGTGCTGGTAGGCCTCCGTGTGGCCTTCTAGAAGGCGGTTGCCGGCCATTGCAACGCCACGCAGCACGGCTATCTGCTTCGAAGCGGCCGTGCAGCACAAACGTGCGGTACAAACCAACGCGCCTCCGTCGGTTCGTCGACGGAGGCGCGTGTGCTGCTAGAGACGTCGCGGCATCGTTAGTCGTCGTCACCGTCGTCATCATCGCCTTCGTCGTCGCCGCTCACTTTTTTGAGGTTGCCGGGATTGAGCACCTTATCGACGACGCCATACTCGGCGGCTTCCTGGGCGCTCATCCAGTAGTTGCGGTCGGCATCGTCCTCAATTTTTTCGGTCGTTTTGCCGGTGTGGTGGGCCAGGATCTGGTACAGCCGATCCTTCAGCCACAAAATCTCCTTGGCCTGGATCTCGATGTCGGAGGCTTGCCCTTCGGCGCCGCCCAACGGCTGGTGGATCATCACGCGGGAGTTGGGGAGGCATGCCCGCCGGCCCGCTTCGCCGGCCGCGAGTAGCACCGACCCCATGGACGCGGCTAGCCCCACACAGATAGTGGCCACCGGGGCGTCCACGTACTGCATGGTATCGTACACGCCCAGGCCGCTGTAAATGACACCGCCCGGCGAGTTGATGTACAGGTTGATGTCGCGGTCGGCATCTTCGCTGGCCAGGTACAGCAGCTGGGCCACCGTAAGGTTCGCGATCTGATCGTTAATCGGCGTGCCGATAAACACGATACGCTCCTTTAGCAGGCGGCTAAAGATGTCGTAGGCCCGCTCGCCGCGCGTGGTTTGCTCAACCACCATGGGCACAAGGCCCGACATGGGTTGATCGCCCATGCCCCCGCTGTAGATGCTGCTGGGCAGCGACGTAAGGCTCTTACTGAATTTGATAAAGTCGTCGACCATTGCAGGACCTGATCGTAGGTGGCGGAAGACAATGCGGCGTGTGCAACCTGTCCGAAAATACGATGGTTCCTCTGCACACGCGGCGCAGCTGTAACGATACCGGCGTAGCCTGGTCTTGGGCAACGCACCCGGCGGCCACTATCCGGTGTAGTCGACGCTTACAAACTCGCGCTCCGGCAAGTGAACGGCCGTGAGCGTGCCCATCTCGGGCTGCATGTGGTACACGCAGCCGGTGTCAATCATGAGCAGCTTCTCCTTGTTGATGGGCTTCGGCCGTGGCGTGTGGCCGCACACCACCGTCTTTTCCCAGGCGTACTCTGGGGCTTCGAGGTGGGCCCGCTCCCACAAGAACACCTTTTCGTTGGATTCCTCCAGGTTTTCGGCGATGGTGAGGTTCGGCTGCAAGCCCGCATGCACAAAAAAGAAGTCGTCGGTTTCGTAATGCATTTTCGTCTCGCGGACGAACTCGATGTGCGCATCTGGAAATTCAATTTCAGAGCTGCCATCCACGTAGCTGTGCATCGTTGAGAGGCCGCCGTTGATGCGCCACAGGTTGAAGGCGCCTTCGTTGAAGTAGCCGAGCATAAGGGCCTCGTGGTTGCCGCGCAGGAAGGTGCACTGCACCTCGTCGCGCAGCTTTAGCAGGCGCTCAATGACGCCCCGCGAGTCGGGGCCACGATCGATGTAGTCGCCGATGAACACCAAGTGGTCGTCGGACGTGGGCCCGAGCCGGTCGAGAAGTGCATCCAGCGAGGCGGCACACCCGTGAATATCACCGATTGCGATAAGCCCCATTGCAGTTGGCCGCTTGATGCGGCTGTCAAAAAAGTGGATACGAGAACGTGTACTGCATCTGCAGTACCGTTAATGTTGCGAAGCTGTTAACAAAAAGGCAACTGCGGGCTGTTTCAACGCTGTAAAGGGGTCGTAGGCCACAATCAGCGCTCAGGCTTCAAAACCCACCAACCCGCGGCCCGTCTTGTGCACACGGCCTTGTGCTTTCAGATCCTCCAGCACGGCATCCAACACGCCGTTGATGAAGCGCCCGCTGCTGGGCGTGCTGTACTGCTTGGCAATCTCGATGGCCTCGTCAATGCTCACCTTCGGCGGCACATCCTCAAGGGCCAGCAGCTCGCACGTCGCCATGCGCAGCAGCACCCGGTCGATCGGCGCAATGCGATCGAGATCCCAGTTGTTTACGTGCTTCGCCAGCACCCGGTCGATCTCCGAGCGGCGCTCCGCCGTCGTGGCGAGCAGCGTGTCGGCAAAGGCTTCCTGGCTCGGATCGTCAGACAGCTCTGGAAGCACGATATGACGCCACACCGACGACAGCTCCTCCCCCGATAGCTCGTGGGCAAAGAGGGCTTTCATAACGCTCTCGCGAGTAGTACGGCGGCTCATAACGCGTAGCAATCTATCGGGAAGGGGCGTGACGCGCAACAGGCGACACGCGGTCTAAACAGCTTGTGTACTATCTCTCATCCTTGGAAAGGGTTCGGGGCGGACGCTGGTTTCATGCCCTCTGCAAATAGATGCGGGCATGTTGCGTGATGCAATTCAACGTGTCTTTGCTATCCCGTTGGCCCATCACACAATCCTTCAAAAGTATGCCTGTTTCTGCTACGCCGCGTTGGATGGCCTACCCCGCCCTCTGGCTGGCAGGGGCGCTTGCTGCTAGCGTGGCTGCTTCAAATGTTTCTTTTACCGTCTCGGTGTGGCACTGGGGCGCGCTTGCGCTTGTGGGCGGTGCCGTGGCCGGGGCAGCGCAGTGGATCGACCGGCAGCGGCTGGTATCACTCGCTCCGCTGCTTCGGTTTTGCGTCGCCTTGCTGCTGTTTTTTACGATGGGCGGCGCACGCATGGCCATCTACCAACGCCCGGCGCCACACGCGCTCCGTTCCTACGTTCCAGACCGTGGCCCGGAACGCAGCATTCAGCTTCGCGGCGTGGTCGATGCCCCGCCGTCCCGATCGTCGCGGGCGTTTCGGTTTACCATGCGAGCGACGGCGTGGCAAGGACCGCTGGATACCCTGGCCGTCACGGGGCGCGTTCAGGTGACGCGGTGGGTCGATGATCGCGCGGCTCATCCCGATGTGCGGGATGGGACCTGCGTAGTGGTCACAGGACGCCTTCAGCGGCCGCCTACGCGCCGCAACCCAGGGGCCTTTGACTACCGGGCCTATCTGGCGCGGCGTGGCGTGTACTGGACGATGACGCTTGAGCGGGCGTCTCTGCTGCAGACCTGCGGCACTGCGGCTACGTGGCTCGACGCTGCAGCGTACGCGGCCCGCGCCCATGTACGCGGCGCGATCGACGCCTTTGGGCAGCGCCCCACCACGCAAAGCGTCCTCCGTGCGCTTCTCCTTGGCGACCGCTCGGGGCTCTCGGCACAACGAGAGGCCCAATTTGCAGCAACCGGGCTCATGCACCTGCTGGCCGTGTCGGGGTTGCACGTGCTGCTGGTGGGCATGGTTATCTTTTTGCTGCTCAAGCCGCTCCTGGTGCGCGCGTCCATGCCGTGGGTCACCATGCAGTGGGTGCGGGCTGTGAGTACCATTGTGCTGCTGGGCACCTACTTGCTTCTCACGGGCATGCAGGCCTCGGTGGTGCGTGCCGTGGTCATGGCCATTATTTTCATTGGCGGCGCCATCATTCAGCGATCCTCCACCGCGCTGAACAGCCTTGGCCTTGCCATGATCGTTTTGCTCGTGCTACGGCCTCCAATGCTGTTCGACGTGGGATTTCAGCTGTCTGTTGCAGCCGTAGCGGGCATCGTGGTGTTGAACCCGGTACTGGTGGATGCACTGCCTACACGCTGGACGGAGGGCTGGTGGGGGCCGCACATCGTTACGGTCGTTACAACGTCTGTGGCTGCAACGCTGGCCACCGCGCCGGTACTGGCGGTGCACTTCGGACGCGTTGCGTTTGCAGGGCTGCTGCTCAATGTTCTTGCCATTCCCCTCACGGCGCTCGTCCTCTTAAGCGGCCTGTTGGTGGTGTGCTGCGCACCGGTGCCTCTGGCGGCGGGCGCGTTTGGCAGCACGGCCGATGCAAGCGTGCAGGGGCTGCTGTGGATTGTTGCGCGTGGGGCCACGTGGCTGCGATGGACCCTCTGGGAAACGCCGGCCTGGTCGTGGGTGCATATCCTCGCTTTTGGAGCAGGCCTCGGGGCGCTCGCGCAATGGCGACGGCCGCGCTGGCGCTGGGGGCTGGCCGTTGCATCCATTGGCATCCTGGCTTGTGGAGCTCTCGCATCTGCTGTCAGGGTGGGAGACAATCCGCGCATGGATGCGGTGATGCTCGATGTGGGGCAGGGCGATGCGATGTTATTCTCGTTCCCGAACGAACAGCACGTGCTTGTGGATGCCGGTCCCAAGACGCGCTTTACCAATGCGGGGGCCGCGGTGGTTGTCCCGTTCTTGAAGCGCCAAGGCATCACGTCGTTGGACGCACTGGTCATCACACACCCCGATGCCGATCACCTCGGTGGCGCGTTGTCGGTGCTTCGTAGCGTTGGCGTTCAGCGTGTCGTTCGCACGGAGTGGGCGTCGCGTAATCGTTTGATCGCGTCGTTTGAACGACTCGTCGATAGTTTGAAGGTGCCGGTGCGGTATGTAGAAGCTGGAGATACGCTGGATATCTCGTCTGCAATGGTGGAAGTGCTGGGGCCGCCACCGCGACGTCACACGTACGCGATGTCTGGGGACAATGAGCGCTCGGTGGTTCTGCGCATTGCATACGGCACCACGCAGTGGGTATTGCTAGGAGATGTGGAGCACCGGGGCGAGGGATGGTTGGTGTACCGGTACGGGGATGCACTGAACGCTGATGTTGTGAAGGTTGCGCACCACGGCTCTTCAACAAGCAGTCGACTGCCACTGGTACGTGCTATCTCCGATGATTCGTCGCAGGTACGTGCACTGATCTCTGCCGGTGTAGATAACCGATTTGATTTTCCAGCACCAACGGTCGTCAACCGTTGGGAGGAGCACGGCGCCGTCATTCGATCGACGAAGCACAGCGGAGCAATTTGGCTGCGAAGTGACGGGCGCAAGATTTGGCGTCGCCGGTGGCGCTGAAGCGATGCGGTATACGATGCTATACCGGTTGTATATCGTGTGGGCTGCCGAAGGATTTGGCAGTTATCCACAGCCCTAGGTGCTAGTCTAGGTCTCTAGAGAAGCTAGGTTGTTGTTGTTGTAGGGGCTGTGGATATGTTGATAACTTAGTTTTCCACAAGAGCGTGGCGTCATCTGACCCGTCTCACCAAAGTTATTAACAGAGTTATCCACAAAATCGAAGCGGTAGACCCCCGCTCTGCAGATATAAACGGCGATTTGAGGTGAGTTATCCACATTTCGGTCGCAGCGGCTCCATAGCCCCGAAATAGCACTCACAAGTTATCCACATCGGGCGAAATGTTAATAACTGTTAGTAAAGTGTGGATAACTTCGGACTTATCAACAGTCCGCTTCTGGGGGATGAGCGGATCGGAGTTATCCACACGTTATCCACAAGTTACCCACAATTTGTCCACGCGTTATCCACATCGGGTGGGAGGTCGGTTTGCCGACCATGGGGCGAGTTATCCACACATTATCGACAGGTTATCCACACGGATCTGTCGGCGCGTGGTGCGGTTCATCGTACCCGTTGCTCTCTTGCACTCACGAATTTCTTCGCTCCATGACCTTTGATTTGTCGGATCAGTCCGTTCTCATCACCGGCGGCACGCGTGGCATCGGCCGCTCCATTGTAACTGCGGCCGCCGAGGCCGGCGCGCGCGTGGCGTTTACGTACCGGTCGTCGCACGAGGCGGCAGAAGAGCTCGTTGCATCGTTGGAGGCGCAGGGCGTCGAGGCGATGGCCCTGCAGGGCGACGTGGCAGAATTGGAGGCCGCCGAGGCGGCGGTGGCGTCGGTCACGGACGCGTGGGGATCGCTGGATGTGCTCGTGAACAACGCGGGCATCACGCGCGACGGCCTGATGCTCCGGTTGAAGGAAGCGGATTGGGACGACGTGCTGGATACAAACTTGAAGGGGGTGTTTAACTTCTGCAAGGCCGCTTACCGCCCCATGATGAGCCAGCGGGCCGGCGCCATCGTCAACATTTCGTCGGTTGTCGGCGTGATGGGGAACCCGGGCCAAACGAACTACGCGGCTTCGAAGGCCGGGATCATTGGTTTTTCGAAGAGCCTCGCCAAGGAGCTTGCGCGCCGTAGCGTTACGGTAAACGTGGTAGCGCCCGGCTACGTGGCCACCGACATGACCGATGAGCTCAGCGACGACGCCCGCGAGGCGATGTTGGGCGCCGTGCCCCTCGGACGTCCAGCCACGCCCGAGGAGGTCGCGCGCGCCGTGCTCTTCCTGGCCGACCCCGAGGCCCGCTACATCACCGGCCACGTGCTGCACGTAGACGGCGGCCTTGCGATGTAGGCAACCGGCGGGTGCGCAAGCGCGCTACGAGCGGAACAGGTTCTTGAGCACAAACCACACGTTTTCCTTCCGCTCGCGCAGGCGCCGCGAAAAGTACGGAAACCACTCGGTGCCGTAGGGCACGTACACCATCATGTTGTATCCGTCCTGCGCGAGTTGGACTTGCGTTTCGTGGCGCAGGCCGTACAGCATTTGAAACTCGAAGCGGTCGGGGCCCATGCCCTCCCCGTCCGCAAAGGCTTTTGTTGCATCAATCAAGCGGTCGTCGTGCGTGGCAATGCCCGAGTACGGCGTGTGCCGCAGCAGGCGCTCCATGTATTCGATGTAGTGGGCGCGGATCTCATCCATCTGCTGATACGCCAGCGATTTGGGTTCGCCGTACGCCCCCTTGCACAGGCGCACGCTAACCCCCAGCTCGCACATCCGATCGATGTCGCGGGCGGTGCGCTTGAGCATGGCCTGCAGCACCGGCCCCACGTAGCCCTCAAAGTCGGGGTAGACCGTCTCGAACAGGTCCAGGGTGGATTGCGTGAGGTCGCTGCCTTCCATGTCGAGGCGCACAAACATATCGTGGCGCGCCGCGTGCTCCAACACCGTCCGCAGGTTGTCGAGGCAAAAATCGGTATCGATGAGCTGGCCCAGCATCGAGCACTTGATCGAGATGCGGTTGCGCCGGTTGGGAGGCGCGTGCTCCGCCAGCGCATCAATGAGCTCCAGATAGGCGTCGCGCGAGGCTTCGGCCACGTCGCGCTTGTGCACATGTTCGCCCAGCAGATCGAGCGCAACATGGAGGCCCTTGCGGTTGAGGGCATCAACGGTGGGGAGTGCAGCATCGAGCGTCTCGCCCGCAACGAAACGCTGTGCAAGAACGAACGGCAACTTCATAGGCAGTAGAGATAAGTGGGGGCGCGAAGCGCTTCCAAAACGTAACCGAGAGGCACAAAAGAAGTTGGGGAAAATGCTTGAAACTACGAGCGATGCGGTATGGGTTGCGGGCGTGGATGGGTGCCCGGGGGGATGGTTGGTGGTGGGGTGGCAGCCGTCCACGGGCATCGTCGCGCGGCGGGTGGCATCCACCTTTGAGGCTGTGCTGCGCGCCACGCAGGACGCGGCCTACGTGGGGGTCGACATGGTGATTGGGCTGCCCGACGTTGCCCAGCCGGGCGGTCGCACGTGCGATCGGGACGCCCGGGCGCTGCTTGGGCATCCGCGAAGCAGCAGTGTCTTCTCGCCGCCGGTAGCGGAGGCGCTTGCGGCACAAAGCCACAAAGAAGCCAGCGCCATCAACCGGGCCAGTGGGCCGGATGCTCCGGGGCTTACGATTCAGGCCTGGCACCTCATCCCCAAGATGCGCGCGGTGCAGCGCGCGATGTCGCCCGCGCGGCAGGAACGGATACGGGAGGTGCATCCGGAGTGTGCGTTTTACGCGCTCAACGATGACGCCCCGATGGCCGCGAGTAAACATACCGCAGATGGGCGATCGGCGCGTGCGCGCCTACTGCGGGCGTTGTTTCCGTCCATCGAAGATGCGATGCGCCAGTACCCCACGCGCGTGGCAGCAGCGACCGATGTGCTCGATGCGCATGCGGTGTGCGCTGTGGCCGGCGCCATGCACGAAGGCGATGCCCGCCGCGTGCCGCGCAACCCCTCCCGCAACAACCGCGGGCTGCGGATGGAGATCTGGTACTGATGCCGTGTGCCGCGCGTCGTTCGCTGATCCTCCAGAGGCTGGTACTGCAGAAATGCGTGCACATGCACCTGCACGGCGCGTGACAGTCGACGGGCGTAGTCTTTGGCCGCGTGTCAATCGCCAAACGACTGCGTCAGGGCCTTCGTAACGTCGCTGGCTTGAAGGTCCGCCGCAGCGCGAATCATCTGCTCGATGGTGCCCGCGGTGGCGCGTCCATGCCCAATCATAACCTCGCCGTTTACGCCAAGCAGCGGAGCCCCCCCGCGTGTGTCGTGGTCAAACGACTTCTTGACTTCCCCCAGCACGCCGGCCACGAGCTGCTGTTCATCGGGGGCCAGCTGTTGGCGCTCCATCTCCTGACGGGTCAGCTCCGAGAGAACCGTCGTCATCGTTTCGCCAAACTTCAGCAAGATGTTGCCCACGAAGCCGTCGCAAATGATGATGTCAGCGGCATAGTGGAGCAGGTCGCTCCCTTCCACATTCCCGATGAAGTGAATGCGGTCTTCGTCTTTGAGAAGCGTGTAGGCCGCTTTGGCTTGCTCGTTGCCCTTGCCCGGTTCCTCGCCAATGTTGAGCAGCCCCACCGAGGGCCGCTCGTCGCCCATCATGTGCGTGCGGTACACGCTGGCCATGCGGGCAAACTGCACGAGATGCTCGGGACGGCAGTCTACGTTGGTGCCAATGTCCACCACTACCGAGGTGCCCCGCAGATTCGGAAAAAACCCGATGATGGCGGGCCGCTCAATGCCGGCAATGCGCCCCAGGATAAACATGGAGGCGGCCATGACGGCGCCGGTGTTGCCCGCGCTCACGAACGCATCGGCAGCGCCTTCTTTGTGTGCCTGCAGCCCGCGATGGATGGAGGACTGCCGCTTGGTTTTGATCGCCGTGGCAGGCGCATCATTCATCGTGATGACATCCGGGGCATCCACCACATGAAGCGGGAGATCGCTTATGTCGCCGTACGCGTCGAGCGCGCCTTGCACCGTGTCTTGAGGGCCAAAGAGGCTAACAGCGAGCGCACCATCGGCAGCGCGAACGGCATTGAGGGCACCTTCAACGGCAGCCGCAGGGGCGTGATCGCCTCCCATGGCGTCAACGGCGATATGGGCGGACATGTGGGCTACAAGAACCTATGAGAGAAGACCGATGCGCCGCTTAACATAGGGTACCGCGGCAATAAAATCATACGGTACCACGAAGCTGGGCGCCATACGGCAACGCTAGTAGATTTCTTCAGGCACTTCAACCACTTGGCGGCCGCGGTAATACCCGCATTCGGGGCAGGCACGGTGCATGACCTTTGGGTGGCCGCAGTTGTTGCATTCCATGAGCTGCGGTGCCTTCAGCTCGTTGTAGTATTGCGAACGGCGTTTACGGGAACGCGATTTCGAGTGGCGTCTCTTGGGTACGGCCATGACAGGTTGGTCGGGCTACGATACGGTGCGTGACAATCGGTGAAGCAGAATGTATGTAAGCACGGCGCCCGCGTGCAGTTCGGACGGCAGATGTATTTTGCGCAGAATTAGCACGCGCCCATCGTCCAGGCTGTGGTTGATAAATCAACGGGCGCACGCTGCGAGGGGGGCAGCCACAGCCTAGTCGTCGTCCTGAAGACGTTGCAGCTTTTGCTTCCACTCGGGGGTGGCGCGCGCCGGCGCTTCGTCGTCTGCATCGGCCGGGCCAAAGTTGAGGTCGATGGCCTCGTCTTCGGCCCCGGGGGCCACTTTGCGCTGAGGGATGTCGAGGAGCAGCGTGTCGCGCACCACCGTGGTGAGGTCGATGAAGCGGTCGCCGCGCTGCAGCAAGCGCACCTCGTCGTACGTCTCGGTGGCGCCGGTGCCCACAAGCCGTTCGGGCCCAAAGAGTACGCTGTACTGGCCGCTTAAGGGCTGGTCGAAGGGGCGCAGCGTGCGGTCGCACGTCAACTCGGCCAGCGCCTCGGTGACAAGGTGAACAAGGATGCGGTCGCGGCGCACATCCAGCGTGAGGTCGACGGAGACGTCACGCAGCGGTGCAGCCTCCTCCGGGAGATCAAGCGCCTCGGCCTCGGGCGTAAGCGCAAGGCGATGCACCCCGTCGTTGTATGGCGTAATGTCTACACGAAGCATAGCAAGGTCCAAAGCTTCAGAACCAGTGGATCAGGTTGTACGCCGCATGTGGGGCGGATATGTTCCCGTGGCGGGCCCGTGATGCGGCGCTACAAGTCGGTCCACTGTGCATCGCGTACGTCGCAGCCCCAATACTCGGGGCGCGCGCGCTCTTCGCCGGTGTAGTCGCTGGGCGAGGGGCCGCGCCAGTTGTGGTTGGGCGGCGGTTGGGGCTGCCCAGCCCCGCGCAGGGCCATCACCAAATTGCTGGAGGCCTGCAAGATGAAATAGAAGATGAAAGCGAAAACAACATACTCCATGCCCGCACAGCGAGAGAAACGAAAAGGTTAAGCGGTCGACGACGACGCGTGCAGGTTCACGTATGTGGTGCCCTGGGGGGCGGCATCCATAATGTGAGACAGCAGCTCTTCGCGTTCGTCGGCATGGTCTACAAAGTCGATGGCGGCTGCGTTGAGGATGAGCAGCGGGCTCTTCTGGTAGTGAAAGAAGTATTGGTTGTACGCCTCATGCAGCGAAGCGATGTAGGCCGGATCCATGTCTTGCTCGTACGGGCGGCCGCGCTGCTTGATGTTTTGCATCAGCCGCTCGGGTGTCGACTGCAAGTAGACCACGAGGTCGGGCGTGGGTACGTTGGGCTCCATGATGCGAAACATCGTCTCGTAGAGCTGAAGTTCGTCGCCCGACAAGTTCTGGTGCGCAAAGATCCGATCTTTGTCGAACGCATAATCGCTCACCACGGCGCGGTGAAACAGATCGGGCGCGCCCATGTCCTTTTGCTGCCGAAAGCGGCTCGCCAAAAAGGCCAGTTGGGTTTGGAAGGCCCAGCGGGCGCGGTTCTCGTAAAAGCGCTCCAGGAAGGGGTTGTCGTCAAACTGCTCCAGTACGAGGCGCGCGTTGTACCGACGCGAGAGTAGGCGTGCGAGCGTGGTCTTTCCGGCGCCAATGACGCCTTCGATGACGATGTAGTTGAGGTGATCGGGCAGCGCGGAGGAATCGGGCATGCGCGGCGGTTAAGCGTCAGACGGCCAGGTGAGCGTACAGGAAACCGCAGGCCGGCAAGCACTGCGGTCGGGGCATTGATGAAGCAACGCGTGTACCGTCGTTTCGAACGGTGCGGGCACGTGGAAGTTCGGGGCGCAGTCGGCCCACGGGCGCAATACAAACCGCCGGTCGGCCAGCCGCGGGTGCGGGAGCGTGAGCCGCGCGGTACTGCACGTGTGCGGCCCCACGGCCAGCCAGTCGATGTCGAGCGGGCGCGGCTGCCACCGCGGGGCATCGGGCGAGCGCTTGCGGCCCGCCTGCTGCTCGATGCGCTGCGATGCGTCCAGCAGCGCTTCGGGCGACTGGGCGGTGCGAAGCGCCACGACAGCGTTGAGGTAATCGGGCTGCGTGTCCGTTGGGCTGCGGGTGTGCGCCTCGGTTTCGTACACGTCCGATAGGTTGACGATGCGGGTGTGGGCCAGCGCGGCGAGGGCATCAACGGCCTGTTGCAGGCGCGCGCACCGATCGCCCAGGTTCGCGCCGAGGGCCGCAAAGGCAAGCACGGGGTCAGGCATACGCGGGCGCCGACACGGTCACGGGCAGCTGCTCCAGGAGATGGGTGCGGCGGGGCCCTGCCGCTTCACCCCACAGCTGAAAGCACACGCCGTCGGTTACTTGCTGTAGCGGCTGCTGGGCTTCGATCACCGGTGCGTACGTTTCATAGCACGCGAGGGCCGCGTGGCCGCGCGCCAGGTCGTCATCGGTGACGGCCATGCACGCCCCAATGGCCGCTTCGGGCGTAGATTGCAGGTGCTCGGGGCGGTCGCCGTCGGTCGGCGGAAGGACAAAAAAGGCCAGCCGCCGCGGCACGGCGCGGCCGTCGCGCCAGCGCTTGGCGACCACGCGCTTCACCACCGCGTGCGTCACCAGGTGGTCGGGGTGCCCGCTGATGCCATGCACCGGGTAAGTGACCACCACGTCGGGACGGCGCGCTTCCACGTGCTCCTCGATGGTGGCTTCCAGCGCGAGCGGGTCGCCCGCGGCCAGCTCCCCATCGGGGTATTGCAGCACGGTGAGCGACGAGAGGTCGAGCGCCCCGGCAACGGCTTCCATCTCGCGGGCACGCACCGCGCCCATTTCCTCTTTCGAATAGCCGAGCCGCTCGCGTTGCGACGTGGCTTCGCCGCGCGTGAGGGTCAGCAGATGCACGGCGTGGCCTTCGCGGCGCAGCCGGGCCAGCGCGGGCCCCGGACCGAACGATTCGTCGTCGGGGTGCGGAAAGACAAACAGAACCGAAGCCATAAAATCAGACACTAATCACGAGAAAGCGGCCGCTGGCCCACGGATTACGCCTCTGATGGCTGCACGAAGGAGAGCCACGAGGCGCCCTCTTCGTAGTCTTCGGCCACCTCAGCCGTCGGGCGGTGGTGAAGGCTGGCGATGCGTCCCGCAACGTCGCGTTGGAAGCTGTGCAGCGCATTCGAGATCAAGTCGCTGCGGAAGCCGCGGTCGCCGAGCTCAATGATGAACTCCATAGAGACGACGCGCCCCAGGATTTTGCCAAGTTCGACCAGTTTGCGCTGCGGGAGCGACAGGTCGGCCGAAAAGCTGAGCGTGTCCTTGAAGTAGTCCGCGGCGCGCTCAGTCGGCGCGAAGTCCGCGAGAAAGCGCTGCAGGTTCGATTCTTTCGCGCGGCGCATCTTTTTGAGCACCCCTTCAGCGATTTGCTGATAGAGCACGTCGTTGGAGCCCTCGAAGATCTGGAACGGACGGCTGTCGACCACCGAGCGGCCGGCGATGTTGTCCAGCTTGTAGCCCTTCGCGCCCATGAGCTGAAGGAGCGATTGCGAGGCGTCCTGCATCAGGTCGGTGATGACGGCTTTGGTGGAGTTGGCCACCACCGTTTCGCTGGCCATGTTGTGCGCCAAGCCGGCGGTTTCGCTGGTGTGCAGGCACATCGCCGAGCAGGCCGTAAACGCCGCCTGCATGCGCGCGAGCCGCGCACGGACCTGGTCGTATGCGGTGAGCGGCTTTTTGCCCACGTAGCGCTCCCTGCAATGCGCGATCCCCTCGTCGAGCAGGCGCTTCAAAAAGCCCATGCCCATGCCCGGAAACTCAATCCGGCTGCGGTGCAGCACGTC
This sequence comes from Salisaeta longa DSM 21114, assembly GCF_000419585.1. NCBI lineage: Bacteria > Pseudomonadati > Rhodothermota > Rhodothermia > Rhodothermales > Salisaetaceae > Salisaeta > Salisaeta longa. The sequence goes on from NZ_ATTH01000001.1 coordinate 2,437,236, forward strand.
GAGCATCATCTTAATGCCCGTGCTTTCGGGCTCCAGGCGGTGCGCCGTGGGCACGCGAATGTCCACGTTATTGCGCCCGTACGGAATCATGTAGAGGCCCAGGTTTTCGTAGAGCTCCTCAACCTCAATGAGCTGCTCGGGGCGGTTGGTGTCGGCCACGAAGAAGTCGATGTCGCGTCCCAGCGATCCGCTGTCGTGCTGGCGGCGCGCCGTTACAAGCCAGAAGTCGGCCCAACCCGTGAGCCCGGCCCAATGCTTGGTGCCCTGGATGTGGTAGCCGTCGTCGGTTTCGGTGTACGACGTTTGCATGCTCAGCGCATCGGTGCCATAATCGGGCTCGGTAATCATGAGCCCGCCCATGTTTTTGTCTTCAATAAACCGCTTAAAGACGGGTGCCTTTACGGCCTCGTTGCCGTACTTGGCCAGGGGCTGAAGAAAGAGCGCGCCGTTAATGCCCAGCGTGAGCGAGAGCGCGAGCGATTCGTACGATGCGGCGGCCAGGATGGCCTGGCATTCGTGCACGTGCCCGCCGCGCCCGCCATAGGCCGACGGAATGAACACCGAGAGGGGCGTGCACGATTGGATTTCCCGCATCATGAATGGCGGCAATCCGCGCTGCAGGCTTGCAGCATCGAGGTCACCGCGCATGTTAAACACGCGATCAATCTTACTGCGGAAGTTCTCGTGGAAGGTCTCGAAGTCGACGGAGGCCCCGAGGTCTTCTGACAGGTAAGAGGCTATTTGCATGAAAAAGGGGAACGTCAGTGAACGACTGGCGGATGGCGGGTGCTTATTACCGCATTACGTTTGTGTAACGGGCCACAGGATCAAAAGATCGCATGCGTCTGCAATCGCTTCCAACGAAGATGCTACGAATCGCGGCGGTAGCGGTAAAGGGCTTCGTCGATGAGGTACAGCACGAGGCCGCTGCCGCCCAGCACCCCGAGCGCGGGCCCCGGGGCCCATATGATAAAGCCGCCCACCACGCCCAGTACGGCGCCCAGATATTTGATGTAGTTGAGTTGCTCGTTGGTGGTGCGTTTGAGTAGTCGTTCGAGCTGCTGCTCATCGTAGGCTGCCACGTTGTCGCGGATGATGCGCTGCACGTTGAGCGAACGCACAAATTGCACCACCGCGCGTGTGAGGGCGGCCTCGATGGCCGGGCCGCGCAGGCGCACGTGCGCCGGGAGGCGGTCGATGAGCGGGTCGAGCTCGTCGAGCAGCGGGTCGACCGATGCGGGCAAGTGGGCTACGGCCTCGCGCAGGCGTTCCTGAAAGTCGTCCTCCCGCAGCGCGCGATAGGCGCGGAGCGCCAAGCCGGGCACGCCCTGCTGCGCATGTGCCTCCAGCTGTTCTTCGGTAAATTGCACGATGCGTTCCTGTACGTGCGGGGCCGCGAGGGCGTCGCGCAGGGCATCGCGGGCCGCCTGTTTCAGCGCGCCGCGCACGTCAGGATCGGCCACGAGGTCGGCGGTGAGCGCAACCGCCTTGTCACGGTAGCGCGCGGCGAGGCCGCTCTGCTCCAGCTTTTCCAAAATGATGCGCTCGTTGATGAGCTCGTCGCTCACCGCGTCGGCGAGGCGCCAGGCCACCCGCTCGCGCTGCTCAGGGATGAGCCCCTGCCCAAAGATGGGCCGCGGCGTGCGCGGCTGAAAGAGCATGGTGATGGCCAGCCAGTTGGTGCCAAACCCAATGAGTCCGCTGACCGTGAGGATGCGCAGCAGCCCTTTGGTAGACCACGTATGGCCCGCCACCGACAGCGTGGCTGCGGGCACGTCCCACACAAACGAGACGACAAACAAAAGGGCCAAGCCCCACGGCACAAGCCGCAGAAGGGGCAGCCACTGGGCATAGCTCCCCACGCGCCGCGGCGGTTCTTCGTGGGCGTCGGGGGCTGATGGCGGTTGCGGACGATGTCGGCGCCACACGCGGCGCACAGCGGCCCGCAGGCGCCGGCCGGGGGCCGGGGAGCGTGAGGAAGAAGGAGCGTCCATTCAGATTGATGCCGTCGGGGAGGGGAGCGCATCGTGCTAACGCATGCGCCATTTCTTTCGTTACGCCTTTCGATTCAGGGCAACAGCATGAGCAATTGTGAATCCGTCCTGGGCCCTTCAAAGATGGCTCTTCCTTCCAAGGTATGCTGTCGTCATTTTGTAAAGGACTCATGAGGGGTGTTAGTGGGAACCCCAAAGATTGATGCAACGATCCTGGATGCCTTGGAAGGGGGGCGTCAGGTCATACTGAAAGTGAGACCCTTTAGGTCATCCCAGATGGGAGGCCGAAGGTCAAGCCTGTGATGCAATCTCTGCAGTCGTGCGTATCCTTTCGTACATGGAGATCGTACCACGGGCATGACCTCTGGCCCCCGCGTGCCTCGCGTCCGCACCAGTGGCATGACCAAGGCCTCTCAGTCCTCGCGATGACAAGGCGTATACTGCTTTTTGGTGTTGGCCGTGCAGTTGGTCAAACCCGTCTGAACAGCCATCTGAACCATTCATATATCGTTTCCGCATTTAACCCATCTTGTCATTGCGAGGAGCGAAGCGACGTGGCAATCTCCACAAACGAGCAAAAACCTGCCGTACATTGCAATCAGCGAGACGTGCTGACAGAGCCATTGCATGATTCATCGTGAATTCGCCTTGAACGAATCGAAGTCAACTCCTGTTTTCAGGGCATGTCATCGTCATTTTGTAAATCACTCCTGATCTCCGTCAGCACGACCCCCAAATTTATGCGATCGCCCCGCCTTTCGATTATGCTGCGCGACCGCTACCTTCTCTGACAGGCTTTGTTTGAAAAGTCATCGTGACAGCACGTCCACGAGGGGTTTTCGGGCAACGTCCATCAAACTGAACGCTCATCGAACATCCGGTGGTTCTATGACTCCCAAGCAAACGTCTATTCTTGTGGGCGGTGTCGTTGTTGGCATCTTCAGCACGTCATTCCTGAGCCTGGTTAATGTGCTGTGTTGTGCGGGCGTCATCGGTGGGGCGATGGCGGCGGTTTGGCACTACACCAACACGCAACAGGTGACCATCGAAGGCGGCGAGGGGGCGCTGATTGGTGCGGCTGCGGCTATCGTCGGGCTTATCGTGGGCTCGGTGCTCAACTTTGCGGTGATGATGCCGCTGGGGCTGGGCATGCAGCAGGCCATGCAGTCATTTATGATGGAGTACATGGGCGACCAGATGAGCGCCGAGCAGCGTCGTCAAATGATGCAACAGATGCAGCAAGGGCCCAGCGTTATGGGACTGCTGCTCAATTTCGTCATTGGAGGCGTTGTGTACGCGATCTTCGGGGCCATTGGAGGTGCCATTGGAGCGGCGGCCTTCAAGAAAGGATCGCCCGAGGCCTGACGCCATCGCGCGGACCCATCCAACCGATGGGCGTTGCCCTACGCTCGGAGCAACGCCCATTGCAAGGTTTCTTGATGCGTCCGCCCGAGGCCGCGCGCGCCGTTGGGTCAGCACAGCGCGCGGGGCCATTACCGCTTTGAGGTAGCTGCAGCCTCTACGCGTAGGTGTTGAGCATCACCGGCATGATGAGCATCAGGATGTCTTCGCCGTCTTTTTGCTTTTGCGGCACCACAATGCCGGCGCGGTTGGGGGTGCTCAGGTGCATCACCACTTCCTCGGCATCCACGTTGCCCAGCACCTCCGTGAGATATTCCGAGTTAAACCCGATTTCCATGGGCTCGCCGTCAAAGTCGGCGGTCACGACCTCTTCCGCCTCGCTGGAGCGCTCCACGTCTTCCGCCGAGATGGTGACCTGATCGGGGGCGATGTCCAGGCGAATCTGGTTGGTCATGCTGGAGGAGTAGAGCCCCACCCGCTCGACCGCGCTGAGGAACTGCTCGCGCTCGACGGTAAGCAGTTGTTCGTTGTTGTCGGGGATGACCGACTGGTAGTTGGGGTAGGTTTCGTCGATGAGGCGCGCCAGGACGCGGGCGTCGTCGGCGGTGATGCTGGCATGGCCGTCGTCGACCGTGATGGTGCACAGGTCGTCGTCATCGAACACCTTGCCCACCAGCTTGGCCGCCTTCTGCGGAAGGATGAAGTTGGTTTCGGTGTCTACCGTGAGATCGGCAAGCTCCAGGCGCACGAGGCGATGGCCGTCGGTGGCCACCACGCGGGTTTCGCTGGGACCGAGCTGGAAGTAGACGCCCATCATGGCCGGGCGCAGGGCGTCTTTGCTCACGGCGAAGCTGGTTTGGTCGATGGCCCGCTTGAGCACGGCGCCCTCGACAGACACCTCGCGGCCGCCGGAGAGGTCGGGCAGGTCGGGGAAGTCGGCCCCGTCGTAGCCCGCCATTTTGTAGTGGCCGGCGTCGGTCTCCAGCGTAATCTCGAAGTCCGCATCGGCGGCAAACGAGATGGGGAGCTCGGGGAGCGCGCGCAGCGTGTCGATGAGGCGCTTGGCCGGCACGGCGATGGGCGTTGCGCCGGGCGTGCCGTTGGTTTCAAACTGAACGGGCACGCGCTGCACGATCGAGATCTCAAGATCGGTGGCGCTGAGCCGCAGCACGTCGCCGTCGCGCTCAAAGAGCACGCATTCCAGCACCGGTAGGGTGCTTTTGGAGGGCACGGCCCCGCGCACGGTGTTCAGGGCATCAAGCAGATCTTGGCTGGAGGCGGTAAATTTCATGGCGTTCGGTCGCTAAGCACAGGGCGCAAATAGAGGCTATTACGTTACGAAAGCGGCCGGGCGGAGATCCGCTGCGGCGGTGGTGAAGGCGGCGTGAGGATGCCGCTTCGGGTGGGCGTTATCGGGCGCGGAGTTCAATCTTGCGCTGAAGGTCTTCCACCATGTTGCGAAACTGCGTGTCGGTTTCGATCTGGTCTTCTACGGTGTTGTTGGCGTAGATGACGGTGGAATGGTCGCGGCCGCCGAAGTGCAATCCGATGGTTTTGAGGGAGTGCTGGGTAAGCTGCTTGCAAAAGTACATGGCAATCTGCCGCGCGCGCACCACCTCACGCTTGCGTGTCTTGGCACGAATCAGGTCCTCCTCCACGTCCAGGTAGTCGCATACGATACGCTGAATCTCCTCGACGGAGAGGTTCACCTGGCGGTCCTGAATCAGATCGCGCAGCACGTCTTTGGCCAGGTCGATGTCGAGCTCCCGCTGGTGCAGCGTGGAGTGGGCGAGCAGGCGGATGAGCGAGCCCTCCAGCTCCCGAATGTTGCTCTTGATGTTGTGGGCAATGAATTCGATGACTTCCTGATCGAGCTCGATGCCGTCGTCTTCGGCCTTGCGCTGCAAAATGGCAATGCGCGTCTCCAGCCCGGGCGGCTGCACGTCGGCCGAGAGGCCCCACTGAAAGCGCGATAGCAGGCGCTCCTCGATGCCCTCAATGTCGCGCGGGGGGCGATCGGCCGAGAGGACGAGCTGCTTGCCGTTTTGGTGCAGGGCGTTAAAGATGTGAAAGAACTCCTCCTGCGTCTTCTCCTTCCCGCTAAAGAACTGCACATCATCGACGATGAGCACGTCGATCTGGCGGTAAAACATCGAGAAGTCGCTCACGCGGTTGCGCTGAATGGCCTGCACAAACTCGCTAGTGAAGCGCTCGCTGGAGACGTAGAGGACGTTTTTTTCGGTGTAGTGGCTGTTTACGTAGTTGCCAATGGCTTGGATGAGGTGGGTTTTGCCCAACCCGACGCCGCCATAAATAAGAAACGGGTTAAAGTTGGTGCCGCCCGGTTCCTGGGCAATGGCCCACGAGGCGCTGCGGGCGAGGCGGTTGCAGTCGCCCTGAATGAAGCGCTCGAAGACGTAGCTTTCGTTGAGCTGGCTGTCGATGTTGTTCTCCTGGATGCCGGGAATAGCAAAGGGGTTGCTCACCGGCGGCGCATCGGCCTTGGCAGCAGAGGCTTCAGCGTCATTGGTCGACCGCGCCGCCGAGGCGGTTTGGGGCGGCGTGGGCGTGGCGCGCGCATCGAGCGAGGCGTCGGACGATTCGTCGTTGGGCGCCGATGCGCCGGCGCCCTCGGACCACGGGACCTGCTCGTCGGCGGGGGGCTGCTCGTCCGAACGCCGCGCGGGCAGTTGCATCGACGCGCCATCGTGCGAGGGGTCGTCGGGGTTGTCTTGCTCAATGACCACGTCGTAAAAGAGGCGCCCCTGCGTGCCCAACACCTCGGTGACGGCCTTGCGCAGCATCGAGAAGTAGTGGTCTTCGAGCCACTCGTAGTAGAACCGACTGGGCAGCTGAATGGTGAGCTTCTGGAGGCCTTCCTCCTCACGCAGCGACTGCGCCTTCAGCGGCTTGAACCACGTCTTGTAGCTCTGCTCGCTGATCTGCGGGCGAATATGCGTGAGGCATTCCTTCCAAACCGATTCAGCCGAAGCATCCATACGCTACACAGCAAGCAAGCCCGTGCGTACTGTCGCGCACCGGCGATGACGGAGATCAGTGAACTATGAGGCGTGGGGCACGACCCGATGGCGCAATCTTCCCCGAAGCACAGGCGGGCCGCGTGCGGGAGACTCCTGAGAAACCGCTTCGTGCTGGCGACCGCTTGTTTTTGTAGCACCCTGGACGTCCCACGGTAACCATTGCACGGGCGAACGTCAAGATGCGTTCGTGCAGAAATAGTACAATCAAGAAAGACGTTGGAGCGGGCACTGCCTACCGTGCGTGAGGGCGCGCAGCGGTGCCGCGGCAAAGGCCGGGGCGAGTAGGCGGGAGCCGTGCGTCGGCCTTACGTTGTGTGCCGGACGCGTCCCACGAATTGCGTCGGTTAGGCCGTGTTGGCAGCCCGCTGGCGGGCAACCCCCAAAAGGAGGACGGCCGCGGCGCCGTACAGCGCAGCGTATAATCCGGTGAGGGCCAGGGCCTCAACGAGCGAGACGTGGACGTTGGGCACGTACCCGGCGGCCCACGCTCCGGCACAGGTCCCTGCCAGGGCGCCGCACGTTGCGAGGAGCACGCGCCCCCCGGCGGTCGGCCGCCAGATCGCGACGATACTCCCAACAAGCCCCAGCAACGCAGCCCCGCTGTACAGCGCATCGGCTGCGCTGTCGGTGACGTGCACGGCGGCGTTGGTCCACAGCAGAACGACCGTAGCGAGCAGCCCGAGCGCGATGCCCGCGCGATGCACACCGCGGTGCACGCGTCGCGCCGCGGCCTCGTACAGTGCCAACGGCCCAAACAGCAGCACACCGGCACAGACGAAGTCGCCGGCGGTCCAGTGGACCGCATCGGTGAAGGGCATCGCCGCAAGCGGCAGGAGCACGAGCAGCGTTGCTGTAATCCATGCGCCCAAGCGCCAAGACCAGGCGCGCGAGGCAGAGGGCATTATTGCGTTCATTCACCTGTTCGCGTTAGGGAGAAAAAGCCACCGGAGCAACGGCCCGCGGCTGTGGTGTGGCGTCAATGTAAACTCAAAATCATTGAAGTGCCGTGGGGCGCTCCAGGATTCTAACGCCCGGCTGGATCAGCAGAATTCATGCACGCGGAGGCGCCGGCCCCCTCGCCTCAACTTTTTTGACGCCACCGGGAACGCGCATCGGACGTACGAATATCTTCGTACAAACATACGAAAAACATCGTACTTTATCCGAGACGCCTATGGCTTCGTCCGATCCGCCCATGCCCACCGACGCCGAGCTGTCGATTTTGCGCGTGCTCTGGCAGCGCGGCCCGTCCACTGTGCGCGCCGTGCAAGAGCACCTGGGCGCCGAGGCGGGCTACACCACGGTGCTCAAGCTGCTGCAAATTATGCTGGACAAGGGCCTCGTCACGCGCGACGAGTCGCAACGGGCGCATGTGTACGAAGCTGCGGTCTCGGAGCCGGCCACGCAGCGCCGCCTGATCGATGACTTGCTGGATCGCGCATTTGGCGGGTCGCTGCGGGCCCTTGTGATGCGCGCGCTGGGCCGCGACCGCGTCTCGGATGACGACCTGAACGAAATTCGTGCCCTCGTAGACGACTTGGAGGCTTCCGATGATCGATCTGATACCTAACGTAGCGGATAGCGTGCGTGCGCTGCTGCAGCATCCCATGGCCGCCCGCGCGGGCTGGGTGATTGTGCATTCGCTGTGGCAGGGCGTGCTTGTCGCGGCTCTTCTGAAGCTGGCATGCGCATGGCGCCGGCCGTCGGCGCGGGCACGCTACGGGTGGAGCTTGGGCGCGCTGGGGCTTGTGGGCGTCGCTCCGCTGGTTACGTGGAGTGTCCTGGGCCCGGTGGCATCCCCGATGGCTGCGGCGCCCGCTGCCCCTGATGCCGTGGTGGTAGTGCGCGCGCTGCCGCCCATGACGCCCGATCCGGCGCCGTGGCCCGCGCTGGTACAGGCGTGGGTGCAGCCCTGGGTGCCCTGGCTGGCTGCGGGCTGGTTTGTGGGCGCCACCGTGCTTCTGCTGCGGCTCAGCGGCGGCATTGCCTATGCGGCATGGCTGCGGCGCCGCGACACGCAGCCGCTGCCCTCCGCGTGGATACGCCGGGTGTGCCGGCTGTGCGCCCGCGCCGAGCTGCCATGGCCCGTTACCGTGCGCCAGTCGCCGCACGTCGACAGCCCGCTGCTCATGGGCTGGTGGCGTCCGCTCATTCTGGTGCCCACCGGGCTGCTCACCGGCCTGCCCACGAATCAGGTGGAGGCGCTGTTGCTGCATGAGCTGATGCACGTGCGCCGCCACGATGTGCTGGTGAGCTGGGTGCAACGCGCAGCCGAAACAATCTTCTTCTACCATCCCGGGGTCTGGTGGATCTCGCATCAGGTGGATGTGGCCCGTGAGCACTGCTGCGACGACGGCACGGTGGCGTTGGGGGCGCCGCGCCAGGCGTATGTGCAAGCGCTGGCCGCGCTGGTTGAGCGGTCTGCACCGGTCCGGCCCCATGCCGCGGCGCTAGCGGCTACCGACGGCTCGGTGCTGGGGCGCATCCGGCGGTTGGTGGGCGCAGCCCATCCGGCGCAGCCCGCGCGGGCGTCGGTGGTAACGGCCAGCATCGCCGCGCTCCTGCTGGTAGCCATTGGCGGGGCGTGCGCCTCGCAGGAAGCCACACAGGCGAACCGCCCGGCACCCGTGGCCGCTGCAAAACCATCGGCGCCACCCGCGCCGCCTCAGGCCGCGGTGCCCCCGCCCGCAGTCCCGACGCCGTCGCCGGCCCCCGCCGCGCGCCCCGATTCGGTACAGATCAGACGCGACGTCACCGTCACGCAGGATTCCACGCAGCGGGTTATCGTCATCAAGACCGGCCGCCGACCGGCCGATACCCTCATCATCGGCGCTGAGGGCCGCATCGCGTACAGCACCCTGCCCGATTCGGTTACGCAGCAGTGGGCGGACGGCATCGTGGCGGGCCGCGGCCTTGTAACGGGCCTCCGGGGCTTTGTGATGGGCATTCGAGGACTCACCGAGGGCCTCCAGGCGCTTTTTCTTGGCCATCACGATAGCCTCCAGGTGTACCGCGACTCGTTGCTGCAGACGATGAAACGGCTCGACGCGGATTCGCTGTTCGGCGCGTCCACGGCTATCGATTCGCTCTTGGATGCTTCCGTCGACGTCGACTCGTTGTTAGATGCTTCAACGGACACGCTCGATATTCGAACAGACGAGGAGTATGAGCTTTTGTGGCCGCCGAAGGGCCTATCGCGCGACAGCCTCCGGGCGTTTGTGGAGCGTGTGGAGCAGGCCCGCGAGGAGGCGCTGCGTAAGTGGTCGCGGCATACGGAGACGATGCAGCAGTACCGGCTCGACGCCCTGCGCGAGCAAGCCGAAAGGCTGCGTCGTCAGGCCGAGCGCATGGAGCAGCAGGCCAAGCGATTGGAGCGCCGCCTGGAGCGTTTGGAACGCGATTCGACCCGCACCCCCGGCGGCCGCGAGTAACCGAACCGCGGCCCGCGCTACCCGTCAGATACAGGGCGGCCCCCGACGGCCGTCCTGTCGTTTCTCCGACCCGATGCTCCCGTAATGGCTGCCCCTGCTCCCACCGTCGACGAATGGACCGACCGGCTCGCGCCGCTCTTTCCGGAGTCCTTGCATGCCGTGCGCGAGGCCATCACCAGCACACCGGCCATCCAGCAGTGGCTCAACAAGGCGTCGTTTGAGGCGGCCGAAGGGTTGGCGCAAGTGCCGCCCATGCAGGCCGAAATGGAGGGCTACGGCCGCATGATGGACGGTCTGGAGGACCACTTTCCGGAATTGCTGACGGCCGTCGAGCGCCTCACGGAAGGGCACGGCCGCATCGATTTGCACTGGCGGCCGCTTGCCCCCAACTTCACCTATTTGTTTGTCAACTTTGGCCGCTCGTATAGCGTGGATCTGTACTGTGCGTTGCCGGATGCGTCCATCGAAGGGGCCGGGAAGGTGTTGGCCACCGTGCGCGCAGCCTTGCCGTCCAGCACGCCCTTTCCGGGACGCCCGCACACGGCTACGGCGGTTACGAGCCATGGCGAGCGCAGCGCGGGGGTGCGGCTGGCCCAGCACCGGAACGCATCGGGCGATAGCTGGCTCACGGTGACGCTGCTTCCCGACACCGGCGAGCCGGTAGAGGACCTGAAGCCCGGCGTGGCCCCCGCCCGTCTTCTCGCGTGCCTGCAAGCTGACTAGGCTGTGTTTAAAAACGCCTCGCGGACTGCGCCCGCGTGTCTATTCGATTTCGTCGAGCACGTCCTCAAAGACGGAAGCGCTAAGCGCGGCGGCGAAGCGGTCGATGGCCTGGTTGGTCCAGCCGCGCTGGGCCGTGCCGTTAAAGAGCGGGCGCTGGGCGGGCGGAAGCACGAGCTGGCGCCAGTTGCCGGCAAACCGGGCCCGTTGCACAGGGGCCTCGTGCCGGAGCCAGGTAGTGCCGCGTTCCAACACCCATCCGTTGTCCACGTCGATGATACGGTAGTGCGCGGTGGCCGCTAGCTCCTTCTCAACCGTTTGGACGACGTAGCTGGTATCTCGTGCGGTACTGGGCGCGCGGTCGGACGTCGCGTGGCGGCCCTTCGACGGCGGGCGCCACGGCACGCGGTGGGACGTCTGCTCGGTGACCTCCTCGGTCTGTTCGATATCGGTGAGGGTTGCCGCCACCACCCAATCGGCATCCACGCGTCGTCCCACGGTTACCGCCTGTTCATCGGAGAGCGGGCGGGCGAAAAAGCCATAGCGCCGCAGGGCCCGCCGCAGGCGCACCGGATTGACGGGGGCAACAAACAGCGGCGCAGCGGTCCAGTAGTCGAACGCCAGGACGTGGTTCAGGTCGGGCAGAAAGATGTCGGGCAGCCGCGTCGCGGCGCGCCCGTCTTGGGTGACCGGAAGAAAGGCCACGCGGCGCGTACCGCGCGCTACGGCGTCGGCTTGTAGTTTTCGGCTCGTTTCGGCAAGCGGATGGCCGGATTTCACGAACTGCGTCACCTGGCCCAGCCGCTTGTAGGCCGTTTGGAAGCGGCCCTTCTGTATGTTCTGTTGTCCCCAGTGCACCAGCACGCGGGCCTGGGCTTGATTGAGGGCGGTTCGGCGCGCCTCGGTGGCGATGTAGGAGCGGGCCTCGGTGTACGCCGCGTGGGCGTCGGGCCAGTCGCCGGCGTCCTCAGCGCGTTGCGCCCGTGCGATGAGGGCATCGGCCGCGGCCCGCCGCATCTCGGCGCGGTAGCGTTGGTAGTTGGAGGGAACGGTGAGCGACACGTCGACGCCCCGAGCCGCCGCGCGCAGGTCGTCCACCGTGCGGAGCGACGCGACCGCCGCTTGGTACCGCTCGGCCGCCGCGTGGCGTTCCGTCGTCTGCAGCAGCCGATCCACCGCGCGCTGGCCCACCGCCCGCAACTCAGCGCGGGCGTCGGTCCATGACGGCTCTTCGGTCAGCACCCGCACGTAGTAGCGCGTAGCCTCCACGTAGCGCCCTTCCGCCGTGAGGGCTTGCGCCTCCTCGTAGCGGTCTTGCGTGCTCACGCACCCGGCGGCGCTAAACACGGCAACCAGGACAACACCGAGACGCAGAGCGCCCCGCAGACGTGAATAAAACGCGGTTAGCGTCATAGCAGGCACCTGTAATTTGGTCGGCAAAGGGTCCGCAGGTACTTTTCCATCGGTGAAGTCGAGAGGACTTCCTTTTCACGCTTGGCTGATGCGGTAACCGTGGCTTTGTGGCTCCAAAGGGCGAGGTCAGTTTACGGCGCGAGGCGCTCTATTCTCCAGCCGTCGTCGGTGCGCCGGTAGCGCAGGCGATCGTGCAAACGGTTGGGGCGCCCCTGCCAAAACTCCACGCTGTGCGGCTGCACCACGTAGCCGCCCCAGTGCGGCGGCCGCGGAATCTCCGAGGCGTCGCCAAACCGCTCCTGTGCCGCCTCCAACTGCGCCGACAGCACCGAGCGGTCGGCAATCACGTCGCTCTGCGGCGAGGCCCACGCGCCCAACTGACTCCCCCGCGGGCGGCGGTGAAAGTACGCGGTCGATTCGTCGTCCGGCAGCTGAGCCACCGCGCCCTCAACGCGCACCTGGCGCTCCAGCGCTTCCCACCAAAACACAAGCGCGGCCTTCGGCGTGTGGGCCAGCTCGGCCCCCTTCCGGCTGCGGTAGTTGGTGTAAAAGATGAACCCGCGGGCGTCGACGCCCTTCAGCAGCACCATGCGCGCCGAGGGTTGGCCGTTGGCGCCCACCGTGGCGAGCGTCATCGCGTTGGGTTCCTCAATTTCAGCAGTCGTCGCTTCCGCAAACCACTGCTCAAACTGCTCATGCGGCGTGGCCGCTAGCGTGTCGCGGTCGAGCGTCTGTTGTGCGTATTCTTCGCGGAGGTCGGCAAGGTCAGCCATAAGCCCGGTTAGATCAGTAAGCAAAGCACACCGCCCAAACGACTGGACAACAACGGGCGTTTCTGCGCATGGCCCCCCTCAGGGACTTCGCATGATTTATGACGGAAATGCCAGGAATGTATATTTCTTGTTAACCCGAACAAATCCTGTACGAATGTTGGCTGCTCATACGTATCGCTCATACATCAACGAGCAGTGTTCGCATGATGCTTGCTCTGATGTAACCGAACGAGTGATGGAAAGGCACGGCAGGCTGTGGGAACCTGCGGTGCCTTTTCATTTGTCCACCGGCCGATCGCCCTGGCACCCGCCAACCGACGTACCGGGCAGCCCTTTCTTAGCCTCTATCCGGTGTGGATAACTTGTGGATAAGTGTGGGTAATGTATCGGGCACCGTCGCCTGTCCACGTAAGACGCCGCAGATCCGCGATTCCGTGAAGATTCGTCATGATGAGCTAACTCTATTGTTTCCAGGGGTTTAGGTTGTAACCGTAGTGTTCCTTGCGGCTAGTGGTCGGGGCTTGCATTGGGCGGTGCCTCATGCGCAATTGTTTACGCAGCCCCACGGCCGGTGTGGATAACATGGGTTGTGCCTCTACCGGCCTCTACCAAAAGATGACAAGCATAATCGCCGTAAGGGTCAGCACGGCCCCGCCGTGCACCCGCCAATCCTTGTACCAGGGCAGCGCGTCGGGCGTCTCCAGCGCGCGGCCCGCCCACGTCAGATCGTCCACGTTTTCCTCGGCCGGCGCATCGCCCAACGCCCGCGACGCTACGTACATGAGCACGCAGCACAGCGCGGTAAGAATGCCCGCAATGATGGTAAAGTGAATCGTGATGAAGCCGTTGAGGACCAGCAGGAAGGTGACAAACGAGAGCGCGTGTCCGCCCAGCAGCGTAGCAAACGCGCCGTTGCCATTGGCGCGCGGATCAAACACGCCAAACAGAAAGACCGCCACCACCGGCGGCACAAGGTACGAAAGCATCTGCTGAATGTAGCTCCACAGCCCCTGAAACTCCAAAATCGCAGGAGCCCACGCGGCGGCCACCAGCATGAGGACGAGCGTTGTGATGCGCCCAATGCGCCCCACTTGCTTGGGCGTCAACTCCGGACGGTTGGGCTTGATGAAGTCGATGGTGATGAGGGTGGAGGCGGAGTTGAGCGTCGAGTCGATGCTCGACATAATTGCGGCCACCAAGCCCGCCATCACGAGGCCCAGCACGCCCACAGGCAGCAGGTCGGTTACCAGGGTTGGAAACACCTGATCCGGCTGGCTGAGGTTGGGGTACAGCTCCAGCGCAAACGCGCCCGGCAGCACCATGATGAACAGCGGCAAGATCTTGAGCGCGCCGCCCAGCATGGCCCCCCAGCGCGCGTTGTCGAGGTCTTTGGCCCCCAGCACGCGCTGAATGATGTATTGGTTGAGGCCCCAGTAGTAAAAGCCCAGCACCGGCACGCCAATGAGGGTGCCCAGCCAGGGCACGCCTTCAGCGTCCATGGGCCGAATAAGCGACAGGTGGCCTTCAGGCAGTTGGGCGGTGGCGGCCTCCCACGAAAAATTAAACTGCGCGAAGGTCTCGTACGCCACAAACGTCGACCCGATAATTAGGATGACGGCCTGCAGCACATCCGTATACACGACGGCCGCGAGGCCCCCGGCGGCGGTGTACAGCCCCGCCACGAGCGCCAGCAGAAAGCACGTCGCAATGAAGTCCGTGGTGCCCTCCAGGCCCGGCAGCAGCTCCGGAAAGAACACCTTGAGCACCAGCGCCCCCGCGTAAATGCCGCCGGCGGTGTCAATCATGATGCTGGTGAAGATGGAGAGCCCGGAGAAGTACTTGCGCGAGCGCACATCGAATCGCTTCTCCAGGTATTCCGGGATGGTGGTGAGCCCGGAACGAATGAAGAACGGGATGAAGAAGATGGAGATGAACACGAGCACCACGCCCGCCATCCACTCGTAGTTGGACACCGCAATGCCGGTGCGGTACGCGTCGCCCGCGAGGCCGATGAGGGTGGTGCTGGAGATGTTGGAGGCAAACAGCGAAAAGCCAATGGCCCCCCAGGCCAAGCTGCGCCCGGCCAAAAAGAGGTCGTCACCGCTCTCGGTGCGCTTGGCAATGATGTAGCCAATGCCAAAAACGATGAGGAAGTACCCGGCAATGATCGAGAGATCAATGGCACCAATGGGAGCGTTTCCGTCCATGATGAGCGACAGGTTGGGTGAATAGGGGCCGAAGGCAACGCCAGAGCGCTGCCAAGTTAATCAAGTGCGCCGCACGCGTGCAACGCGCTGGGCGCCATTAGGCGGTTCCGGTCGATCCAAAGCCGCCCGCGCCCCGGGTGGAGGCGGGCAGCTCGTCGGTGGGGCGCCACTCCACGCGCCGGTGTTGGGCAACCACGAGCTGAGCGATGCGCGCGCCGCGTTCAATCGTGAACGCCTCCGCGCCGTGGTTAATGAGCAGCACCTGTACCTCGCCGCGGTAATCGGCGTCGATGGTGCCGGGGCTGTTAAGCACCGTGATGCCGTGTCTGTGCGCCCAGCCGCTCCGCGGACGAATTTGCCCTTCGTAGCCTGTGGGCAGCGCGAGGGCGAGGCCGGTGGGCACGAGCGCGCGGGCGCCGGGGGCCAGGGTAACGGGATCATCTGTTGGAACGGCCGCTCGCAAATCGAGGCCCGCGCTGTGCTCGGTGGCATGACGAGGCAACGCAAGCCCCTCGGCATGGGGCAGCCGGCGCAGCGGGATAACAGCGGCCGTGGAGGAAGAAGACATCAGAAGCAAGAGGTTGGGGACAAATAGCGTCCACCGCACAGGCGGGGTCGTGCCTGCGCGGTGGGTGGCAATGGGCCAGCAGATCTACTCTACGTCGCCCATGAGCTTCTGCACGAACGGCGACATGAGGAGCGCCACAATACCGCCGCCGCCCACAATCATGGCCACCGTCCAGAAGAGCGGGCTGGGCGCCATCGTCTCCAGCTGTCCGGCCACGAGGCCCGCAAACAGGTTGCCCAGCGCCGCAGCTACAAACCACACGCCCATCATCTGGCTGACGCGGTTTTCAGGCGCGAGCTTCGTCATCGACGAGAGGCCCACCGGCGACAGCGCAAGCTCGCCGCACGTGTGCAAGAAGTACGTGACGATAAGCCAGGCCGGCGTCACGGGGTTGGCCGCCGAGGCGTTGGCCGCGCCCCACGAAAGGACAAAGAAACCCGCCGAAAGGCCGAGCAGGCCCAGACCAAACTTCACCGGAATCGAGGGATTCGCGTTGCGGTTGGCCAGCCACGTCCACAGCCAGCCAAACACCGGTGCCATAATCACAATGAACGTGGGGTTGATGAGCTGCAGCGTGCTCGCCGGAATCGTAAGGTCAAAGATCGTACGGTCCGTCAGGTTTTTGGCAAACAGGTTCATCGACGAACCGGCCTGCTCGAAGCCCGCCCAAAAGAGCGCCGCCAGCACAAAGAGCCACAGGATGACCCACAGGCGTTGCCGTTCGGTTTTGGTGTGGCCGCCAAAGAAGATGATGTAGCCAAAGAAGCCCAGCGTAATGGCCACGGCGCCGTAGCCCAGGTAGCCCGCCAGCGCTTCTAGCGTAATGGCAAGGATACCGCTCTGCATGAGCCACGTGACCGTAAGAAAGATCGCGGCCGCCGCCGAGGCCAGGGCGTAGAACGTGCGCGAGCGTTTGGCCAGCGTGGCCTCATCGGCATCAGTTGTTAGAAGGCCCGCATCGCCCAGGTAATCGGCCGTGAACTTGTACCACAGCAGTCCCACGAGCATGCCGAAGCCCGCCAGCGAAAAGCCCCAGTGCCAGTTGTAGCCTTCGCCCAGCAGGCCGCACAGCAGCGGCCCCAAGATGGCACCCAGGTTGATGCCCATGTAAAAGATGGAAAAGCCCGCATCGCGCCGCGCGCCGCCCTCGGGGTACAGGTCGCCCACCATTGAGCTCACGTTGGGCTTCAGGAAGCCCGTCCCAATCACGATAAGGGCCAGCCCAATGTAGAAGAACGTGACCGTGGGCACGGCCATGCTAAAGTGCCCGGCGGCAATGATACAGCCGCCCACAAACACCGCCTTGCGCTGTCCCCACAAGTTATCGGCCACCCAGCCGCCCGGGAGCGACAGCACGTACACAAAGAAGGTGTACAGCCCGTAGATGGCCGTGGCCTTGCCCACGCTAAAGCCCAGGCCCGGATTGGCGCCGGTGGCGGCAGCGGTCATAAAAAGCACGAGCAGCGCCCGCATGCCGTAGTAGCTGAAGCGCTCCCAGAGCTCCGTAAAAAAGAGGGTGGAGAGGCCGCGCGGGTGGCCAAAGAACGAGCGGTCGGTGACGGCCGATGCGCCAGAAGAAGATGCCTGAGCCATGAACAGTTGCAAGTAATGGAACGAACGCGAGGCGGCAGCGCCGCAAAACGGCGATGGTGCGCCGTCATGGTTTCATAATCGCTACCCAAAAGTAACGAATTGTACACCGGATGTTCAATAGCCCGGTGCAAAAGCTGCGCGAAAGTGCCGTCTGGGCTGAACCCGGCCCGCCGCCCGCGGTAAACATCCCCCGATAATTGCTCACGACGCCCCCGCTCTTCATGTCCAACCAGCCGCGCGCCGACCTCATCAGCCCCGACACGCACGGCCCCCGCACGCATACCTGCGGCGCCCTTCGCCCCGACGACGTCGATGCCTCGGTCGTCGTGAAGGGATGGGTGGACACGCGCCGCGACCTGGGCGGTCTGATGTTTGTCGACGTGCGCGACCGCTACGGCCTTACGCAGGTCGTCTTTTCGCCACAGGCCAACGAGGAGGCCTACGCGGCGGCGCAGCAGCTGCGCAGCGAAGACGTCATCTCGGTGCGCGGGTCGGTGCAGGAGCGCTCGGGCGGCATCAACGAGGAGCTGGCCACCGGCGCCGTAGAGGTGCTGGCGAGCGACCTGTGCGTGCTGAATACCAGCGAGACGCCGCCGTTTGTGGTGAGCGCCCACGAGGAGCGCGGCAAAGATGCCAACGAGGCCCTGCGCCTGAAGCACCGCTACCTCGACCTCCGGCGCCCGCAGTTGCAACGCACGCTGGCGCTGCGGCACCGCTTCTACCAGACCACGCGGCGCTACTTCGACCAAAACGAGTTTCTGGAGGTCGAAACGCCCGTCCTCATGAAATCGACGCCCGAGGGCGCGCGCGACTTCCTGGTGCCCAGCCGCCTGCACCCGGGGCGCTTTTACGCGCTGCCGCAAAGTCCGCAAACCTACAAGCAGCTCCTCATGGTGGGCGGACTCGACCGCTACGTGCAAATCGTGAAGTGCTTTCGCGACGAGGACTTCCGCGCCGACCGGCAGCCGGAGTTTACGCAGATCGACGTGGAGATGAGCTTTGCCACCGAGGAGCAGGTGTACGCCCTCACCGAAGGGCTTATGGCGGCGCTGTGGCGCGACCTGAAGGAGACAGCCCTTGAGACGCCGTTCCCGCGCATGACGTACGACGAAGCGCTGCGCACCTACGGCACCGACAAGCCCGACCTGCGCTTCGACCTGAAGCTCCACGACGTAAGCGATGCGTTTGCCAACTGTGGCTTTCGCGTCTTTGAAGGCATCATCGCCGATGGCGGGGCGGTGGTGGCCCTGTGTGTGCCCGGCGGAGCCGAGCGCGGGCGCGGCGCAATGGATCGCTTGGAGGACCACGTGACGCAAGAGATCGGCGCGGCCGGGCTCATCTACTTTAAGCACACCGGCGAAGGCATCGATCAGAACATCAGCACGAACGCGCTGCCGGCCGAGTACGTGCGCGAGGCGCTGGCGGCTACGGGCGCCGAACCCGGCGACCTGGTGCTGACGCTCGCGGGCGACGTGCCCACCGTGTACCAACAGGCCGGGCAGCTGCGTTTGCATATGGCCGCGCAAGAAGGTCTCATTCCGGAGGCGGGCACCGGCGACGACGCCTTCGTGTGGGTGACCGACTTCCCGCTGATGGAGTACAACGAAGACGCCGAACGCTACGTGTCGCTGCATCACCCCTTCACGGCGCCGCGGGCGGACGAGGTGGACCAAATTGCCGACGACCCGACGGCCGTGACCGCTCGGGCCTACGACCTCGTACTGAACGGCAACGAAATTGGGGGCGGCTCCATCCGTATTCATAACCGCGCGGTGCAGCAGCGCGTGTTTGACGCCCTCGGCATCGACCGGGCCGAGGCCGAAGACCGCTTCGGATTTCTGCTGGACGCCCTTCGCTACGGCGCGCCGCCCCACGGCGGCATTGCCTTTGGCGTCGATCGCCTCGTGATGCTGCTGGCCGGCGTCAGCTCGCTGCGCGATGTGATTGCGTTCCCCAAAACGCAAAGCGGCCAGGAGCTCATGGCCGGCTCGCCCGACTGGGTCGATCCGCAGCAGCTCCGCGACCTCTTCCTGACGCTCGACCTGCCCGCCGACGTGGAGCCGCCCGCCGACCGCACGCGCTCGCAACTGGCCTCGTAGCCCGCGCCGTGGGCCCTGCACCGAACTTCTGCTGTGGCCCCAAAGTTGACGCATGCCCTGCTGCACGTGTCTACCGGAGGCTGCTATGTCTACGTCATCATCGCGCGAACCGCTTGTCGTCTGTCACCTGGGGCGTGTGCCCTACCGCGAGGCGTGGCGCCTGCAGCAGGCCGTGCAGCAGCGTCTCGTGCAAGCGCAGCAGGCCGGCGACGCGTCGGTGCCCCACGTGCTGTTGCTGCTGGAGCATCCGCACGTGTACACGCTGGGCAAGAGCGGCGACCCCACCAATCTCTTGCTCTCCGACGATCGGCTGGCAGATATTGGCGCTACGTTTGTGCCCATTGGGCGCGGCGGCGACATCACGTACCACGGCCCCGGGCAGCTGGTGGGCTACCCGCTCTTCGACCTCGACCGCTTTTTTACCGACCTGGGGCGCTACCTGCGCACGCTGGAGGAAGTCATCATTCGCACCTGTGCCGACTTCGGCGTGACCGGTACGCGGGTGGAGGGGCGCACCGGCACCTGGGTGGGGCCGGACGCGCGCGGGCCGGAGCGGAAGATCTGCGCGATGGGGGTGCGCTGCAGCCGCTGGGTGACCATGCACGGCTTTGCGTTTAACGTGACCACCGACCTCGACTACTTCGGCCACATCGTGCCGTGTGGCATTCGCGATCGGGGCGTTACCTCGCTGGCGCACGAGCTGCAGGCCTCGGTGGACGCTGACGCGGTGCGCCGGCGCGTGGTGCATCATCTGGTGGATCTTTTCGATGCCGCGCCGCTGTATCTCGCGGGCGCCGATGCGTTCGACTTTTTGCACGCGTTTACGCAGGCCGAGGCCGTACGCACCCTCCGCGCGGCCTCGGTTGCCGCGTAGCCCTGCTGTGCACGCTTTAGGCTATATTTGAAAAATTAGCGTGAGCGCGCGCCCGTGGGGGGATTCAAACACAGCCTAGCTCTTCATTCATCAACCGCCTATGCCACATGCCAGACTTTAGCCTTTCGTTGTTTACCAAGCACCTCCTGGCCGAAACGCTGCTGTATGACGAAGAATACGGCCTGGCCGGCGCCGTGAGTCTGGTGGACGCGGCCGGCGAGAAGGAGCGCTACCTGGCATCGTTTATGCCCGATGACGGCACGTTCCTCATCGAACGAGCGACCGCCTGGGAAGACCCCGTGGAGCTGGACGACCCCGAAGACGTCGCCTACCGCCTCGCCACCGACAGCACGGTTGAGAGCACGCATGACCTCCCCGAAGAGGCCGCCCACGCCCTGCTGGAGCTGGCCGAGGCGTACGACCTCATGCCGAGCTTTACGCTCTTGTTTGAGGACGACGAGCTGTAGATATAAAAGCCTCAAATGGCATTCGCTGAAAGAAACCAATTGAACAGCGTACATGCCAGCGAGGCCGCTACAGCCGTCGTGTTGCCATGCACCGGTCAAAGCAACCACGGGGGCTTCTCTCACAACAGCCCCCGCAATTACGCGCCCTGATCTCGCCGTGTTGATAAACCAAATGGCAGGTAGAGTGGGCAGGTGCCTACCAAACTGGTTAGCAGGAAGACGCCCGCAAGGATGGAAAGGATAATAGCTACCGTTCCTCCAATGACATCAGTAACGTAGAGCACGGCCACCGTCAGGGCGACGAGCGTGCGAACGACTTTGTCAAGAGTACCCATATTTTTTTTCATCTCAACTCACCAGCTCTTGTGCGAAAAATAGGTCGATGCTTGTGTTCTGTCTGAAAAGCGCCCTGCCAGAAAATAATGCTTCGAATGCCGCACGGTACAGACGGCCCGGCTCGGCGCAGGCCTCAAAGAGGTTGTTAGCACTCAATGCGGCTACAGCATGAAGTTGCAGTACGCGTGATGCAGCTACAGCGCAGCATCTAGAATCCACCCTGCCACGGCAACAGTGGCTAAGCAGATCAGGCAAACGATCAGTAGCTTTTGTACCTTAGATAGCCGTTCCATGATACGAGGAATGCAGGCCGGTTCAGCTGCAGGCCTTAGTTTTCACTTGGATTACCGTCATCCTTAGAAGGCCAGAGGATAAGTGTACCCAACGTAACAACGGAGAGAACGGCGGCCAGAGGGCGTTCGAATACGAAGCGCACCAGTCGGCCCAGCAGGCCGTGCCCCTCCATTTTTCGCTGTTCAGCTGGCGATAGGGGGGACGAGCGATTCTGTTGAGGATGCATAGAAACAGGTGGTTAGTGCGTAAGAAGAACGATTTATGCGTAGTACGTGCTTACGCCAAGCCCTTAAGCATTAGGTTCCAGTACATGGAAGGTAAACCGTAGCGTTTGAACTGATACATCGAGTAGCGTTCTTTCGTTGTATCAATGGGAAACGACGGGTCAGGGTTATTGTCATAGTCAAATTCAGCCAATATGAGCTTTCCATAACCCGTAACGAGGGGGCAGGACGCGTATCCGTTGTACGTTTTCGGACGGTTGATGTGGCCTGTCTGCCGATGCTGCAAGAGATTTTCGACCAGCACGGGGGCTTGCTTACGGATCGCAGCGCCGGTTTTTGCATTTGGAAGGCCGGACGCATCTCCAAGACTGAAGATGTTCTCGTAGTGCACATGTTGTGTAGTGTGCTTGTCTACATCTACCCATCCGTCTTCATTCGCGACCGGGCTATCCTTTAGGAAGTCGGGGGCGCTCATGGGAGGAACAACATGCAACATGTCAAAGGGTTCAACGCGCTCTACTGGTTGCCCATCGCCACCGGTGACTTGAAAAACGGCTTCCTGCTTTTCCCCACGTATCTCGATGAGGTTGTGGTGAAAGTTGGTCGTAATGCCGTAGCGGCGGATAACATCCTTTAGCGTTTCAGCAAACTCCTCTACGCCAAAGATAACCGATCCGGGAGAGAAGAATTCGATGTCTGCGTTAGCTAGGCGGCCTTGGTTGCGCTGGTAGTCGGCCGTGAGATACATAATTTTTTGGGGGGCGCCGCCACACTTAATGGGCGTATCTGGCTGCGTGAAAAGTGCGCGACCACCACGCGGCAGGTTTTTAACGGTGTGCCAAGTGTACTCGCAGTGTTGATACGAGTAGTTAGAGCAGACGCCATTGCTACCGAGCGTGTCAGGAAGACCGGGAATTGCATCCCAGTCGACCTGTATGCCAGGGCAGACCACAAGGTAGTCGTACGAGAGCTTCTCGCCAGACCGCAGTCCCAGGCGATTTTCCTCAGGCTCAAAGCTAACGGCTGCATCTTTGATCCACTTTACGTGTGGCGGAATGACCTCTTGCATGGGACGCTGGGACTCCTCCTTTGGGCAGACGCCTCCGCCTACAAGCGTCCAAAGGGGCTGATAGTAATGGGTATCAGATGGGTCGATGACAGCGATGTCCGGGTGCGAAAGCTTGCGCGCAAGTTGGGCAGCTACAGTGATCCCTGCACTGCCGGCACCTACAATCACGATATTGTGGTGGGCCGGCGCAGTACCGGCGTTAAGACCAGCCTGTACGGCATTAGCGGCGCGGTTAGTGGGCACATTACTGCTTGTGACGGCTTCTTCTGCGGGTGAAGGTTGCGTGCTCATCGTTGGATAGACTCAGTTGCAAGGGGCTCCGTGTGATATACTGCACATAACAGGTTATTCATGTTAATACATCTTCGCGATATTGTTTCGATTCTTTTTCATCGGGCGGTTAACGGAAGGTGACAGTTCGTGCTGCTGGTAGCTCGCATTACAGATCTGACGAGGCGTGCGTAGGCGCATCGGTGCGGGTGTCCCCTTCCTTGCAATTGGTAAAACGAAGACGGTTAAAGAGCATTTGCAGTGTACCGCCAGACCTTGTGAAAGCTAGAAAAGCAAATTTATAAAACATTTTAATCTATTCTAGAGATGCGCCACTTTGGAGAAGGTAGCTAGAACCCTCAAGCATAGGGCAGCGCGCTGTGCGCCCCGAAGCAGTATGAATTTGAGTCGAATGGAAGGAGCTTATGAAACAAGCACTTACTCATATTGTCATGTATTTACAAGTAGTAAGCAAACATAAACGGCTTAGTAAAGTGCTATAGCCAGAGACAATACCTTACTATTTAGGCTTGGTATCAGTATATTTAGCTTTACCCTGAGCTTTTCTCAAGTATACCTTACTGACTATGGGGCAGAACTTGTCTAGCATAGAGCACGCTACAAACGGCCTGGTGCTGGCGCTCATGCTTGCGGCACTGATCTTTCTTGCTATCCTGACCTTTCGTGTCGTGACAGACATCAATGCACGCACGGCCTCGCCGAGTGCGCAGCCGACGGAAGGGAAGACATCGTGGCAAAGGCCGCGTCCAAGTGTACAACCGGCTGTGCGCACCCGCTTATCGCGACCCATTCAAGACTTGGTTCACTCCTTTCCACAAGAGGGGAATAAGGCATGACGTACACACCGCTCATCGTAATCATGCTCCTTTTGGTTTTCGGAGCAGCAGCGACGCTCACCGTGCTGTTTCGTGCTGAGCGTACAGGGCACTTCAATAACTTGAAGGCAGGGGCTTACGTAATTTTCGACGAGAATGAGCCGGTTGGAAAACCGCAAGACCAGCTCTTGCAACCGTCTTCAGGGCCCATGCCTCCAGAAGAGTCATCAAGGCACGATCCGGCGAACACCAATCCTTCCAGGGTCTCATCAAAGCCTGGGTCTTCTACAAGCGCACAGCCTGAATCGCCCTGATAGCTCGTGTAGACCGGTGTCACGCCTGCAACTACCATCGCATTTGCTCCATTGCTCTTATGATTCGCGAAACGCTTGCATACGCCTTCAACCTTGAGTCGCCGGGCACTCCTGAAGATACGGAGGCGATTGGCTGGCGTCGTCGCGTAGATCGGTCCACCCGCCTCCCCGTAATTGCATTTATACTGAGCGGTGCATTTTGGCTAATTATCGGTTCCGTTCTAGCCCTTGCTGCAAGCTTTCACTTTCAGTTTCCTGATGCCCTGCAGACGCGCTGGCTCACGTTTGGACGGGTGCGGCCCGCGCATCTAAACACCATGATCTATGGATGGATCTCCATGGCTGGTGTCGGGATCGCGGTATGGTTATGGGCTCGCCTCCTCAAAACTCCACTGCGCGGCGTTCCGCTTCTCATGTTGAGCAACCTGATGTGGAACGTAGGAGTTTTAATAGGCACGATTGGTATTCTAGCGGGCTATTCGCGTAGCGTTGAGTGGCTTGAGATGCCTCTTGTAGCGTATGGCCTTATCATTCCGGCGCTTCTTTTGGTATCAGCTGCCATGTATCTCACGCTGCGGGAGCGGAAAGTAGAGCATCTCTTTATTTCTGTGTGGTACCTTGGGGCTGCTGTGCTCTGGGCTCCGGCACTACTAATCGCGCTAGTGCTTCCTATTTATGAGGGCGTTCCTCATGCTACAGCAAACTGGTGGTTTGCGCATAATATTCTCGGTCTATGGTTAACTCCCATTGGTTTGGGTGCTGCATACTACTTGATTCCCAAAGTTATCGGGCGTCCCGTTTACAGTTATCATCTCTCGTATCTCGGGTTTTGGACACTTGCGCTGTTCTATAACTGGGCCGGTGTGCATCACTTGGTCGGAGGGCCAGCACCGCAGTGGGTTGTAACCGTCTCTATTGTGTTTAGCGTGATGATGATTATACCGGTAGTTGTTGTGGCCGTCAACCATCACCTAACAGTTGTTGGGCATTTTCGGAAGGTTATATATAGCCCCACGCTGCGCTTTATCGTGTTTGGTGCCATGAGCTACACAGTAGTCAGTTTACAAGGCTCCCTGCAGGCGCTGCGTTTTTGGCAGGAAGTTACGCATTTTACGCACTACACGATTGCCCACTCACACCTCGGCGTCTATGCTTTCGTCACCATGATTGCTTTTGGGGCAACCTATTACATCATGCCTCGGGTAACCGAATGGGAATGGGAAAGTCCGCGCCTCATCAGTCTCCATTTTTGGACGACAGGGCTCGGTGTCGGCATGTACTTCGTTGGTCTCACCATAGGAGGCGTAATTCAAGGGTACCAGCTCCTCGACCCGAATATCCCATTTATGGACATTGTTAATGACACAAAGCCCTGGCTGGTCGTGCGGTCGGTAGCCGGTACGTTGATGACCGTTGGCCACTTCGCCTTTGCCTACTTGCTGTACCGCATTGTGCTACACAAGGGCGCTCCGCGTAGTGGTCCCGCCTACTTCCGTCCCGTCCCTGACGGCCTTTTCAGCACCTCACGGGCAGCAGAGGAGAAAGAGCCAACGCCTACGTCGTGACACGCGATGCAGCACGTACCTTTTGGCGCTGCATCGGGCCCAATGTCTATTGCTTGATTCCTTGACGCTCCATGACTCGATTCCTCATCATCTTTCTTGGCGCTCTCGCTACCGTGCTCATGAGTTACACGGCATTGGCCCTGCTTCCATCGGCTCAGATTGCCTCGGTAGAGCCGACGAAAGCTGCAACCAATTACAACTACATGGAAGCAAGGGGCCGTGCCATATACATGCGGGAAGGCTGCATATACTGCCACACTCAG
The DNA here is from genome assembly GCF_000419585.1 of Salisaeta longa DSM 21114. Lineage (NCBI taxonomy): Bacteria > Pseudomonadati > Rhodothermota > Rhodothermia > Rhodothermales > Salisaetaceae > Salisaeta > Salisaeta longa. The sequence continues at coordinate 2,462,949 of NZ_ATTH01000001.1, forward strand.
CAAGTGCGGCCCGAAGGGTTTGGGAGTGACATAGCACGTGGTTGGGGCCCGCGGGGGTCGCTGCCCGGCGACTACGTATACGACAAAACGCACCTCCTGGGTACGATGCGTACAGGGCCCGACTTGGCCGACATTGCCAGCCGACAGCCAAGTCAGGCATGGCATTTGGCGCATTTGTACCAGCCCCGTTCTGTGAGTCCTGGCTCTGTAATGCCGGCCTACCCGTACCTTTTTGAGGTCAAGCAAAAAACCAATGTTTTGCCCTCGGAGACTACTGTGAATATAAGCGGCCCTTATGCCCCAACCGATGGACGAGTTGTTGTTGCGACAGAGGAAGCGCTGGCCTTGTACGAGTACCTCATGACGCTGAAAATTCCGCCGCGCGACAACGGCGCACAGAACGCCGCGCAGGGTGCGATGCCCTAATGCAGTCCGCACCGTCTTACCTCTACCACGCTACGGCTCCTATATCCAATGGAAGATCATCCCCAATCGTCTTCAGACGCATCATCGCGAGGGCGCTCATCGGCCGGTGGGCCACAGGATGCCGCGCCAAGTTCCCCAAAAACATCAGCGGCTTCCTCTGAGCGCCGAGAGAGCGAAGGCGATGAGCCGGTCGACCAGCTCTCAGCGCTCTTCCGAGAGAAGCCCCTGCCGCCAGAAGGGGGGGAAGCTGTTCCCGTGTGGCTATGGGTCACGATCTTCGGTGTCGTGCTCTTTGGCACGTACTATATGGGCCAGTATATAGGAGATTTTAGTCCCTACCCATGGCTTCAGCAGCCCGAGTTGACGGTTGCAGAGCCCGCAAGTGCGGCTGCGGCCGTTCAAGTAGACGGTGCGCAGATTTACAGCTCACGGTGCGCTAGTTGTCACCAAGCCAATGGAGAAGGCATAGCAGGAGTCTTTCCTCCGATTAGCGGATCGCGCTGGGTTACAGGCGAAAAAGCACGGGTGATTCGGATACTATTGCATGGAATGAAAGGAGAGGTAGAAGTAAAGGGCGAGACGTATAATGGCAACATGCCGGCGTGGAAGCAACTCAGTGATAAAGAGATTGCGGCTGTTATTACACATGAACGGACCAGCTGGGGTAACGATGCCTCACCCATAAGTGCTGAGGAGGTGGCAGCCATTCGCGCCTTTGCCGAAGGCCGCACCCAGCAATGGACGGCAGATGAGCTAAACAGTGCGCCTCCCCTGCAAGACGTACTTTCCTCACAGGGGCAGGCCACTCAGCAGGCTTCCGGTGCCGGACAAGCCGCCACGACATCAAAGTGATGTAACCCCGAGATCCTTCCGCGATGAAGTACTGCGAGCACTGCCAATTACCCATTGCCGAAGACGGTGTGCGTGGCCCGTCTGCAGACGAGGCATCGGTACACGATGCAGCGTGCTACTGCTGCTACGGTTGTCGGATGGCTGATGAGGTGCTTTCTGATCAAACCGGCGCTGCAACCTCAAAATCGACCGACGTGCAGCAGGCGCTGCTCTATCGCCTATTCTTGGGCGCTCTGCTCGCAGCGTTCACGATGGCCATCAGCGTGGCCATCAGTGTAGGGTATGGGTTTCGGGCCCTGCGATCGCTGGATACAGGCTTTGATCCCGCACACTGGGCACTACTCTTTGCGGCGGTTCCTGCACTGGCGCTTTTGGCCCCCCCGCTGGTGCGTGCTGCCTGGCGCGACGTCCGTCAGCGTCGCCTCACGCTCAATGTATTGTTTACACTCGGCACCGGAAGTGCTGTGGCGGCAAGCATTGTCTCGTACGTTCGGGGCACTGGCCCTATCTATCTGGAGACCGCTACGATGCTTTTGGCGCTTCACACCCTTGGGCGCTACCTTACGGCGCGCGCCAAAAACCGTGCGACGCGTGTCTTAGATCGTCTCCTCAGTATTCCAGAAACTACGTACGAGCGGCTCTCGCCCGATGAGGCGGAGGTTGCGCCGGACGAGCTTCGGGTGGATGATCAAATACGCTTGCGCGCCGGCGATACGGTTCCTGTTGATGGGCAAATAGAAAGGGGCAACAGCTACATTGATGAACGATCGCTTACGGGGGAGGCACAGCCCACGGTGTATGGACCGGGCGACGCCGTTTACGCAGGGACGCAGGTGGTTGATGGGATGCTCGCGGTTCGGGTGACCGCCGTCGCTGAGGAGCGGCGGCTTGCCCGTATTGAAAAGACCGTACGCGAGGCGTTGCGCCAGCCTACCCATGTGGAGCAGGCCACCGACCGTGTCATGCGCTGGCTTATCCCGGGTGCTGTGGTGCTCGCGCTGGTAACATTTGGGGGATGGTATTGGGCGGTGGGCTTTCAAAAGGCCCTCTACACGGCACTAAGTGTTGTTCTCATTACGTGCCCGTGTGCCCTGAGCCTTGCGGTGCCTCTTACATTCATTGTCGCCCTCAATCAAGCTGCCGAACGGGGCATTGTTCTGCATTCCGGCGCTTCGCTCCTAACAACGGGGCAAGCGCAGACCGTCCTCTTTGATAAGACAGGCACGCTAAGCACGCCCGATGCGTCGCGTCTTCATTTCACCGTACTGCCTTCCAGGACGGCCCAGACGTCGCTGGTGCCTGCGGCAGAGGACGCACCACCTGCTCTGTTATACAACGGGTACGAACCCTCCGGGCCACGTTCGCTAGCGGAGGACGATTGTTTGCAACTGGCAGCAGCCGTTGAGGCTGGTACGCGGCATCCCCTCGCGAAAGCCATTGAGCAGGCTGCAGCTGCCCGGGGGCTTGCACCGTTGGAAGCAGATGAGGTGCAGACGTTGCCGGGGGCAGGAGTTGTAGGCGTTGTGCATGCTAGGAATTCCTCTGTGCGCGTTGGGGTCGGGAATGCAAAGCTTGCGGGTGCGATAGACGTCGATGTGCCCCCGGAGGTGCGGACGGTAGCTGATACACAGGAATCAGCGGGGCACAGCACGCACTTTCTATTTGTTGAGGATAGTGTCGTAGCTGTTATAAGCTTGGCAGAACAACCGCGTGCGGAGGCCTCCGCGGCTCTCCATCAACTGCGTGCCGATGGCGCTGACGTGCGAGTGCTAACGGGCGACCGGCCTGAAGCTGCTCATCGGTTGGCCCAATCGATGGACGTTCTTGTCGAGTACCAACAATCGCCTGAAGACAAAATAGCGTATGTGCAGCGCATGCGTGCTGATAACGGACCGGTTGTGATGGTAGGCGATGGCATTAATGACGCGGCTGCACTTGCTGCGGCCGACGTGGGCATTGCCCCTAGAGGAGGAGCCGGCCAGGCACTTCAGGCGGCTGATGTGGCGCTGTACAACACAGACCTTGGTAATGTTGCATGGCTCCGGGCGCTTGGGATACGAACGCGACGCACCATCCAACAGAATTTGGCGTGGACATTCGTGTATAATGCTGCGGGTCTTATGCTGGCGGCCTCCGGGCTTTTGCACCCGCTAGCTGCGGTTGTTATTATGACGCTCAGCAGCCTGTTCGTGACGTGGAATGCGCTACGTCTCCGCAACCTGTGAGGGCCTCTTATCTGCTCGCGGAAGGCGTACGGTAAACGTGCTGCCATGGCCTGCTCCACGGCTTTGCGCCTGCACGTCGCCGTTGTACCGCTCGGCTATCGCCTGCACGATAGAAAGTCCCAGCCCGCTTCCCTGCGCTTCTTCGGCGGCTTGGGCGGAGCGGTAAAACCGGTCGAACAGCCGGTGGGCCCCGGAGGGATCAAACCCAATGCCGTCGTCTGTAACACGAAGCGCCATCTCCGCATCGGTCCTGTGCACTTCGACTTGCACGCAGCCGCCGCGGGGAGTGTATTTGAGTGCGTTGTCAATCAGGTTGTCGATGAGCGTATCTGCATAACGCGTGGGAAGTGCGACGGGCCCGCTCTCAAGAGAGGCAATCTGCAGATCAATGGCGCGCCGCCGGGCGCGGGCTTCAAAGTGCTGGGCGCGTTTCCGAACCCGCTGGGCAAGATCCAAGGAGGCCACCTGGTGGTCTTGCATCGCAAGGGATTCGACCTCCGAGAGCGTCATCAGCTCGTCCAGCATGCCGCTTAGGGCCTCCGTATGGCGTCCAATGGCCTCGAGCGCCGCACGATAATCCGCTTCCGATCGGGATTTGCGCAAGGTAACGTCCAGTTCACTCTGGATCGCCGTAAGCGGCGTAAACATCTTGTGCGCAGCATCTGAGCGAAAGTGCCGCTCGCGTTTGAATGCCTGCCGAATGCGTTGCAACATGGCGTTGAACGTCTCGGCGAGGTCGGTCAGCTCGTCGCGCACACCAAAGTCGGTAGGCAACTGGCCCGTCGGTTCCTCTTGAATGTCACGCGCGGCCTTCGTGAGTGCCGCCACCGGGCGCAGCGCGCGATGGGCCATTCCGTAGCCCGTTCCAATCGCAACCACCACGCTCATGGCAATGCCCAGGGCGAGCAGCCATCCCAGCCGGTGCATCTCACGATGGATCGACGATTCGAGGCGGGTGACCTCCAGCCACAGGGCGGCCGGCCCGGCTGATTTCTGCTCCGCGATGGGATGGTACAACGATCGCACCCGTTCTCCCTCCCAGGTGTGGACGCGGAGGGCCTGTGTGCGGTCTTCCGGAAGATGCGGCGGAAAAGACGAGCGACGGTCAAAGTTCTTGCTGGCGCGTAGCACCTGCCCGTTGGCGCGAAGCACACGCACAAACGTGCCATATGAACCGTACAGGTGCTGAATCGGCGATGGAGGCGCGGCCATTGCACGTTGATGGTCGTCGAGGCGCTGCATGATCGTGTGGGCTTCGGCACGGAGGTGCCGCTCAAAGTCGCGGTGCAGGCCGACGTGAACGCTTGTGTAGAGGTAGACGACGAAGAGCGAAAGCAAGATCAGAAGGCTCAAGCCGTACCACAGCGCCAGCCGCGTAGAGATGGACAGGCGCGGGTGCGACAGGCGCGAAAGGAGTGAACGCAGGCCCATATTACGGTTGAGCGGATGGTTGTGTGGGGGATGGTCGCTCCACGGCATTGCGCTGCACGCCTGCTGGCACCAGCATTCGCCCCAGCGGCCACCCAGCGTAGCAGGCTCACGGTACGCTTAGGACGTGTCGGAAGGGGCTGCCAGTACGGTGAGCCGGTACCCTACGCCGCGCTCGGTTTCCAGCGCTACAGGGGCAAGGTGGGGGGCATTCAGGTCGACGGTCTTCAGAGCGCGGCGCAGGTTTGATACGGTGACGTCAATGGCGTTAGCGGTTACATCATACGGCGATCCCCACACCCGTTCTGCGATGCGGGTTCGCGTAACGACCTCGCCTTGCCGGCGAAGCAAGAGCTCCAGCAACCGGAAAGCTTTGGGGCGGAGGTCGAGCTCGGAGGGGCCGTAGCGGACCTTGCGCCGGCTTGTGTCCATCGAGAGGGCACCGGCCTGCAGGTGGATAGGCTGGACGCCAACTGCAGGATCTTCTTCGCTTGCCCGGCGGTGCAGCGCGCGCAGCCGGGCAAGGAGTTCTTCAAACGAAAAGGGCTTCGTCAGGTAATCATCGGCGCCCGCATCGAGGCCCGCGACGCGGTGATCCACGTCGCGAAGGGCCGTGAGCATGAGCACCGGAACCCGGCCCCCCGCATCGCGGAGCCGCTCAATCAGGGTGCGGCCGTCCATGCCCGGAAGGCGCCAGTCAACGATCAGCGTTTCGTACGAGGTCACGAGGGCCTCCCCCAGCGCGTCCTCGGCCCGTTTCATCCAATCGACCTGGTATCCTTCCTCTTCCAGCCCTCGTTTGATGGGGCCCGCAACGCGCTCGTCGTCTTCCACAAAGAGGAGACGCTGTGTGGCGGGCGGGCGCTGGGGCATAAGGGCACTACCTTTTGGAATGCTAAGGTTGTCGACGGGCTCACAACAGCCGGCCTTCGTTACCTAGTGATTGGTTGTACAAACAGCCTTTGCATTTGATCGCCGAACGTGGCCGCCGACCGATGGATCCGTGGTTTCTCCTCATGCTTGCCGTCTGGCTTATGGGCCTTGTGGGAGCCTGGGGGCTCATTGGTCGCTCGTTACGCGCGCCAGCACCATCTTCTAAGCATTCGCCCGGCACGTCTGATGAATGAACGCTCCGCTGCATGGCATCTCTGGTTGCTTTGCATAGCTGCAGCAAGTTGCGTGATGTGGGTTGCACCGGCCATTGGGCAGCCCATCGACGCCCAGCCGGCGAACGAGCCACGGATGGACCCGTCCACGCGCCGCGTCTCGCTGGGTGAGGCGCTCCGCTTGTTTCGATCCAACAATCTATCGCTTCGGCGCGCGCAAGCGCAGGTTACGGCTCAGCGCGGGGAGGCCCGGCAAACGGCGGCGTACCCGAACCCTCAGCTACAAGCCAGCTACGAGCCGATCTGGCGTAACGGCACCCGCCGGTCGGAAGCCTACGTGACCCTCAGTCAGCGGATTGCACGGAGCGGCCGACGCTACCGGATAGACGCAGCCCGCGCCCGTGTAGGCGCTGTGCAGGCCCGCACGCAGGCCGATCGGCTGCGGCTTACCTTCGAGGTCGCCGCGGCTTACGTTCGGGCTGCCACTGCCGAGGCACGGGTGCGGCAGTTCAGCCGCGTAGCCCGCGTGTTTCGATCCGCAGATTCGAGCTTCGCGGCCCGCGAGGCTGCAGGCGAGGCGTCGGGATATGCCGTGCGGCGCATCCGGCTGGAGCGAGCACGGTACGAGCAGCGCCTGGCCACCGCGCGGCGCAACGTCCTGACCGCCCGGCGGCACCTCGCCCTCCTGATCGTGCCCGAGGGGGCCCCGTCGGTGGCCGTCAAACGCCTGCCGCAGGCCCTTCCGCCTCCTGTCACCGAAGACGAAGCCCTCCGCGTAGCGCTTCGCCAGCGCCCCGAACTTCGGCGCTGGCAGTCCCGGGTCGATGCGCAGCGGGCGGCGCTTCAGGCGGCGCGCCATGCCGTAGGGCCCAGCCCCACCGTTACTGCTGGATACAAAGATCAATCGGATGGATTTGTAGGGGTGTTCTTGGGGGTGTCGCTTCCCCTGCCCCTATTTAACCGCCACCACGGGCAGGCGGCTGCCGCGTCGGCTCGTCTCTCGGCCACGCAAACCACACAGATGCTTGTGCGCCGCGAGATAAAAAATGATGTTCGGCAGGCGCACAGCGCGTACGCTTCGCTGCGTCGGCAAATACAGCCGATGAACCAGCACCTGCTATCCGGGGCTGGCGACCTTCTGGAGATTGCTCAGACAAGCTACGCCGAGGGCGAGATGTCCCTCCTTGAGCTCCTCGATGCCACCGAGGCGTACCACGATGCACAGATTCGAACGGTGAACATGCGGGCGGATTTGTGGACGCGGTATTTCGATGTTTTGCGCGCCATGGGGCACCCCCTTCGGATGCCATAGCCCTGCCGCGCATGTACCTAATACGTTTACACTCTACCATTGCACCGACCCCATACCATGACCCATACCATGAAACGCATTGTACGCCACACATTGTCGCTTGCCCTCGTCCTTGCTCTTACAGGCGCACTTGCTGCGTGCGGCAGCGGCGAGGGCCAGGGGAACGCGGCCCCCGGGACCCATACGCACGATGACGGCTCCAGCCATGCCCATGACGGCGACGCTCACATGCATGATGCCGACACTTCGGCAACGCGCCTCGACACGTCGGGCATGGAGACCAGCACGCCTACCACGGACGGTAGCACCCCTGCGCAGGAGGGCGCCACGCACAGCCACGGCGGCGGATCGCATGCGCACGAGTAATCCCTCCCCCTTTTTCAATAACTGGCGCTCCTCCCTCGCTCCATCCCTGCGCTCTCATGGCTCTGCGGTTTTCACTACTTCTCACCACGTTCGCTCTGTTGCTCGCTGGATGTGGGGGCGGCCGTGCTGGAGGACCGGCTGCCGATGGCACGCCTAGCTCCAACGAGAGCGGCCATGCACACAACGGCGGCACGTCGTCGATCGCCGTGACGGCCTGGTCGGCCGAGACAGAACTCTTCTTTGAGCACCCACCGCTGGTTGCAGGGCAGCGCAGCGGCCCGTGGGCCATTCATGTAACCCAACGCCGCGGGTACCAGCTCATCGGTGAGGGTACGCTCACCCTGCGCTTCCGTCGCTCAGACGGCGCGGCCTACGTACACACGGCCAATGCCCCGTCGCGGCCCGGCATCTTCACGCCACAGCCCACCATTCCTGAGGCGGGTACGTTTCGCCTCTTCATGATTGTAGGCAGCCCGCAGCTGCGCGATACCGTCGAGGTGGGGGACATCCGCGTGTATGCGTCTGCTGATGAAGCGGAGATCCCGCCGGCTCCTGAAGGAGACATCACGTTCTTAAAAGAACAGCAGTGGGCGATTGATTTCGGTGTTGCAACGACCAGTGTCCGGTCGGTGCGGCCCTCGGTAGAGGCCCCCGGCGAGATTGTGCCGGTCGCCGGGCAATATGCGCGCGTCTCGGCACCTGTCAGTGGACTCACGCCGGCTGAGGCCAATCTCGGGATGCCTGCCCCGGGCGATCGCGTACGGAAAGGCGAGACGCTTGCCGTTTTGGCACCATCCGGCGGCACCGGCTCCTATGTCGAGACAAAAGCCCGCGTGGAGCGCCTGAAGCGTGAGGTGGCACGGGCCAAGCGGCTCTATGCCATCGAAGCTATTCCCGAAAAGCAGCTCATCGAGGCCCGCCACGACCTGGAGGTGGCGCAGGCCGCCCTTCAATCGATAGGGGGCGGTGAGGGAGCGGGCTTCAACTACCGGCTGCGCGCACCCATCACGGGGCAGGTGCAAGAGCGCCATCTCGCGCCCGGCAGCCGGGTCGAGGTGGGCACTGTGCTTTACACCATCGTGGACCCACGCCGGGTGTGGGTGCGCCTGCACGTTCCTGCCGAGCAGGCGGCGCGGGCCAATGCGGCGGTGGGCGGCGTCTTTACCGTAGCGGGCAGCGAGACGCCCTACACGGCAGACCGCGTGGTGTCGACGGGGGCCGCACTCGATGCGGATACGCGCACGCTTCCGGTTCTGCTTGCAGCGGCAAACCCCGAAGGCCGCCTCAAGATCGGCATGATGGTCGACGGGCGCCTGCTTACCGGTACGTCCGTCGAGGGCGTGACCATCCCCAATGCGGCGATTCAGATTGAGGATGGCCAGCCGGTCGCCTACGTGCAAACCGGCGGCGAGTCTTTCGCGCGTCGTCCGTTGCAGCTCGGCCCGACCGACGGCTATGCAACGATTGTCGAGCGCGGCCTTGAAGCCGGCGAACACGTTGTCACCAATGGTGCCTATCAAGTTTATCTGGCCTCGCTGAACGCGAGCGAGATGGCCGGTCATGGTCACCCGCACTGACCTCGAAAAGGGGGGAGCCCCCAGCAGGGGCTACAATAGGCAGGGGGCCATCGATTCACAATGCACACCGCTCGTTTCCCTGCTTCGCGTGCCCCCGATCACTCGCCCCTACGCACCCGTTTTTTTTCTCCCGCAGCTTTTCTGACCGATGCTTGACCGAACGATTCAATGGGCCCTTTCGAACCGGCTCGTGACGCTCTTTGCGGCGGTGCTGCTCGTGGCCGGGGGCGGCTATGCAGCGCTCACGATGCCCGTGGACGTGTTTCCAGACCTTACGGCCCCAACGGTCACGGTGCTTACCGAAGCCCACGGTATGGCGCCTGAGGAGGTCGAGAAGCTTGTCACGTTCCCGGTAGAAACGGCCGTAAATGGGTCATCGGGGGTGCGGCGGGTGCGGTCGAGTTCAGCGCAGGGGTATTCCATCGTCTGGGTCGAATTCGACTGGGGCACGGACATCTACCAGGCGCGGCAGATTGTGAGCGAGAAGCTCCAACTGGTGAGCGCGCAGCTCCCCGACGATGTGGACCCGCCGGTGATGGCGCCCATCACCTCAATCATGGGCGAGATCTTGCTCGTCGGGCTCACGAGCGATGCGCACTCGATGATGCAGGTGCGCGCCGCGGCCGACGGCATCCTGCGGCGGCGCCTGCTCGCCATCGACGGGGTGGCTCAGGTTATCCCGCTGGGCGGCGAAGTGAAGGAGTATCAGGTGCTCGCAAAGCCCGAAGCGATGCAGTCGCTGAACGTGTCCCTGTCGGAGGTGATGGATGCGGCAGCCGGTTCAAACGAGAACGCAGCGGGCGGCGTCTACCAGCAGGACGGCCGCGAGGTGCTCATCCGCGGCATGGGCCGGGTACGTGAGGTGCAGGACATCGCCCAGACCGTCGTTACGACGCGGGACGGCGCCCCCATTCTGCTTCGCGACGTAGCCGACGTTCAGATTGGCCCGAAGACGCCTCGGTTGGGCGCGGCGTCGGTGAACGGCGAGCCGGCCGTCGTCATCTCGATCCAGAAGCAGCCCGGTGCCAACACGCTGGAACTGACCGAACGGATTACGGCTGAGCTGGACCAGATCCAGCAGCAGCTTCCGGCTGGCATGACGATCAACCGCTCCATCTTTCAGCAGGCGGACTTCATCTCGCTGGCGATCGACAACGTCATTGAGGCGCTGCGGGACGGGGCGCTTCTTGTCGTTCTCGTGCTGTTTCTCTTTCTGTGGAACGTGCGCACGACGGCGATCTCTGTCCTGGCGATTCCGCTTTCGCTTTCCGTGGCGATGCTGGTGATGTACGGTCTTGGCATCACGATCAACACGATGACCCTTGGCGGTCTGGCTATTGCCATCGGCGCGCTCGTCGACGACGCGATCATCGATGTTGAGAATGTCTTCCGCAGGCTCAAGGAAAACGCCCAACGCCCGGAGAGCGAGCAACAGCACCCCCTCCGCGTGGTTTACGAGGCGTCGAAGGAGGTGCGGGGCCCCATCCTGAACGCGACCCTCATCATCAGCGTCGTCTTCGTTCCCCTCTTCTTTCTCTCCGGCGTTGAGGGGCGGCTCTTGCAGCCCCTGGGCCTTGCGTACATCGTCGCGATTCTGGCTTCGCTCGTCGTCGCCGTGACGGTGACGCCCGTGCTGTGCTACTACCTGCTCCCGAACGCCGCTACGGTGCAAGAAGGCGAAGACACGTGGATCGTGGGCCGCCTGCACAGCGCCTATCGAAAAACCCTGCGCGTCGTACTGGATCGATCGCGGATCGTGATGGGGGCAGCAGCTATCTTACTTGTCGCGACGCTGGCTGTCTTCCCGTTTCTTGGGCGCGGCTTCCTGCCGGACTTTCAGGAGGGCACGCTCGTCATCAGCGCCGTCACCGCGCCGGGGACGGGGCTTAAGACCTCCAGCGAGATCGGCGATCAGATAGAAGAACGTCTGTTGGAGCACCCCGCCGTGCTATCGACCTCCCGGCGCACCGGACGCGCCGAACTAAGCGAGCACGCCCAGGGCTCGAACGCCTCGGAGATCGACGTCCGGCTCGACCTTTCCGAGATGGAGATGAGCGCGGTTATGGCCGACGTGCGCGCGTCGCTGGGGTCCATTCCGGGGACGAACATCACGATTGGTCAACCCATCGGCCACCGGATCGACCATATGCTTTCCGGCACCCGAACGGCCATCGCGCTCAAGATCTTCGGTCCCGACCTTTATGAGCTACGGGACCTGGCCGAATCGGTGCGCGGTGCCGTAGAAGGCACGCCCGGCCTCGTGGACCTCTCGGTCGAGCAGCAGGCCGATGTGCCGCAGCTTCGCATCTATGCCCGGCGCCAACAGATGGCCACGTACGGCGTCACGCCCGGACGGCTCGGCCACGCTATTGAGGCGCTCATGGGCGGGGCGGTTGTCTCCGAGGTGCGCGAGGGCCAGCAAGTGTTCGACCTCGTCGTTCGGCTCGACTCTACCGCGCGCGCCGGGGCCCCGTCGATCCGTCGGGCGCTCATCGACGCGCCCACGGGCGCCAAGGTGCCCATGTCGCGACTGGCGCTCATCCAGTACGAACGCGGCCCCAACACGATTAGCCGCGAGGATGTGCAGCGCAAGATCGTCGTCTCGGCCAACGTCAGCGGGCGCGACGTGGGACGTGTGATCGGCAACATCCGCCAGCGCATCGACGAGGGCGTCACGATGCCCGAGGGCTACTACATCGAATACGGCGGGCAATTCGAGAGCGCCCGGCGTGCTACGCGTACCATTTTGATCCTATCGATCGTGGCCATCCTCGTCATCTTCCTTCTGCTCTATCAGGAGTTTGGAAGCAGCCGGGCGGCGCTCCTCGTCATGGTGAACCTGCCGCTGGCGCTCACCGGTGGCGTGGCGGCGCTGCTGCTCTTCCTGGGCGGGACACTCGACATTGCCGCGCTCGTCGGCTTTGTGACGCTCTTCGGCATTGCCGTGCGCAACGGCATCCTGCTCGTGAGCCATTACATCACGCTGCTGGGCGAAGGCCAATCGCTGCGGAAGGCCGTGGTGCAGGGGTCGATGGAGCGGCTCAACCCGATCCTCATGACGGCGCTCACGGCCGGGCTCGCGCTCATCCCGCTGGCCCTTGGGGGCGGCGAGCCGGGCAAGGAGATTCAGACGCCGCTGGCTATTGTCGTCATCGGCGGGCTCATCACGTCGACCCTGCTCAACATGATTGTCGTTCCGGTGCTCTTCGAGCAGTTTGGGCGTCCCGAGACACTCACTGCGAAAGCTGCAGACGTGTTCTCTGCGACATGAGCCGGTTGGCTGCTTAGGACCGAGTTACTCCGACAAGAGCGAGCGGGCCGAGTTGGCTACGACGCCCAGACTGCTCGCGGCCATCGCGAGGGCAACCGGGTAATGCAGGACTGCCAGTTGTCTTGCGGCAACATCAGCGCGCACACGTGCGAGCTGCGGCGACTGTGCGCCCGGTGCACATCGTAAATTCCATGACGGCATACCGCCTCAGAGCATGTATATCCCGACCAGCTCAAAATTATGATCAAAGATTAGAAGCCCTTGTTTTCCACCAAAAGACTCGTCGGGACGTTCGATGGGCGGGCGAAGCAAGGCTAAGTTGAAGTAGTACGGGCCTGCTTTGTAGAAGAAGTGTTCGATCCACGCGTTATTGCTGGTTCCCCCTGCCAATTTCTGACAAACTACAGGATCACGTTCGTCACTCAGGAGACGAATTTTGCTCGGCGTTACCGAAATGCCAGCCGCCTGCCGCTCCTCAGTCCACGTCGAATCGCTCAGGTAAGCCTCGACAATCGCTCGGGCGCTTTCACTGCTAGGTGGGCCGCCGTTGAGTGGTTGGGCAAGCGATAGAAAGGGCATTAAGAAAGAGGGAGGGAGAGAGCAATAAGTCCAATAATTCGAATGACCATTCGGCTTGATGGGAAGCATTCAAACATAGAACTAAAGCAATTCAAAGTTGCTGTCCAAGATTAGACGAGAGACTTATCGCTTCTTTTTATTATGCAAGAGGTGGCCATGAGGGTGATCACCAATGAGTGAGGCGGCTCTAGGGTAAAAATGAAACTGAATATTAGGCATACACTTTTGCTCCCGATTGGAGGCTATCCGCCGTAAGATTCAATTTTTTCCAGATTACTATTCAAGACGACTACGATAGATATTCCACTGACGATTATCTGTGGGTCATCTGGCTGTTTGAGGAGAAGCGTAACAAAGTACCGGTCACCGGCCTTGGGCTACTTCACGTAGAACCGCAGGGCGTTTAGGTTCTCCCCCAGAACGATAAAGCCTGCCCCGCCGATATTGATGGTTCCGTCCGGCTGAGTTTCCCACTCGTAGACCACAAAGTAGTACGATCCCGCCTTGTAAAACGACCGATTCTGCTCATTAGGATCCTGAAATTTATCTGACAAAGACTGGCATACTTCGGGATCCTGGGCGTCACTCAGCACGCACGCACGGACCGCACTCACGGTGATCCCTAAGTCCTGGCGCTCGCCGGCCCAGGCCGAATCGCCTAAAAAGGACTGAACGCGGTTAAGGGAGGACGCACTTGCGGAGGGACGGTAATCTCCACGCTGGCCTGCTGCTGCCGTTGGATAAAGCAGGAAGGTCAGGCCCATCAAAAGTAGCGAGAACATGTTTTGGCGGCCTTCAAATACACTCGTAGCATTGATTGTGCTCTATTCGGGTGCCCGTTGCAAGAGGCTATCCGGAATAGCCTTTAATAAAATTAAGGTTACTATCCAAAACATATATGAACGAGAGACCTGATGCAACAATGTTTGGGTCGTCTGGCTGCTTGAGGATCTGGGTAGCAAAGTAAAAACTGCCTACTTTATAGTAGCTCACTGCATACTCATCCGTAACATCGCCAAATTCGCCGTCGAGCTGGTGGCACGTACTCTCATCCTGGACCAGTTGAGTCTGCGCGGGCCTCAGTCCGGTCGTTCCTGTCTCCTGCCGTGCATCCGACAAGGTTGGGTTGGTCAGGAAGTTTTCGACCATAGCGAAGGCACGTTGCGACCCGGCGGGGCAGGCGTCTTCAGATGACGGCTTGGAGGCGCCGGGGTTGGTATGAGCCTGCGTCGATCCACTGGTTGCGCAGGCGATCAAGCCGAGCGTTAAAGCCAAAAACAGCAAGGATGTACGTTTCATAATAGTTCAGCGTTATATGGAGCGTAAAAGACCTATCGCAGGCTGAAGATCAATATCCGCAGCGGTTGTAGGTGGCATAGCCGTTCGTGCTATTCCCCTCGGCGGTGTAGAGGATGATCTTATCAGCATCGATAATGAGGCCCTTGTTGAGGTTCATCTGGACCAGTGCGGGTCGGTCATCAACACCTACTTCGTTTTCGTATCCAACGGGGATTGGCGTTTCACAGTAATCCTGCTGCTCGCCATTGGTGTATGGATGGGTGTGGACGTAGATTGTCCCGCGTGGAAGGTCGGAGGACGCTGTGAACTCAAGCTTGCAGGGCGTCGTATCGATGATCTGACTCGGCTGCAGGCGCTGGAAGGTAAAGCCGTCGTTGTAGCCGTTGGGCACGAGAAAGCCGCCTTGTTCGGCGCGGTTTCTTTCCGGTTGATTGAAGTTGGAGTCTTCCCAAAGCTGGTTGAGCGCACCTTGTGCCTCCAATGCTTCAAGAATAGCCTTGTGCTTTTCGTTAAGGATATCCGCATTGAAGCAGCTGCCTGCTTCGTCGCAGTAATCGGGCGGGTTGGCGGATTCACACGGCGGGATGGCGGTGTCCGGCGGGGCAGGGTCTACCGGTCTGCCGCTAAGGTTGCACAGCTGCGTTGTGGGTTCCTAGGCACAAGGCGACGGGTCACTGCTCTGGCGAACAGTAATCATGTTTTTCAAATCCACCTAAGTGATTACAAGCCGTACTTCTTTAGCTCGTTAAGCGAATCGTCCAGAACAATCAAGAATTCTACACCAAGTGCCATGGTGCCGTCGCTTGTTTTTTCAAAAGGCATCGCAACAAAGTAACGATCAGCTGCTCGATAATATACGACATCCCGAAGCTCAACGTCGAATTTCCCGTACGCGTTATTGAGAGCCTGACAGGTAGATGGATCCTGAACCCGTTGGACATTGCTCGTATCGATATGGGTGGTTCCTGTCTCCTGACGATTGTCAGAAAACTGGTCCTTTATTAGGAAGGTTGTGACAAGCGATCTGGCGAAAGGATTTTTAGCTGGACAGTCCTGAGCATATGTCGAAACGCCACCGAGGATCAACATAAGTGCTGAAGCAACAAAAATTATTTTTGTAATAAAACTATTGGATATAAACATGATTTTAAAAGTTTAAATAATTTTTACAATAAAAGTGCAAAAACAAAAACTTTTATATAATATTTTTAATATCCGCAACGAGAATACTGAGTCGATGATTCTACTGTATCATTTTGGTCAAAAAAATAATGTTATTACCGTCAATCATTAGCCCTATGTTAAATTCAAATTCTAAAAGAGTGTTTATGTCAAATTTAGATATTGTGCCGTCATACTCAAAAGTTACTTGAGGGCCTGTAGGGTTAAGTGGATTTGAAGGGCAAGTTATCATGTCACTAATATCAGATGGATGTGTATGGAGGAAGCCAACGGCATTCTCGGGAGGCTCGGTATTTGGAGCGAACAGTATCGCACAAGTTGTCTGGGTTACTGTACTTGGGTCTAGTTCACGCGTACTATACTCTCCATCCCTCTTTACAATCCATCGCCCACTCTCAATGTTGCCTCCTAAAGCCTGACTTCGTTGCCAGGGCTGGTTAAGCGCACCTTGTGCCTCCAATGCTTCAAGAATAGCCTTGTGCTTTTCGTTAGGGATATCCGCATGGAAGCAGCTGCCCGCTTCGTCGCAGTAATCGGGCGGGTTGGCGGATTCACACGGCGGGATGGTGGTGTCCGGCGGCGCGCACTCAGATCCCGGGGCGGGCTGCAGCTCCGTACAGGTTGTCTCGCCGTCCAGCCCTGCGTTATCCGAGGTGTTACCGTAGCCCCCTCAGTTGTGTGGGCTCCTCAGTTGTGTGGGCTCCTCAGTTGTACAGTCGCGTATGTTCACCCTGCGGTTTAGAAATTTCCCGGCAAATGGACAAACGGAAGCTTATGCCAACCAATATACGACGATTTCACTGTCTTCTAAGGCCGCTCTGTAGAATTGAAGAAGCGCCGGGAGAAGCTTCGCAGCGGCCTGCTCGCGCATCCACCGCTGCAAGACCTCACTAGCATAGCGGTCCTCACCCACCTCTAGGACGTGCTCGACATTCCGCCGGAGGTCAACTTCAGTCATGAATCTAAGCTCATCAACAATCGCCTGGATATCCTCGGGAAGACTGTACCGAAACGGAAATACGTGTTTTGGCTTCCACCCAATACGTCGGGCACCATATACGGCCCAGAACCGAGGGTCTTCTGGTTCCTCATCTATGAATGTCTGGAGAAACCGGTGGTCATGAAGTCTTCCAGTGATTGCATCGAGGGAGTGTTTGTAAAATTTACTGAAGTTTAAGCTGTAAGGTGCTCTCTCGGGAAGCGCGCTGAGCCAGAACGTGTACGCATCTTCCATGCGCTTGAATTGTCCCCGTTTTAAATCCACGATATCCCGCCGTCCTGTCAGCAGGTCAACGCCCCAGGAAAGCGGAAGTCGAGGCGTAGACAAATACGTTCCCATGGTCTTTTGCTTCAAATATTGGATCTTAAAAATATTAGTTTTCTCTATGGCACGCCACCTGCAAGGGAATCTTGACGTCTTTGAACAGATCCGCGATCCAGTTTAAGGCGTCAGACGAGCTGATCAGGTCACCCTCGAGATGGTAGGTTCCGGAGAAATCCTTCGTCACCCGCAGGTGCATCACGTTGACCCCATGTACCGAGGCGTACTCCGGAATACGAACGCTCTCATCCCCGCCGAGATTGTCGATGCTCGTGTAGGTCGAATTTGTGACAAGTAGGTAAAGAGGCGCTCCAAGGTTATAGTCATTTTCGGGAATCCGATCGTAGTAGCGTGCTAAATCGTCAATGTGAGCCTTCCATTGTGAACTGCTCAGGTTATATGTCGGATTCTCAGTGAATTTAACTTCGAGAATGGAGGATACCACATCTGGAAGATGGACACCGTCGTTTGTAACTGCAATAGCGTACCCATCCACTAAATTGGTGAGTTGCGGATGGTCTTGTTGGGTGCCGTCCCATCGATACCGACGCATCTCGGAAAGAGTGGCATTAAGGCTTTTTCGCACGCTTGCTTGGAAATAGCCTGATAGCATATCGTCGCTGCCAGGTAGAGTTACTCCAGGAGCATTGGCACACACCCTTCGAATTTCATCGACGACTTCACTCTTGGTAACCGGGGGATCGTCTGCAGGCTCCGGCGGGGCAGGGTCTACCGGTCCGCCGCCAAGGTCACACAGCTGCGTTGTGGGTTCCTGGGCACACGGCGACGGGTCACTGCCCACGCCACCTGGCGAGCCGCCCCCGCCCCCGCCGCCATCGACCGTGATGTAACGCTGACATTCACCACGTACAAGTATCGGCTGATCACATACCAGTCCATCGACAGGATTTGAGTAGCAGGTATTGCCATCGGGGTAGACCCAAACGTACTCATAGTCGACGCACACCTTGCGCTTTGAAGTTGCAGATGGCGTCACCAGCCCTGAAGGGCTAAAAGCCGAAGCGGAGACGCCTACCCATGCCTGTTGCCTTGTGCGCTTCGCTTGCGCGTGTCTTGCGTGCGTGTGTGGTGGCTCAGGAAACCGCCGGAGCCGTTCATGCAGCAGGGCCTGCGCAGCGTCGGTGTCGGGCAGGCGGCAGCGCGCCACCCGCACCACGTGCGCCGCAGCCCGCTCGGCGCCGCCTGCATAGAGGGTGCGGCTGTTGAGCTGAAAGACCACCGTGCGCGCAGCCCCCTTTGCCCCGGCCACGGCCGCGAGCGGAAAGAACGCATAGACGCGGCGATAGCGGTAGGCCGGGCCCGTGGAAGGCGCCTGCAGGTTGGGCGTGCTGTAGAGGCAGCCGTAGGGCGAGCCGGCGAGTGCGGGAGGCGCTTCAGGCAGGGCGGCCTGCCGTGCGCGCAGCGAGGAAGTCCCCGGCAGCGGCAACAGATCGGCGCCCGGTGGCATGGGCACAAACGTCACGGCGGTGTCGGCGGTTAGCCCCAGGCCGCCCGCGCGTGTGGGTACGTCCGAGGGGGAGTGCGCGGTAGGTGGCTCGACGAGCGACGGGTCGCAGCTTACGAGCAGCCCGGCTCCAATAAGCAAAAGCAGACACACGGCCGCCGGCCGGATCGGGCGCTCTATAAGAAACGAAATAATGTGGGGCATAGGATGGCAAAAGCACAGACGCGGCCGGTGTACATCAAGCCCACAGCATACCCCCCCGAATATTAATGTCAAGTATTCCGAAAAGATTTAAGAAAGAGGCCGCCTCAGCGTCTTAATCTGCCGCTTGGTGTGTGCCGCTTGGTGTGTGCCGCTTGTTGCCTTGTGCATGCTTGGCATGCGCCGCTTGCTCTGGGAGGAGCGAGCGGGCCGAGTTGGCGACAACGCCCAGACTGCTCGCGGCCATCGCGAGGGCGGCGACCAGCGGGTTGAGCACCCCCAGCGCTGCGGTTGGAATGGCGACGGCGTTGTATAGAAAGGCCCACACCAGATTCTGCCGAATCCGCCGCTGCGTGGCCCGCGCCAGAGCAAACACCTGCGGCACGCGTCCGAGGCCGCCCTGCATGATTACAACGTCGGCAGCATCGGCGGCCAGCGCGGTGGGGCCCACGGCAATGCCCACATCGGCGGCCGCGAGGGCCGGGGCGTCGTTGCTGCCGTCGCCCACCATGGCCACCGGACCGTCCTCCTGCAGGCGCTTCACCACCGCCGATTTCGTCTCGGGGCGCACATCGGCCACCACCTCGTCGACGAGATCCCGATCGCGCAGCGGCCGGGCCGCGGCCATCCGGTCGCCGGTAAGCACGACCGTGCGTACATTCATCTGCCGCAGCGCCTTGAGCACCGCGGGCGTATCGGCGCGCAGGGCATCGCCCACCACAAACAGTCCGCGCACGGCCGCATCCCAGCCCACGGCCACGGGCACCTGCCCCCGCTGCTGTGCCGCACGAGCGCGCGCCCGGTGCCGGTCGGAAAGGGTCCAGCCGTCCTGCGCGAGCCAGTCGGGATGCCCCACCCGCACCCGCAGGCCGTCTACGTACCCCTCCACGCCGCGCGGGAAGCTTTCCACCTGGGAAGCGGGTGCCACGTCGCCACCCACCGATGCGACGAGGGCGCGGGCGATGGGATGTGCCGAGGCGGCCTCCACCGCCGCGGCGCGCTGGCATACGCGGGCATCGCTAGGGGCCTCCAAAACGTCCATTTGACCGGTCGTAAGCGTGCCGGTCTTGTCTAGGGCCAGCGTGCGGAGGGCCGGACTCTTCTCAAACACCGATACGTCGCGGATGACGATGCCGTGCTGCATGGCCTCGCGCACGCCTGCAGCCACCGCGAGGGGCGTGGCCAATCCCAGCGCGCAGGGGCACGACACGATGAGCACAGCCAAGCCGGTCAGGAGGGCCGCCGACCACGACGCGCCGGCCCAGAGCTGGAGTCCGAAGGCCACCGCGGCGATACCAATGACCAGCGGCACAAACACCGCGGCGATGCGGTCGGCCAGGCGCTGGGCCCCCGGGCGGCTCGACTGGATGCTCCACATGAGCGACACGAGGCGGTCGAGCGTACTCGCGGCGCCCGCGTCTACACGCACCGTGAGCGCATGGTCGGTGACCACCGCGCCGCCCAGCACCGCGTCGCCCACCGTGCGCTGCACCGGCACCGACTCGCCCGTAAGCAGCGACTCATCAACCGCGGCGCGCCCGTCCACCACCGTACCGTCGATCGGGATGCGCTCGCCGGCCCGCACCAGCACCCGGTCGCCCGGCTGCAACGCCTCAACCGGCACCGTCTCCACTCCTGTGGCGGCATGGCGCCGGGCCGTATCCACCTGTTCGCGCGTCAGATCCGCCAGCAGCCCTGCGGCCCGCGATTTGATGCGCCGCTCGTAGTAGCCGCCCAGCGACACCGCCAGGATGATGACGACCGTCACGTCGAAGTATACGTCGGTTTGGCCCGCGAGCACCGCGCCGGCGCTGTACAGGTAGGCGCTAACGGCCGCCAGCGCCACCAGCAGGTCCATGTTGGGCCGCAGCACGCGCACGCTCACCGCGGCGCCGCGCAGGATGGGCCAGCCCGTGATGAAGAGCACAAAGCTGGTGAACGCCCATAGATTGGTGAGGACGTACGTGAGGCCCTCGTCCTGTAGCGAGATGAGGCCGTCGCCGGTGAGGTACGCCGGATACAGCAGCACGATATACGCCGCCATCACCATCATGCCGAAGAATCCGCCAAAGATGAGCCGCACCACCGTGTCGCCTTCGCTATCGTCGGCCGCGTCAGGGGAGAGGGCGGCGGTGTATCCGGCGCGGCTCAGCCGGTGCGTGAGGTCTTCGGGCGTTAGCGCGTCGGGGTCGTAGCTGATTTTGGCCATGTCGGCCGCGTAGCTCGCCTCGGCCGCGTAGATGCCGGGCGTAGTGTGAGCCAGCGTCTCGATGAAATCCTCGCAGCTGCTGCAGTGCATGCCCTGCAGATGCACGAAGGTCGTTGCGGCGGTATCGGGCAGCGCCTGTGGGGTAGCGGGCGCATCGAGGTCCGCTTGCAGCTGATGCGCAAGCAAGCAGCCCTGACAGCAGAACGCGCCGTCGACGGCATCGTCGGTGACGGGCGGCGTGGGCGTCGGGAGGTCGCAGTACGTACAACGGGGCATAGGCGCACACGGGAAAGACAGCAGGCCGTGGTAAAGCATCGCCACGCCGCAGCAAAAGATCCGCCGGCCGCGCCCGCGCCTGCGTGTGGAGCATTCCCCGACACGCGTGGGCCGCCCGGCATGCGTACGGCGCGTTTATGCGCCCGCTAGCGCCTCCAGGTCGTCGGCCGTGCCGGCCGCCACGCGCTCCACATCGCGGCCCAGGGTGCGCTTCACGAGGCCTCGCAGCACGTTCCCCGCACCCACTTCCACAAAGCGAGAGGCGCCGTCGGCGTGCATCCGTTCGAGCGTTTGGGCCCAGCGCACCGGCGAGAGGAGCTGGTCGATGAGGGCCTCGCGGATGGCCTCGGGGTCGGTGGTGGGCGCGCCGGTTACGTTCAGGTACACCGGACAGCGCGGTTCGTTGAGGGCCACGGCGTCCAGCGTTTCGGCCAGGCCCTCGCGGGCGTAGGCCATGAGTGGCGAGTGGAAGGCGCCGCTTACGGGCAACGGAATGACGCGCCCGGCAATTTCGTTGCTCGCGCGATCTACGGCTTTTACGTCGCCAGAGATGACCACCTGCCCCGGTGCGTTGTAGTTGGCCGGTTGCACCACGCCGTCGCCGTCCGACGAGACGTCGGTGCACACGGCTTCGATGGCGTCGTTGTCGGCCCCAAGCACAGCGGCCATCGCGCCGGGACGCCGCGTGCCGGCTTCGGCCATCAGCTCGCCGCGGCGGCGCACCACCCGCAGCCCGTCTTCAAACGAGAGGGCTCCGGCGGCGGCCAGCGCGCTGTATTCGCCCAGGCTGTGCCCGGCCACCATATCGGGCGTATGCCCGTGCGCGTCGAGCACGGCCATGGCCGCAAGGCTGTGCGTGTAGAGCGCCGGTTGGGTCACCTCCGTTTGCTTGAGGGCCTCCTCGGCGGCCGCGCCCGAGTGCTGCGTGCCAAACATCAGCGCTAGCAGGTCGACCGTGTCCTCCATCATAGCGGCTGCCTGCTCAAATCGCTCGCGGGCTTCGGGGAAGCGCTCAAAGAGCGTATAGCCCATGCCTACGGTTTGCGATCCTTGCCCCGGAAAGAGAAAAGCCGTGCTCATGGTTGTGTATGCCGTTGATGCGTGGTAAAAGGGAACGGTCGGTGCGAGGGGCTACGCGGCATCGGCGCCGTCATAGGCCCAGGTAAGCAGCGAAGCGCCCCACGTAAATCCGCCGCCAAAGCTCGTCAGTACCAGCTGGTCGCCCGTGCGCAGCTTCGCCTCCCAGTCGTGCAGGCACAGGGGGATTGTGGCCGCGGTGGTGTTGCCGTACCGGTCAATGTTGACCATCACCTGGTCGTCGGGCAGGCCCATGCGCTTGGCCGTCGCGTCGATGATGCGCTTGTTGGCCTGATGCGGCACCAGGTAGCGCACGTCGTCGGCCGACAGGTTGTTGCGCGCCATAATCTCGCTGCACGCATCGGCCATGCGCGTTACGGCGTACTTAAACACCGGGCGGCCCTCCTGCTGGATGTAGTGCATCTTGGCATCTACGGTGCGGTGCGAGGGCGGGTTGAGGCTGCCGCCGCCCGGCTGGCACAGCAGGTCGCCGTGCGCGCCATCAGCGTAGTGAACGACATCGGAAAGGCCGTGCGTGTCGTGCGGTTCGAGGAGCACCCCAGCGGCGGCATCCCCAAAGAGAATGCAGGTGGAGCGGTCGGTGTAGTCGGTGATGGCGCTCATTTTGTCGGCGCCAATGACGAGCACGCGCTCGTAGCGCCCGCTTTCAATGAGCTGTGCGCCGGTGGTAAGGCCAAACAAGAAGCCGCTGCACGCCGCCGAAAAGTCGAACGCCCAAGCGTTGGTGGCGCCAATTTCGTTTTGCACCAGGCACGCCGTGGCCGGAAACAGCATATCGGGCGTGACGGTGGCCACAATCACGACGTCGATGGTGGCGGGGTCGATGTCGCGCGTCGCGAGGATCTCGCGCGCCGCCTCCGTGGCCATGAACGCCGAAGCCTTCGAATCGTCTTTCAAAATGCGCCGCTCGCGAATACCGGTGCGCGTCCGGATCCATTCATCGTTGGTATCCACCATCTGTTCGAGGTCGGCGTTGGTTAGCCGGTGCTCCGGCAAGAAGTGCCCAACGGCGGTGACGGCAGCGCGACGATCGGACGTCCCCACAGCGGGGGAATCAGCTGAGGCCATGATGGTACGGGATCCTGGTGACGGTGGGACAGGCAATACGTAGATTAACAGCATACAAAGCAGCCTGCGCATTTACATCCGCTGGGCCGCCCCATCCGTCATTCATGCGGGTTTCACCGTCCAAGGAGCCTTGCGGCCCCCTGCGCACGGGGCGGGCGTGGTCCTGCGTAGACCGCACGGCGCGCCGATGCAGCTGTGAAGGATACAGGCATGCAATGCTTGACCTGGGCCCCAAAGGGCTTTCCTGCCGCCCTAGTTGTCGCTAAAGGTGCGAGCGTGGGCGGGCGCCTCGATGTTGAACGTGTACCACACCAGCATGGCCTTGTCGGTCGGGCCAAAGGGGCAGCCAGCGGCCGTATACGCATCCCACGCGTCGCTGTACACCTTGCGCGCATAGCGCTGCAACGCCGGCGGCAGGTCCGAGACGTCGGGGCTGAGGGGCTTGGAACCGAAGACGAGCGGTTGAAAAGAAGAGTACGAGGCCATAAGGGCAAAAGTGATCGTTTAAAATAGAAGGTATTGTAGAAGGAAAGCCGCAACGGACGCCTTCCAATGTCACATCCCTTCGTTCCCAAAACCATTCCAATGTTGTTTGCTTCGGCAGCTTCACCACATGCGTAACGTTTGTTCGGTATGGGCGGCCGGCGTGAACCTGCCCGACGGCTGCCCGTCCCACCCGCAAGCGACACTTTCCCACGCTTTCAGGGGCTTATGGCAACACTTCTTCACGGCGCGCAAACGGAAACGCTTGATGTGCTGGCGCTCGCGGCGCATCCCGATGATGTGGAATTGTGTGCGGGTGGTACAATTTGTACCCTCGTGGCGCAAGGCTACGCGGTGGGCATCGTCGATTTCACCCGGGGCGAGCTGGGGTCGCGCGGAACGCCCGAAGGCCGAATGGAAGAAGCAACCCGGGCGGCCGAGATCATGGGGCTTGCCGTGCGCGAAAACCTGGGCCTGCCCGATGGCGACATCGCCAACACCAAAGCAAATCAGCGGGCGGTCATTGCGGCGGTGCGGCGGTATCAGCCGCGCATTGTGCTGATAAACAGCGCCACGTGCCGCCACCCGGATCACTGTGCAGCGGCCCAGCTTGCTACCGACGCCCTCTATTACAGCGGGCTGCGGAAGGTAGACACCACCGATCGCGACGGAACGCCCCAAGCGCCGCATCGGCCCGCGCACGTGCTGCACTACATGCAGGCCATTCCGTTTGAGCCGACGCTTGTGGTGGATGTGAGCGCCGTGTGGGAGCGGCGCATCGAGGCGCTGCAGGCCTTCCGCTCGCAGTTCTTCAACGAGGACTACACGCCGGATGCCGACGAGCCGGAGACCTTCATCTCCAATCCAGACTTTTTTGAATGGATCGAGGGCCGCGCCCGCACCTACGGCTACAACATTGGCGCAACGTACGGCGAGCCGTTCTTGTACCGCCACGGCCCGCTGGGCGTAGACGACCTGGGAGCCGTGCTTGCGAAGGATCAGCCGTTTCGGTGAGCGGCGACGGTCTTAAAATCAAGAGGAAACGGCATAGATCGACCGCCCAGCACCGGCGTTCCGTGATTGGTGAAGGGACGACCGGCGAGTCATTTCTGCGGCGGCGTTGGAGCCATTCTTCAACGAACGAGGTCTGGCAAACCGTTAGGCCTCATCCTGAAGCGCGTGGCGCACAAAGCCATCGGCGCGGGCGAGCCGGGCGCGGGCCGCATCGGCATCGACGCCGGCCAGGAGCATGACGAGCGCCGTTTTGACGTGGCCGTCGCAGGCGTCGAGGGTGGCCTCGGCCGTGGCGCGGTCGGCGCCGGTCACCATTACCACCGTGCGCACCGCCCGCTGCACGAGCTTTTCGCTGGTGCGCTGCAGGTCGACCATCATGTTTTGGTACACCTTGCCGCGCCGAATCATCGCGGCCGTCGTGAGCATGTTCAGCACGAGCTTTTGGGCGGTGCCGCTCTTCATCCGCGTCGAGCCCATGATGACCTCGGGCCCCACCACCGGGCAGATGGCCACGTCCACCGTTACGTCGAGGCTCGCGCGCGGAACGGTGGTTACGAGCAGGGTGTCGGCGCCCAGCGCCCGCGCATGATCGAGCGCGCCCACCACAAAAGGCGTGCGTCCGCTGGAGGCGATGCCGCACACCACATCGGCCGCCGATATGTCGTGGTTATCGAGGGCCTGTGCGCCGCCTGCGGGTTCGTCTTCGGCGCCTTCTTGCGATTGAAAGACGGCCGACCGCCCCCCGGCAATGATGCCTTGCACAAGCGCCGGATCGGTGCCAAAGGTGGGCGGGCACTCGGAGGCATCCACCACGCCGAGGCGTCCGCTGGTGCCGGCGCCCACATAGAGCAGGCGGCCGCCCTGCGCAAACGCATCGACGATGCGGCGCACCGCGGCGGCAATGTGCGGAATCTCGCGGCGCACCGCGATGGGCACGCGGTGGTCTTCGGTGTTGATGATGTGCAAGATTTCCTCCACCGATGCGGTGTCGATGGCGGCCGAGTGCGGGTTGCGCTGTTCGGTGGCGAGCTGCTGCAGGCGGTCGAAAAGGTCGGGCGAGGCGGCCATGCGGAGGCGAGGCAGTGGTTTGGGGGAGGGCGGGCGCCGCGCATAAGGGCGACGTGCTCAAGACGTTCCGGACGGGCGCGGGCGCCGGCGGTGGGCGCGCACCTGCCACAGCCCCCATCCCACCACGCTTAGCAGGGCAAGCAGTCCGGTGAGTTGCCACAGGGAAAAGCGCGTGGGCGCCGCGCGGAGGGCGAGGGGTCGCGGGTTGCCGTACAGTACGGTGGCGCCCCAATAAAACGGGCTCGCGCGGTCGGGGTGCTTTTGCAGCAGGGCACTGCGGGCTTGTTGCAGCGCTTCGGGTTTTGAGGCGCCGTCCTGCAGCGCCTCGTAAAATCGCTGGCTCATGCGCTGCGCCGTACGATCATCGAGCGACCAGAGCGTGGCCACGGTGGCCTCCGCGCCCATGGCACGAAACGCGTACTGCAGCCCCTGCGCAGACGCGCCCACGCGCTGGGGGCCCTGGGCCGTTCCGCAGCCGCTCAGGTACACCAGCGGCTGCGTGGCCGCGCGGCGGTTCAGTTCGTGCAAAAAGAGGTAGCCGTCGCTGGAATCGCGCGCCGATGCGCTTAGCACAAACGTGTTGTAGATGGACTGTGTGGGGTGCAGCAGCGTGTGCGTGGCAATGTGCAGGATGTCGGAGCGGCCCCACTGGTTTAGTACGGTTTGCTCGGTGACGCCGGGCCCGTGCTGCACGGGGCCCGAGGAAAACAGCGTGCGGAGCATGTCAATCTCGCGTCGCACGCCCGGGAGCGCGGCCAGCCGGATGCTGCGCTCGGTTGAGTCGGCGTAGACGATGCGAAGGACCTGCGGCAGCATGCGCTGGCCGAAGGTCGAGAGTCCGAAGGCGGCGATGTCGGGGCGTGTGCTACGCGTTTGTGTGGCGGTGTCGCGCTGCACAAACGATGCCCCCACGGCCCGCGCGGTGGGGTGGCGCTCCGTTAAAAAAGTGGCCGCCGCGTAGGCAAACCGGTTGGTGGGGGGCTCGGTTACCAAGATGCCAAAGGGAATGCGCTGCAGCGGGCCATCGGGCACCACCGTCAGCGTGGTGCCGACGGGCAAGTGGCGGAGGGCGGGGGCAGCGAGCGTTTGGTACAGCGCGTGCAGCGGGCGGAGATCGAAATGAACGTCGTTGAGGCCCACAGCAGCGCTCTGCTTCTGCTCAAACAACGGCGACACGCGCCGTATCAGGCGATCGACCGACGAACGGGTGGCGGCCACCGGAAGCGCCCGGAACGTATCCGGCGTGACCACAAACACGCGCGACCACCGGCTGGTGTCGGCATCTAACACATACGAGAGCAGCGCGCCATCAGCAGGTAGCGAGGCTTGCAGCGCCTTCCGGCTCAGCGTAGCGTTTCGGTTGGGCAGTTGGAGCAGTTGTGCGCGTTCGGCAAGCGCCTGCGTGATGGCGCTTTGTCGCGCAACGGTGGCGCCTTGATGGGCCTGTTTCGTGCGGAGGGCCGTCACCTGGCGCGTAAGGCTGTCGTAGCGCATGCGCTTGCGGGCCGAGAACTGCGTGATAAGCCGTGCGCTCGTCTGGAGGTTCTGGAGATGCCGCCCGCGGCTTTCAGCAATTACACGGAAGGCGCGCCACGTGCTGTCCTGGGCGATGAGCGCCCGGTAGAGCCCCCGCGTCAGTCCTTGCTCCGTTGTGGTGCGGATGCTGCCCCACTCCGAGGCGGCCCACTGCTGTCGTTCTGCTTCCAAAACGGAGAGGCCCCGGCGGTAGGCCGTTGCCGCCTGCGCCCAGCGGCCTTGACTGGCATATAGCGCGCCAAGCCCGCGCAAAATGTAGGGCCGCATGCCGGGGTACAACGAATCGGCGGCGGTAAGCGCAGCGGCGTAGGTCTGCGCGGCGCCGTCGTAGTATCCCATCTCGCGGTGCCACGTGCCCCACCAGTACAGCTGACGGACGCGCAGCTCCGGGTGCCCGGGCACGGGCAAGAGCGCATCGGCCTGGGTTAGGTGCCGGCGGGCAAGATCCCATTGACTGCGCGCCATCGCGGCGTCGACACTGCGCTGATGGTAGCGCACCAGCCCTCGCGTGTCGCCGCGCTTTTCATAGAGCACTTTGAGGGTGTCGAGGGCCCGTTGCGCGCGGTTCAAAAGCGTATCAGCAGACATCCCGAGCAAAGATGCTCGTTGCTCAAGGTCCAACAGCGTATGGGCATAGCCACTCACGACGTACGTCCGCGTGCGCCTGTGCAAGCCGCTTGGGGGCGCATCTTGTAGCGCTGCGCGGGCTCGTTGAAGCATGCGCAGCGCCGTCTCGTTGTCTCCCATTTGCCGAAGCGACGTGCTCAGGTCGTACAGCCGTCCGGCGCGTAGCACCTGCCCCTGGGACGTACGGGGAAGGACGTCAATCGCCTGTGCGTAATTTGAGGCCGCTTGCATGTAGCGCCCGGCTACGTTGTTGATGTACCCCAGCATCCGGTACTGGTTGGCGATTGTCAGGGAATCGAGCGATGCGCCGGCGGATTGAATGAACGCGTCGAGACGCTGCTGCGCCGCATCGTATTGGTGCAACGCCGTGAGGGCATGCAGCTCGTTCCGCACTTGCTCGACCAGCGCGTTCCATGACCGTGTGGGCCGCGCGCGATAACAGCGCTGGGCCTTCCGTATTGCCTGAAGGGTGCGCTGGTGCGCGCGTCGCTCAGGTGTCGTCAACCGGCGCCCGATGTCCGAAAAGGGAACCAATGACGTATCGGCCATCTGCTCCGCGTGCTGGTGCAACCGGGTGCAGGCCTCTTGCGGAAGGCCCACCAAACTACTGAGCGCAACGAGAAGCGCGATAATCATTGAAACTTCGTGATGTTTGGGGCACTACAATGCTACGGTGCAGCGGATGTCTTTCCGGTTGTGTCCGCTCGGTTGCACATCACCCTTCTTTTCAAGCTGCCAACCGTTAACCCATGTTGATTGACAAGCAATACGCATCGCTTCGCGCCTGCCATTGCGCCGGCCCGCTCTATACCGGGGGCCTCGGCTGCACGGAGGATCCTGATGACCCTATGCCGATTGAGCCAGACCCAGACGATGGCGACAGTCAGGTGGGGGAAGAAGATCAAAGCGCTGCGCGCTAGTGGACACGCGGCGCGGTAGGATACAGCCGTAGTGTACGGTATCGAGCGCCTGTATGCAACCGAGGCCCGCCCGCGTATGGAGGGCCTATGCAGCACCGTGCGCGTCCCGGAGGCTTCGCTACCGGGTACCGCTACAGAAAGAAGCTACCTTAACGAGCAAGCAGGGCGCACACGTCGCGCCAGATGGCCTTATGCAGGGCCTCCGGCGGGCGCGTGGCATCGAGGCGTTTGATGCGCGCCGGATGGCGTTGGGCCAGGCGCTCGTAGGCGGCGGCCACGCGGGCTTGGAAGCCGTTCGCGGCGGCCTCCATGCGGTCGGGCGTGTGGGCGCGCCGCGCGCGGGCCGCGTCGGGCGGAAGGGCCAGCCAGTACGTACGGTGCGGCGTGAGTCCGCCGGTAACGTGCCGGTGAAAGTCCTCCAGCCAGTCCTCGTCGAACAAGGCGCGGCCGCCGCCCTGATACGCCGTCGAGGAGTCGTAAAACCGATCGCAGACGACCAGGCGTCCGGCGGCAAGGGCCGGACGAATGCGCTGCTCTACGAGCTGGGCGCGAGCGGCGGAGAAGAGAAGCAACTCGGCTTTCGGAACAATATCCGAAGATTCATCAAGTAAAAGCGTTCGAATGCGCTCCGAAATTGGCGTTCCGCCCGGCTCCCGAACAACTAACGGGTCGTGGCCTTCCGCCTGAAGGCGCTGTACAAGGCGCTGCACCTGTGTGCTTTTTCCGCTTCCATCAATGCCTTCAAACGAGATCAACATGCAAAGGGGCAAGCCAAATGACTGAGCCGAGCGGCGAAAAAGCGCTGTAGGGCGCGGTGGGACGGTATCGTTGCAGAAAACATAACGCGGAGGCCCTTGACAAACTTGCAAATCCCGCGTCTACGTTCTTAATTTACAGGAGCTATCATAGGAGCAACGTGCGTCGATGTTGCGTTTGCACAGGCCACGCACCGCTGCGAACCTTGGAGAACAGCCCGCGACGAGCCCATGAGCACGTTCGACTTTGACTTCAACGACTTCGACGATTCCGAGCACGAGCAGCACCTGCGGGATCTTGTGGACGCGTATGAAGCAGAAGATGGAGGGGGGTACTTCGATTCGGTACAGCTTGAGCATATCGCCACCTACTACTTCGAGAATGGCCACCTGCACGATGCCCTCGTGGTCATCGATCGTTTGCTTGAAGAGCACCCGTGTGCGTCGGATGCGTGGATGCGCCGCGGCATCTTGCTGAGCACGATGGGGCGCCCGCAGGAGGCGCTGGAAGCCTACGACGAGGCGCTCGCGCTGAACCCGACCGATCCGGAGACGCTCATCAACCGTGGCATTACGCTGGACAGCCTGGGGGCCGTGGCCGACGCCATCGAGGCGTACGACGCGGCCCTCGCCATCAATCCGCGCCACAGCGAAGCGCTGTTCAATAAGGGCGTGACGTTGGAACGCGACGGGCAGCTGGCGCAGGCCATTGCGGCGTTTGAGGCATGTGCCGAGGTGCAGCCGGAGCATCCGGAGGTGTGGTACGAGCTGGGCTACTGCCACGACCGCCTCTCGAACGATGCGGACAGCGTGGCGGCCTACGACAAACATCTGGACGTTGAGCCGTACTCGCAGGATGCCTGGTACAACCGCGGCATCGTTTTGAACCGGATGGGCCGCTACGAGGATGCCATCGCGTCCTACGAAATGGCATTGGCCATTCAGGACGATTTCGCTTCGGCCCACTACAACTGCGGCAACGCGCAAGCCAATGCCGGACAGCTGGAGGCGGCCATCGACAGCTACCGGCAGGTGCTGGAGCTGGAAGGGCCCGATGCGGCGACGTTCTACAACATCGCGCTCGCGTTTGAGGAGCTGGGCAGCGTGCAGATCGCCCGCGATTATTACGAGCGGGCCCTGAATGAGGAGCCCGGGTACGCGCAGGCGTGGTACGGGCTGGGCTGCTGCTACGAGAGCGATGAGCAGCTTTCCGATGCGCTGGACTGCTTCAACCGCGCGCTGCGCCTCGATACCGAGCGCGCCAAGTTTTGGCACGCCAAGGCCGATTGCTGCTTTACGATGGGCCGCATGGAGGACGCGGTAGAGGCGTATCATAATGCTGTGCAGCTGGAGCCGGAAAATAACAACGCATGGGTGGGTTATGCCGAGGCGCTGCTTGCCACGCGCCACGCCGAGGAGGCCCTGAAAGCCTACCAGCAGGCCCTGGCGTTGGCCCCGGAGAGCGCGAGCACGTACGTACGGCAGGCCCGCGCGCTGATGGCGCTGGGACGCGCCCACGAAACCATTCGGTGCCTCAAGAAGGCAATTCGCCTCGATCCGGCGCAAAAAGAAGAAATTCGCCGCACGTATCCCGATTTGTACTACGATGACTGGGCGCGCCGCGAGTTGGGACTTGACCCTTCGTAGCTGCTTGCCTGTTCGCATTTCCGTTTTCTATTCGCACGCGCATGCCTCCAATTCGCACCATCCTTCGCCACGTCGCCCAGGGCTTTTTAATGGGCGGGGCCGATATCATCCCGGGCGTTAGCGGGGGCACCATGGCCCTTATCGTGGGCGTTTACGAACGCCTCGTAGCAGCCATCAGTCATGCGGCACGATGGGCGCTGGCGCTCCTCCGCGGGGCCCCGGCCGAGCGCCGGGCGCAGTGGCAGGCCATCGAGTGGCGGCTTATCCTTCCGTTGGGCGCGGGCATCGGGGGGGCCCTCGTGCTGGGCGCCCAAATCATCCCGCCGCTCCTGAACGCGTATCCGGCCCAAATGCAGGGCCTGTTCCTGGGCCTGGTTGGGGCGTCGATTGCCATTCCGGCCTTGCGGATGGAGCAGCACACGTGGCGGCACGGCCTGATCGCACTTGTCTTTGCGATCGCTGCGTTCTACTTCACGGGGCTTCCGGCCGTGGGCATGGCCGAAGATCCGGGCATGGTGCGCGTCTTTGTTTCCGCAGCCAGTGCCATTTGCGCCATGATTCTGCCGGGCGTCAGCGGGGCCTTTCTGCTGAAGGTGTTGGGGTTGTACGAAGCGACGCTCGGAGCCATCAACACCTTCGATCTGGTGTACCTCGCGGTTTTTGCTGCGGGCGCCGGGCTGGGCCTCTCCGCATTCGCCACGTTGCTGCAGTGGTTGCTGCGCACGATCCACGACGGCACGATGGCCGCGCTCCTCGGACTCATGGTTGGCGCGCTCCGTGCGCTATGGCCCTACACCACCCCGCAGCGCGCGCTGCAATGGCCCGGCCCCGGCGATCCCGTGGCGTCGGTCGCGCTCCTCGCGCTTGCTGGCGCGGCCTTCGTGGGGGCGCTCACGTGGTACAGCGTCCAGCGCTCCTCCTCGCCTGTCTCAACGGTCGCCAAGTAAACGTATGTCGTTCGTCCGCGCCGGGTGCTGGGCAATACTGATCGGGCTGTGCCTTGTGGGGTGTGGCGGAAGTGCGCCGGCGGCCACGGTGCCATCGGACGATCCGGTGGCGCAGCCCGTGCCCTCAACGCCCGACTCGATGCGCGCGTACATCGCGGCGCTACGGGCCGAACAGCGCATGCTGCAGGATTCGCTGGCGGCCTACCGGGCGGCGGAGTCGGGCAAGGTGTTTCGGACGGTGCGCGTGCTGCGGGATCAGACCACCCGCATGGCGTACGAGCTCGACCTCCTGCGCGAGGGCGGGCAGACGGTCGCGGTGCTTCCCACCGATGAGCTGTTTGCAGACTCGCTGGCGCTCACGGCCGCGGCACGCACCCGCCTGCAAGACATCGCGCTGCAGCTGCGCCAAACCTATCCGGGGCAGACGATTCGGGTGGAGGGCTACACGGCCGATGCTCCGTTCGATACGACCCGCTACGGATCGCACTGGATGCAAACCGCCGCCCACGCGACGCAGGTGGTGCAGGCGTTGCAGGCGCTGGGCAACGTGCCACGAAATCGCTTCGTCGTGGTGGCCTTTGGCGCTACCCATCCCCGGGCCAGCAACATGACCGCCGGGGGCCGCGCGCGCAACCGACGCATTCGCGTGGCGGTGCTCCCTGAGCCGCAAACCTATTCGCGGCCGTTTGAACTGGCGTGGTAGCCTACCGGATCACGCGGGCGACGCTGCGCGCTGCCATCGGGGCCCGGGTTCGGCCACGTCCACTGAAAGCGAAGCTCGGCCGTGGACGCGCTGGGGCGAATTTCGAGCTCGACCCCGTCGGTATCCTGCAAGAGGTCTTGGCCTTTTACCTCGCGCGTAAAGTAGTACGTGTGCTGCCGGTAGAGCACCGTGTTGGCGCCGGGTACGAAGGCCTCGCGTAGCGGACCGTATTCAACGCGGGCCGGCCGGTACGAGCCATCGCCGGTTTCCAGCCGAATGAACGACGACGCATTCGAAAGCACGGTGGTTGTGCCAAACAGGTACAGGTCGATGCGCAGCGTTTGAACGTACTGCTTGCGTTGACGGGCAATCAGCTGGCGGGCGCGGTCCTTGGTGAGGCTCTGGATGCCCATGTTGGCGACTAGCGATCCCATGACGAGATCTAAGCTCCAGAACGTCGCGTAGGTGTACTGCAGGTTCGATCGTCCGGAGCCTACATTTTGCGGCGCGGCTGACCACGAGCGCATCAAGGCGCTGTAGCTGGGGTCAATTTCCACCTTGAGTTGCTGCTCTTTCGGAATAAACCGCACCGCAGTGAGCGAGTCGGGGTGATGGTCGTGCTCGCTTTCGGTGGATATGAACCGGCTGGCCATGTCGCCCGGATCCACCTGAAACGCATTGTTCGACGAGCCACAGCCCCCCAGCAGAAGGAGCGCACACGATAACGAGGCAAACAGACGAAGGCTATACGTCATGAGGATCCCGGTGCATGATGATGGGCCAGCGCATTGCATGGTACAAAGCGCGCCCGTCATTTGCACGTAATGTGCAGATGCGTCACGTAGCCGTCACAGCTTCGGGGGCTTCGTGCAGGGTGCGAAGGACGTCCAGGGCGGCATCGAGCGTGGGCACGTTCTGCACGATGGCACGCGTGAGGCCCTTGTCTTGTTGGTCCTTGAGCACAAAGCGGCGCTCCAGGCCGGTGAGGCGCTCCAGCAGATCTTTGAAGCGGTGCTCGTAAAAGTACGGATCGGCCGACTCGCTGGGCAGGTAGAGGAAGAGGCGCTCGTTTTTGTACAGCACCTTGGGCAGGCGCAGGGCTTGCCCCACGAGGCGCAGGCGGGCGGCGGTAAAGAGGTGCTCAACGGCGGATGGCATCGGGCCAAAGCGGTCCACCATTTCGGCGCGTAGGTCCTGGAGGGCTTCGGCGTCCTCGGCATTGCTGATGCGCCGGTAGAGGTTGAGGCGCTCGACGTTGTTCGACAGGTAGTCGTTTGGGATGTACGCATCCTCCTCCACGTCCACCGCTGTTTCGGGGCCGGGCGGCACGGTGTCGCCGTCAAACACGTCGGCAAACTCCTGTTGCCGCAGCTCTTTGATGGCATCGTCCAGAATTTTGTGATACGTCTCGTAGCCCACATCTTCAATGAAGCCGCTTTGCTCGGCGCCCAGCAGCGAGCCCGCGCCGCGGATGTCGAGGTCGCGCATGGCCAAGCTAAAGCCGCTGCCCAGGTCGCTGAACTCCTCAACGGCCTTCAGGCGCTTGCGTGCGTCGTCGGTGAGGCTGTGGATGGACGGCACGAGCAGGTAGCAGAAGGCCTTGCGCTGCGAGCGGCCCACGCGGCCGCGTAGCTGGTGCAGCTCCGAGAGGCCGAAGTGGTCGGCCCGGTTGATGATCATCGTGTTGGCGTTGGAGATGTCGAGCCCGTTTTCGATAATCGAGGTCGATACCAGCACATCGTACTTTTTCTCCACAAAATCGGTCATGACGCGCTCCAGCTTGCGGCCGCTCATTTGGCCGTGCCCCACCCGCACGCGGGCGCCGGGCACCATGCCGCGCACCATGGCAGCAATCTCGTCGATGGTTTTTACGCGGTTGTGGATGAAGAACACCTGCCCGCCGCGGCTTAGCTCGTACACCAGCGCGTCGCGCACAAGGTCTTCGTTAAAGGTGTGGATTTCGGTGGT
This sequence comes from Salisaeta longa DSM 21114, assembly GCF_000419585.1. Lineage (NCBI taxonomy): Bacteria > Pseudomonadati > Rhodothermota > Rhodothermia > Rhodothermales > Salisaetaceae > Salisaeta > Salisaeta longa. Next base: position 2,497,878 of record NZ_ATTH01000001.1, read on the forward strand.
GATGGGCTGCCGGTTGGGGGGCGGCGTGCTAATGATGGACAGGTCGCGCGCCCCGAGCAGCGAGAACTGCAGCGTGCGCGGGATGGGCGTAGCCGTGAGCGTGAGCGTATCCACCGACTCGCGCACCTTGCGCAGTGCTTCTTTCGTCTTTACGCCAAAGCGCTGCTCCTCGTCAATGACGAGCAGGCCCAGGTCGTTGAAGGTGATGTCGTCGGAGGCCAGGCGGTGCGTGCCAATTAGGATGTCGAGGCTGCCCTGCTCCAGCCGCTTCAGGATGTCGCGCTGCTCCTTTTTGGTGCGAAAGCGCGAGATGACGTCTACCGTTACCGGGTAGCGGTCCATGCGCTCGCGGAACGTTTCGTAGTGCTGCTGCGCCAGGATGGTAGTGGGCACCAGTACGGCCACCTGCTTGCCGTCTTGGGCGGCTTTGAAAGCAGCGCGCACGGCCACTTCCGTCTTCCCGAAGCCCACATCGCCACACACCAGCCGGTCCATCGGCACGGGCTCTTCCATGTCGCGCTTCACCGCCTCGGCGGCCGCGGCCTGGTCGGGCGTATCCTCAAACGCGAAGCTCGCCTCCAGCTCGCGCTGCCACACCGTATCCGACGAAAACGCAAACCCGTCGCTTGCTTTCCGTTTGGCGTAGAGCTTGATGAGGTCGCGCGCCACCTTCTTCACCTTTTTCTTGGTGCGCGCCTTGGTGCGCTCCCACTGCCCGGTGCCCAGCTTCGTCAGGCGCGGGTGGTGGCCCTCCTTGCCGGTGTATTTGTTGAGCTTGTGCAGCGCGTTGACGTTCAGGTACAGTACGTCGTCGTCGGCAAAGTTGAGGCGCACGGCCTCTTGCGTCTTGTTGCGCACGGTAATCTTCTTCATGCCCGCGAACCGGCCAATGCCGTAATCGACGTGCACGACGAAGTCGCCGGGGTTCAGGTTTTTGATCTCCCGTACGGTGAGGCCGCCCTGGTACTTTTTCCGATTTTTGGTGGAAGGGCGGTGGTAGCGGTTAAAGATTTGATGGTCGGTGTACACCGCGAGGCCGGCGCTGGGCAGCTCAAAGCCTTCGTGGAGCGTGTCCACCTGCAGGCGGGCGCGGCCGTGGTCGATGTCGGTTTCCAGCAAGTCGCGCAGGCGCGCGGCCTGCCCGTGGCTGTCGCACAGGATGAACGTTTGCAGGTCGCGTGCGCGGTTCTCCTGCAGGCGCTCGCGCAGGAGGTCCATGGTACTGTTGAACGAGGGCTGCGGAGCGGCGTCCAGGTCAACCGTTTCGTCGGCCGGGGCGGTGCTGAGCGGCCCAAAGCGCAGGCGCGGAAAGCGCTGCAGGGCCGCAGCAAGGTCGTTGCGCGAAAGATAGCGGGCCTCGGGGGGCGGAGGGGCCTCCTCGCCTTTGTCGTCGGCTGCGGTTGTTGCTTTGCTGTGGGCCTTTAGGGCCTTCGTAAAAAACGACGCGCTCGCTTCCAGCAGGTGGGCCTCGTCGAACACCGCAAGCAGGGTGTTGTCTGGCAGGTAGTCGAACAGCGGCACGGCGGTGGTGTGGTCGTCGTCGCGCTCCAGGTTGGGGACCAAGCGCGCCGTGTTGAGCTGGCTCACCGAGCGCTGCGTGGCCGGATCGAACTCGCGGAGGCCGTCAATCTCGTCTCCAAAAAACTCGATGCGCACCGGGTACTCGCCGGCAAAGGGAAAGACGTCGATGATGCCGCCGCGGTGCGCGAGGTCGCCGGGCGCCTCCACAAACTCGACCCGCCGGAAGCCCTGATCGACGAGTCGTTCGATGAGCGCCTCGGGGTCGAAGGTTTCGCCCTTGGAGACCGCAAACGTTTCGGTGGAGACGGCCGAAGCGGGGGGCACGCGCTCGGCCAGGGCAGGAGCGCTGGTGACCAAGAGCCCCGTAAAGCCTTCGGTGAGCTGTTGCAGCACGTCGGCCCGCTCGATGAGCGGCGTGCTCTCGTCGATGCGTTCGTCGTCGTAGGGCGCGCGGTGGGTGGCGGGGAAGCGGCGCACCGCAGCCGCTGCGGGGGCGAGCTGCTCCAAATCGCTTTGCAGGTAGGCCGCAGCGTCCTCGTCGGGCATGAGGCACACGACGGGGCGGCGGGTGCGGCCCAGGCGGCTCAGGACAAACGCGGGCAGCGAGCCGGCGGCGTTGGTGACGTCAAGGCACAAGGCATCGGTGCGCGCTTTCGCCCAGTCTATTGCACGCTGCACGCCGCGGGTTTGTGCAACAGACGTCTGGAGGTCGGAAAGAGACACAGGCAAATAGCATCAACGGAAAGTACGGGAAGCAGGGCAGCGCTGCGGCTGCCCCGTACCGAACGGTACGCGTCGCTGCAAGATTCTGACCGTTTCGCAAAAAGCGCGCAGCGCGCGCTAGCCGCCGGAAGCCGAGGCCCAAGGCGGCACACAGCGCGCGTGTGCTAGGGAAAGCGTTCCACGTGAAACAAAGGCCCCTTTCCCTAGAGGTTTCCTAGACGGAGGCGGGGCGGAGCCTAGACCGCCGTCCGATGAGGAGCGGGCCCCGGCTAGCTTCTGCCCCACCAATGGTTCTTCGTCATTTTCGCTTCCGAAGTGGGGTTCAGGCAGCGCCTAGAACCCTGCTCGTTTCACGTGAAACGCCTCTAGTGGGCTAGCGCGCTAGGAGCGGGGTTCTAGGCGGCGTCTGTGGCGCTTCGCGTAGGGTGAGAGCGCTACCACGGCAACGTCTCGCCGTCGTGCGTTAAGAAGCGCCCGCTATCATCAGGCGTCAGGGCCTGCGCTACGGCGACGATACCTTGGGCCGATGCCTCCGGCGTGAGGTGGGCGTTGGGGCCGCCCATGTCGGTTTGGACCCATCCGGGATGCACCGACGCGACAATGACGGCATCGGCGTCAAAGGCACCGGCCTGCAGCCGGGTGCACATGTTGAGGCCCGCCTTGCTGACCTTGTAGCTCTGCCACGTGCCGCCGCTGGTATTGGCAATGGAGCCTAGCTGCGAGGTGATGTTAAGGAGCCGTGCCGGGGGATGCGGCGCGCGGCGCAGCAGGTCGGCAAACGCTTGTGCCATCAGGTGCGGGCCTACGGTGTTCACCTGCAGGGTGTGGGTCATGCGCTCGAACGTAACGTCGCCAAATCCATCATCGGAAGCGCCCCCATCGACGCCCGCGTTGTTAATCAGAAGGTCCAGCCCATCTACCGTGGCCGCCACCGTCGCGCGGGCCGCGTCGATCTGCGCCGGATCGGTCACGTCCAGCGGGAGCAGGTCGATGGTCGCCGGAAGCGAAGCAACCGCCGCCTGCAGGTCGTGCGCCGACTCGGGCGATCGGCACGCCGCAAACAGATGGTCGACGTGTGGTGCGAGTGCATGCACGAGCGCGTAGCCAACCCCGCGGTTGGCGCCGGTGATAAGAGCGGTAGCGAAAGAAGCAGGCATGGAGCGTGGAGCCAGGGGAAAAGAGCAAGCGGTCAGTCGTCAGTCGCCGGTGAAAGATGCGCCAGTTGGTGGGACGATTGCAAGAGGCGCGAGCTGCGCTGCCCGTACCGCACGCGAAGGGGCCGGTGGCGCCCGTCAACACCCGGCGGAGTAATGTAGCGGGCCGCGGGCAGGGTGAGCGTCTGCCCCACGAAGGGCGTAACCGACGTGTCGGCGTCCGATGCCGGCCGAAGCGCCGCCCGCTCCACCTGATACCGCCGGGCCAGGTGCCCAAGCGTTTCGCCCGTGTCTAACGTGTGGGTCCTTGGGGCATCACGCACTTCCTTCGGCAACTGCTGGTAGTGTTGGGCAAACTGTTCGTACGTGCCATACGGCAGGCGAAGATAGTACGCCTCGCGCACGGGCGGCAGGTAGTCGCCGCGCAGCTCCGGGTTCAGGGCGCGCACCTGCTCGGTGGGAATGTTGGCCAAGTGCGCAAGCACCTGCACGGGCAGCGACGTGCGCAGCGGGACATAATCGAAAGCATAGGCCGGACCTGCCGAGATGCGCGTTACGCCATAAGCCTCGGGGTTCGACAGGATGCGGGCCGTCGCAATAAACGACGGCACGTAGTTGCGCGTCTCCTTGGGCAAGTCGTCGTAGATGTCCCAAAACGTAGGCGGGCGGTCCAGGCGCTTTTGGGCCTTGCGCAGCGCATACTGCACGGCCCGCGGGCTGCAGTTGTACCCCGCAAGGGCCAAGTGCCAGTCACCAAACAGGCGGTAGAGGTCTTTGAGGTGGCGGGCCGCCGCGCGCGTTGCCTTTTCGGGGTCGCGCCGCTCATCCACCCAGGGCGTCACCGTCAGCCCGTACGACCGCGCCGTGGGGGCGATAAACTGCCACATGCCCGCAGCCTTGGCATGGCTTTGTGCAAACGGGTCGAGCCCGCTCTCCACCACCGCTAAATACTTCAGTTCATCGGGGACGCCCTCCGCCGCAAAGATATGTTCAATCATCGGAAAGTAGGTGGCGGCACGTCGCTGCCACGGGCGGAGGTAGCGCTCCTCGTAGCGGAGCAGAAAGTCGATGCTGGCTTGCACGAGCGGATGCTTGGTCATGGGGATGGTGGTGTGCTCGCCCATGATGCCTGAGGGGAGGGTTTCGCTCAACTGCGGGTACCGCGTTGCCGCCTGGTTCATGGAGGCAAAGAGCGTGCGCCGCAGGTCGTAAATGGTGCCGTGCGGAAAAGAGAGCGTGTCGGGCGCACCGGTTTGCCGCGTGTACTCCTGCGCGAGCAAGTAGGCAATCTGGCGAAAGCGGGGCCGGTCGAACATGCCTGGGTGGCGCTTGAGGCGCTCTACGGCTTGGAGCGCCGTGCGAAGGTGGTGCTGTTTGGCTTGCACGCGCGCGTCCTGCTCGGCGCGCAGCATGCGCGTGTAGGCCGTGTAGAGCGCTTCGATGCCCGCCTGAGCTTGCGCCTCGGAGAGGGTATCGGCGGTGGCTGCTACGGCTGCGCCGGTGTGGTGCCAGGAGGGGTGCTGCGCGGGCGGCGCCACCGCATTCCACAACGCCAGCGCACCCAATCCAACCAAAGCCGTTGAAAGGACAAGCGAGCGTCGAGTCATAAAGCCACGGCGTGGCTTAACGAAGTGTGTAAAAAAGAACACCACTGCTACCGTACCTTTTGGTGGGCGCAACCGTTCCTGTGGTGCACGGGCCGGGCGAACGCGCCGCAGGGCTGATTCGTAGGGTCCTCTCCGGGCTTCCCTGATCGACAGCGCTTGTTTATGTTGCTTCAATCCCTTCGTGTCCGTTCGTTTCGCGCCCATACCGACACGTCGGTGGCGTGGGCAACGGGCGTCAACGTGATTTGGGGCCCTAACGGTGCAGGCAAAACCAATCTGCTGGAGGCGATTCACTACGTGTGCCTCACCCAGAGCTTTTTGGTGCACAACGACCGGTATGCTCTCCGCAAAGACGCTCCGCATTTTGAGGTTGAGGGCACGTTTGCGGGCGTGCGCCGGCAGCCCATGACCGTGCGCTTGGTCTACATGCCCAGCGAAGGGAAACAGGTGTTTGTGAATGGCGCGCCCCTCGAGCGGCTTGCCGACCTCGTGGGGCAGCTGCCGGTGGTTGTGTTCTCGCCCGATGACTACGAGCTGACCGCCGGGGGGCCAGACGAGCGGCGGCGTTTTCTGAACAACATCCTGAGCCAGGCGCGCCCGGTGTACATGAACGACGTGATGCAGTACAACCGCGCGCGCCGGCAGCGCAACGAGCTGCTACGGCAGTACAAAAAGCGCCCCTCATCGCCTCCGCCCGACGTGCTCGATCCGTGGACCGACAAAGTGGTGACGCTTGGCAGCCGGGTCATCCAACGGCGCGCACAATTTCTCGATGCGTTTGCCGCGTATCTCGACGAGGCCCACGCCCACATCGGGCAGGCCACCGAGCGGCCCAGCTTCACCTACGACACCGTAGGCGACCTGCCCGATGCGCCCACAACCGATGACGTGGAGACGGCCTTTCGCGAGACGCTGGCCCGCCGGTGGGAGGCCGAACAGTCGCGCGGCACCACGTTGGCCGGGCCGCAACGCGACGACATCACGTTTCGGCTGGACGGTCTAGAGGTGCGGCGCTACGGCTCGCAGGGGCAGCATCGCACCGTGGGCATGGTGTTAAAGCTGGCGCAGTACCTGTACCTGCGCGATCAGCTCGATACCGCGCCGCTCTTGTTGCTAGACGACGCCTTCGGAAAGCTCGACAGCACGCGTACGGCAGCGTTTCTGGAGCTCCTGCAGTCGGATGTTGTGGGGCAAAGCTTCATCACAACGACCGACGTGGCCCCGTTTCGCGCGCACCTTTCCTTCGACGCGCCCCCTCACCAGGCCATTCACGTAGCCCGCGATTCGTCCGGCGCCCGCGTATCTTCTGATGTTGTTGCAACGGCCCCCGATTCGGCTTGACCGTGGCCGCTGCGATGTGCAGGTTACAACTCACGACCGTCGCGTCTCCAACGCTTGTCCATAAACCCCAACGTAATCATGCGCCACCTACCACCCCCGGCACGCTGGCTTTGTATTCTGCTCATCGGGAGCCTCGGGCTCGTAAGCAGTACCGGATGCACCACGGGCATCAACCCCGTAACCGGCAACACCCGGGCCTACGGCTACACCTGGCAGCAAGAGCTGCAAATGGGCCAGCAGGCCGATCAGCAGATTGTGAGCCAGTACGGCGTGTACGATGACGACGAGCTGCAAGCCTACGTCGACAGGGTGGCCCGCGACGTGCTGGCCGTAAGCCACATGCGCCGCGAAAGCACCGCGCAAAAATTCCGTACCACCGAGTTTACGTTCCGCATCCTCGACAGCGAAGTCATCAATGCCTTTGCTCTGCCTGGCGGGTACGTGTACGTAACCCGTGGGTTGCTGGCGCATCTCAACAACGAAGCACAGCTCGCGGTGGTGCTGGGGCACGAAATTGGGCACGTCGCGGCCCGTCACTCATCGGAGCAGGCCGCCCGCCAGCAGCTCATGCAGATTGGCCTGGTGGGCACGGCGATCCTGGGGCAACAGGTGTTGGGCGGACAGGCGGCACAGCAGATCCTTGGGCTGGGCGGGCAGGCGGCGCAGCTTCTGTCGCTCAGCTACAGCCGCGAGAACGAGCGGGAGGCCGATCAACTGGGCGTCGAGTATGCCGCGATGGCCGGTTACAAGGCGTCGGAAGGCGCCGAGTTCTTCGAATCGCTGAAGCGCATTCAGCAGCAGAGCGCGCAGGCCATTCCCACCTGGCAATCCACCCACCCCGACCCCGGCGCCCGCGAAGATAAGATCGTTCAGCTGGCCAATACCTGGCAGCAACGCCTCCAAACGCCCATGACGACGGTCGACCAAGACCAGTACTACAACAACTTGGAGCGCACCGTGGTGGGGAAGAATCCGCGGCAGGGCTTTGTGCGCGACGGCACGTTTTACCACCCGGAGATGGCGTTCCGCTTTCCCGTGCCCTCCAACTACCAGGTGATTAACCAGGCCGCGCAGGTGGCCATGGTAGCGCCCAGCCAGGAAGCTTACCTCCTGTTTGGCGGATACAACACGCCCACGACGGCCGCCGCCGCCGACTCGTTCGCTGCGCAACAGGGCGTTACGGTGGTGCGGCGCGACCGCGACCCCTACGGCGCTTTCGATCCGCAGCAGGTGCTGCTGGAAGGCCAAACGCAACAGGGCCAGATGCTCCGGCTGCTGGGCTACTTTCTGGAGTACAACGACACCGTGTTCGGCTTCAAGGGCATCACGGCCGCCGCCACGTACGACACGTACCAGCCGGTTTTCTTGGAGACCATGCGCGGGTTTGATCGCCTCACCGACCAACGCATCTTGTCGATTCAGCCGTACCGGTTGGCCATTCGTCCGGCCGGCCGCTCGGCGCCGTTTCGCACATTCGTGAGTGATCTTTCGCTGCCGGAAGGCATGACGGAAGATGATGTGGCCATCATCAACCAGATTCAGCTAGAGACCGTGGTGGCGCCCAGCCAGCCGTTGAAGCTCCCGCAGCGCTGAGCGCATAAACGCGCAGCGGGCGGTACCGATAAAACGGCCCGCCCGCTGCTTAACGCATCGACACGTGCGCGTGCGTCGGTTTAGAAACCAATCAGCAGGCCACCCTTCACATTCACGGGGTTGCTTGCTTCAGCCGGCGTGTCGAACAGTCCCGTGTACCCAAACTCCACAAACGGCGTGATAAGCCCGAGGCTAAACTCGGCGCCTCCTACCGCGGTGATGCCGAAATACGATTCACTAGTTCTACTGCTTGCAAAAGCGACCGTGGGCCCTGCGCCGAAGTACGGGTTGAATACAACACCAGGGAGCGAAAAGAGCGCTTTGGCCGACAGCATCGAGAAGTTGTTTTCAATCGATCCGGTGTCTTCTACGAAGTAGTAATCGTACGTGGCGTTGATGGTAAACGGGAGCGCAATGAAGGAAAAGCGGGCATCGGCGCCAATAAAGGGCTCGCCGAAGTCACCGACATCGTACCCAAATCGGGGGCCTACCTTGAGCGTGACCTGCGCATCAGCGGTGGGGGCTGTGCCAGCCAGCAGAAGAACGAGAAACGTAACAAGTGTCAGTCGTTTCATAGCGGTGCATTGTGGTTCGTTTGGAAAAATACGCGATCGCCCTCCATGGGAAATCGCCCGGTGATACGCATCAGCTAAAATAAAGATGGAGCGGCGAAAGTCAAGGCCGACCTGCAAGGCGGGGCGCATGATGGCGTGTATTTTCGTGCTATTGGCCATCGCGTCGCCGGTCGCTGGGCAGCGCCTGGGCACGGTATGGGCGCCGCCGCGCGATGCCGCAGCGGCCCAGCGCACGCTGCGCGCGATACATCGGAGCGGCCTCGCGGGCCTCCGCCTAACCAATGTGCCGTCCGAGGCGGTGCTGCAGGCGGCCGATACACTGGGGCTCGCGCTGTTTGTAGACGTTGCGCCGGCACAGTGGACGGATGCCGTGGTGCGTCGACTGGCGCGTCATGCCTCGGTGCAGGCCGTGGGCGTTACCCTCGCAGATGTGGCCGCGCAGCCCGCGCCGTGCCGGGCCCTGCGCCAATGGGCCGCCCGCGCACACGCCGCCGGGCGCGATGCGTACCTCGTCACGCCCCTTCGCCCGGCGGGTCGGCGCTGCACCGCGTCAGGCATCGACCGGTACCTGCTGGACGTGCGCGACCTGTCCGATCCAGTGGCGCGCTGGCGGGCCTGGCAACGCGCCGCACAAACGCCGGTGGCGCTGGGGGCCGTGGGCGCGTGGGCCGCGCCCAACCGGACGGGGGGCTGGCGCGTCCCGCACACGCGCGCCTGGCAAGCCCGGTATCTGGAGCGCACGTTGCGTGCCGTGACGGGGACGCTGCCTGCCGAGACGTGGGTGTTTGTGTACCGGTGGAGCGACCGGCATCCGGCCTTTCCCGGACTGCTCCGCCGCTACGGGCTCCATGCGGCGTCGGGCGTGCCCCACCCCGGCGGCCGCGTGCTTCGCGGATGGGCCCGCCGGCAGCAGACCACGTTTGCCTTCGGCGCGCGCGCTGCGCCCACCACCGATGCGCTGGCCTGGGTCATCATTGCGCTGGGCTGGGTGTGGATCGCCGGCTTCGGCTGGCTCTACGCGCGCCACGCGTCGGTGCCGCGCATGCTGGAGCGCTACTTCTGGACGCACGGCTTCTTCCAGGACGCCCTGCAAGATCGTCGCGTGCAAGTAGGTGCGGCCAACGGATGGTGGGTGGTAGGGATGGCGCTGGCCGCGGGCGCCTTCGTGGCATGGACCGTCCACGCGGTGCACCTGCATCGGGGCGTCGCGTGGGTCCTGCGTGGCGTGGCCGAGCCCCTACAGTCGTCGCTTGTTGCGTGGTTGCAGGCCCCCGCCCTCGTCGGCCTGCTGGCCGGAGGGGGCGTCGCGCTTAGCATCGTGTGCTGGACGGCCTTGCTCGCGTTTGTGACGCGGTGGGGCGCGCTGCGGTTGGGCGTCGGGCAGGCGCTGGTGGCTACGGCATGGAGCCTGTGGCCGGCGGCGCTCTTGCTCCTCGCGGTGCTCGTGTTGGTGCAGTCGCCCGCAGCTTCGCCACTGGCGTTTGGCGCCGTGGCTGGCAGCTTCGTGGTGGCCGGCGTCGGCGGCAGCCTACGCGCGGCCCTCGACGTGCATGCGGTGGCGCGGCCGCCGGGCACACTCGTCGCCGCCTGCTGTATGCTCAGCCCGCCGGTGCTGTGGTGCGCCGCCGCGTACGCCGTCCTGTGGCACTACGGCCTGTCTGCAGAATACGTGCTCACGCTCCTGCGCTTTCTGTAGGCGCTGCCTGAAGCGGGAACGATGCCTGCCGAGCAGCACCGCCGCGGGCGCCTTCACCTGATGAAATACGAAACAGCGCCAACCAACGTGCTACGGCAAGGTGTAGGTGAGCTGCCCAATGATGAAGCGGCCCAGCGCCGGCGCGCCCACAAACTCGCGGTGGTCATGGTCAAAAACGTTGTTTGCAGTGACCTTCAGCTTGAGGCCCGGCACCGATTCCTGGAAGGCGTAGCCCGCGTAAGCGTCCATGACAAAGTAGTCGTCAACGCGCCCAACGTACGGGCCGGTAGCCACCGGAAAGCCCTGGATGTAGCGCCCGGTCAGTCCAAAGGAGAAACCGGAGCGCCCCATGTAGTCAAATCCGCTTTTGAGCTTGAACGACGGGGCGTTGAGGGCCACGTTGAGGCTGGTGTCGGTTTCTTCAAGCTCTTCGTTGGTGAAGAAGTCGTCGCTCACGTACGAGATGTTCGTAAACAGATCCAGCTCCGGTGTCACGGTGTATTGCAGCGCCGCGTCGATGCCCCAGTACTGCACCTCGCCGAAGTTGCGATAGGTGAGAAAGCCGCCCACCGTTTGCGGATCGGAACCCGCGAGCACCTGCTGATCGGGTTGCACAACCGCGGCCGGCGTGTTGTTGAGCGACTGTCCGACGAGTCCGGCCAGAAGCTGTGCGGCCTGCTGCCGCGGGATGCCGGTAGCCGCCAACTGATCGAGCAGGCCGTTGAGGGTGGTGTTGCTCGTTTGCGTAAAGAGCGTGCCCAGCACGCCGCCCACATCTTGTGAGAGGCCATTGGCCTGAAGGTACGCCAGCGGCGACTCAATGCGCAGCGGGCCGATGAAGTTTTTCTTCTGCTCGTAGTAGCCGTCAAGGCTCACGAGCAGCTTTCCGCCCAGCAGCCCCTTGTAGCCCACCTCCATCGACTGCGTCTCCGTCTGCTGCAGCGGCGGGATGTCCGACGGCGCGTTCACCGTGCGGTAGCCGCGCGCGCTGCCGTCCGGAATGCCGAGCACCGCCGCATCCGTCGCGCCGCCGACGAGGCCGTTCGTGGCGGTGAAACCGAAGATGTTCGCCAGAAGGGCCCGTTGTTGGTCCGACAAGTTTGAGAACAACCCGCCTACAAACTGCGCCTGTCCCTGGCTGTTCACGGTAATGGCCTGGTTGGCCACGAGACCGTACATCGGAGCCACGGGCAACCCACCAATGCCAACCTGTGCGCCAAACGCGGGCCCCGGAAGGGAAAAGCGAACCGTACCATTCTGGCGAAAGCTGTCAAACGTGAAGCCATTTACGGCGCCTAGCCCCTGAAACGCGAGGTTAAAGCCTTTACCCAGCGCACGTGTTTGGCCACGTACATCCAGAAAGTTGGAGTTGGTACCCGGTGCCGAAAACGACCGGTTGTAGGTGGCACGCAGGGTGTTGTCTGCGTTGAGGCGGAAGACGAGCGCCGCGCGGGGCGACACCTTGACTTCCTCTTGCAGGTTGTCGTAGTCGCCGCGCACCGCCACCGTGAGGTCGAGCCAGTTGGCGAGCGTAGAGGTCGATTGCGCATATGCGCCGTACAGGTCGATGGCATCTTGATCCTCAAAACGACCGGTGACCGTGCCGGCTGTGCGCGGACGAAGCAAGTTTATATCGCCCCCCACTGTTACATCGGTGTCGAGGCGCTCCAGCAAAAAGTTGTAGCGCAGCTGCGAACTCCACTGCAGGCTCTCGTCGGTGGTGTAACGCCCACTGCCCAGGATGTAGGTATCGCCCGTGTTATGGTTGCGGTTCACGAATACCTGCCCGAACAAACCGCCCGACCGCACGCGCAACTGCCCGTACGTGTAGCCAAACCCGTTCACCTGCAGCGTGCCCACGCCCGATTGAAAGACGCCCTGCGTTTCGCCGTACCCGCCCTTGGCCGTAATGCGGGTGATGTCGTTGGGGCGGTACTGCAGCGTACCATTCACGTTGTACTTGTAATAGTCGTCGTCGCGTCGCAGCTGAAACTTTCCGTCGACAGTGGCGAACGGGCGATCGCCCACCTGGCTGCGTTCTTCAAACACAGCGTACCGGCTAATTTCCGCTGCATCGGCCGGATTGTTGGGGTTCAGCTGCCAGTCTTGCCCCTGGGCGTACTGACCGGTGAACTTGTATCCCCATTGCTCAGAGATCACGCCTGCCTGCCGGAATTGCCCGGCAAAGTAGCTCCGCTGTCCGCCCGAAACGGCCACGGTGGTGCCGGGATAGTCGAACGGATCCTTCGTAAAGAAGTGGACCACGCCCGCGTCTACGCCCGGACCGTACAGCGCCGAGCCGGGGCCGCGCACCACCTCCACGCGCTCCAGGTCGATGGGGAGCGCCGGCATCACGTTGAAGGCATTCACGTTGAGCGACGGCACAGCCGCCTCACGGTAATCCGTAAGCACGTAGGTGGCACCGTTAAAGGCCTGATTGAAGCCGCGCAGGGCCACCTCGCGGCGGTCGATGCCCGTCTGCGCCATGTCGACGCCCGCCACCGGTTGAAGCGCTTCCACCGATGACGTAACCGACTGCTGCTGAAACTCCTCGGCCTCTAGCACCGAGATTGACGCCGGCGCGTTGAGCAAGCGCTCTTGCCGACGCGATACGGAAACAACCACCGTTTCGAGGCCCGACGTGGCCAACGGGAGCGCCACGTCGAGCGTACGCTGCTCGCCGGCCTCCAGCGTTACGGGAACGGTGCGCCGCTGATAGCCGATGTAGCTGACTTCTAGCACATACGAGCCGGGCGGAATGTTGGCTAGGGCATACGCCCCTGTCACGTCGGTGGATGCGCCGCGGACGACCTCGTCGCCGGGGGTTCGGAGCACCACGTTGGCGCCAATAAGCGGGGCCCCGTCGTTGGCGCCCGTCACAACGCCCGCGAGGGTCGCGCTCGTTTGGGCATAACTCGAACAAACGCTCACTGTGGCCAGAACCAAAAAGCAGGTGAGAAAGCGAAGGAACACGGAAAACGTACGCATGGCAATCAGGGGAGAAGAAAAATGCACCGATAGCTATCTAAGAAAGCGATCGGATATTGTCAAAATAGTGGTAAGATTTACGGGACAAAGGCAGAAGATGCCAGGGGGCGCGGGACCGCTGGAGGGCCTTGGTTGGTATCGTATCACCCCTGGGCGCTTGTTAAGCGAGCGCTCGTGCTGCGCGGCGTCTCTTTTTCAATCACCGGCTTCCTGCGCATGACCTATATTTTTCGATCGGAATACCTCCCGATAATTTTGGTAACGCTGGTGGGCTTTGGCTTGCTGGCGGCGGCCCTTCTGATTCCGGTGTACCGGTTCATGGAGCGTGAGCAGGAGGTGAGCAAGCAGTGGACGCCCGAGGAGCTCGCGCGTCGCGCGCGTGAGCAACAGGCGGCGGATGACAGCCCCAACGGTACGGCCCACGACGCCTCCGATGCTCCCTCGCCCACGCCCAACCAGCCATGACCGACCCGCAGCCCACCCAAAAACCGCTGCATCCGTCCGAGTGGACGGGCGTCACGGACGTTCTCGGCATCGAGTTTGAGGAAGTATCGGCCGAGCGCGTGGTGGCCACAATGCCCGTTACGCCGCGGCACCACCAGCCGTTTGGGTACCTGCACGGCGGCGTGAGCGTGGTGCTTGCCGAAAGCGCAGCCAGCGTGGGGGCCTACCTCGCGGCTCCGCCCGGCTACGGCGCCATGGGGGTAGAGATCAATGCCAACCACGTGCGCTCAATGCGCACCGGCCGCCTGCGCGCCGTGGCCGCCCCGGTGCATGTGGGCCGCCGCACGCAGGTGTGGACGATCGACCTGCGCGACAGCGAGGGGCGCCTCATCTGCACCAGCCGGTGCACGCTCGCGGTTGTGGAGCAGCCCGACGCGTCGTAGCTTCCATTCACCAGCGGTACGGTTCGGTACCTTCTGCCCGTGTTTTTGCATTCGCCTATGCCTTCGGCCTCGTCCCCCATCCACGAAGATCAGCCGGTGCTTACGTACGGCGCGCCCCTCGATACGGCCCGCTACGCCCTCATTCTACTGCACGGCCGGGGCGCTACGGCCCAGGGCATGCTGTCGCTGGCCGACGCCCTCGACACCTCAAACGTTGCCGTGCTGGCGCCGCAGGCCCACCGCCGCACGTGGTATCCGCAATCGTTTATGGCGCCGCGCGACGCCAACGAGCCGTACCTCACCTCGGCCCTGCACACGGTAGATCGCCTCGTGGCCCGCGCCACGGCCGACCGCCCGGCGGCGCGCGTGGTGCTCCTGGGCTTCTCGCAGGGCGCGTGCCTGAGCCTCGAATACGCAGCGCGCCATCCGCAACGGTACGGCGGCGTGGTGGGCCTCAGCGGCGGACTCATCGGGCCGCCCGATGCCGATCTGCACCACGACGGCTCGCTCGATGGAACGCCCGTGTTTATGGGATGCAGCGACGACGACCCGCACATCCCGGCCGAGCGGGTGCATGCCTCGGCCGAGGCGCTACGCACGATGGAAGCCGCCGTGGAGCTGCGCATCTATCCCGGCCTGGGGCATACCACCAACGACGACGAGCTGTCGTACGTGCGCAGCCTCTTCGATGAAACGCAGGCCGCGGGGGCTTCCGCTTCGGAATAAGCGCCGTTTGCTTGCACCCTGTTCGCCGCTTTACGAGATGTACGCACAACCATCATGTCGTTCGAAACGCCCTCGTGGGTCCACGATGCCGTCTTCTATCAGATTTTTCCGGACCGCTTTGCGCGCAGCGGGCGCGTCGCTGAGCAACAGGGCCTGGCCCTCAAGCCGTGGGGCGCGCCGCCGGAGGAGCAAGGCTTTCAAGGCGGCGACCTGTACGGCGTGGTCGACCGGCTCGACTACATCGAAGCGCTCGGCGTGACGGCGCTCTACCTCAACCCCATCTTTGCCTCGGCGGCCAACCACCGCTACCACACGTACGACTACTACCGGGTCGATCCGCTATTGGGCGGGAACGATGCGCTGCGCGCGCTGCTGGATGCGGCGCATGCCCGCGACATCCGGGTGGTGCTCGACGGCGTGTTTAACCACGCGAGCCGCGGCTTTTGGGCGTTTCACCACATCCTGGAAAACGGACGCACCTCGCCGTATCTCGATTGGTTCATCATCCACGACTGGCCGCTGCGGCCCTACGCCCCCGATCCGGAGACGCCGCACAACTACGACGCGTGGTACGATATTCCAGCGCTTCCGGAATTTAATACCGACAATCCGGAAGTCCAGGACTTTCTGCTGGATGTGGCGCAGCACTGGATCGACTTCGGCATCGACGGCTGGCGGCTGGACGTACCCAACGAGATTGACGACGACGCCTTCTGGCGAACCTTTCGCGAACGCGTCAAGACGGCCAACCCCGAGGCGTACATCGTAGGGGAAATTTGGGGGCATGCTGGCCACTGGCTGCAGGGGGATCAGTTTGATGCGGTGATGAACTACCCGCTCATGGATGCCATACTGAGCTATGCGGCGCGCTCGATGCGCGACTTTTCGCACGATCAGTTGCCGCTTGAAACGGCCGCGGCCCCCGCGACGGCCGCGCGCTTCGAGGCGCTGATGCACCGCTACGATCCGGCCGTTACGCATGCGCAGCTCAACCTCATCGACAGTCACGACACGCCGCGGGCGCGCTGGTTACTGGACGACGACCCGGCGGCCCAGCGGCTCGCGGTGCTTCTGCAGATGACGCTGCCGGGCGCGCCGTGCATCTACTACGGCGACGAGATTGGGCTGTCGGCCGCGGGCGACCCGCACTGCCGCGGCGCATTTCCGTGGGATGCGCCCGAGCACTGGGACGACGCGCTGCTCGACTTCTACAAATCCGCTACGGCCCTCCGCCACGAATACCCGGCCCTGCGCACCGGTACCTTTGAAGGGGTGGCCGCAACCGGCGACCTGCTCGTCTTCCGGCGCACGCTAGACGACGAGGCGGTGCTGTGCGCCTTCAACGCGGGCGAGGAGCCGATGGCCCTGCCCGATGATGTGGCCCCCGAGCGCGCCGCGCTTACGCCGGTGGGACCGTTTGCGTCTGAGGATGCGCGGCGGGCTGCCGATGTGGTGCCGCCGCGCAGCGCACACATCTACGCGCCCGTGTCTGCTGCGGTATACTCGTGAAGCATCAAGCCACCTCGTGGCGCGCCCACACCACCAGCCCGATGGCCCGCTCAATTGCTGCACCAAAGGACACCGTTGCATCGGCGTCCTCTGCGCGCAGGGCCGTAAGCTGCTGTTCGACGACGCGCGCCTCCTCCACCAGCGCTTCCGACACGTCGGGGTACAAGCTGAGGAGGCGTTGGTGCACCGCGTGCGTGAGGCGCTCGGCGCGGCGGAGCTTCATGAGGCAATCGAAGTGACGCACCGCGTCGGCATGCGTGGGCGGCGCCTCGGCATCGTGCGATACGGGCCCCATCAGCAGTTGCATGAGCACCTCCATGAGGGTCTCGCAGGCCGCCTGCAGCCCAGCGCGGGCGCGGCCGGGCGTCTCCTGGGCCGCCGGATCGTGCCCCGCCCGGCGTTCCTTCATGGCCTGATTCACATCGGCCGCCGTCGAAAGCGTAGCCAGCAGGGCCATGGATTGGAGCAGCGCCGCCGACGTGCGCTCCGAAGAGCCATCATCCGCCATAGCGTAGGAAGCAGGTTGGGGAAAAGAGCGCGCTACGCATCGTCATCCAACGACAACTCGGTGATGCGCTGTTCGGCGTCATCGAGCGTCTCCATGCAGTCGGTTGCGTGCGCCGTGCCCTCTTCGTAGAACGCGAGGGCTTCTTCGAGGGGCGGCGGGTCGTTTTCCAGCTTTTCAACGATGCGCTCCAGAGCGTGGAGTGAATCCTCAAACGAAGGATCGGGCGAAGCGTTGTCCATTGATACCAATTTTAAGCGATGAACAGTAGGGGAGGAAACCCTGCCGGCGGTTCGTAAATTGCCTTGGAGACCGGCAGTTGCGTATGTACTGTATCTAATCAGCAAAAATCACACCTTTATGGATTTGGGACTGGACGGAAAGGTTGCCGTGGTAAGCGGCGCGAGCCGTGGCATTGGCAAAGGCATTGCGCATCGCTTTGCGGCGGCAGGCTGCGACGTGGCGATCTGCGCACGCAGCGCCGACACGCTCCGCGATACGGCCGAGGAGATTCGAGATGCGACGGGCCGGGAGGTGCTGGCGCTTCCGCTGGACATGACCGACGCTGCGGCGCCGGCCACCCTCATTGAGGAGACGGTGGAGCGCTTTGGCCGCCTCGATGTGTACGCGGGCAACGTGGGGGGCAACCGGCGCGGCGCATTTGCGGAGGTGAGCGACGAGGACTGGCAAGCGATCATCGACCTGAACCTGATGTCGCACGTGCGGGCCAGTCGGGCCGCGGTGCCGCATCTTACGGCCGACGGTGGCGGGGCCATCTGCTTCATCAGCTCCATCTTTGGGCGCGAGTTGGGCGGCGCTGGGTTGTCGCTGTACAACACGACGAAGTCGGCCCTCATCAGCCTGGGGAAGGTGATGGCCCAAGAGCTAACGCCGCAGGGCGTGCGGGTAAACACCGTGGCGCCGGGCTCGATTCGGTTTCCGGGCGGCAGCTGGGACCGGCGCGTCAAAGAGAAGCCCGACGAGATGGAAGCCTTCGTGGAAGAGAACCTGCCCATCGGGCGGTTTGGCCGCGTGGACGAAGTGGCCGACGTGGTCGCCTTTCTCTGCTCGAAGCGCGCGAGCCTCGTGACGGGCGCCTGCCTCAACGTAGA
Organism: Salisaeta longa DSM 21114; assembly: GCF_000419585.1. Taxonomy (NCBI): domain Bacteria; kingdom Pseudomonadati; phylum Rhodothermota; class Rhodothermia; order Rhodothermales; family Salisaetaceae; genus Salisaeta; species Salisaeta longa. The sequence goes on from NZ_ATTH01000001.1 coordinate 2,515,815, forward strand.
CGGCGGCCAGTCGCACTCCCTGATTTAAGGGTGTATGTCTCACATGCGGCGATGCACGCGAAAGGCCCGGCCCTCCGCCGGGCCTTTGGTGTAGTGGACGAGCCGCGAGGCCAACTCGGCCCAATATCAGCCCGCAATAAACCAACGGCTTGCACTTTGTCAGGCCTAATATTACCTTATCGAGTGAAGGGCGTGTTAACGGGCGAACAAACGCGTGGGTAGACCACTGCCTTCCCGCGACGTGACATACGTCATGTTCGGCGCCATCCCCCTGGTTTTGCCCGCTGCGCCTTGTGCCCTGCTCAAACATCATGCAAGCAACCAGCCGTTGGCTATGAACTGGAGTACCGCATTTTTCCTCGCCCTATCGATCATCGTCGCCACTCCGTTTGCCGCTAGCGCGCAAGACCGCGATAACAGCGCACAAGGCGACGGAAGCACAACGTCCCTGCAGCCCGGGGCAACGGCCCTCCAGTTTCAGATCTCGAATAACTTCGACCTGGATTCCTTTTCGGGCACCGCCTTCTCTTACAAGCAGCAATTATCTGAGGATCGGGCCCGGCGGATTGGGGTGAGCCTTGACAATAGCTATCGCCGGACAAATCTCTCTGAAAATGCAGATGACCTTGAGAGGTCCAGCCTAGATTTAGGGGTTGGAATTGACTATACCTGGATGCATTATACAAATCCAGATCAGGACATTAAATTCTTCTATGGGTATGGCCCCGGCGTGAATGTTGGCGTTCGCCGACAGACCGATACGCGAGACACCTCCGAAGAAACGCGCCAGGTTACATCGTACGGCGTCTCCGGCATAGGATACGCTGGCGTGGAGTGGTTTTTTCAGCCCGCAATGAGTTTGCATGCCGAATATCGCGGATCCCTTGAGGTCAATCACACGCGTGAAGAACGAGAGCTGGAAGGCAATGGCATGCGTGAGGTCAGCGAAATAAATACCACGACCATTCGCCTGGGCGGAAACGGGGTGCGGTTTGGGTTGTCGGTCTACTTTTAGCATGAAGCGGGGCGGCAAGCGGGCGCGCCGCATACGCAGCGCCCGCTGGGCCGTGGATCGGATGGGACGCTTGCATGCCGTCGGCAATTCAAATCTTCCGCGCACGTGGCTACGATGAGGAGATAGCCGATCATCTTGTGCGCGACCTGCTGAATGTAGCCCATCAGAACGAGGTCGGGGGAGGAGCTGAGTCGCCGCATGGCACAACGTGCGCCGTTGAAGGTAACGTGAAGGCACCGGGCGGCCTACGCTCAGGGATGTAGGCATCGAAGCCATGGCCGAGGCCCGGACCTTCGCGGCCGGCGCGTGGGAGCCGGTGGGCGACGACATGCCGTTTCGCGGCTACATGCACCCGGCCGAAGCAGGCGAGTCGCGGGCTTCCCCCTAGCGATGGCTCCGTTTGCTGGCGGCTGTCGCCCGCGCGGCCCCTTGCCAGGGCCTCCTGTTTGCAGTTCTTTCAGATCACCTGTACATTTTGTAATCATTACCCTCGCATGCCGGTCCATGGCTACATGCGATATCGCATAACGTGCTACGCCCACTTTGTTGACATAGCACCGGGCTCGATACGCCCATCGCATTGAGTTTCAGGTGTTTGCGCGAAATTATGGATGCGTGCTATGTCAAGTGTGTTGATATAAGTATAGGTTATATGGCCTAAACACCTTCAGGGAAACCCGATGCCCGCTCTACGTTGAAATAATATCCAAAATAACTTCTTTACGGCGATGAAGACGCTTACCATTAACCTTTCAGACGAGACGGCCGATCGGCTTGAGACTCTCGCCCGGCGGCTGGGCGTTTCGGTCGAGGACCTTGTGCGAAGCAGCGTCGAGGAGCAGTTCAAAAGCCTGGACGACGACTTCGAACAGGCGGCTCAACACGTCTTGGCGAAGAATGCCGAACTGTACCGCCGCTTGGCCTGATGCGGTATCTGACGGTCGAAGAAGTCCTGGGGCTGCATGTACGTCTTCTTGAGCAGTCTGGCGGGAGCGAAGGACTCCGTGATCGAGGCGCGTTGGCCTCCGCCGTCGAGCAGCCCCGCATGACCTTCGGCGGCGAGGACCTGTATCCGACGGTTGCCGAGAAGGCCGCCGTCTTGGGCTTTTCGCTTGCTAAGAACCATGCGTTTGTCGACGGAAACAAGCGAGTGGCGCACGCGGCCATGGAGGTGTTTCTGGTGCTCAACGGTTACGAGATTGAGGCTCCAGTGGACGAGCAGGAGCGGACTCTCCTATCGCTGGCTGCCGGTGAGATCGAACGAGACGCATTTGCCAATTGGGTCAAGGTGCATCTCACCGAGCGCTCCTAAACCAACTGGAAGGCCATATAACCCCACGCTGCAGGCGTCGAACTTGGCGGGCCGCTTGCCACCTTCAAACGCTGGCGCTTCTTGTGCCCTCACCGTATGTTGGAGGGGTTCGCGCCTGAGCTTCATCGTTATACCGCCGTCATGGATTGCAACTCTCTTCCATGTTCATAATCGAGGACGAAATTCACGCTGAAACGCAGGAGGGCGAGTATGCCACCTTCGAGGAGGCCGCTGCCGGGCTCCAGCGGCATGAGGTCGAGATCAAAGGAGTCAGGATCCCATCATCAGCCGGTCACATCCGGCTCAGAATAAGGAAGCCACGGGTCGGCCACAAGACCAGGTTGACGTGGCCTGGTTACGAGATGAGAGCAACGATGGTGGGCACAACAAGGCGCTGTAGCGGAACCAGAGCTGGTCGGCGTTTTCATGATCGTTATTGCTACCGCCACAAGTTGTCCTGAACTTGAGACACGGTGGCCGCAGGGCCTGGGCCGGTGAGCGCCAAGCCGTTATGTAGCGCGCTGCAACTGCCGTCGTCTTTTCCGGTCTAATATGCGAGTTTGCTGCCTCATCTGATCGTTCTACGGCCATGGCTACCAAGACGCTTGACGAGCGCATCGTGAAAACGCCCGGCGTGTGCGGCGGAAAGCCGCGCGTCGACGGTCGCCGCATCACCGTACAGAACGTTGTCATCTGGCATGACCGCCTCGGATGGAGCGCCGATGAGATCGCCAGCGAGTACGACCTCGAACTAGCCGACATTTATGCCGCCTTGGCCTACTATTTCGCCCACCAGAGCGCGTTAGACGAAGCAATCGCCCAAGGAGACGCCTTCGTCCGGGAGATGCGCTAAAAGACGCCGTCGCTGCTCAAAAGGAAGCTGCGAGGCGGGGCGTGAGCGAGGTCGTCCGGTTCTACTTCGATGAGCACGTCGGATATGCCATCCCGAAGGGGGGCGCCGTGGCGTCGATGTCCTGACGCTGGCCGAGACCGGCATGCTCGGGGAGTGATGACGAGCACATGTCATTTGCACGAGACGAGAGGCGGGTCGTCATCACCCATGACGACGACTTTCTTCGGCTGTCCGCTGAAGGGATCGAGCACGCCGGTATCGTGTACGCGCCGCAAGGACGTACGGTCGGAGCCATGGTACAAGGACTCACGCTCGTTGCTCAGGTCTTAACACCCGAGGAGATGCGCGGGCACATCGAGTTCATTTGACGTTGGCCGTAAAGCACTACATAACCCCGCGCTGCTGCCGACGACGGGCGGCGGCTAATTTCCGGCGGTAGCGTTTCAGCTGCTGGCTCTGTACCTTTTCGCTAACCGTCGTGGCAGAGTTTCACCGTTATACCGCTTGCAGAATCCAATCAATAATCAGTAGAAGCGAAAGTGGAAGAGACTAAACATGCCTGAGAATAAATGGCTGCGAGGCATTCTTAGCGGTGCAATCGCATTTGTCGTCGCCAACGTGATAAGCAATATTCTGTTTTTCCATCTTTTCTCGGGTGTGCTTTTCGATCCAGCGTTTCAGAGCGAAAAGGTGATTGCAGTACTGTTTGAGATGGAGCCGCTTCCGCTCATGTTCTCAAACGGACTCCTCTACCTTGCGATTGCGGCAGGCATCGGCATGATTCACGGGCTTGTGTTCGTATACATTGAGCCCGTCCTCCCGCGCGGCAAGGTCGTCAGGCGTGGCGTTGCTTTTGCAGCCATACTTTGGGGATTGATGGCCCTCTACTTTGAGTTCCACGTGCCCTTCAACATGTTCGGGGAGCCCGTTCTGCTCGTCATGTTAGAGCTTTTGCTGTGGGTAATCGTTCTGCTGACCGAAGGCATCTTGCTATCGCTACTTTTCGGAAAACGACGCTCTACTGACGGCGCATGAGGCCAACGGCCATGCCGTTGCATGCAACGAACTACCGGAACAAGCATGAACACAAGGTGGCAGCATTCCACAGTATGGAGCCCATTCGCAGAAGCGCATGAAGTATACTTCTGAACTACTCACATTGTACGCCGGAACGCTGGTACTCATTGGCGTCGCCCTGCTCTTCATGCCCGAAGGGTTTAGCATGGCTATGAATTACGAAGAGACCGCCGCACACGCTCTTTTCGCCCAGCTTTTGGGAGCGGCTTTCATTGGCTTCGCTGCCTCAAACTGGATCGTACGGCATGCCCCCGTTGGCGGTATCTACGGTCGAGCCGTCGTCCTTGGCAATCAGGCCTTTTCCCTTGTTGGGGCACTTGCCTTAATTGGTGGCTTTCCGGCAAGGCCAGGACCTGCGGTTTGGGTTCTCCTCGTTGTTTTCGCTGGTGGGGCCGTTCTTCATGGCATGCTGCTTTTACGCGGCCCCCAACTCAGCGGATCATGAGAGGAACTTCAGAAGCGTCATAACCCAGCGTTGCATCTGGCGGTGGGGTTGGCAGCTTTCCTTGCTGCCATGCGTTTATCAAAGCGTTTCGGTACATTTCAGAAGCGATGCTAGCGAGCCCGGCCCAAGTGAATGCGACCGTTAGGCCGCATCGCTCTTGAATCTTTCTCAACGGAGCAAGTGAACGCCATACCGGTGTGCACCGCTCATTTCATCCTTGTGCGGCGTTCGAGGCTTCAGGTGAAGCCTCCTCCGTGGGCGGTCGCATCCTCAGGGTCAAAGAAAAGTCACATGGTATGTTGCTTGGGGGCTCTGTCGTACGTATCGTGTAACCGTCCAGCTGTTGACATTCGGTGAGACAGCTGATCGGCTCCTGCAGTGATGTCCAATGGTTCAGCGAACAAAGCGTCGATAGAACGTATGTCCAGCCCACACGACAATTCTAAAGAACGCATTGCGCAGGTGATCGCTGCGTACAAGCGCGTGCCCTGGCCGCTATGGGCCCTGGTGGCTTTGTTATTTGCCTTTATGGTGTACTGGGATTACCACATGGCCACCGTGCAGGAGTCGGGTGCGCTGGGGCTCTTCTTGAATAGTCTAGGTTACATGCTCCTTGGGGGTATGCTTTTGATTCCAGGGGGCTTTGCCTGGCTGTACGGCACAGATGCCGTTGAAGCGGCCGAGGCTTCAAGCCGTCCGAGGGACGTTGAGTAACAAAATGGCAAGGTGCGGCGCTTCACGCCCGCGGTGAACCGAACGCTGCGCGGGGAAGTACGTGAGGCGTGACTGCTCCGTCCACCAACCTGCCTCGCCATGTCTGATCCGCGGATTGTGCTGCGCCCGGCCGTTTTTTCGGACGTCCCCACGGTGCGCGCGGCCTTCAGCACGCGCCACGGCGGCGTGAGCACCCCGCCGTACGCCAGCCTCAACCTGGGCGATCATGTGGGCGACGACCCGGCCCGCGTGGCCACGAACCGGTCTCGGTTTTGCGCGCGCCTCGGGCGGGGGCCGGAGGCGCTGGCAACGGCCGGACAGGTGCATGGCGCCGAGGTGGCGACCGTAACGGCCCCCGGCCACACGCCCTTCTGCGATGGCCTCGTTACCGATGTGCCGGGGGTGGTGCTGGCAATTGCCGTCGCCGACTGCGCAGCGGTGCTGCTGGCCGATCCCCAAAGCGGCGTTGTGGGGGCGTGCCACGCGGGCTGGCGCGGGGCGGTGGCAGGCGTTGTGCGCGCCACCGTGGCGGCCATGACGGCCCGCGGCGCGACGCCCGCGCATCTCCGGGCGTACATCAGCCCGTGCATCGGGCCAGCCGACTTCGAGGTGGGGCCCGAGGTGGCGGCGCAGTTTGACGCGGCCTTCGTGCGCCCGCCCAACGGACACGCCAGGCCGCACGTCGATCTGCCGGCGGCGCTGCAGGCACAGCTCGTGGCCGCCGGCGTGCCGCCTGATGCCATCGGCGCCGATCGCCTCAGCACCCTGTCGCACACCGACCGCTTCTTTTCGTACCGGGCGGCCGATGGTCCCACCGGCCGCATGTTTGGAGCCATCGTCCGTCAAGGCCCCGAACAGGCATCAGCGGCTGCGGAGCGTTAGGGTGCTTCGCGCACAACCCGCAGGCCGCGATAGGCCGGGGGCACAGCGGGCGCATCGGGGCTCCAGGTTGGCGTGAGCGTCACGGCCGACGCGCCCGTCGGCACGGCGCCGCTGGACGTGGTGGCCCACTCGGCGACGTTGCCGTTCAGGTCGTACAGCAGCACGCCGTCGGCGCTGCCGGGCGGGCGGCTGCCCACGGGCATCAGCAGCGTGGCGGGCGACTGGCGCAACAGCCGCGCGCGAATCCTTTCGTAGGCGTCGGCGGTGGGCGTGTAGCCGGCCCAGTACGCGGGGGTGTTCTCGGATGCCCCGGCCTGCTTCTGGAGCGCTTTGGCTTCTGCCTGCGTGGGGAGGCGGTACGACGCGCCGGTCTGCGCATTCAGCCAGTCGACGTACGCTTGCGCCTGAGCGGCGGTAAGGCCGTGCGCCGGATGGTTGGCGCGGCCTGCGGGCACGGAAGTTTCGCTATACGCGGCCCACTGCGCCTGCGTCACCTCAAAGCGGCCCACGAGCAGCGAATCGCCCAGCGCCACCATCTCCGGGAGCAAGCGTCCGTCCTGCATCACGCCGTAGCGCCCGTCCGCCATCGCGGGCGGCGCGTGGCGTTCCAGCCGTGCCAGCGGTGCTGTATCGGCAAGGAGCCGGTCGGCCACGCGCTCTTCCATCGAGGTGGTGTCGAACAGGTACGTATCGAACCACTTCAGGTCTTCTTCCACCTTGCGCCGCTGATGCGAGAGGCGCCGGAAGCCGTGTGGCTCGCCGGGATAGCGGAGGTAGCGCACGGGGGCTTTCCCAATCTGTTGCAGGGCGCGGTAGTGCTCCCAGCCCTGTTCGCTGGGCACGGCCCGGTCTTCCGTGCCAAAGTGGATGAGCGTGGGCGTGATCACCTTCTCCATCTCAAACAGCGGACTCTTTTCGATGTAGTGCTGGGTGAATTCCCACGGTGGCCCCTTGAAGTACGAGTTGTCGAAGCGCGCGCCGAACGCGCAGTTGCCGTAGTCGCTCGTCCAGTTGACGTCGCCCGCCCCCGGCGCGGCTACCGTAAACAGCTCGGGATGCTCTACCGTGAGCTGAATGGTGAGGATGGCGCCGTTCGACCAGCCCATCACGCCCAGCGAATCGGTGTCCACGAGGCCCTCGTCGGCCAGGTGCTGAATGCCCTGCACGATATCCGGAATTTCCAGCTCGTAGTATTTCCCCTTGATCGACTCGACGAACGCGAGGCCGTGATGGCCGGAGCCGTGGTAGTTGGGGCGGAAGACGAACGCGCCGCGCTGCGCCCACAGCGGGGCGTAGACGGTCCAGCCCAGGCGCCACGCGTCGAGGTCAACGCCGCTTGGGCCGCCATGAATGACGGTAACGAGCGGGTAGCGGCGGTCGGGGCTGTAGTTGAGCGGGTAGTGCAGGATGCCGTTGACGGTATCGCCGTTGGCGCCCTGCCAGCGCACCACCTCGGCCCGCGGGATGGGCTTGGCGTCGAGGTAGGCGTTCAGCGTCACCAGCGTTTCTTCGTCGCGGATGGTGCCGCGCGCGTACGATCCGACGCGGTACACCGGCGGCGTGTCGGCGGTGGAGTGGCTGAACACGACGGTTTCCCCCCGCGGCCCAATCGAAAACGAGGTGCTATGCTGCAGGCGGGCGTCGTCGATGGGTTGCGGCTGCCACCCTGCGGCGGTCTTCCGATAGAACCGCGGCTTGAGCAGCGGACCGTCGGCCAGTTGCACGTGCACGCCGTCGTCGGTAACGGCATAGCCGCCGTAGCCCACGCCGTTGGGCCAGTTGAGCGGCACCTTTTGGTAGGAGCGGTCGGCCAGCGTAAAGTAGTAGAGTTCGGTGATGCCGGCGCCCTCGTGCTCCGGATCGGAGCTAAACGAGTCGGTGGCATAGAAGCCGGCGCCGTCGGGCGTCCACGTGTAGTTTTCGGGATCGAAGTATTGGCCGGTGAAGAGTTCGGTGCGCGTGCCCGTTTGCAGGTCCAGCAGGTATTGCAGCGGTTGCCGGCGGGCATCGGCATCGACGGGCGAGGGGTCGATGCTGTACACCACATAGCGGCCGCCGGGGGCAACAGCAACATCACGGATGCGCCCCTGGTTGTTCGACGCGCGCGTCACCTCTTGCGTGTGCACGTTGACGCGCAACAGGCGCGTGGGGTAGTACAGCGATGTGTCCTCGATGACGATGGCGTCGTCTTTGGCGTCCTTCAGGGCCTGCTCGTAGCGCGTGTCCTTGGCGCGGGCCACGACGAGCAGTTCATCGTTCGAGCGCCATTGGAAGTCGCCCGCCCCGTGGGGCAGCGACGTGACGGGGTAGGGCGCGCCGCCGCGGGCGTCCATCAGCCAGATCTGCGGCCCGTCGTCTTCTTTGGTTTCTGTGGCGCGGGAGGAGCGAAACGCGATATGCGTGCCGTCGGGGCTCCACTGTGGTGCGCTGTTGTTGCCGCTGCGGGTCAGGCGCACCGTGGCCGGCGCGGTGCCGCCGTTGGGGTCATCGCGGTAGGTCAGGTACACATCGGAGGTGGTGCGGTCCTCCTCGAAGTCGGGCACCCGCTTCACCCACAGGATGCGCTGCCCCTGCGGACCGATGTCGACCTGCGAGAGCGAGCGCTGCTTCAGCACATCCTTGATCGACCACGGGCCTTCGGGCGGCTCGGGGGGCGCTGTGGGCTGGGGCTGGGCGTGCAGCGGACCGGCAACGAGGAGGGCAAGCAGGCAACACAACAGGCGCATGGCGGCACAAAAGCAAGTCGGGAAAGGCCGTGGGCACCAAAAGATCGGGGGCCCGACCCAGAAAGTCGAGCCTTTGCCCTCGCTTCATAAAAGAAAGCCAAACATCAGCACCGATGGGTACACCCTACGGTATGAACGACATGACGCACCCCTGCCCGTGCGCGGCAACACCCGCACCGAGCGCTCAGGGCCGCTGGGTGCACTTGATAGCATGGGCCCCCAAGGAGGATACCTACGTTTCGATGCGAGAGGTCGAATGGGCCGCATGCAAGCGCCCCTGAAAGCATGAACGTGAGGTTAGGGTTGTGTAAATCACTGCAGAATCAGGCATCCATTTCCCTGCTTGTATGTACTTGTAAACACAACAAAAGCAGTACCGATGCACGCTTTCTTTGCTCGCGCACGCTAATCCAAATGACTTAAGGCGTCATGACAGAGACAACTACACCAGTATCCGAGTCGCCCCCTCGTTTGCCGCGCCTCAATGAGCCGGCACCTGCGTTTGAAGCGAAAACCACGCACGGCATGGTATCGCTCGATGATTACAAGGGGCAGTGGCTGGTCCTATTTTCGCACCCAGCGGACTTTACCCCGGTGTGCACCACCGAGTTTGTGGCGTTCGCTGAGCACTACGAAGAGTTCCAGGCATTGAACACGGAATTGTTGGGGCTGTCCATCGACAGTTACCATTCCCATATCGCTTGGACGCAGCGCATTAAGGAGAAACTGGGGGTTGAAATCCTGTTTCCCATTATCGACGACGTATCGATGGATGTAGCCTCGGCCTATGGGATGATTCATCCCGGCGCGAGCGACACAGCATCGGTGCGCACCACATTTATCATCGATCCGGAGGGAGTCCTCCGTACGATGTTGTACTATCCAATGGAAGCAGGACGCTCGATTGCCGAAGTGGTTCGTACGGTGAAAGCGCTGCAAACGGCAGATGCCCATGCCGTTGCTACGCCGGAAGGGTGGGCGCCGGGACAGCCCGTTCTGCTCGGATCGCCACAGTCGCTTGCGGATGCCGAAGGGCGTATCACAGCCGCCGATGCGGAAGGATACGACTGCAAAGACTGGTACCTCTGCTTTAAAGATGTACCGGAAACCGAAGGGAATTAGCACCGGCTCCGTCCACAGCGGCCGTTCTGTGCCAGATGAGTAAAGACATCTAGCAGGCCGTACCCGCCGGAACGCCGCGGGCTGCTGTGTCTCGATGCGTCGCTGTAGCACTGCTACAGCTGCTTCGGGCGCTTTGCAGCCGCGGCGTTTTTCCGTTGACCCGTTGAGGGCCCGAACAGCGATCAGTTGATACCAATGGACACCGGCAGGCGCGCCTGGGTTGATCCGTGCATGCCCGCGAGGCGCCGCAGGGTGCGTTGCTGTTCCATCCAGAGGCGCTCCAGCGGCGAGGCCGTCCAGGCCTGCCACAGCTGCGCCGCTTGTCCGTAGAGCTGCTCGTTGAGCTGCTCGATGAACGTTTGCGGGCGGGGCAGAAGCCGCACGCGGTGCGGGCCGTCGCCCATGCCGGCTTTTTCGGCCGCGATGTTGATGGCCTCGTGCAGGCCGCCTAGCACATCGACGAGGCCCACCTCTTTGGCATCCTCGCCCGACCACACGCGGCCCTGGGCAATCTCGTGCACGCGGGTGGTGTCCATGCCCCGCCCGGCGGCCACGCGCTGCAAGAAGGTGTTGTAGGTTTTGTCGATTGACTGCTCCAGGAGCGTGCGCTCGCGGGCCGTGAAGGGCTGAACCTGGGAGTAGATGTCGGCCAGCGGACTCGTTTGCACGCCGTCGAACGTAACCCCGAGGTTCTCTTCGAACAAGCCGCTCGCGTCAAAGAACAGGCCAAAGACGCCGATGGAACCGGTGATGGTGAGCGGGTTGGCCACGATGGAATCGGCAGCGGCCGCGATGTAGTAGCCGCCGGAAGCCGCGAGGTCGCCCATCGACACGATGACGGGCTTCTCGGCGGCGGTGAGCCGCACGGCGCGCCACATCGCCTCGGAGGCCGCTGCGCTACCGCCCGGCGAGTTGATGCGCAGCACCACGGCCTTCGTTTCGTCGCTGGTGCGCGCCTCTTTCATTGCTTCGCGGAACGGAATGGAGCCGGCCGAGGCCTGATCGTTGCCGAACGGGTTGGTGCTTGGATCGCCGCTCACAATGCTTCCGGTGGCATACACCACGTCGATGCGGCCCCGGCTTTGCGGCTCCAGCCCCACCGACGCCGCCGGCACGCGCTTGTACCCGTCCACCGACACGGTGGTGAGGGTGCCGTTGGTTTTGGCCCTTAGCAGGGTGCTCACCTCATCGTAATAGCGCAGTTCGTCGATTAGGCCAGCCTGCAGTGCACCCTCGGCGCCCAGCACCGCGTTTTGGTCGGCCAGTTGCTCCAGGCGCTCGGGCGTCACACCCCGCGCCTGCGCGACGGCCCGCTTAAAGTGCGTGTTTTGCGTTTCCAGCAAGGCGTTGAGCTGCAGGCGGTTGGCGTCGGAGAGGTTGCGCCGCAGGAACGGCTCCACCGCACTTTTGAACTGCCCAGCGCGCACGATCTTCGGCTCCACGTTCAGCTTGTTGAGCGCCTCGGCGAAGAACGGTTGCGTGATGGAAAAGCCGTTGAGCTGAAACGGCGCCAGGGGGGCGGCAAACACGCTGTCGGCCACACTGGCCAAAAAGTACGCCTTCTCGCCCATGCCAAAATCTTCGCTGGAGGCGATAAGCGGCTTGCCGCTCTCCTTAAAGCGCATCAGCGCGTGACGAATTTCTTCCAGCGTGGCCCACTGCAGCGGGGCTGCAGCGCGCGTGCGCAGCCACACGGCCTGGATGCGCTCGTCGGCCGCGGCCTTGCGCAGGGCACCCTTCAGGTCGATCAGGTCGTAGCTGGAGCCCTCGCCAAACGCCGCCGCGAAGGGATCGTCAGCGGCCCGCTCAGGGATCGGCCCGTCGATGGTCACCTCGAGCACCGAGCCGGGCAGCACCGACGGCGCCGGCGACGACGAGAGCGAGATGGCAAAAAAGAAGAGGAACGCCAGGAGAAACAGCACAGCAAATCCCACGAGCGTGCCAATGACGCTCGCGAGCAGCGTGGAGAGAAAGCGCATGAGAACGTCTGTTCAGGAAGAAGGAAGCGTGCAGGGGCATCTACTACCGCACGGCGCAAACGCACGTTTCCATGCATCGGCCGTTTTGGTTTAGACGAACAACAGCCGAAAGCGGTTACACCGCGAGGGCCTGCCGGCAGGGAAACTCCCGAAAACACATGAAGTATGCCATTATGCGGCATCGCGCCGCAAGAAGACGTCTGGCAAGACCTTTGCTGTCATTCAAGTACGTTCGCAAGGACGACGCACAACCCTGTGAACGCGTGTGAGCACAACGGCTTCTATGGCTTCCCTCCCCGATGCATCCCATTCCGAGCGTCCGTCGCTCAGCGAGCGCGAGCGCAACATCCTGCGGCTCGTCGTGCAGCAGTTCATCGACACGGCCGGGCCGGTGGGATCGCGGTCGCTGGCCAAGCGGTACGACATTGGCCTGAGTGCCGCCTCGGTGCGCAACACCATGCGCGACCTGGAGGACATGGGCTACCTGGGCCATCCGTACACCTCCGCCGGCCGCGTGCCGACGGCCCTGGGCTATCGCACGTTCGTTGACGAGCTGATGGACACGCCCTCGCTTTCGGCTGCCGAGCGTGAGACCCTGAAAGCCGAGCTCGCGGCCCTCGTGCGCGACACCGATACGCTGCTGCGCGAAAGCTCGCGCCTGCTCAGCCGGCTCACCAACCTGCTGGGCCTCGCGGTCAGTCCCAACCTGTCGAGCGGCGTGCTGGAACGCCTCGACGCGGTGCCGCTCACCGGCCAGCGCCTCATGTTTGTGCTGAGCGTAGAGGGTGGCCTGGTGAAAACCATCGTCCTGGAGTTTGAGATGCAGGACGTGCGTCGCAGCGAACTCGACCGGATGCTTTCCATCTTGAACGAGCGCCTGGCCGGGCTCACGCTGCAGGAGATTCGCGACACGCACGCCGAGCGCGTGCAGGACATTGACGACGAAACCGGCATCATCCAGCTCATCCTGAACGAGTCCGCGCCGTTATTTAGCGAGCCGCGCGAGGGGCGCTTGCAACTGGGCGGCACGCAGAACATCTTGACGCAGCCCGAATTCCAGGAGCCGGATGACGTGCGCCACCTCATTGAAGTGATTGAGGACGAAGACCGCGTGGTTCAGTGGCTGGAAAATGTGCACGAGCAAGATCCGCAGGCAGTCGGCGAGGCGTTTATCCGCATCGGAAGCGAGACGACGCGCGAAGACATGGCGTCGTTTTCCATCGTGACCTCGCCGTACCGGCTGGGCAACACCATCGGCACGCTGGGGGTGATTGGGCCCACCCGCATGAACTACGGACGCGCCGTGGCCCTTGTGCGCACCCTGGCCGCCGAGTTGAACCGACCCGCCCCCGAATCCTCGCGGGCCGCGTAACATCGCCCCCCTCCGTCATTACCAACCCTACATTCCCCCGCATCGCGTGAGCACTCCCGACACGCCCTCCAACACCGAAACCACCGAAGCACAAGCCGCGGACGCTCAAGCGGCCGACGGACAAACCCCTGACGCTGAGACGACCGAGGCCCCTGAAACCGAAGAATCTTCGCCCGAGGCGCTGCGCGACCGCATCGAGGCGCTGGAAGAAGAGCTTGAAGCGCTCGAAGAAGAGCGCGACGCCATCAATAACAAGCTGCTACGCAAGGCGGCCGAGTTTGAAAACTACCGCCGGCGCACCGACCGCGAGCAGTCGCGGCAGTTTACCGCGGGTAAGGTGGACGCGGTGCGGGCCATGCTTGACGTGCTCGACGACCTGGAGCGCTCGCTGGACGCGGCCGATCAGCTCGAGTCGGCGGACGACCCCGCGGCGGCCTACGAGTCGCTGCGGGGCGGCGTGCAGATGGTCCACCAGAAGTTTTTGGACGAGCTGTCGGCGCTTGGCGTTGAGCGCATCGAAGCCGAAGGCGCTGCCTTCGACGAGTCGCTGCACGAGGCGCTCATGCAACAGCCCACCGACGACGCGGCCCCCGGCACGGTGCTCAGCGAGGCCCGCTCGGGCTATCGCCTCGGCGACCGCGTCATCCGTTACAGCCGCGTCATCGTCGCAACCGCCCCCGACGATGCCTCTGACGATGCGCCCGACGATACCTCTACCGACGCTTAACTCGTTGCAGCGTTGACGCTGCCTCTCGCCTACGCTCTGCCCCTAACCACACGCCCTTCATGCCGCAGGACTATTACGACACGCTGGGCCTCGATTCCAGCGCTTCTGACAAAGACATCAAGCGGGCCTATCGCAAGATGGCCATGGAATACCACCCGGACCGCAACCCCGACGATCCGGAGGCGGAGCAAAAGTTTAAGGCGGCGGCGGAGGCGTACGAGGTGCTCTCCGACCCCAAAAAGCGCCAGCGCTACGATCAGTATGGCCACGCGGGCCTCGGCGAAAGCGGCAACGGCGTCGGCTTTCAGGACATCAATGACATCTTCAGCGCCTTCAACGACATCTTTGGCGGCGCCGCTTCCGGCCGCTCGCGGCGCACCCGCGGGCGCCCCGGCAGCGATCTGCGCGTCACGTTGCCGCTTACCCTGGAGGAGATTGCGCAGGGCGTTGAGAAAAACATTAAGGTGCGTAAGTACACCGCCTGCGAGGTGTGCGACGGCACCGGGGCCGAAGGCGGCCTGGAGGGCGAAAACTACGTGATGTGCGACCAGTGCGACGGCACCGGCGAGATGCGACAGGTGTCGCAATCCGTGTTTGGGCAGTTTGTCAACGTGCAGGCGTGTCCGAAGTGCAACGGCGAGGGCCGCATCATCGAAAACAAGTGCCAAAATTGCGGCGGTCAGGGACGCTTAGAGGGCGAAGAAACCGTATCGGTAACGGTGCCCGCGGGCGTCATGGAGGGCAACTACCTCACGATCTCCGACGCGGGCAACGCGGGCTTGCGCGGCGGTCCGGCGGGTGACTTGCGCATCGAGATCAAGCAGAAAGACCACGCGGAATTTGTGCGCGACGGTCTCGACATTTACTACGACCTGCACCTGTCTTTCCCCGAAGCTACGCTGGGTACCGAGGTGGAAATTCCAACCCTGAAGGGCCGTGCGCGCTTGCAGGTGGATGCCGGCGTGCAGCCGGGGCGCATCCTGCGTATGAAGGGGCGCGGCCTGCCCGACCTCAACAGCAATCGCACGGGCGACCAGATGATTCGGGTGCACGTGTGGACGCCGCAGCAACTGGACGACGACGAGTTTGAGATCCTCGAAGAACTCTACGATCATCCAAACTTTCAACCCGACCCGGAACCGGGCACGCCGAAGAAGTCGTTCTTCAACCGCGTCCGTGACGTGTTTTCGTAAGGCGAGCGTTTCCACCACCTAGCGCTTCTGCTGCGCACGCGTCGGCTCATTCGGCGCGTGCGTTTTTGTTTTATTGACCGTTGCCAAGGTTCATTCCATGTCCGATCCCTCCACATCCGAACGTTTTCGCTCGGCGATGCGCCGCGTGCCCTCGCCCGTTGTTGTTGTTACGGCCGCCGGTCCGTCGGGCGGGCGCGGCATCACGATTGGGTCGTTTACGAGCGTTGCGCTTGAGCCGCCGCTGGTGAGCTTCAACGTGGCGCACGATGCCAGCATGCATGCGTTGCTGGAGCGGGCCGAGCGGTACGCGGTGCATGTGCTTACGGAGGAACAGGCGCACCTGGCGCAGCACTTTGCCCTGCCCGACCTATCGGCCGACGAGCTGTGGGCGCCCGTGGCGCATGAGCGCCGGGCCGACGGGCTGCCGGTGCTGGCCGATACGTCGGCTGTGCTCCTGTGCACGCCGCACGGGGCGCTTCCGGCAGGCGACCACACCCTCTTTGTGGGCCGCGTGATGGACGTGGTGCTGCCGCCCGATGCGGGCGCGGTGCTGTACTACAAGCGCGACTATCACGCCGTGGGCAGCACGCTGCGGTCGAAGCGGTTCTCGCCCGTAAACCGCGGATCGAGCGCGTCGTCGTGAGCGCCAATGCCAAAGAATGCAAAGTCGTAGCGCGCCGGGTCGTGCGGCGCCATGCGGCGGCAGATGTCGGTGAGGCGCTGCACCGCCTTCCAGTCGTTCGACTTTCGGTCGAGTAGCCCAAGCGCGCGGGCCTGCCGTCCGGCATGCACATCCACCGGTAGCAGCAGTTGGTCGGGGGTGATGCGCGTCCACAGCCCAAAATCGACGGGCCCGGGGCGCACCATCCACCGCAGGTACATGTTGATCCGCTTGCAGGCGCTCTTGGCCGCGGGCCGCGCCAGGTGCTTGCGCAGGCGCTGCGGCGTGCGCGGATCGGCGTTCAGGAGGGTGGTGCTAAACCCCTGAATGGCCGGCCCGACGTGCGGGGCGTCGGGGGATAGGTGATCGGCAAAGAGGGCTTCGATGCTTCCGTGGGTTCGGAGCGCGCGGTGCAGGTTGTGCGTGAACCAGAAGGCATCGGTTGGCTGAAAGGTGCGGTGCACGAAGCCGTCGAGGGCGGCCGCGTCGCGTTCCGCATCGAACGTCCACACAAACCGATGCGGCCGGTAGTCCATGCGCGCCGACAGCTCCTCCAGCTTGTTGATGACGGTGCTGCGCCGTCCCCACGCGAGCAGGGCCGCGTACAGCCCGATGACGGCCTGATCCTTTGGATCGTCGAAGCCGTGCGGGATGCCGATGGGGTCGTGGTCGATGAAGGCGGGCTGTTCGTAGCGCGCCACGAGGCCGTCGAGGTAACGCTTCAGGTCGCGGAGGGCGTCGGGCAGCGAAGGGGCAGGAGCAGGCATGCAGGGGGCGGAACGGAAAACAAAGGAGCAGAAGCAGCATCAGCGGTTGGACGCTAACGTGGGCCACGCGAGCGGCGTTTTGTAGCGCACGGATTCCAGCACGAGGCCATGGGCATCGGCCGCCGGACCCGCGGCGCGCCGGTCGCGCGTGGCCAGGATGTCGGGCAGGGCGTCGACCGGGCGGCGGTCGTGTCCAATGTCGAGCAAGGTGCCCACAAGGGCCCGCACCATACCATGCAAAAAGCGATTGCCGACCACCACGAAGCGCCACAGGCCCGGGCGCGGACCGGCACGCCACTTGGCCGTAAAAAGGGTGCACACGCGGTTTTCGGTGTCGGACTGCGTGCGGCAGAAGGCGCCAAAGTGGTGCGTGCCCAACAGGTCGCGGGCCGCGCGGTTCATGCGATCCATGGCGGGCACGGGGCGGATAAACGCGCGGCGGTGGCGGTCTAGCGCCAGCGGCTGCGTGCTGATGTAGTAGTGGTAGCGCCGCCGGCGGGCATCGTAGCGCGCGTGGAAGTCGGGCGCCGCTTCGGTGATCGCGCGCACCGCGCAGCCCGGGGGCGTGAGGCCATTGAGCGAGCGCCGCAGCCGAAACGGATCGACCGTCGCCGGCAGGTCGACGTGCGCCACCTGCCCGCGGGCGTGCACCCCCGCATCGGTGCGTCCCGAGCCGGTTATGCGCACCGCGTGGCCCATGGTGGCGAGGGCCTCCTCGAGCGCCCCCTGCACGGTGCGCACATCCGGCTGCACTTGCCAGCCGTGGAAGGCGGCGCCGTCGTATTCAATGAGCAGGCGGAGGCGGGGCACAGGCAGCGAAACGTGTACAAGCAAGAACCATCCAACAGAAGCCGAACGCCGCACGTTACGTTCCCGTTACCGGTGTGTCTATCTCCCCAGAACCGCTTCATGTGTGTTTTTCATGTGCGGAGGGCTTGCGCGTCCGGATAATCCGCGGGCGTCGTGCGTAAGCGTTTTGCTACATACAGCTTTGCGGTTCTCGCGTTTTCCGATACCACAACGACTTCAGACCTATGGCTCGCGGCGTAAACAAAGTAATCCTGATTGGCAACCTGGGGCAAGACCCCGACCTGCGTTACACCAACAGCGGCACCGCGGTGTGCAACCTGCGCATTGCGACCACGGAGAGCTACAAAGATAAGCATGGCGAGTGGCAAGATCGCACCGAGTGGCACACCGTGGTTACCTGGGGCCGCCTGGCCGAGACGTGCGGCGAGTACCTCAGCAAGGGGCGCCAAGTGTACGTAGAAGGCCAACTGCAAACCAACTCGTGGGAAGATCGAGACGGCGAGACGCAGTACCGCACCGAGGTGCGCGCCCGTGAGGTGCTGTTCTTGAGCGGCGAAGGCCGCAGCAACGGCCGCAGCGGCGGCCTGCCGGACCAGAGCCGCCCGGACAATTTCGACCAAACCCAAGAATCCCGGAAGCAGCAAGGGTCGAGTGGCGGCAGCGGTTCGCAGCAAGAAGACAGTTTTGAGCCGGACGACGATCTGCCGTTTTAGTCACCCACGGCTCCGCGGCGGCGCTTGTGTCGCCGTTTCATGAAGACAGGCATCAGGCAAAGGCGCTGCCACCCGGCAGGGCCTTTTGCTTTGCCCCCGAGGATTTCATCTGCGGAGATTGGCCCTCTAGGATGCACAATCGTGCCGTCAACGGTTCAGATGGTCTCTCACGGCTGACTACGTAGCTGCACGTGCAACGCACAAAAAACCAAAAACCATGCGTCATCGGGAGAAATGAATGCCCGCAGACGCCGGGTCGGTTTGGGGATGCGCGGCCCGCGTTGTATGTTGTACCCAACCGACGCCCTCCAACTCAACACCTGAATCTATGGTAACTGCCATTGTACTCCTGCACACCGAACGCGATGCCGTCAACGACGTAGCCGATGCCCTCGTTACGCTCAGCGGCGTCAGCGAGGTGCACTCGGTGGCCGGCCGCTACGACCTCGTGGCCATTCTGCGCGTGGAAAGCAACGACGCGCTGGCCGCGCTCGTCACCGAGCACATCCGCGGCATCGAAGGCATCACCGACTCCGAGACGCTCATCGGGTTTCGGGTCTACTCCTCGCACGACCTGGAGCGCCTCTTTTCCATCGGGATGGGCTAGCCCTTGGTCGCTATCCGCTCCGCGCTAGGGAAGCGGCTCCACCCGCACGCTATCCAGCGCAATGCGCGACACCAGCGTGAGGGCATCGCGGGCCATGCGCTCGGGGTAGCGCCCCAACTGATCGGCTGCGAGCGTCGTGTCGGTGTAGTTGCGAAAATCCGCAAAGCGCACGCCGCCCACGCGGCGCTCGTTATAGGCCACCCGAAAGCGCGTCCCGAACGACTCGCCAGGGCCCACGCCGTAGGCATAGGCCAGGTAGTTCATGGCAAAGGTCTCGGGATGAAACCAGTACACGAACACGTCCTCGTGGTCTTTGCCGCCGCCCTGTTTGCGGAAAGTGACCGGCACCTGATAGTAGGGCACGCCGCGGATGGTGTCGCGCGTCAGCGGGCCCAGCTGCACGGCGGGGTCGTTGAGCGGGCCGGGCAGCAGCGCAAAGTAACGCACGGAGTTCACCGCCGTGGCGATGGCGTCGCGCGCGCTGTCGGGCAAGGGGCGCACCGGCGTGCCGTCGATGGCGCGGTACACGCTGTCGTTGCTTAGCCCTTCCACCACCCGCCGTCCGAGCGTATCGGTGAACGTTTGCTCGTAACGGTAGCGCCCGTCGTTCTGCCGGAGGGTAAAGCGGGCGTCGCGGAAGGTGAAGCGGACGACGGCATCGTGCAAGCGCGCACTTCCATGCGCGGCCCGCGCGCTGTCTACCACGGCCGCCGCCGACAGCGGCGGCGAAGACGGTTCGCACCCGGCCCAAACGAGCAGCAGGCTTCCCACAAGAGCATAAACGACGCAGCGCATACGGCAGATGTCAGGTGCAAGGAAATCGGGCATGCGGCGGTTACGACTGCTTCCACGACTGCAGGTCGTTGCGCAGCCCTTCCACGCCGCGCGGCGGTTCGCTGGCCTGCTCGGCTTGCGTTAGGGCACGTTCAGCCGCGGCCACCGCGGCTTCGTAGCGCTCCAGCTGCGCCAACAGCCGGGCCTTCACCGCCAGGTTTTGGAAGTGCGGCGCGCGGGCAATGGACGCCTCGGCCCACTGCAGCGCCGTTTCGGGCATCAGATCGTTCGACAAGGCGTAGGCCGCGTACTGCAGCGGCACCTGCCAGTCCGTCGACTCGTCGATGGCCTGCGCCGCGCGCGCGGCCAACAGCGCAGGCGTATCAACGGAGAGGGGCACCGGCACACGGACGTCCGACCAGTGCAGCATCAAGGTGCCTTCCGTGCTCGACACGTCAGTAAACGTCACGGTAAACATCTCACGCGTGACGCCCGACTGCGGCGTCACATCCACGCGCAGGGCGTCCTCGGCCTTGTCATAGTTGTAGGCGCCCCACTGCTTCGCCTGACGGTTGAAGATGATCGTCCAGGTATTGGATCGCGGGATGGTAAACAGCGCATACGTACCGGCCGCAAGCGACTGTCCCTTAATCTGCACGGGCGTCGAAAAAGAGATGGTGGTGGCTTCGTTCGCCCCCGTACGCCACACCGCGCCGTAGGGCACAAGCTCCCCAAAGATGGTGCGCCCGCGCATGCTGGGGCGTCCGTAGGAGACCGCCACGTTGGTCAGTCCAATCGTTTGGGTGACCGAGGCGTTTGGGCTCACGCGGGGGAGCTGGTCGCCCCGTTCTTGGGCGTGCGCCGGGCGGCAGATCAGCAAGAGGCCAACGGATAGCAGCAAACAGCAGGTCGATCGGAGCATCGGATGCGAAGCAGTGGTGGGCAGGCATGGTTGCCTGAATGGTAAGAACGCGCCGGGGCGATCGCAATGCGAAGAGGCAACGATGCCGCGACGTGTGAGCCCACGGCGACCGGCCCACAAAAAACCGTAGAGACAAAAAAAGAGGCACTGGCCCGGGGGGGAGGGAGGAAGATGGCCAGCGCCTCGAGGGGATCGTACTGCAAGGCGTACTGCTACAATGTGTACCGCGTACGGGATTTGAACCCGTGTTACCGGCGTGAGAGGCCGGCGTCCTGGACCAGGCTAGACGAACGCGGCAGGTAACACACCATGTCCGACGTACGTCCCACCTTGGGGTTTCAGATTCATGCGATATCCAACAGGACACGTAGTATAGCGTTCCCAAATCAAAGATGCAAAGAAACATGTCTAATTGTCGGTGCGTGCGACCACCGACGCGCACACCATGCGCAGGATATGGCTTGGGATCTGCTTAAACGTCAGCGTGCGGACGAATCCGCGGAGGCGTTTAACAGCCCCCGGCCCGTTGCACACGGCAACGTGGCATGCGCATGGCGTTTTGGACGGGAGCGTGCAGCGAGCCGCAAACGAGAAGGGCCTGTACGTCTTTCCGCCGTACTATGCGCCGGTGTGCGCGACGATCATTCATCTTACGTCTGAAAGAAAAAACACCCTTATGAAGATTTCGCGCTTGTGGGCGATGCTGTTGGTGGTAAGCATTGGCCTGATTGGTGCCGGATGCGGACAAAGCGAAAGCTCGTCCTCCGACACATCATCGTCTGATGACCCCACCCCGTATGCTGTAGGCGATCCGCTTGCCGATTCGACATACGCGCTGGTTTTGTCGTCGCCCTATGGGACCGATACGCTAGAGGCGAGCAACTACCAGCAGCAGCTTAATTTCGTGATGCAGCGCATGCCACCAAACCAGCGGATGAGCCAGATGGACCGCATCCATCAGGCGGTGGTAAACCAGTTTGTGGCGCAGCACGTGATGCGGGGCGCTTCGGAGGAGCGCAACCTGCAGCCCGATTCGGCGCGCATCAGCCAGGCCATCCAGCAGCAGATCATGCGGATGGGGGGCGAGGAAGCCTTCGAGAAAGCCTTGCAGTCCAACAACCTCACCCGCGACTCGCTGCGCGGCATCATGGCCAACCAGATGCGCCAGCGGATGCTGCGCGACGAGCTGATGAAAACAGCCAGCGCTCCGACGCAAGAGGAAATCCAGCAATACAGCAAAGAAAACCGTCGCATTGGGGCGCAGCACATTCTCATCAAGGTAGGGGAGAATGCGCCGCAGACGAAAGTCGATTCGGCCCGTCAAGCCGCGATGGCCCTTCTCGATAGCCTGGAGGCCGGTGCGAGCTTTACCGGCTTGGCGCGGCGCCATAGCGAGGGGCCGTCGGCCACGCGCGGTGGCGACCTGGGCATGTTCTCGCGCGACCGGATGGTGGAGCCGTTCGCCGAGGCCGCCTTTGCACTGCAAGACTCCGGCGACGTGACGCAAGAGCCGGTGCGCACGCGCTTCGGGTTTCACCTGATTCGCCTCACCGACGCGGGCACCCCGATGGATACCACGCGGGCCCGTCAGGCGCTCGTGCAAGAGAAACGCCAAGAGGCGTTCCGCAGCGAGCTCGACGAGCTCATGCGGCAGGTAACCGTGCGCGCCAATCCGGAGATCGTACAAACCGATCTGTCGATTGATCAGCCGATGAAGGAGCAGCAAGGAAGCAGCTCGTAAGCCCCCGCAGCTTCGCGCCTGTATCGTTCATCGGAGCAACATCCGAAGCCCTCACCCAACCACGCGGTTGGGTGAGGGCTTTTTTTGTGGCGGGCGTGGGTCGCGTTTCCGTCAACATATTCACGAACCAGACGTAACGCGTTCCTTTTGTCAGTCGTAAGTCTGGATAGACAATCGCGTCTCTTTCTTCTTGTGCCAAACGCTCCCGTGTTCATGCGCCTGCGCTGGCTGCTTCTTGTTCTGTGGTTTGTCCCTCTCGCCCCCCCGGCCGCCGGGCAAACAGCGACGATTAGCGGGTACGTGCGCGATGCCGCCACCGGCGAAACGCTCCTTGGGGCCAACGTGGCGGTGCTGGGCACGAGCCGCGGCGCGGCCACCAACAGTTCGGGGTACTACATCATTCCCGATGTGCCGGCCGATACCCTCACCCTGGTCGCGTCGTACGTGGGCTACGAGCGGTTTGAAACGACCGTGGTGCTGCAGCCCGGCGAAACCCGGCGGCTCGACATTGCCCTACAGCCCACCGGCATTCGCGCCGAGGAGGTGGTGGTCACCGACGCGCGCGCGGAGGACGAGGCATCGCAGTCCATTGGCGTGACCTCCATCGACGCGGCGCTCGTCAAGCAACTGCCTACCGTGCTGCAGCCCGATCTCTTTCGCGCCCTGCAGCGGCTGCCGGGCATCAAGTCGGCCTCCGACTTTTCCAGCGGCCTTTACGTGCGCGGCGGCAGCCCCGACCAAACGCTCATCCTGCTCGATCGCACCACCGTCTACAACCCGACGCACTTCTTTGGCCTGTTCTCGGCGTTCAACCCGGATGCCATCAAGGATGTGACGCTGTACAAGGGCTCCTACCCGGCCACGTACGGGGGCCGCCTGGGCAGCGTGCTGGCGGTGTACAACAAGGAGGGCAACCGGCGCCAAACCGTAGGCGGGCTCAGCCTGGGCCTCCTCTCGGGCCGCGCCTACGTGGAGGGGCCGCTCGACGTGCGCGGCGACTCGACCGCCGAGGGCTCGTACATGGTAGCGGTGCGGCGCTCCACCCTAGAGCCCCTGCTGGCGGCGCTGCGCAGCGCTAACGTAGACGGCATCCCCGATAGCTTCTCCTTCTACGATGTCAACGCGAAAGCCACCTACCGCGTCGGTCCCAATGACACGGTGACCCTGGGCCTGTACGGCGGGCAGGATTTTCTGAACATCGAGTTTTTGGCCGATGGCCGGTTCGACATCCAGTACGGCAACCAAACCGTCAGCAGCACCTGGACGCACCTGTTCTCCAACACCGTCTTTGCCAACCTGACAGGCACCTTCTCGCGCTACCTGAGCACGCCGGTGGCTACCATTAATGGTACGCGGTTTACGCAGCGTAACGAGGTGATCGACGCCTCGCTGAAGGGCGATGTAGAGTGGACGCCGAGCCCGGTGCATACGGTAAAGGCGGGCTTTTGGACCGGCGCGCTGTCGTTTGGGCTGCGGAATACGTTTGACGGCAGCGAAACCTTTCAGCAGGACGTGGGCAGCGCGTACACGTCGGTGTACGTGCAAGATCGCTACCGGCCGGCGCCCGCGTGGGAAATCACGGCGGGGCTGCGCGGCAATTACTTTGCCAGCGGTCCGTTTTGGCGCGTGGCGCCCCGCCTGGCCGTCGACTACCAGCTGACGCCGCAGGTGCGCTTGCAGGCCGCTGGCGGGCGGTACTACCAGTTCATCACGCTGGAATCGAGCGAGCTGTTTACCGGATTTGACACGTGGCTGATTGCCGATGAAGGCGTGCCGCCGTCATGGGGCGACCAGCTGGCCCTGGGCGTTAAGGCGCAGCTGACGCCGTCATGGCGGCTCGATGTGGAGGCGTACGGCCGTACCATGAACGACCTGTTCGAGCTCAACCCGTTCCTGCCCGACCGCGCCGGGCTGCCCTATGCCGATGCCTTTCGCTTCGGCGAGGGCCGCGCCTATGGGCTCGAGGTGCTGCTGCGCAAGGGGCGCGGCCGCCTCACCGGGCTCCTGGGCTACACCCTCAGCCGCACCGAGCGCAAGTTTCCGTTTGTCAACGTCTCCGAGACGGACGGCCCGCAGTTCTACACGCCCAAGTTTGACCGCACCCACGACGTAACCCTGACGGCTACGTACGACCTGAGCCGTCACTGGACCCTCACCTCGGCCTTCAATTTTGCAACGGGACAGCCGTACACCGAACCCCAATTCCGCTACACGCTCAACGACCCATTTTCGCCCGAGGTGCAGCCGCGCGTGGTGCTCGTAAGTCCGTTCAACGCCGAGCGCCTGCCGCCGTATCATCGGCTGGACGTGGGCATTGAGCGCGCCGGCACGTGGTGGGGCAGCGTCGAATACACGGCGCAGTTGCAGGTCATCAACGCCTATGGGCGGCGCAACCCCTGGTTTTATCTGTTCGAGTTTGAAAACGACGGTACCGTCACGCGTACCGAGGTGCCGCAAATTCCGGTGCCGCTTCCCAATCTATCGCTTACCCTCACGTTTTAAAAACATCATGCGACGCTGCCTTCTGCTGCTCTTGCTGGTTGGAAGTTGGGTGGGATGCGATACCGCCTCAAACGATGTGCGCCCCGAGGCCGTGGTGCAGTCGTACCAGGTGGCGGGCGACTCGCTCGCGCCGGTGTGGCTGTCGCGCGCGGCGCCCGTCAACAGCACCGACCCGCTGCCGGGGCTTACCGGCGCCACGGTGGTGGTGGAGCGCCTGGGCGCCGATGGGCAAACCGTACAGGCCACGTATCCGTACGTAGCGGGCGACTCGGCCGGGGTGTACGTACCCGTTACGCCGGGCGTGCAGGTTGCGCCGCGGGCCACGTACCGGCTGCGCGCCACGCTGGCCAATGGCACGCGCCTGCAGGCCACCACCACCGTGCCCGACACCTTCAGCATCGTGCGCGCCACCAACCCCACGGTGCCGTTCCGAGGCGGCGCGCAGCCGTCCTTTCGGATCACGCGTAGCGACGTGGGCGCCCGCCCGCTCTCCGTTATCTTTTCGGTGACCTCGCAGCTCGACTTCACCCGGCCCGACTCGCAGCTCGTCAATCAACTCACCCCGTTCTACGCCGACTCGTACGACCCGGCAGAGCAGCCCATCGAGGAGCTGCGGCTCGTCACCTCGGGGCTGCTGAACGCCGCCAACTTTACCACCAACCCCGACGGTACCATTACGGTCGACCTGCCCTGGATTGGCGTGGCGTTTTACGGGCCAAACCGCGTTGCCATCAGCGTGCCGGACGACAACCTGTTCGATATGCTGCGCTCGCAAACGGCGCAGCAAGGCGCGCTTGCCCCCGGCGAAATTCCGAACATCATTGAGCACGTAGAGGGCGGCACCGGCGTGTTTGGCAGCTACGCCCGCGTGCAGCAGGCGGTGCGCATCACGCGGCCGGAGTAGCTACGCGGCGCGCTTTTCTTCCTCGGCCAAAAAGCGCTGGGCGATGGTGCGGGCCAGGTCGGGGGCGTTGCCCCAGGCGCGGTTGTTGGCCACCACGTTCAGCGTCACGTCGGCATCGAGCGCCTGATAGGCGAGGGCGACGGTGTCGAGCACCATGGCGTGGGCTTGCGGGGTCTCGGCAAGCGCCTCGGCGGGCGCGTCAAACGGATGGGCGGCAGCGTACGCGTCGGCGTATTTCATGTCGCGGGGGGTCAGCAGGCGGGCGACGGCCTCATCGGGGCCGCTCGTAAAGCGCCCGTCGCACAAGGACCACTGCTCGCGGATCATGGGCAGCCAGGTCCAATGGCTAAACACGAAGCCCAGCCCGCGCGTGGCCAGCCAATCGAAGTACACGTCGGTGAGCAGATGCTCGGAGCGCAGTTCAAGGTGCAGCGGCACATCGCCGGCCAGTGGCGCAAAAAACGCATCGAGCGTATCCACGTTCTGCTGGGGCGAGGGGCTGTCGGCGGTGCGCTGGTACTCTTGCTGAAAGATGATGCCGGCGAGGCGGTCGCCCAGGCACTCCTGCAGCGGCGCGTGGAAGCGGGTGCGGTAGGCGTCGAGGGCTAGGAACGTGTCGTTGGCCACGAAGTCGCCGCCGCGGCGCAGCGAGCGTGCAATATACTGCTGCGGCGCCTTCACCAAAAAGCGGGCGTCGGCGGGGGCATGCGCGGCATAGGTGCGCAGCGTGTGGAGCGTACGCGACGGGGCGTTATCGTCGGTAAGCAACGGCTGGTAGAACGTAAAGTCGATTTCCAGCACGTTGAAATGCTGGAAGTAATCCGCGACGGAGGCGACGGGCACCTTGCGTTCCTCAAAGCGACGGCCCGCGAGGGTGCGGCGGCGCGCGGTGGTGTCGTAGGCGCCCTCCGGGTAGATCTGGCCGATCCAGCCCGCGTACCGATCGCTGGCCGTGCCAAAGCGGAGGCGCGGATGCACCGAGCGAAAGTCGAAGCGTTCAACGGCGGCGGTGCGGTCGGACCGTGCAGGCAACGAAGTGCTCATGGGGCAGCAGAGGACGAAGAAGAAGCCGGTGAGGGGGCGGCCGTATCGGCCGATCCGTTGGTGTGCTCCTGGGCCATCGACGACATCTCGCGGGCCGCGAGCGGATGCCGCTGCACGTGCCGCGTAAAGATGTAGGCACCCACGGCAATGAACAGGTAGAAGCCCAGCAGGCGCCACGTGAGCAACGTAGGTACCATCAGGGTTGCGGGCATGAGCGGACCGATGAGCACGGCGTAGAGCCCTTCCAGCCCGCCCGCGCCGCCGGGCGTAATCATGATGAGGCCGCCCATGGAAAGCGTCGCAGAGCGAAGCATCAGCAAAAGGCCCTTCGCCGCCGGATACACGCTCCACACCACCGCCACAATGAGCGCGTAGCGCGAGAGGTTCATGCCGGCGGTGATGAGAAAGCCCTTTACGTAGAACCCCGCCGACTCGCTGCGCAGCCGACGCCCGCGGCGCGCAAACGTCTTCATCTCGCGCATCACGCGTTCACGGAAGCGCGACAGGTACGGCAGCCGAAAGAGGCGATCGGCGGCCCACTCCAGCAAGCTGGGGCGAAAGATGAGCGCGTACGCAAAAAACGACGCCCACGCGATAACAATCAGCAGGTAGCCGCCAAAGGCCCATTGCCCGATGGTGCCCACGCTGGGCGGAATGAGCGGTATCACGAACGACGAGGCCAGCAAGCACGCCACCGTCGCCGCAAACCAGAGCTGATCGAGCAGCATCGAGAACAGCATAAACGCCGACGAGTCGCCCATCGGGATGCGCCGCTCGCGGGCAATGAACACCATGGTGAGCGGCCCGCCGCCCACAGCCGAGGGCGTCACGTTGGAGAAAAACTCCCACGCAATTTGCGCCCGCGTGGCCATGCCCAGGCTCAGGCGGCCTTGCGACACGTGCTTGAGGCGCCAGCCGCCCAAGAACGCGCGCACAGCCACCAGCCCCAGCCCCGCCACGAGCCACCACGCATTCACGTGGCTCACAATCTTTTGAAAAGCCGACAGATCGAACGTGTAGTAGGCCAAGCCGGCCAGCACCAGCAGGCTCAGCAGCGCCGATCCAACGACGTTTCGTATGGAGACGGGCGACGAGGCGGGCATAAAACGGAACAGGTGGGGAGGGCAGCAGGCACAGGCACGTTACGAAGCAGTGGGCGACGAGGCTCCGTCGGACGTATCCTCAGCGTCGATAGCCGCTCGCAGCCGCTGATAGGTATCGCGGAGCGACTCGGGCAGCACCCGCGTCTCGCTGGTCGCCGTCATGAAGTTGGTATCGCCCGCCCAACGCGGCAGCACATGCCGGTGCAGGTGGTCCGGGATGCCCGCGCCCGCCGCGCGGCCCAGGTTCATGCCCACGTTAAAGCCATCGGGCTGAAGCGCCGTGCGCAGCCAGCGGATGCACCGATCGGTGGCCGCCGCAAGCGCCCGCTGCTCGGCCGTCGTCAGCGCATCGTACGCAGCCACTACCCGGTACGGCACGATGAGCAAGTGGCCGTTGTTGTACGGATAGCGGTTCATGACGACAAACACATGCTCGCCGCGCCACAGCACCAGGTTGTCCTCGTCGGCATCGTCGGCCGCGATGGCCGCAAACACCGATGGCGCCTCGGGGCGGTCGGTTGAGGTGTTCGCATCGGCCACGTAGGCGGCGCGCCACGGACTCCACAGTCGATTCATGAGCAGCACCAAATTACGGAAACGTATGCAGGCGTTCTATTGGCGCGCCCAGGATACGGTTCTTGTGGAAGCGGTTTGCGCAAGCGTTTTCCACATAAAACCGAAGGGCCGCCCCGGGAGGAGCCCGGTGGCACGATCAATTGGCGGGCCGCGACGTACGCCAAGCACGTGTTACGTTCATACAACGCGCGGTTTTATGTACGCCGATTTGCACCTGCACACCCACTGCTCCGACGGCCGCGACGCGCCCGGCGCGGTGGTTGCAGCGCTCGCCCGCACCGGACTCGCGGCGCTCGCCATCACCGACCACGACACCTTTGCGGGCGTCGAGGCTGCGCAACAAGCCGCCACGCAGGCCGGACTCAAGTTTTGCACCGGCGTAGAGCTCAGCGTTACGGTCGACGGCACCGGCGTGCACCTGCTCGCCTACGGATGTGCGCCGCAGCACCCCGCCATGCAGGCGCACCTCGACGCCTACCGCACAACACGCGAAACCCGGCTACACGCCATCCTGGAGCGCCTCAACGCCCACGACATTCCGCTGACCATGGACGACGTGCGAGCCGCGACCACGCCCGTGCCCGACGTATGGGGGCGGCCGCACGTGGCCCGCGCGCTGGTGGCCGGCGGCTGGGTGGCCACCGAAGACGACGCGTTTCGCGAGTGGCTGCGTGAGGGGCGGCCGGCCTACGTCGCCAACCCCGGCGTGCCGGCCGCCGGCGCCCTGGAGCGCGTGCACGCCGCCGGGGGCGTGGGCGTGTTGGCGCATCCGGGGCACTGGACCTCCACCGCCACCATCCAGGCCCTCATCGACGCCGGGCTCGACGGGCTGGAGGTGATGCATCCCTCGCACGAGCCGTACCTGGTGCGCTACTACCGCCAGCTGGCCGACCGCCACGGGCTGCTGCAGACCGGCGGTTCGGACGACCACGGGGAGCCCGCGCACGAAGCGCGCCGCGGGCGGTACGGGATTTCACGGCAGCACTGGGAACGACTGTGCGAAGCCATTGCGTAGGCGTAGCGCTCGTGTGTTGTCTTCCATTCCAAGCCGCCCCGCTCATGCCGCGTTTCATCGAAGGATCGCTCGTGGCTGGCGACGCCCGCTTTGCGATTGTCGTTAGCCGCTTCAACGAATTTATCACCGAGCAGCTGCTCGACGGCGCGTTGCAGGCGCTCAAGCGGCACGGCGCCGACACCGAGGAGACGCCCGTGGTGTGGTGCCCCGGCGCGCTCGAGCTGCCCGTGGCGGCGCGTCGCCTCGCGCAGAGCGGAGCGTACGACGCCATCATTGGGCTGGGGGCCGTCATCCGCGGGGCCACCACGCACTACGACTACGTGTGCTCCGGCGCGGCCAGCGGGTTGCAGCGGGCCGCCCTCGACACCGAGGTGCCCGTCATCTTTGGCGTGATCACCACCGAAACCATTGAGCAAGCCATCGAGCGGGCCGGCACCAAGGCCGGCAACAAAGGCGCCGACGCAGCCTGCGCGGCCATCGAGATGGCCCACGTGATGCGGCAGCTCCCCACGGCCTAACGCGGGCTGCGGTAGTAACGGCGAGCGCGTCCATCATCGTTCGGATGCGGAATGACGCATTCAGATCTTTTCCATCGGGCTTCGTACCGCGCGGCCGCCGCAGACCGGGAAACCGGACGACGCGCACAATCCAGCGGACGTACGGCGTCTCCGTGCGGCGGCTATATCGCAAGCAGCGACAGGTTGCACGAACGCGGTCGTGCCGTGTCGGTGGAGCGGCACCCATGGCAAGAAACGGAGAGGATGCAGGTTGGAGTTCGCTCAGGCCAATTGTACGTCTAGGACATGTTAGCCGCTTGCTCTTAACAGATGCACAGGCGTGTGTCAAGAGCGTTGACATAACTATAGGTTATGTGTCGCTGTACGCATCATCGAAGCATTCCGCCTGCTCGAAGGTTTGCCGATTTGGATTGTGCGTTCCCATATCGCAAAGCAGGATCATGAACTGGCAAGAACACATCGTCAGCACACCTGACGTACTGAAGGGAAAGCCACGCCTAAAAGGCACACGCCTTCCCGTGAGCCTCATTCTGGGCTACCTCGCCAACGGCACCACGACGGAAGACCTCCAGCGGGAGTCTCCCGATTTAGAACCGGAAGACGTAGCGGCATGCCTGAGCTATGCGCGGGATCTTTCAGAGTTTGAGGTGGCGGTGTAATGCGTTTCTTTGCCGACCAGAGAAGTGAGCAGGCGAAACCCACCCACTCGATAATCGACCTTCGAAACTAGAGAGCGTTAAACCGCGCGGTCGACGGGCATCTCGAAGGCACGGACGGGATGGTCGAGGTTATGGGTATCGTTATATTCCTTGATTGCGCCCATCAGGTCGTCCGCCTGGTCGTTCCCCAGGAAAGCCCACGTCAGCGTCGAGTAGGCTGGCGAGTTTGATCGCCCGAACCATCCGATTGCCGTTGCCGGCGAGGGTTGGCTGTGGTGGTAGCCTTCGATGTCAATCTCGCTGAACACCTGAATTTTGTGATTACGGTAGATGCGATGCAACTCATCGCGATACACGTCGAGGCTCATGATGGCAACAAGCTTCATAGCAACAGAGAATTAGAGAAGTAAGTAGCGGAAATACGGCGGTGTGCAATGCTGGAAAGGGACGTGCTCCAAGATTCTAATCCAGGATTGCTAGCGTACGATCTCAGATTCGTCAACACCCAGCACACAACCGCCCTTGGTGACTATTCATTCTTCGTCGTCCACACCTGGTGCGTCTTCCGATGGAGCGGCAGGGGCGTTGTCTCCATCGGACGATGGAGCCTCTGCCGACATGCCGTTCGTGGGCCCGCTGACAAGTGTAGTATCTGCCAGTTCCTTCCGTATCATGAAGTAAATGAGCGGTACAATAAGGAGCGTCAGCGCAGTAGAAGCGATAGAACCGCCCATCAGCGAGATTGCAAGGCCCTGGAAGACCGGATCAAAAAGGATGACCACAGCGCCGATGACCACAGTGCCAGCCGTCAGAAGGATGGGGCGCGTGCGTACAGCTCCAGCCTCCACCACCGCCTGTCGCAATGGCACGTCATCGGCCAGCCGCAGGTTGATGAAGTCGATGAGCAGGACGGAATTCCGTACCATGATGCCAGCTAGGGCAATAAAGCCAATCATAGACGTGGCCGTGAAAAAGGCCCCGAGTAGCCAATGCCCAAGCACAATACCGATAAGCGAAAGCGGGATGGCAACCATCATCACAAGCGGCACCATGAAATCTTGAAACCAACCAACTATCAAAATATAGATGATGAGCAACACGATAGCGAAGGCGATGCCGAGGTCGCGAAAGACCTTGTACGTAATACGCCACTCGCCATCCCATTTCAGTGCGTAGTCGTTGGAAGCAAAGGGCTGGTCAGTGTAGAGCTGGCTAAGCGAGTAGCCTTTCGGTGTCTCGATAGCATTCAGTCGCTCTTCCATATCGAGTATGGCATAGACGGGGCTCTCAATGGCGCCTGCCACGTTGCCCATCACATAAACGACACGCTGTTGGTTTTTTCGGTCGATGTGTTTGGCGCGCACCGTTTTGTCGATCGTGACAAGGTCAGCAAGAGCAAGCACAGCGTTGCCTCCTGCCCTCACGCGTAGATTCTTAAGATCAGCCAAGCTGGAGCGGTTTTCTTGGCTCAGTTGCATATGCACGCTAACCGGCTCACGCTCTTCGGGCAGGTGCATTGTGGTAACCTCTTGGCCCCCAAGGGCCAGCCGCATCGTCTGTGCTATGCGGGCAGCCGGGATGCCGGCGCGCATCGCCTTCTCCTTGTTTATCGTAAACGTGTACTTCGTTTGATCGGCTTCTACGCGCCAATCAACATCCACCACCCCCTTCGTGGCCTCAAACACTTGTTTGACGCTGTCGGCCAATGCAAGCTGCGTCTCGAAATTAGGCCCGTAAATCTCAGCGACAAGCGTTGCACGAACGGGCGGGCCGGGGGGCACCTCTGCCACCTTAATGTTAGCCTCGTAAGGGGCACCAATGTTTTGAAGCGGCCCGCGCATGCGCTTTGCAATGGCATGGCTTTGCTCCGCACGGCTGTGCGCAGGCACTAAGTTCACCTGAATATCCCCTTGGTGCGGTGCCGAGCGCATGTCGTAGTGCCGCACAAGACCGTTGAGGTTGACCGGCGCTGCATCGCCGGCATACGTCTGCACGTTGGTTACCTCAGGCTGGCTGGTTAGGTACGCAGCAAGCTCACGGAGCACAGCGTTGGTGCGCTCTAGCGTAGTGCCCTCGGGCATGTCCACAATAACCTGAAACTCGTTTTGGTCGTCATACGGCAGCATCTTGACCGTAACTGCACGGAAGTAGAAAAGCGATATGGAGCCAAGAAGCAACGCGGCCGTCACGCCAATAAACGTCCACCGCTTCCATGAGCTGTTGAGCAGCGGTTCGATGGTGGCTGCATAGGTGCGATAGATAGCGGTGTCCTCAAGGCTGTAGTCCGACGGTTCTCCCTCCTCTTCCGCACTATGGCTCGCGATGAGGCGATATGCGAGATATGGGGTGATAATTAGTGCCACGATCAGCGAGAACGTCATGGCCATGGATGCCCCAATGGGCATCGGGCTCATGTATGGTCCCATAAGGCCCGAGACGAAGGCCATGGGCAAAACGGCGGCAATCACAGTGAGCGTGGCTAAGATAGTCGGGTTGCCCACCTCATTGATTGCAACCAGCGCCGATTGGAACTTAGGCAACCGCTTCATCTGGAAGTGACGCTCCATGTTCTCCGCAACAATAATGGAGTCATCCACCACGATACCGGTCACGAAAATGAGCGCGAACAGCGTAATCCGGTTGAGCGTGTAGCCAAAAAAGTAGTACACGAACAGGGTGAGGGCGAAGCTGATAGGGACCGACAGGAACACAACGAGGCCGCCCCGCCAGCCCATCGCCAGCGCAACGATAAGCGTTACCGCTGCAATGGCCATGAGCAAGTGTAGCAACAGCTCGCTTACCTTATCGGAGGCAGACTCACCGTAGTTGCGCGTGGTCGTCACTGTTACTTCATCGGGCACAAGCGTCGATTGCATGACCGCCAGTTTGTCGAGTGCTTGCTCGGCAATGGTCATGGCATCCTGCCCGCTCCGTTTGGCAACGGCAATAGTGACCGCTGGCTGGAGTCCGCCATGCGTTGGGTTCGGCTGCGCCTGTGTAGCAGTAGGCGCTTCATGATCTGTTACATGCGTGGCGTGGCCTGCGCCATAGCCAAAAGCCACGTATTGGCTGGGTTCGCCGGGCCCGTCGCGTACAGTGGCTACCTGCTTCAAGTAAACGGGGCTCCCCTGGTGCATGCCTACTACAAGATTGCGGACTTCCTTAGCAGAGGAAAGAAATGCGCCCGTCTCTACAAGGAACGACGTGTCGCCATGCTCAAAAGTGCCTGCATCGGTCTGACGGTTAGCCGCTTGTATCTGCTGGGCGATGGATACCGGATCGAGGTGGTAGGCCGCGAGACGGTTTGGGTCGAGCGTAACGTTTAAGGCACGCTTATGGCCTCCGTGCACGTTCACGGCCGCTACGCCGTTGATTGTCTTTAGGTCTGTCGCCATCTCATGGGCGATGCGGCGCAGCTGGTAGCTGTGGTAGTTGGGATCATCACTGTGGAGCGTAAGCGTGAGCACCGGCACATCGTCCACCGCGCGCGACTGAATGAGCGGCATGCTGGCACCGGGCGGCATCTGGTCCATGTGCTTGAGCATCTCCTCATAGAGCTTCACCATGCTCTGCTCGGAAGGCGCGCCCACATAAAATCGCACAGACACGAGCGCCTGGCCGGGCATCGACGTTGCGTAGACATACTCGACCCCAGCGATGTTGGAAACCAGACGTTCAAGGGGGGCCGCTACGCGCCGCTGCACCTCCTGCGGGGTAGCCCCCGGGTAGCGCACTGCTATGTCCGCCATTGGAACCTCAATTTGCGGATCTTCCTCCTTTGGCGTAAGCCACGCGCTGTATAGACCGATCCCCAAGAAGGCGGCCATTAACAAAGGCGTTAGCTTAGAGTTGATGAAGCCGCGGGCAATCGTAGCAGCAAGACCGTTTGTTTGAGCCATAGCAAAAGTTTTTGATTACAGCATGTGAAAGAGGAGATGAATCGACGCACGCTCATCGCGGACGAACCGGCTGGCCGTCGCGCATGCGTCCGCTAATACTGGTAATGTAGCGCTCGCCCTGGCGCAGGCCCGACAGCACTTCGATACGGTTGCCGCGCTGCTCGCCTGTACGGATCCAACGAAGCAAGGCCGTGCTGTCCTTCACGACAAAGAGCCCTGTAAGTTGGCCGCGCGTAACAAGTGCTTCCTCTGGCACAGTGAGCGTCTGCTCCACACCAGATGGATGGAGCACTTGTGCGTACATGCCAGACTTTAGGGCGCCCATGTTTTGACGCAGTAGGCGCACCTGTACCTTAAACTGTCGACTTGCATAGTTGCCGGCCGGATCAATTTGCGTGACGACACCGCGGCGTGCTACATTGCCCGCTGCACCCACTTCGACTGTTACCGAGTCGCCCGTAGCGAAGCGATTGATGTCGGCCTCAGGTACCTGCACCACCGCTTTGAGCGCATCCAGCGTCTCAACAACCAGAAGTGGTTGCCCGGGGACGGCTAGCGCGCCCTCCTCGGTGCGCTTGTCTACCACATACCCGGTGATGGGCGCATCGACGGTCGCATACGCGAGCATCTCATTGATCTCGGCGAGTTGGCCGTTCAAAGCCTCAACCTGCGCTCTAGCACGTTCATAGGCCGTTTGCGCATCGTCAAATGCTTTTTTCGTGGCGCTTTTCTGCTTGTACAGCCTCTGAATGCGTTCAAAGTTGATTTTTGCATTCTGGAGCGCGGCCCGCGCTCCCTGCAGTCGAGCGTTCACCTGCCGCTTTTGCGCCTCAAGATTCTCGCTTCGTACGCGCACCAGGGTTTGGCCTTTGCGCACACGATCGCCCGTTTCAACGTTGAGTTCCGTAACGATACCCATTAATTTGGTGGACAAGGGTACACGCTGTGCCCCCTGAATGGTACCCGTGTAACGAAGCATCTGCTGCTGCGCCGTTGCCGTTGCAGCAATGACATCGACAGGTATGGGCGCATCCGCGGAAGAGTCGGGAATGGCCGTGTCGGTGCTGCAGGCCGTGAGGGTGGTCATGAGGCCAAGGGTAAGCGCAACGAGCACAGGGCGGGAATAGCGGAAAACCGTAGGCATGAATGGATCGGATTGGTGTAAGAAAGTCGATACAGGGGCCCAGGAGGCAGTTAGTTGTTGGTTAGGGGCTGCTCGATGAGAAGCTCTAGGCGGTAGACGGCCACGTTATGCTGATAGAGCGCTCGTAAAAGAGCCAGCCGTCGTTCGGCGAGCGTTGCCTCGGCCTGAAGGACATCGGTGGTGCGAGCCATTCCCTCGGCGTAGCGATCGGTACGGATGCGGAGGCTCTCTTTTGCCTGCTCTACAGCTTGGCGCGCCTGCGCAATTCGTTCACGCGCCGTTTCTATAGTTCGCCGTGCTGCCAGAATGTCTACTTCATTTCGCAGCGCTTGCTGCTGCAGGCTAATTTCGGCATGTTGCAACTCGGCCCCGGCTTGTTGTGCCCGACCCACCTGCCGGTAGCCTTCAAATAGGCTCCACGACAGCGAGGCCCCTATCGTGTAGCTGGCACCATGCGTACCCAAGGGCGTGTCGTCGTACCAGCCGTAGGTGCCGCGAGCATTTAGCTTAGGTACGAAGGCCAGCCAACGGGCGCGCACCTGCTCGCGTGCCGCGTCGGCTCGGTAGCGCAGCGCGTCCATGTCTGAGCGGCGCTGGTTGACGGCGTGTATGTCAATGGGAGGAATCGCTACGCCCTCTTGTACAAGTGAGTCTGTGGGAGCAATCTGCACATCGTCACGGATGCCCAACAACAGACGCAGCCGATCGGCCACGTTGCGACGCCGGGCGCGCACGGACGAACGCTGGTTTTCTAGGGCCAGCACACGGACACGTGCTGCCAAGAGATCGGCCCGGTTGATCATCCCCTCATCAAAGAGAGCCTGCGCCTGCTTGACATTAGCGCGAGCGGCACGAAGCGCCGCATCGATAACGGCCAACTGCCGCTCAGTAAGCACCACTCGGTAGTAGCTTTTCTTTACACGAAACGCGACAACAGCCTGTGTGCGCTCTGTTCTCTGGCGTGCTGCGCGTGCGCCTGCTGCCGCAGCTCGTCGTGCAAAGAAGCCATCGATGTTAAGGAGGGGTTGCTCAACTTCCAACGTTGTTGCAAAATTGTCAGTACGTTGCGGGTTATTGAGCGCCCCAACTTGAAAGTCCTGCTGTGTAAATCGCTCTTGCTTCAGCTTGAATCCAAATGCATTGACGGGGTCGGTGGTCGTCCCAAATTGCTCGGCAGCCGTTAGGCGCGGGAGGAAGACGGCTAGAGATTGTCGCTTCTGCGCGCGGGCCGCCTGCTCCTGGGCTCTCGCACTCCGCACAGCAAAACTTTCGGACTGGGCCCGCGATAGGGCGTCACTAAGCGACAACGAAAGAGGCTCCGAAGTATCTGACGTTGGTGCGAAGGGCTGGGCGGTCGCTACCGGTGCGCTGATGCATACGAGCATCCCCACGACCAAAAGCCGTCCCAAAAGATGCCGTATAGAGAAAAGCGATGAGCAGTAACGGTGTCGCTTTATCATCGTGCCAACCATGCAGCTGCGTCGCATTTGATTAAGTAAATTCTTGTGTAAGAATATAATGGAGGGGACTGCTAAGGTTCCTGGAGAATAAAATCTGATCGCTACTACATAAACCCTTCCCTCATGGCGATCTTGAGACGTCTGAGCGACCTGGTATATGCCTCAGTCCCCATCTCAAAATATAAACATTTTATTAAAAAAGAATATAGAGTTGGTTGGCCAATTGCGATGAGGGGGATACAAAAAACAGCCCCGTCCAGCGAATGGACGGGGCTGCGGTGCCTCGGTACGTGAGACGGTGGCGTTACGCCAGATCGAAGCGATCCAGCGTCATCACTTTCTGCCAGGCGCGCACGAAGTCGTGCACGAATTGCTCCTCGGCGTCATCGCTGCCGTACACCTCGGCGAGCGCCCGCAGGCGGGAGTGCGCGCCGAAGATGAGGTCTACGCGGGAGGCCGTCCACTGCACCTCGCCGGTGGCCCGGTCGCGGATTTCGTAGACGTTCTTGCCGTCCTCCACCGCCGCCCACTCGTAATCCATCGAGAGCAGGTTAACGAAGAAGTCGTTCGTCAGCGTGCCGGGACGGTCGGTGAGCACGCCCACACCGCTGTCCTGATAGGTGGCGTTGAGCGCCCGCAGGCCGCCCACCAGCACGGTCATCTCGGCCGGTGAGAGGTCGAGCAGGTCGGCCTTGTCGACCAAAAACTCCTCGGGCTTCCAGTCTTGCGCCGGGTTGTCGGCGAGGTAGTTGCGGAAGCCGTCGGCGGTGGGCTTGAGGGCCTCGAACGAGTCGACGTCCGTTTGCTCTTGCGTGGCATCTACGCGGCCGGGTGCAAACGGCACCTCCACGTCGTAGCCCGCGGCCGCCGCGGCGTGTTCAACAGCGGCATGGCCGCCCAGCACGATCAGATCGGCCAGCGAGACGCGCACGTTGTCGCTGCGCGACGCGTTGAAGTCGGACTGGATGCCTTCCAGCGTTTCCAGCACCGTCTGCAGCTGCTCCGGCTCGTTCACCGCCCAGTGCTTCTGGGGTTCGAGCCGAATGCGGGCGCCGTTGGCACCGCCGCGCTTGTCGCTGTCGCGATAGGTAGACGCCGAGGCCCAGGCGGTCTTCACCAGCTGGGGCACGGTGAGGTCGGTAGCCAGGATGGTTTCCTTGAGCGAGGCAATCTCGTCTGCGCCGATCGTGTCGTAGTCGGCCGACGGCAGCGGGTCCTGCCAGAGCATCTCCTCATCGGGCACCTCGGGGCCAATGAAGCGAACGGGCGGCCCCATGTCGCGGTGGATCAGCTTGTACCAGGCCTTCGCGAAGGATTCCTGGAAGAAATCGGGGTCGTCGCGGAAGTCCTCGATGATGGCCCGATAGTCCGGATCGCGCTTCAGGGCGATGTCGGTGGTGAGCATCATCGGGTCCACGGTGTTCGACGGGTCGTGGGCGTCGGGCACGGTGCCCTTCAGCTCCTCGTCTTTCGGCCGCCACTGCCACGCGCCGCCGGGGCCTTTGTGGGGCTCCCACGCGTAGTCGAGCAGGTTGTTGAGGTAGCCGAGGTCCCACTGGGTGGGCGCTTCGGTCCAGGGCCCTTCAATGCCGCTGGTGATGGTGTCGGCGCCCTTGCCGGTGCCGTGCGTGTTGTGCCAGCCCAGGCCCTGCTGCTCGATGGGTGCGGCTTCGGGCTCGGCCTGCAGATGGTCGTCGGTGCTGGCGCCGTGCACCTTTCCAAAGGTGTGGCCGCCGGCAATGAGTGCGGCGGTCTCCACGTCGTTCATGGCCATTCGGCTAAACGACAGGCGGATGCGACGGGCCGACCACTCGGGATCGGGGGTGCCTTCCGGGCCCTCGGGGTTCACGTAGATGAGGCCCATCACGGTGGCGCCGAGCGGGTTTTCGAGCTCGTCGTTTTCGTTGAACCGGTTCCAGGTCTCCATCTCGTTCTCGGGGCCCCAGTCGACCGAGCCGTCCGGTTTGAAGTCGTCCTCGCGGCCGCCGGCAAAGCCAAACGTCTTGAAGCCCATCGACTCCAGGGCCACGTTGCCGGCCAAGACCATGAGGTCGGCCCACGAGATCTTGCGCCCGTACTTTTGCTTGACGGGCCACAGCAGGCGCCGGGCCTTGTCGAGGTTGGCGTTGTCGGGCCAGCTGCTAAGGGGCGCCAGTCGCTGCCGTCCGCCCGCTGCACCGCCGCGGCCGTCGGTGGTGCGGTAGGTGCC
The DNA here is from genome assembly GCF_000419585.1 of Salisaeta longa DSM 21114. NCBI lineage: Bacteria > Pseudomonadati > Rhodothermota > Rhodothermia > Rhodothermales > Salisaetaceae > Salisaeta > Salisaeta longa. Next base: position 2,555,260 of record NZ_ATTH01000001.1, read on the forward strand.
GGCGCTGTGCCAGGCCATCCGGATAAAGAGCGGGCCGTAGTGCCCGTAGTCGGCGGGCCACCAGTCCTTAGAGTCCGTCATGACGGCTTCGATGTCGGCCTTCAGGGCGTCGTAGTCGACCGACTGAAACGCCGCGGCATAGTCGAAGTCGTCGCCCCATGGGCTGACGTTCTGGACGTTCTGGTCGAGGATTTCGAGGTCGAGGCTTTCGGGCCACCACTGGCGGTTGCGGGCCGGGGTGCGCCCTTCCGGGGGCGCGTCCGTCCCATTGTGCATCACGGGGCAGCCGTTCGATTCGCTTGTGTGCTCTGACATATGGCGTGCTTGGTTGAGTAAGGGGTTCTGCGATGTGCGAAGGCTGGCGCCTCGGGCGCTGCTTGAAGGCTCTGCGCGGGCGTGCCCCACGCCGATGGTGCAAACAACGCGTAACACTACAACGGCGGATGCCGCCGTGTGGTGCTTCGCGGCCCACGGAGGGTTCAAAAAGTTATCGCGAAATGTTGCGAGTTGTGCGCCCCGCCGGGGCCCGTCATTGGTGACGGCAATAATCATTAGGTGCTGTCTAAAAGGTCAGCGGCCGAACGCGCCCGCGGCGGAAGCGGTGCTTTTGGCTGAGCGCGCTCCCCACCGGGATTGCAGGCAGCGCCTAGTGCACCTCGCAGGCGTGGGGCACGGCAAAGCCGCCATCGCGCCAGATGAAGGCGTTGCTGGTTTCGTCACGCTCCCAGTACAGCTTGGGGCGCTCGTTGGGATGGTTACCCACCTCGTCCATGGTGTCGGCGTCGTAGAGGCGGCCGCCCACCATCACCTGCTCGATGCTCGTGCTGTTACGGATGTCCGCCAGCGGATTCTTCGACAGCACCAGCAGATCGGCCAGCTTGCCCTCCGTCAGCGATCCAATGTCGTTGTGCAGGCCCAGGTAGCGCGCGCCGCTGAGCGTGGCCGCGCGGAGAGCCTCCATGGGCGTCATGCCGCCCTGGGCAAACATCCACAATTCCCAGTGCGCCCCGAGGCCCTGCAGCTGTCCGTGCGCGCCGAGTTGTACGCCCACGCCACGGTCCCACAGGTCGTTCGCGGAGGCCGCGAGTTGCTTGTGGTAAAACGCCGAGGCCGGGGCCTTCACGCGCCGCCGGGCCCGCGCATCGATGATGGGCCGCGGCGTAAACGTGAGCAGCTTCTCGTTTCTCCAGACGTCGCGCATCTGGTAGAAGTAGTTTTCGCCCCACAGGCCGCCGTAGCCCACCATTAACGTAGGCGTGTAGCGGACGTCGGTGGCTTCCCACAGGCGCAGCACGTCGCGGTACAGCGGCGCAATGGGCAGCGCGTGCTCAATGCCGGTGTGGCCGTCCTGAATCATGGTCAGGTTGTGGAAGAACGTGGAGCCGCCCTCGGGCATCACTAGCATCTCGTAGGCGCGGGCAGCTTCCAGCACCTGTTGCCGCTGGTTGCGCCGGGGCTGGTTGTAGCTCTTTACCGAGAAGGCGCCCACGGCCTTGAGGCGCCGCAGATGCGAGCGGGCGTCGGCGAGGTCATTGATGACCGCCTTAAAGTCGCCGTCGGCGCCGTACAGGATGGTGCCGGTGGAAAAGCTGCGCGGCCCCACCATGCGTCCGGCCTTCACGAGCTCGCTCATGCTGAACACCGTCTCGGTGGTGGCCGACGGGTCGTGCATGGTCGTGACGCCATAGGCGAGGTTCGCGTAGTAGCTCCAGTTGGCTTCCGGAAGAAGGCCCGAGAAGAAATGGTTGGCGTGGGCGTGCACGTCCACCAGCCCGGGCATAATGGTGCGGCCGGCCGCATCGATGACCGTCGTGCCGTCGGGGATGGAGACGTCGGCGGCAGGCCCCACCGCGGCAATGCGATTGCGGTTGATGACGATGGTACCGTTTTCGATGACGCCGTCGCCGGTCCGCGCAGGGTCCATCGTGATGAGGCGCGCGTTGGTAAAGGCCATGCGGCCCGTGGGGCGATCGGTGGGCAGGGTAAGGCCGATGGGCGTTCCCGTCGTGTCGATGGCCGGCAGTTCCTGCGAACGCGCCGCGCCGCCCGCGACAAATGCGAACGTATCCTGCAAATCCCGCGCAAAGTACTCCGGCCCCAGCACCCAGTGCAAGCGCTCGCTATCGGCCGACCAGTGCAGCGCCGTGCCGGCATCGCGCGTCACCTGTTGCACCGGCAGCGCCGTCATGTCTTTGCTCAGCGTGATGGGCCCCGCCGTCGACGGAAACGGCGCGATGTACACGTTGTAGAGGTCGCGAAAAGCCACCCACCGGCCGTCCGGACTCGGCAGCACGGCGTCGACGTACTTCAGGTCGAACAAGGTGCGGAGGCCGCCGCCGTCAAGGCGCACGCTCTGGTACGTTTTGCCAATGCCCCCGCCGCTCAGAAAGTAAATCCGCGAGCCGTCGGCCGAAAATTGCGGCGTGCGGCCGGCTTCCCGAATGAAGTGGCGCGTGCCGGTGGCCACGTCCATCCAGTACAGCCCCGGGGCCACGCCATAAACGAAGCCGAGCATGTTGTTGCCGGTGGCGCGCCGGTACACGACCTTCGAGCCGTCGGGCGAAAACTGCGGGTTGTAGTAGTAGCCGGGGCGCTGCGAGAGCTCACGCGCGTTCGAGCCGTCGGCATTCATCAGGTGGATGCCGCCGCGGGCCGCGTCGTCCCACGTCGTGTACACGATCTGCTGCCCGTCCGGACTGAAGGCCGGATCGTACGCAAACCGGTCGGGCGACGTGAGCGGCTGCGGCGTGCCGCTGGGGAGGGCTTTGCGCCAGAGGCGGCCCACGGCGTGAAAGACGAGCGTCTGGCCGTCGGGCGAGGTCACCGCATCGCGGATCATCTTGGCCGTAAACTGCTCGTTGCCGATGTCGTGGCTAAACGCAACCGCCTCCGTCACGCGCTGCTCCACCTTCGCCTCAAACGGAATGTCGGTTACGGCGCGGGTCTCTACGTTGATTTTGTGGAAGCCGCCCCGGGCGTAAAAGACAATATGCTGGCTGTCGGGCGTCCAGTCGAAATTGGGGTAGACGCCAAAGATGGCCCAGGTTTCCTGCTGATCCTTGGTGAGGCCATCGTAGAGGGCCGCCTCGGCACCCGTCTGCCGGTCGTAAAGGAAGAGGACACTCTCGTCGCGCACGCGCCGCACGAAGGCAATGTAGCGGCCATCGGGCGAAGGTTGCGGCCGCACGGCGCCCCCGGCGCCGGTAATGAGGTTGTCGAGCGCGCCGGTTTCCATGTTGAGCCGGCGAATGACGTAAATTTGGCCGTTTGGATCTTTGTTGTACGCGAACGTTTCGCCAGACGTCATGTCCTCGCTGTAGTACAGGTAGCGGCCGTCGGGGCTTACGGCGGGTTCGCCGGCGTCTTTCTGGTTGGTGCGGCGCTCGGTCAGGCGCACGCCGTCGCCGCCGCTGCGGTGGTACATCCACATCTCGCCCGCGCCCAGCGAGCGGGTGGAGGTAAAGTGTTTGCGGGCGATGAGGTACTGCCCGTCGGGCGTCCACACCGCGTTGTTGAGCAGGCGGAAGTCCGCATCGGTTACCTGCTGCCGGTCGGAGCCGTCGGCTGCCATCGTCCAAATGTTATCGGCGCCGTCGCGGTCGCTGGTGTAGCTGATGCGCGATCCGTCGGGGCTGTAGCGCGGCTGGATTTGCAGTGCGGGGCCACCGGCAATGCGCGTGGCGGTGCCGCCGTCGATGGGCAGCGTGTAGATGTCGCCCAGCAGGTCGAAGACGATGGTTTGGCCGCTGGGATGTACGTCCAGGTTCATCCACGTGCCTTCGGTCGTCGTAAACGTGACCGTCTTCGTCGGCCCGTGGGCCGCGGTAATGTCCCACGTGTCGGCGCCGTCGGGGGCTGGTTGCGCATACGCAGGAGAGGAAAGGAGGAGCAAGCAAGCAGCAACAAGCCAACGCAGACGCATACGAGATACGGATATTAAGGAACAGAAACCGCCCTGAAGGTACGAGCGCGGCCGGGCACCTGCAACCGTGCGGGCTTCGTTGCAGAGCAATCGCACGAGCAATCGTGAATCCGCCCTTTACGCTTTGAGGATGCCATGGACTTTCGGGTGATGCTGCTGCCATTTTGCACATCATTCCTGAACGGCGTGAGGACGCCCCCCAAAGATTGGCGCGATTGCCCTGGGCTTTGATAGCCGCCCCTATGAGCTGCGGGGCTCGGCCGTCCGTGCTCAGTGATCGTCCGAAGCTTCGTCGTCGTGCGAGTTTTGCGCGGGCTGCGCGGCGGCGGGCGTGGTACCTGAGCGCAGCTCCGGGTGGCTTATCTTGCCGCCCTGATTGGCCGCGTAGGCCGCCAAGCCAAACGTGCCAAGGCTGAGCACCAGCGTCGTGACGACAAGGCCGCGGTGCAACAGCTCGCGGCCGCGGCTCATCCACAGCGTAAGCAGCGCCAGAAGGCCCGTCGCGACGCCCGCGTATATCGTGTACTCGCCGGTGCTCTCGTGGGCCTCGATCCACGCGTGCGATACCCCGGCCAGCCCTTCAACAATGTCTTCAGCGCTTTCCCCGCTGTAATAGGCCGCAACGCCCCCCAGCGCGGCAATGACGAGCAGGCCCAGCGCGGCCCGCTGCACCGCAGCCTGGGCACGCAGCAGCCCGTAGGCCAGACCCAGGGCGCCAAACAGCGTACCTAAAATGGGCAAATGGTTCACCATGAGGTGAAGGTGCGCTCCGTTCCACATAGCAGTTGTTCGTGGTTTTGAGAAAAAGCGTCTTCCGTAAGCTTATAGGACACGCCCGGCGCCCGGTTACGCCTCTGCCAAAGATTGGAGGTAGACTGGTTGTAGACAAGCAGCACGGCAGCGCTTTGCCGTGTATGCAGGCTGTAGGGCCAGGCCCCACACCACGTATCTTGCTTTGCGTACAGGGCCTTCGGGGCATACAGGGAAGGATTGAGGGCCGCTGCTGTTAGGTTCAAGGAAGCGTTACAGCATTGGTGCGGTCTCCACTCAGGAGCGCTTGACTTCCCTGGGGGACGTCCGTACCCTACATTGAACCCCAAGGGTCCGTCGCCCACAACCGGCGGCCGGGCCCGCTTCGTATTTGCGCACACAAGCAACACGTTCTTATGGACGAGCAACAGAAAACGGATGTATCGCGCCGTGCCTTTCTGCAACGGATGGGCCTCCTGAGCGTAGCCGGCGCCGGTGCTGGCGTCTTGCTGTCGGCCTGTGGCGGCGGCTCGAAGGACAAAGCCGCTGCGGGTGGCGGTGCTGGCGGTGGACAAGCCGCGGGCGGCGGACAGACGAAAACAGCTGCCGCATCCTGCGACGACCTCTCGGGCCTCTCGGCAAGCGAGAAGAAGATGCGCTCGCAGATGGTGAAGTCGCTGCAGTACGTTGAGAACTCCCCCAACCCGAATAAGAACTGCGCCAATTGTCAGCTCTACCAGCAGGCCGAGGCTGGAAAGAATTGCGGCGGTTGCCAGCTCTTCCCCGGACCGGTCAATCCGCAGGGGTACTGCACCTCCTGGGTGGCTGCTTCGTAAAGCACCCCGCGGCTTCGGCCGCGAACGCGCTGACGTTCACCGCAGCGCTTGGTTAAAACAGATCCACGTAACGGCCGCTCGTGGACGCATCGCGTCTGGGGCGGCCGTATGTGGTACGGGGCCAGATAAATTCGCCGCACGCCCGCGATTATGGGAACGCTTGATCGTGCTGTCGCTTCTACAGTGATGCTACGTCACCTGCTGTCCGTTTACGCACCGTTGTTCCCTAAAGCATGGCTACGCTCACCGAAGAGGCAATGAAGCGGCTGGAGGAGCTCATCGTCCAAGAGATGCCCATCACACGGCATCTGGAGTTCTCCCTGTCGGCTGATGACGAGGCGCTGCGTGCGTCGGCCCCTTTGCAGCCCAACGCCAACCACATGGGCACCGCGTTTGGCGGCAGCCTCAGCATGCTCGCGACGCTTACAGGCTGGGCCATGGCCTATCAGGTGGTGGAGGACATGAAGGAAGACATCCGCCGCCGCGCCGAAATTCTGATACAGGAGAGCGATATTGAGTACCTGAAGCCGGTGTGCGAAAATATTTCGGTGGTGTGCGAGCGCCCCGATGAGGATGCGCTGGAGCGCTTTCGGGAGATGCTGGAGCGCTGGGGCCGTGCGCGCCTCGACCTAAAATGCCGCATCGATGCCGCGGGCGAGCGCGCCGTGACGTTCATTGGACGCTACGTGGCCCTGGCTGAGGACGACGAACGCTAACCCACGATCCCTGCGGATTCGTCTCTTCGCCTTGCGCCCTGTCTATGCCTTCGCCCGTTGTCCCTTCGCGCGCCCAGCCGGCCGACGTGCTTCAGTCGGTGTTTGGCCACGACACCTTTCGGCCGTACCAGGAGCGCATCGTACGTCGCCTGCTTAATGGACAGCATGCGGTTGTTATCATGCCCACGGGCGGCGGCAAGTCGCTGTGCTACCAGCTGCCCGCGCTTATGCGCGACGGCGTAGGCATTGTCGTGTCGCCACTCATTGCGCTGATGGAAGACCAGGTGGCGGCGCTTCGGCAGCGCGGCGTGTCTGCGGCCGTCATCAACTCGGGCCAGTCGACTGACGAGCGCCGGGCGGTGGAGCAGCAGCTCGTAGACGGTACGCTCGATCTGTGCTACGTGGCGCCCGAGCGCATCATGCGGCCGCGCTTTCAGCGCCTGCTGCACTGTGCCACCGTGGCCCTCCTGGCCATCGACGAGGCCCACTGCATTTCGCAATGGGGCCACGACTTCCGCCCCGAGTACCTGCAACTGAGCGAATTGCGGACGGCTTTTCCGGAGGTGCCGTGCATCGCCGTGACGGCCACCGCCGACGCGCCCACGCAGCAGTCCATTGTACAGCGCCTGCACCTCGACGACGACGCGCTGTTCGTGGCGGGCTTCGACCGGCCCAACATCCGCTACACGGTGGTGCCCAAGCGCCGTAACGCCCGCACGCAGCTGCTGCGCTTTTTGAATCGCGAGCACCCGCACGGGGCGGGCATCGTGTATTGCCTCTCGCGCAAGCGGGTGGAGCAGACGGCCGAATGGCTCTCGGCGCAGGGGCGCACGGCCGTTCCGTACCACGCGGGCCTCTCCGATGAACAGCGGGCGGCGCATCAGGAGCGCTTTCTGCACGCCGACGACCTGGTGGTGGTGGCTACGGTGGCGTTTGGGATGGGCATCAACAAGCCGGATGTGCGCTTTGTGGCCCACCTGGATGTGCCGAAGACGCTGGAAGCCTACTATCAGGAGACGGGCCGCGCGGGCCGCGATGGGGAACCGGCGAGCGCGTGGATGGCGTACCGCCTGGCCGACATCGTGCGTATGCACCGCTTCATCGACGACGGCGCCGCTAACGACTTCAGCCGGCGGCAGCATCAGAAGCTGGACGCGCTGTTTGGCTACTGCGAGTCGACCGCCTGCCGCCGCACGGTGCTGTTGGGATACTTCGACGAGACGTACCCGCACGCGCGCTGCGATAACTGCGACAACTGCTTGCAGCCGCCGCACACGTGGCAGGGCACCGAGGCCGCGCAAAAGGTGCTGTCGTGTATTGCGCGCACCGAGCAGCGCTTTGGTGCCGCCCACATCGCCGACGTGCTGACGGGCAGCAACACGAAGAAAATTCGGCAGCATGGGCACGATGCGCTTCCCACCCACGGCGTGGGCGACAACCGGCCGAAGCGCGCGTGGCGATCGATCATTCGTCAGCTGGTTGCCAAGGGGCTCATCCGCGTCGACATGGCCGGGTATGGCGCGCTGCAGCTCGATCCGTCGTGCGCGCCGGTGCTGCGCGGCGAGACGGCGGTGGAGCTGCGGCGGCCCAGCAAAGCGCCGGTGGCGCCGGCGGCCGCCGATAGCGAGCGGCCCTCGCACGGCCCCGAGCGAGACTTGTTCGATGCCTTGCGGGAAACGCGCGCGGCGCTGGCGAAGGCGCAAGAGGTGCCCCCGTACGTCATCTTCCACGACAAAACCTTGTGGGCGATGGTGGAGAAGCGGCCTGCGACGCTGGCGGATTTCCGCCGGTTGCCGGGCGTGGGCGACATGAAGCAAAAACGCTACGGCCCCGACTTTCTGGAGGCGCTGGCAGACTTCTGACCCCTGCGTGCCGATGCCCCGCAGCGCACGTGGGCCGGCCCGCGGGAAAACGAAAAGGCTTCGTAACACCGCTCCGCGGGCATCCAACACGCGGGCCGCGTGTTCATTGAGGGTAACGAGTTGTTATCTGGCCACAATGCGTTCCCCTCTCATGCCAGCACCCAAACGCACGCCCCGCCGGCAGCCCCGGCGCCAACCGAAGCGCACGCCATCTACGCCCTCCACGCCAAGCAGTCCGCCGCGCGTGCCCAACCCGTCGCGGCGCGAGCCTAACACCGAGCCGCAAACGCCCAAGCGGCGCCGAACGCCCGCCCCCCCGCAGCGCTGAATCCGGCGATTCGTTACACCAAAAGGGCCAGGCGGCGGCGCGGACGCGTAACCGCCACGTAGCGCAGGGCGCGCTCTTCCTCGCCGCGGCACGCGCGCAAGTCGCGGTGATCCACAAACACGGTGTCGTAGGTAGAGCCTTGCGCCTTGTGCACCGTACTGGCGTATGCGTAATCGACCCGTGCAAAGCGCTCGCGCAAATCGTAGTACGCAGACCACTTCGAGGGCTCCTCGACCGCTGCTTTGCGGCGCCGGTCAAGTTCTTCCTGAAAGCGCTCGTGCTCTTTCTCGTGCAGCACGTGGGCCGTGCGCGTTTGCGTATCGCCGGGGGCGTGCACCTTCAGCTTCCAGATGGCCCACTCGCTCATGTCGTCGATGGCCACCGTATCGGGCGTCGCCGAGATGACGCGCAGCTCCTCGCTGTTCGTTAGGATGGGCACCTGCTCGTGGTACCACGACTCGCGGGCCACAATCCACTCGTCTTTCGCAAAGCGGGGCGCATCGTCGCCGTAGCGCGCCATGCGGATTTCGCGGTTGTAGCGGCGGACGGTTTTGTTGCGGTACGCCAGCACGCGCGTGTCTGTGGCGGCACCGTCTTCGTGCTGAAAGGCGCGCAGGATGCTATCCAAAAAGCCGGTGCGCCGGTCGGTGATCGCTACGCCCGCGTCGCCGTCGAATGCGCTGCGGAACGGCCCCCCGTCGCCCGCGCGAATTTGGGTGGCCAGCTGCAAAATCGGATTGTCTTTGGCCTGGCGGTGCACCTCGGTGAGGGTGGGGCCGGGGGCCTGCAGGGCCATCGAGTCGTCTTCGTTTACCGGAGGCAGCTGGGCCGGGTCGCCCACAAACAGCCATTGCACAAAGATGGGCGTCTTCTCGATAAACGACCACTCGGCGCGGCCAATCATCGAGGCTTCGTCGACGATCACCACGCCAGCGGTGGGCTCGCGCTCGCGGTCGTCGGGCTCCAGGGCATAGCCGCCCGAGCCGTCGGGGGCGAGGCGCAGCCCCAGAAACGAGTGCACCGTTTGGGCGGGCGCCTCCGTGTGGGTCATCTGCTCGCGCAGCACCTGCACGGCCTTGTGCGTCGGCGCGCACACGTACACGGGACAGTCTTCGGCCATGAGGCGCTCCACAAGGCGGGCGGCCAGGTACGTTTTGCCGGTTCCTGCGTAGCCGCGCAGGCCCGTGAAGCGTTCGCCGCTGGCCAGTCGCTCGTAGACCTCGTCGTACGCTGCCTGCTGATGCTCGGTAAGCCCCATGTGTGCAAGGTGTGTGCTACGCGTGCTGGTGTGCCGGAGCGTCTGTACGTTCGCGCTGCGCCAATCGTTGCAGGTGCGCGCCAAAGCGGCGCATCACCAGCAGATGAACGAGGGCTTGCGTGCTCGTGTACAGCGTCCACGGCAGGCGGGGGGCAAAGTCGTGCACCGCCGCGATGACGCACGACCCGTCCAGCGCGCGCCGAAATTCGAGGCGTCCGCGGCGCTTGGCAGCGGGCGCGGCGAGAAGGCCGCCGGTCACCTCAAACAGTTGCCGTCCCGAGGGGCTACGCGCCGGGTCGAACTCCAGCGTTAGGATGGGCGTGGGGAGCGGGCGCAGAAAAAATCGGCAGACGCGGCCCTTGGTGACCGTGCAGCGCAGGAAGGGCCAGCCGAAGCGCGGCAGCCAGCGGACGTAGGCATTGGCCACGTCGTGGGCGGTGTAGCCGGGCGGCAGCGGCAGGCGTTGCACCGAGCGGGCGCGGCTTTGCGCCTCGATGGCCGCGTCGTCGCGCGCGCGGAGGTCGGCCCGCGGGTTGGGCACCGGGCGGCCCTGGGCATCCACGCACCGTTGCAGTGCGCGCTCGTACGACTCGGCGTCACGCACCAGCCACCGCTGCAGCGGATTGTCGCGCACGGTGGCACCCAGGCGTAGGCTGTCGATGAGCGGACTGACGAGGGCCCACGGGGCGCCGCTAAAGACGCGAACCCACAGCTTGGAGAGCTGCGGCGCGTCGATGGGCACGGTGGCCATGGGGCGCTTGAGGTCCAGCACGCGCGCGCTGCGCTTCAGGAGCGAGCGATACGTCATGACGGTGGGCCCGCCAATGTCGAACACCTGATTTTGGGTGGGTGCGGGCTGGTTGAGCAGGCGGTTGAGTGCGCGCACCACGTCGGGAAGGGCAATGGGTTGCGTGCGGGCCTGCGTCCAGGCCGGCAAAATCATGACGGGCAGGCGCCGCACCAGGTTTAGCATGAGCTCCAGCCACGTGCCGCCGGGGCCTACGATGAGGCCAGCCCGCAGCGTGGTAACGGGCACGCGCCCCGAGGCCAGGGTGCGCTCAATATCGAGCCGGTGTTGCAGCGCGCGCGGGAGGGTGTGGGCGTCGGGAACCAATCCGCCAATGGTGAGGATGTGCTGCACGCCGGCCGCCTCGGCCGCCCGCGCAAAATTGTCGGCCAGCAGCAGATCCAGGTCCGCCGTGCGGCCCTGCGTCATGCGCGACGAAGGCAGCATCGAATGCACGAGGTAGAGCGCGCGGTCGGCGCCCTCCAGCGCCTGCTTCACGTCGTACGGATCGAACAGATCGCAATGCCGCCACGTCACGTGCGGCGTGTCGGCATGCACTTTCGCACGCACCGGCGACCGCGTAAGTGCCAGAAAGCGATGCGGGCCTGCCAGCTCCTCGCGCACGGCCGTGCCCACGAGTCCGCTGGTGCCAGCAATCGCAATGGTCTGGGGAGCGTCGGAAGCGGCTTCAGGAGGCATAACACGTGAACGACGTGAAGGCAATACACAAACTGCTAAGTCCAAAGCGGCTTGAGAGATTCGCACGACCGGCGGTTTCCGGGAGTTCTTACGGACTTGTTGCGCTTGCGCACTTGACGACGGCCGAAAGCAGCGGTTTGCATTCAACAATCAGGCGTAAACAAATCTTTATGTGTTGCAACTAGGAACAGTTGCATGCTTCCATCGATTTATCTGGTTGAGAAAGCGTCAGCGCCCGTGTGGCGTATGGCGTCACATCGATATCCGCAAAAAGATGGGGCATCAGCGATGGCTTCTGCAGCAGACACGTCTCCGAACCTTCGCGTGCGGCGCAGCGACGACCGCGGGTTTTCGGATATGGGGTGGACGGACAACTGGATGACGTTCTCGTTTGCCGAGTATCATGACCCCGACTGGGTCCATTTCGGCCCGTTGCGCGTCATGGTCGAGAACCACATTCAGCCCCACGAGGGGTTTAGCAAGCACCCACACCGCGACGTGGAAATTGTGACGTACGTGGCGTCGGGCACGCTTACGCACGCCGACAACTTTGGGCACACCGCCACGATTACGGCGGGCGAGATGCAACGGATCAGCGCGGGCAGCCGCGGGATGATTCATGCCGAAGAGAACCATCACGATACGGTAGAGCACAACTACCAGATGTGGCTGGTGCCCGACCGGGCCGGCACGACGTTCGCGTACGATCAGAAAAAGTATACGCCCGAGGAGCGGCAGGGCCGGTTTCGGATGTACATCTCACCGGATGGGCGTGGCGAGAGCATGGCCATCAATACCGATGCGTTCATCTACGCCGGCCGCTTTGCGCCGGGCGATGTTGTGACGCACGCGCTGGGCAAAGGCCGCGGGGCCTGGGTGCAGATGGTGCACGGAGCGCTCACGGTATGCGGCACGACGCTGGAGGCGGGCGACGGCGTAGGCATCACCGCCGCCGATCGGCTTGAGTTTCGGGTTGCCGAAGACAGCGAGGTGCTGCTCTTTGACGTGCGGATGGACGTGCCACGGCTGTGGACCTAAGCGCGCCCCGTAGCCGCGCCAACAGGCTTTAGCGCGCCGCCGATTTGATTCCGCGTTCGTACTGGTCGCGGTAGGCGCGCACGGCCCGAAAGATCGCACTGGCGATATAATCGCGGCCCATCTCGCTGCCCAGAAAGCGCGCATCGCTCGGGTTGGTCACAAATCCCGTTTCGACGAGCACCGCGGGCATCGAGGCGCTCCACAAGACGTAAAACCCGGCTTGCTTTACGCCGCGGCTGTGGCGGTTGACCCGGTTGGCAAACTGATCTTCAATGATTTTGGCGAGCTTCTGGCTCTGCCGCATGTAGGCGCTCTGCGTGAGCGTGTACCGCACCAGGGCTTGGCTATCGAAAGTATCGTACGCCGACTGGTTGTCCTCGTACTTGATGACGCTGTTCTCGCGTTTCATCACCTTGCGGGCGGCCTCGCTCTTGTGCTGCCCGAGGAAGAACGTTTCGGTGCCGTGAGCTGAGACAGCGCCGGCCGCGTTCACGTGGATGGACACAAAGAGCTTGGCCTCGGCCTCGTTTGCAATCTTGCCGCGCTTCTTCAGCGGAATAAAGCGGTCGGTGGTGCGCGTGTACACCACGTTGATGCCCAGGCGGTTTTCGATGTACTCGCCGGCCTTCAGGGCAATGTCGAGCACGATGTCCTTTTCTTGGAGCCCGTGGGCTTGGGCGCCCGGGTCTTTGCCGCCGTGGCCGGCATCAATGACGATGGTATCGAGCGCCCAGCGTGCCGCGCCGGTAGACGAGGGGCCGTCGGCGGTGGACGGTGGGGACGGGTCGGGCGAGCGGTCGGCAACGGGGGCCGCGCGGCCTGAGGTGGTCAGGTTGAGCAGAACATCGGATGAGGCGCCGTCGCGGTAGGCGGATGCCCGAACGCGCGCGTCGGGTTTGAGCGTAAAGGTGAGCAGCAGGTGGCCGCCCTGTTCCCGCAGGGTGTAGTCGGCCACGGGGCCCTCGGGCGCAGGTGGCTCGAACGAAGCGGCGCGCCGCGAACCGTACAGGGTCCAGCGCAAGGTGCGGCCGTCGTGGGTGGGGGCGTTGTATGCCGGAATGCCCTCGGGGGCGCGTACTCGGATCACGTAGCCGCGGCCGTCGGAGCGCTCCACAAACGTGAGGTCGGTCACCGGTGCGCGCGCATCGGCCGCCCACGCGGACGCCGCCCACGGGGTGCACACGAGCAAGCATACAGCCAGGCGAGCAAGGAGCGTACGCACAATCATGGGATACAGGCGAGCGAGAAGGGAAGGGGTGCGATGCTACAACCATGCAGTATGCAACACATGCGCCAGAAAGTAAACCCCGCGCGGCCGTCCTGTACGCGGAATCATTGCAAATGCGCATGAACGCACCGTACACCATAGGGAACGGGTCATCCCTGGAAGAGAGGCCTTTAGGTCATGCCTGTGGTGCGCGGTAACCTCCGTAACGGGCCGCTCTTGCTCGTACATGGAGATTGCCACGTCACTCACTCCGTTCGTTCCTCGCAATGACACATAGGTTTTTGCTTTTTTGATCCGCTGGGCGTGCAGTTGGTCAAATCAATCTGAATAGTCATCTGAACTATCAACGTATCGTTTTTGGCTCCGTTCATGCAAGGCCCACGGCCATTGGACAAAGTACCGGGCGCTTCCTATCCTTACGGTTGTCCGCTGCCCGCTCGCTTGCCCTGTGCTCCCATGCTTCGCTCCCTCGTTGCTGCGCTCCTCACCGCCGGACTCCTGGTCGCCGGCTGCCAGAAGGCCCCGCCCGCCACGCAACCCGAAGCGGCGCCCGCGGCCGATGCGTCCATTGAAGGTGTCGGCGAACCGGCGTGGGTATCGGATGCGGCGGTCTACGAGCTGTTCATCCCCGACTTTACCGAAGCGGGCACATTTCGCGCGGCCATCGGCCGGCTGGACGCGCTGGACCGGCTGGGCATCAACACGATCTGGCTGATGCCGATTCACCCGATTGGCGAGGAGCGCCGCAAGGGGGCGCTGGGCTCGCCTTACGCCATCCGCGACTACTACGCCGTGAATCCGAACTACGGCACGAAAGAGGATTTTCGCGCTTTTGTGGACGCGGCCCACGCGCGGGGCATCAAGGTGATCATCGACTTTGTGGCCAATCACACGGCCTGGGATCATCCGTGGACCGAGGCGCACCCCGCGTGGTACACCGGCGGCGCGCCCATGGTGCCGGTGAGTCCGAGCGGCGACACGACCAACTGGACCGACGTGGCCGATCTCAACTACGACAACCCGGCGCTGCGCCAGGAGATGATTGACGTGATGCAGTACTGGGTGCGCGCGTTCAACATCGACGGCTACCGCTGCGACGTGGCCGGGTGGGTGCCCGACAGCTTCTGGACGGCGGCCATCGACTCGGTCGAGACGATCAAGCCTGTGCTGATGCTGGCCGAGCATGCCGATCCGGCCATCCACCAAAACGGCTTCGACTGGACCTACGCCTGGCCGTTTTACGGCGCGCTGAAAAAGGTGTGGGCCGATACCGCCTCGGTGCGCACACTCGCTGCGCAGGTGGATACCACCTTGCAGGCGCTTCCGCCCGGGGCCGAGCGGCTGCGCTTTACCACCAATCACGACGAGACGGCCTGGGATGCCCCGCCGCCCGCGCTCTTCGACGGGATAGCAGGCGCTCAAGCGGCGACCATGCTCGCCTTCACCATGTCCGGCATCCCGCTCATCTACAACGGGCAGGAGCTGGGCGTGCGCGAGCCGGTGCCGTTTTTCGAGGCGACGCCGTACGACTGGTCGCAAGAGAGCGCGATGCGCCCGTTCTTCCGGACGTTCTTCAGCCTCTACAGCGACAGCGAGGCCCTGCGCGAGGGGGCGCTCGACGTGCTCGATGCCTCCACCGACGACGTGCTGCTGTACACGCGCACGGCCACCGAGGATACGCTTCTTATTGCCGTGAACGTGCGCGACCGCGCGGCCACCGTGCCCGTGCCGGCCACCTTCCGCTCCCGCGTGCTCACCGATGCCATCGAGGGCGTGCGCATGGAGGCCGCGGCGATCGAGCTGCCGCCCTACGGCTTTATGTTGCTGGAGGTGGAGTGAGGCGCGGCCGCCGGGTAGGGAAGCGAGCCGCGGGCGCAGCCGCGCAGGGTCGTGAACGGCGCGTTACGCGGCGGTCTCTTCTGCTTCTTCTTCCGCGGCCTGCGCGGCCTCGTACAGGTCGGCGATGACGGTGGCCAGGAGCTCGGGGCGCTCTTGCGCGAGCTGATCCACAAGCGGCAGAAACTGACGCACGGTCTCGTCATCGGCGGTGCTGTCGCGCCGGCGGTCTTCCAGCAGCGCCGTGGCCGTATCGGCCGGATCTTCGGGCAGCTCGGCCTTCTCCAGCTCAATGTCGTACGCCTTGGCCATGCGCTCCAGCTCAAATTCGTCCTCGTGCGTGGCCAGGATGATGGCGGTGCCTTCCTTCCCGGCGCGCGCGGTGCGGCCGGAGCGGTGGATGATGTACTCGTGATCCTGCGGCACGTCGTAGATGAACACGTGGCTCAGGTCCGACACGTCGATGCCGCGGGCCGCCACGTCGGTGGCTACCATCATGCGCGTTTCGCCACTGCGCAGCCGGTCGATGGCCTTCTCGCGGTCGCGCTGCGACAGGTCGCCCGACATCTCGTCGACGGCGATGCCCTGGTTGGAAAGAAATTGCTGCAGGTAGCTGACTTCCTTCTTGGTGTTGGCGAAGATGATGGCCGACTCCGGCTCCTCCAGCGCAATCAGCCGCTCCAGCGTCCGGTCTTTATCCATCGGGTTTACGAGGTAGTACCGGTAGTCCATCGCCGAGACGCTCACCTGCTCGGTGCTCAGCGACAGAAAGCCGGGGTCGCGCAGGAACGCGCGCGCCGCGTTGCGCACCTTGGGCGGCATCGTGGCGCTCACCATGTGCGAGGCCCGCTTGTCGTACGTCAGGTAGCCCTCAATCTCCTCAATATCGGGCAGGAAGCCCATCGACAGCATCTCGTCGGCCTCGTCCAGAATGAACTGGTGGACGGTATCCGCCTTGAAGTTTTTCTTCTTGAGATGGTCGAGCGTGCGCCCCGGCGTGCCCACCACCAGCTGCGCGCCGCCCTTCAGTGCCTCAATCTGCGGGCCGTAGCCGACGCCGCCGTACAGAAGCGCCACCTCCAGCTGATTCGTTTCGGGCGTGCCCAGCTTCATCCGCTCAAACTCTTCCTTGATCTGGCGGGCCAGCTCGCGCGTGGGCGTCAAAATGAGCGCCTGTGCCTCCTCCTTCTCCGGGTCGATCCGGTCGAACAGCGGGAGCAAAAACGCCCCCGTTTTGCCCGATCCGGTTTGGGCTTGCACAATCAGGTCGCGGTCGGCCAGCATGTACGGGATGGCCTTCTTTTGCACCTCCATCATGTCGGCCCAGCCGGCGGCGTACACGGCCTGCTCTACGCGGTGCGGCAAGCTTTCGAGCGTCGCTTCGTCGAGCGGCGGATCGGGGGCTTCGAGCGTTCCCACCTCGTCGCGGCGGGCTTTGCGTTGCGACTTTGAGGTCAGGTCGATGACCTGGGTGTAGGGGTTGGGCGAGGCGTTAGCAGCCATGAGAGTGAACGCGGGTCAAAGGGCGCAAAAATAGCGAAGGAAACGCGTAACAGTCCGTACGACGACAGCGGCGGCACGATCCTGCGGAACGATGCCTTCACAAAGGGCGCATGGGATCATCAGCGCACCCGAATCCGCTGGCCGGGCCGAATGCTGCCCGAGTCGAGGTTGTTCAGTTGCTTCAGTTCGCGCACCGAGGCGCTGTACTGCCGCGCGATGCTCCACAGCGTATCGCCGGTTTGCACGGTGTAGTACGCCGACGACTGCGCGGCGGGGTCGGCGGCGGTGGCGGCCCGCACCATCTCGGCCGAGCGGCCTTGTATGGTGACGGCGTTGGTGATGCGCTCGATGCCGTCTACGGTGCGTGCGGCTTGCAGGGCCTTGCGGTGGAGCGCGCGCGTCGGGACGTCGCCCCGCAGCGTAAGGTGCCCGCCCGATACGGAGGCTTCAAAGTTGTACGGCCGCAGCGCCTCGTACCGCAACAGGGCCTTGCGCACCTTGGTGGCCCGTATCGCGTTGCGAACGTGCGCGGCCACCGTTCCGGTTGGCGTAACGGCCAGCGGCTCATCGGCCGGGGCCCGCGCAGCAGCGGCCGGCGTGGATGCCACGGGACGATTGGGCGAAGGCGCGTCCTGCTGCGGGCTGTTCTGACACCCCCACAGGACGCTACCCAGCGCGATGACGATAATAAAAGGCTTGATGGGCATGATCGACACGTAATGCGTGCTTCCTGGCAAACCGGTGGACATACGCGATGTCCTCGGTGCAGGATTCATGCCGTTTGCGCTTCAATGCTCGGTTCTGCTTCAGCGGCGTGGTACTCGGTCTCGGTGCGCGGCGCTTCGATGGCGCCGTGCTCGGCCAGCCACCGCTCGGCATCAATCGCGGCCATGCAGCCGGTGCCCGCCGCGGTTACGGCCTGGCGGTACACATGATCTTGCGCGTCGCCACAGGCAAAAACGCCCGGCACGTCCGTGTATGTCGAATCGGGCTTGGTGAGGATGTAGCCGTTGTCGTCCATCGCCAGCCAGCCCTCAAACGGCTCGGTGTTGGGCGTGTGGCCAATGGCCAAAAACAGCCCCGTCACGTCGTCCATCACGCGGGTTTCGCCCGTCTTGTTGTTGATGACCTCCAGGCCCGTCACCTGGTCCTCGCCTAGCACGTCGGTCACCTCAGTGTCCCACACAAACTCGATCTTGTCGTTTTCAAACGCGCGCTCCTGCATAATTTTGGAGGCCCGCAGCTCGTCGCGGCGGTGAATGACATACACCTTCGCGGCAAACTTGGTAAGGAAGGTCGCCTCCTCCATCGCGCTGTCGCCGCCGCCCACCACGGCCACGGTCTCATCCCGGAAGAACGCGCCGTCGCAGGTCGCGCAGGCCGTTACCCCTTTTCCGATGAGGCGTTGCTCATTTTCCAACCCCAGGTATTTGGCGGAAGCGCCCGTGGCCACAATGACCGTTTGGGCGTAGAGCGGCGTCTCCTCGTCGACGAGCAGCCGGTACGGGCGCTCCGAGAAGTCGACATCGGTGACGGTGCCGTAGCGCGTTTCGGTGCCAAAGCGCTCGGCCTGTTCCTGAAACTTGTTCATCATCTCCGGCCCCATGATGCCTTCCGGGAAGCCGGGAAAGTTTTCCACGTCGGTGGTAGTGGTGAGCTGTCCGCCGGGCTCGGGGCCCATGTACACCAGCGGGTTCAGGTCGGCGCGCGCGGTATACAGCGCGGCGGTCCAACCGGCCGGACCGGTGCCAATAATAACCACCGGGCGCACCTCGGCGCCGGAAAAGTCGATGCCGTCAAACGCCGATCGATCGGGCATGGTACCGTTGGTAGAAGCCATAGAAGGATTCAGGAAAAGAATCGAGAAAACAACGCACGCTGCGCGCAGCCCCCAATAGGCCTACGCGCAGCGAATGAAAGGGTAACAATCCGTTACGCGGGCTGTCCAATCAGCTGATCCAGCTTCTTGGCGAGCTGTCCCTTCGGCGCGGCGCCCATCATCTGGTCGGCCACGTCGCCCCCCTTAAAGAACAGGAGCGTGGGGATGGAGCGCACGCCGTACTCTTGCGCCATGCGCGGGTTGTCGTCCACGTCCAGCTTGCCGATCTTCACGCGGCCCGCGTAGTCGTCGGCCAGTTCGTCAATCACCGGTGCAATCATGCGGCACGGACCGCACCACGTGGCCCAAAAGTCCACCAGCACGGGCACGTCGGCATTCAGTACCTCGTCTTCAAAGTTGTCGTCGGTCAGGGTTACTACGTTCTCGCTTGCCATAAGGGCGTTGCTGTACGTGAAGAATCCAATGTAGCTATGTGTGCGTGCACGAAGCGATGCGTTACAAACGACCGCTTTTGCGCTACGCTTTATCGCATGAATGCTATAAAGCAAGTTCCGTTCCGCGGTGCAGGTTGGGGGCCGGGCCTGCCATCGTGGCAGGAGGCCCTACCGCATGCGGGAGGGGAGCGTCCCTTCGTAGGCGGTGCGGAGCGTATCCACGGGCGCATCGATGAGGACGGGCCCCTCGGCCGCAGCGATGCGCAAGCGCCCGTCGGTGGTTACGGTGCCCAGCCGGTGCGCGCGCACGGTCGCAGGGAGGGTGTCGGACAGCGCGTCGGCGGCGTCGGCCGGTACGCTGCAAACAATCCGCGACTGATCTTCGCCAAAGAGGACCGCATCGAGGCGCGCGCCGGGGGCGGCGGGCAATGCAAGATCCAGCCCCAAGCCCTCGGCCGGCAGCACCGACTCGGCCAGCGCCACCGCGAGGCCGCCGTCCGAGACGTCGTGGGCGTGTTGCACCACGCCGTTGCGGATGAGCGTGCGCAGGGCCTGCTGCACCGCGGCCTCCTCGTCGAGGTCGAGGTGCGGCGCGTCGCCCGCGGTTTGGCCGTGGGAAAACGCCAGGTACTCCGAGCCGCCAATGCTGCGGGCGTGCGTCCACGCCGCCGGGGTGAGGAGCACCACCACATCGCCCGGGGCCTGCACGGCGGCCGTGGTGGGGTGCGCCGCGATGTCGTCGACGATGCCCAGCATGCCAATCGAGGGCGTGGGAAAGATCGCGCCCTCCGGGTGCTCGTTGTACAACGACACGTTGCCGCCGGTAACGGGCGTATCCAGCGCCCGGCAGGCGTCGCCAATGCCGCCCACCGCCTCCGCAAACGTCCAGTACACCTCCGGCTTGTACGGATTGCCAAAGTTGAGGCAGTTGGTGATGGCGACCGGCCGCCCGCCCGCGCACGTCACGTTACGCGCGGCCTCGGCCACCGCAATTTGCGCCCCGCGGCGCGGGTTCAGGTACACGTAGCGGCCGTTGCAGTCGCTCTTTACGGCGAGCCCCTTGCGGGTGCCCTTGATGCGCAGTACCGCAGCATCGCTGGGCCCCGGCCCCACCACGGTGTTGGTGCGCACGGTGGTATCGTACTGCTCAAACACCCAGCGCTTGCTGGCGATGTTGGGCGCAGCGAGCAGCTCCACCAGCGCCTCGCCGGCCGTCGCGGGCGTCAGGTCCTCTATCGAGGCATCGTCAAAGGCATGCACGGTGTCGAGGTACGAAGGCCGCTTGGTCTCGCGGGTGTACACCGGCGCCCCGCTGCCGGCGTCCAGGTGCGTGGCCTCCAGGTCGGCCACGGTCTCGCCATGCCATAGCACCTCCACCCGTCCCGTATCCGTGACGGTGCCAATCTCGACGGCGTTCAAATCCCACTTCTCAAAGATGGCTTGCAGGTCGTCTTCGCGGCCGGGCGCAGCCACAATCAGCATGCGCTCCTGACTCTCCGAGAGCATAATCTCGTAGGGTGTCATCTCCGTTTCGCGGGTGGGCACGCGATCGAGTTGCAGCCGCATGCCGGTGCCGCCGGACGCGCTCATCTCGAACGACGAGCTGGTAATGCCCGCCGCCCCCATGTCTTGCACGGCCAGCGTAACCCCGGCCCGAATGGCCTCCAGGGTGGCCTCCAGCAACAGCTTCTCGGTAAACGGATCGCCCACCTGCACGCTGGGGCGGCGGTCTTCACTCGCGTCCGAGATTTCTTCCGACGCAAACGTGGCGCCGTGGATGCCGTCGCGCCCGGTGGCCGATCCCACGATGTACACCGCGGCTCCCGGTTCGCGGGCCACCGCGCTCGCAATTTCGTCGGCCTTTACCACGCCCACGCTCATTGCGTTCACCAGCGGATTGCCTTCGTAGGCTTCGTCAAAGTAGACGTCGCCGGCCACGGTGGGCACGCCAAACGAGTTGCCGTAGTCGCCGATGCCGCCCACCACCCCATCAAACAGGTAGCGCACCCGCGCATCGTCGAGCGGACCAAACCGCAGCGAGTTGAGCGCGCACATGGGCCGCGCGCCCATCGTAAAGATGTCGCGATGGATGCCGCCCACCCCGGTGGCCGCGCCCTGGTACGGCTCCACGGCCGACGGGTGGTTGTGGCTTTCCATCTTAAACGCTACCCCGAGCCCGTCGCCAATATCCACGAGGCCCGCGTTTTCCTCGCCGGCGGCCACAAGAAGTTGTGGGCCGTCGCTGGGCAGGGTCTTTAGCAGGTTCAGCGAGTTTTTATACGAGCAGTGCTCGCTCCACATCACCGAGTAGATGCCCAGCTCCACAAACGTAGGCGTGCGGCCCAGGGCATCAACAATCCACCCATATTCTTCGGCCGTTAGGCCGTGCTCTTGGGCCAGGGCGGCGGTTACTTCCGGGTCGTTGGGCAGCGCAGTGGGCATAGCAGGCGTCGTTGGCTGAAAAGGGGCGCACCGGTAAGGTATAAAACGCAGCGGACCGGGTCAGGTGCGCGGCGCAACACTTCGCGAATCACGTGGGAATTTTCGTGACACGCCCCGCGACTGATTTTTGCTCGTTTGCGGAGATTGCCACGTACCACAGGCATGACCTACGGCCCTCGCCTTCGCTCCTCGCAATGACATTGAGGACGGAGTGCCAAAACGATGCGTTGGTGGTTCAGACGGCCATTCGGCTCGGTTCGCCCAACTGCACGCGCAACGTACAGAAAAGCAATACCCTTCTTGTCATCGCGAGGAGTGAGCGCAAAGCGAGCTACGTGGCGATCTCCCTGTACGCGCAAAAACGATCGGTTGGGGAGATTGCCCTTCCATGATGACCTTCGGCTTCCGCTCCAGGATGATCCAAAGGCCTCCAGGCTCACTGCGTTCGCTCGCAATGACAACAGAGAGAACGTGAGGAAACGGAGCGTTGGTGGTTCAGAGGGCTGTTCCGGCGGGTTTGGCCAACCGCACGCCATGCGCTCGGAACAAAGTAGCGAATGGATGCATCCAATACGATCCGCTAATCACGACAGCGGTGTTCTTTTACATATGGGGATGACACGGCTTCGACGGGTGGTAAACGTGCAGTGGACTGTCCTGCCGAGCTTCCTGATACGCTCGTAAATCAGGTCAGGAACGTGTAACTGCGGACGATTACTCGTACGCGATGGCGGCGTAAACCCGCCATCTGTCTCTTTCTCGGCTCGGCTATTGGCCGGTTAGAGACATCGATTAGATAGCCTTGCGCTTGTCCGTTCCGGCTGCACGGACGAGCGTTAAAATCAATCAGCCTTGGCGACGGCTTGGCCCGGTGGACGGGCTCTAGGCCGAAGCGACACTCAAATGCTGTCCACTATGCAGGTAGAGGTTCAACGTGTACGGCCACTCGGACCCGGGTTCGACTCCCGGCATCTCCACTAGTAGTTAGTAGCTTGTAGTACGTTGCAGCCCCTCGGCTTTTTTGGTCGAGGGGCTTTTTTATTGCGCGTGTGTCGTTACGCACTGAGGTCGATGGGCTGCAGCGTCTCGGTATCGGTAAACCAGAGCCCGGCCGAGGCGACGCGCGCGTCGGGCTGGGCGTTCCAGTAGCGGGCGTACTGCCGCACCTGCTGCACGTACGGGTGATCGTCGGGCACGTACGGCAGCGTGGCGTCGTTGGGTAGGCGATCGGTTTTGTAGTCGACGATGTGCCAGCCGTCGGCGTCCCGGTACAGCAGGTCGATGACGCCGCGCATCACCACGGGCGTCCCCTCGGCGTCGGGCGTGCACGTCACAAACGGATATTCGGCGTAGGCTACGTCGGCGTCTCGGATCTGCGCGGCCAGCGGGGTCTGGCGGAAGCGCTCCAGGGTGGTGTGTGCGCGCCGGGCGAGGGCCGCGGCATCGAGCGACGGGTCGGGCGCTTCCAGGCGTGCATTGACGGCCGCCAGGCGCTCCTGAAGCACCGCAACCGCCGGGGGCCGCGGGTCGTCGGCACGGGCCTGCACCCACCGCTCCAGGGCGTCGTGGATGACCGTCCCGTAGGCCGCGCCGTACCCGCTCGTCCACCGCAGGGGCGTGGCGTTGTGCTTCCCGCCGCTCACGGTGGCCGTTGCAAAGGTGGGCCGCGTGAGAGCGTCCGGACGGTCGCCACCTCCATCCGCGGGGGGCGGCGCATGCACGTGGGGCATGGGGGGCGGATCGGCGGGGGCCGCTTCGCCATCGGCCGGTGCCCCAGTGCGCAGGCGCGGGGCGTCAATGGCTTCGGTGTACGCATGCAGCGGCTGCCACGTCGACGCGCAGGGATCGCCGTCCTTTTTGGGACCGTAGGCAATCACCAGCAGATTTTCGGCGCGTGTGGCGGCCACGTAGCGCAGGCGATGCTCCTCGGCGGCCTGGTGCGCGTCCTCCAGCGGCGCAAACACATCGTTCCATCCGCGGGGCGCGTGGGTGGCCGTTGCGCGGTAGGAGCCCTGCTGCATGAGCGGGGCCACGAGGCGTGCGGGGCCGTCGGCGGGGCGGTACACGTGCTGGGTGGCCTGGCCGTGCGACCGGCCCTTGGGCCCTGCCAAGAACACCACGGGCGCCTCCAGCCCCTTCGCCTGATGCACGTTCATGATGCGCACGGCTTGCGGGGAGCCGCTGTGGAGCGTGCGGCTGTCTTCTGGCTCCTCGCCGTGCACGATGTCGTGCAGGACGTTGACGAGGTCCGACCAGTGCGCGCCCTCGCCGGCGTGGCGTTGCAGGAGGTCGAGCGCGGTGAGAAGGCGTCCGGCCTGCAGTGCGCGCCCCGAGGGGTCGGACGGCGTGGCTACGGCCGGGAGCAGCCCCAGCCGCTCCACCACGTCGTGCAGCGCCAGTGCGGGCCGCTTCGATTGCAGGAGCGTGCGCACATCGGCCAGCCGCTCCGCGGCGCCCGCGAGACGCCGGGCGGTGTCGGACGGCAGCGCGTCGCGCACGGCCGCCTGGCGCGCCCCGGACAGCGCATCGAACGCCGCACCGTCGGCCGCATCGCAGGCCACGCGGTAGGCGTAGAGGTCGTCGTCGCTGCAGCCCACGAGGCCGCTGCGCAGGTACGCGAGTTGCGCCACGGCATCGTCGGGGCGCACAGCCGCCCGCAGCGCCGCCAGCAGATCCTGCACCGCCGGGCCATCGCCCAGGTCCTCGCTGCCGGTAATGGCAAACGGGATGTTGTGCGCGGCCAGCGCTTTGGCGTACATCGACAACCGCTTCTTTTTACGGGTGAGCACCATGAAGTCGCCGTAGGCCGCTCCGCCCGGAAACACCACATCGGCGGCGTCTTGGGGCCCCGCCATCGGATGGGCCGTGCCGCGATCGACGGCCGCGCGAATGAACCGGGCAATCTGCTGGGCCTCATCCGCAAAAAAAGCATCCGTGTTGCGGCCGTACGCGCCGGTTTTCAGCACGCGAACGCACGCATCCGTTCGGCCCGCGGGGCGGTGCGCAGCAAACGGCTCGTAGCTGGCCTGCACGGTTTCCTCGTCCGTCCCCTCGTCCTGATGCTCCGCAAACAGCTCCGTGAAGGCGTCGTCGCAAAATTGAAGGATCTCGGGGCGCGAGCGAAAATTGAGCCGGAGCGATGTGACGCGCCCGCCGGTTGCCTCCATCCGCTCGGTGACGGCCTCAAAAATGGTGATGTCGGCGCGCCGGAAGCGGTAGATAGATTGCTTGTCGTCGCCTACGATGAACAGGCTGCCGGGCCGGGGCGTGCAGGTGCGCCAGTCGGTGGCGGTGGGGTCGGTGCTGGTCAGCAGGAACAAAATCTCGGCCTGGAGCGGGTCGGTGTCCTGAAATTCGTCGACCAGCAGGCGCGGGAAGCGCTGGTGCACGGCCGTCCGGATGTCGGGGTGATCGCGGAGCAGCTCGCGGGTCCAGTACAGCACGTCGTGGTGGGTCAGCAGCCCCTCGGCCCGGCGGCGCGCGGTGTACCGCTCGGCGGCGGGGGTTACAAACGCTACGGCTTGGCGGTGGGCATACGCCGTCCATTCCGTTAGGGGCGGCTGCACGGCTGCATAAAGGGCCGGATAGGCGTTGTCGCGCAGGTGCCGAGCAGATTCGTACGCCTCACTCCCCGATGCGCCCCAGCGGTTTAACTTCACGCGTCCCTTTTTCTCTTTGGTTCCTTTGCACAAGGCCTGAAGAAAGCGGGCCTGGTGGGCGGGGGTGTCGAGCGGCAGATGGCGCATCATGTCTTCGGCCCGATCCAGCGCTTGTTGGGCGCGGTCGCGGTCGCCCAGCGGCGGGTCCGGGCGTAGCGCTTGCCACCGCTCCACGAACGCCCGCGCGGTGTCCACCGCCTCGTCAAGCGCGGGCGGCGCGTCGGGCGCGTTGGTGTACGGCGTCAGCTCGGGGTGCGCGCTGAACGTGGCATACAAGCTCTCCAGCCGCTCCATCGGCAGCCCCAGCGTGTCCTCCAGCTCAACGCGCAGCGGGTCGCCGGCGCGCTCCTGCACGTAGGCCTGCCACGTGGCGGTGCGCAGCGGCGCAAGGTCGTCTTCCTCGGCGCCCACCATAAAATCAAGGGGAAGCGCCGCCTCAAACGCGTAGGTGCGCAAGATGCGTCCATAAAACGCGTGCAGCGTGCCAATGAAGCATTGCTCTGCCTCGGCCTGGGCCTGCCGGATCCGGTGCAGCTCCTCGGTGGGCGCGTCCGATGTGTGTGCGCGTTGCGTGAGGGCTTCGGCCGTGCGGCGCAGCTCGGCATGAAAGCGTTCCTTCATCTCGCCGGCGGCTTTGCGCGTGAACGTGATGGCTGCCAGGTCGCGCGGACGGGCCGCGCCGGTGCGCAGCAGCGCCACCATGCGGGCCACCAGCGTCGTCGTTTTGCCCGATCCCGCCGCGGCGCGCACAACAAAGTTCGTGTCGGCCTCGAAGGAGTCCAGCGACGGGAGGGGCTCGTCGGGTTGCCACGGCCCGATGCAGGCGCGGGCGGCGTGGTCGGCGGAGGCGTTGGGGGCGGTAGACATAGCGCGGTGGAGGGATGCGATGGATGCGGCGACGGATCGGTGCTACTGAAGAAAATGCGGGACCGGACGCGCTTCTTCGGGAAATGCTTTGGCGGCCAGCGCGCGCTTCCGTGCGTCTAGGTCGGGCACGAGAGCGTCGTACGCGCCAAACGCCCAACTGCTTGCCGCGTCCAGGTCGGGGCGCATGGGAAACGTACCGGTGCGCAGGAGGCGCATGAGGTGGCGGAGGGTGCCGTGCAGGGCGGTCTCGGCGCGTTCGTCGAGCGGCCACGACAGGCGGTTGCCCATCTCTTTCACGGAGAAAAACGCGTAGCCTGATTCTGCAACTGGACGGTCGAAGTGTTGGTGTGCAACGGCTCCGTAGAGCGCCCACTGCAGCGTCTCGCCGTGCTTCAGGGGCCACTCGGTGTCGAAGCTGTAGCGGCTGCCCGTCTTGTAGTCCCACAGGTGGAGCCGGCCGTCGGCGGCCGTGTCGATGCGGTCGATGCGGCCACGCAGCGGCACCGCCGCACCGTCGGGGAGCCTCAGGCGGAAGGGCCCCGCGTCGCCCCGCCGCTTGCGGGCGCCCCGGTAGCCAAAGCCCCACTCTACGTGTAGCGGCTCGAAGGCGTCGGCGCGCTGCCGCTCGCTTTCCACAAACAGCCGGGCCGGAAGCATCAGTCGTTTGCGGATGCTATCGCGCGACGTGCCCGCCCCGATGTGGTCGCGGGCCGCCCAATCGTCGATGCACGCGTCGATGTGGTCCATCAGCCGCTCGTGGGCCGCGTCGGTAGCCAGCGCCTCGGGGTCTTCGCGCATGAACTGCTCGAAGGCCCGGTGCAAGATGGCGCCCTTGCGCAGTGCATCGAGCCACGGCTCGTCGTGCAGCGCAGGCTCGTTGAGCGGTCGCACGCGCAGCACGTACTTCACGAAGTAGGCGTAGGGCGAGGCGGCGAGCGTCTGCAGGCGGTTGGCAGAGAGGGGCGCGCCGCGGTACGACGGGTCGAGCGGATCGAGCGCCGGGTAGTCGGCGGCAGACAGCAGGCCGTCGTAGGCGGTGTAGCGGTCGGCGGCCCGCGCAGCCCGCGCCTGTTCGCCATCGCGTATCCACGGGTGCTGGGCGTGCAGCGCAGCCCGCGCCGTAGACCACGCCGTGGAGGGGGGCGGATCGCCGGCCGCGGGCGGGGCCGATGCCGGGTGGGTAGCTACGAGCCACGCCTCATCAGCCGACAGGGCCGGAAGCTGCGCCGGCGGCACGAATCCTTCGCGCGCGGCAGTGCCGGGCGGTACCTGGTGGGCGGCGAGGTGGTCGCGGTACAGCGTCGAGGCAAACCGCTCCTCGCCGGTGGCCGGATCAAAGTGCATCGCCACGAGCGTCTGCGCCCCGGTGTGCCGGTCGAGGGCCGCGCGAAAGCGCCAGGCGGCGGCATCGGCGGCGCGGCGCGGGTGCGCCACGGTGGCGGCTTGCTCCTCCGAGAGCGTCGCCCGCACCGGCCCGCGCAACACCGGGTCGTCGAGCGAGGCCACAGCGGTCGTCTCGTTGTCGAGGCCCACCACGTACAGATCGGTGCGCCCCATGAAGCCGGCGCTGTCGAGCGGTACGATATGCAGCGCCCCGGGCTGCGGCCGCCGCGCGCCCACGTACCGCGACGTAAGTTCGTTGCGCAGCACCGGCAGCACGGCGCCCAGCGACTGGGGCGGGTCGACCGCAAGGGTGCGCCACTCCGGAAAGATCGTGGCGTGCAGCACGCGATGCGCCACCTGGTCGTACGTCCCGGGGCGGTCTGTGGCACCGGATGCGCTGGGAAGCGGGGGACGCTGCGTACCGAGCGGGCAGGCATCGAGCGACGGTCCGAAGCGGTCGAGCAGGGCTTCGCTCCAATCGGCCATCGCGCCGACCGTCACCGGTTCCGGGAGGGAGCCAATGACGTCGCGGAGCCACGCGCGCACCACCACGAGCCGGTCGTGGGTGCGCTGGCGCTCGTCGGTGGACGCCTCGGCGCAGCGGTCGATGCGGGCCGACAGGATCTGCTCGTAGCCGTTGCGATGCGGCGGGTAGCGGCTTTCGGCGAGCAGCGACGCGGCCTGTGGCCCGTCGACCGTTGGCGCGGTATCCAGCGCCGCGTACCAGTGGCCCGGATCGTTGGCCGCGGCGTCTTGTTGCCGGCTCAGCCACGGCCCAATCCGCAGGAGGCGGGCGCGCAGCAGGTGAATCAGTTCGTCGGCGGCAAAGCCGTTCGCCAGCCATCGGTAAGCGCCGATGAGCGCCTGAAACGGACGCAGCGTGGGCCCGGGCAGGCCCGGCCCGGCGGTCGCGGGCACCCCCGCCTTTTCGGCCTCATCAATCAGCAGCGGGAGGTAGGGCTGGGAGGCCGCGTAGGCGATTTCCACCTGGTCGAGGGGCGTCTCGCGATCCAGGATGCGCCGCAGGACGGCGCGCACCTCGCGGATGGGACCGGCGGCGCGTACTGGTGTGATGTGGCGCGGCCCGCGGGGTTCGGCACGAAGCTGTTCGATACCGGGGCGGTCGCCCAAGAGCGCCGCGGCGGTATGGGCCGGCGCCTGGTCGCTGCGCGGCGGCGCGAGGGTGTAGGTCTGGGCGCTGTGGTCGCGCAGGGCCAGCACAAGCTGCAGCGCCCGCTGATGCAACTCGGTCTCGCCCGGAACGGCGACCACCGCCTGTGGCGGCACACGCTGCGGCACGGATGCGGCCGCCCACCGAAAGACATCGGCGCGGTCGTACAGGCCCTCCGCCTGCAAGCGATCCTCGTAGGCTTGCAACAAAGCGGGCAGGTACTGCGCCAGGCCCGCGGCATTGCGCCCCGGAAGATCGGCGGGCGTTACGTTGGTCGCGCGCAGCGTGGCAAGTGCGTCCGCCAGCGGCCGCACGAGGCGCTCCGGCGCGTCCAGCGCGGCGTCCTCCATCGCACGCAGCAGATCGCCCACCAGCACCTCGCGGCCCACGCCGTCAATGAGCCGCTGATCGGGCGGAAGGCGCTCGCTAGCCAGTTCTTTCGCCAGATGCCACGGCGTAATGCACCGCAGCCCGCTGCAGGGCGCCACCGAGCGTGCGACGGCCGTCACCAGGGCGCGCCCCAGTTGCTGATACGGCACCAGCACCCACTTGGGCGCTAACGGATGCTTGGTACAAAGCCGGGCGACCTGATCCACAATGGTGCTGACGGCGGCGGGCGATGCCGAAGGAGACGAAGCATCCATACACGAAGCGCGAGAAACGAGGGGCTATCCGATGCAGCCGTAACGAGCACCCGAAGATTCAGGTTCGCGGCAAGGTCTGATCAACGCGTACGTTGCGTAGTCTACCATCGGCGCGCGCATCCCCGGACGTGAAAGGTCTGCTGTATCACGGCTTGGGGGTCGCGCTCGCTCCGTTCGCTCGCAGTGACAACAGGGTAAAATGAGGGGGCGATACGTCAATGGTTCAGATGGCCGTTCGGGCCGGTTTGTGCAAGTGTACGCCCAACGTGCGAAAGCAGCAGCCCCCTGCTTGTCATCGCGAGGACTGACCGGAGGGAGGGACGTGGCGATCTCCATGTACGGGCAGGAGCGTCCCATTGCGGAGATTGCCCCTTAAAGGCACTGACTTCCAGGATGTGACGCTGATTGCACTGTGCGGCAGGTTTTTGCTCGTTTGCGGAGATTGCACCTACGGCATGACCTAAAGGCCCCCGCGCTCCTTTCAGTCGCTCGCAATGACATGAGTGGTTGGATGAGCAATGACATGAGTGGTTGGATGAAGGGTCAAGCGCCGATGGTTCAGATGGCCGTTCGGGCCGGTTTGTGCAAGTGTACGCCCAATGCGCGAAAGCAGCAGCCCCCTGCTTGTCATCGCGAAGAACGAGTGCACGTGGGGGGACGTGGCCAACACGTTACACCCCGGCGCGGCCCGCGCAAGAACAGCCGCCGCCGCCCGCGCGTGGATCAACCGTTCCTCTGTTTGTCAAACCGCTGTGCTTATGTCCGCCAAGGCCCCGCTTATTGCGCTGCGCGACGTCGTGAAGTCGTACCAGGAAGGCGATACAACCCGCACCGTGCTCAACGGACTCGATCTCTCGCTCGACGGCGGCGCGTTTGTGGTGCTGATGGGCCGCAGCGGTGCCGGCAAAAGCACACTGCTCAACATCATCAGCGGCATCGATCGGCCCGACGCGGGCCGCGTGCGCATCGGCGACACCGAGCTTACCACGCTCAACGAGACCGAACGCACGCGCTTCCGGCGCCGACACATTGGGTTCATTTTTCAGTCCTTCAACCTCATCTCCACGCTCACGGTGGCCGAGAACATCACGCTGCCCCTGGAGCTCAGCGGTGCGCTGGATGACGCAGCGGAGCAACGCGCCCTGGAGGTGCTGAACCGCGTGGGCGTGCCCAACCGCGGCGACAGCTTCCCCGATCGCCTCTCCGGCGGCGAACAACAGCGCGTCGCCGTGGCGCGCGCCCTCTCCACCGAGCCGCTGCTTGTGCTGGCCGACGAGCCCACCGGCAACCTCGACTACGAAACCGGGCAGCAGGTGCTCGATCTGCTCACGACGCTCGTCCGCGATACCGGCACCACACTGCTTGTTGCCACACACGATCGCGCCCTGGCCGACCGTGCCGATCGGGTGCTGACGCTGCACCAGGGCCGCCTCACCGAGGCCCGCCTCCAGGACGTGGCCGCCGCTTCTTAATCCGTCTTTTCTTGTCGTCCGCTTCGGTATGACTCTCCTGCAGCGCGCCAGTTTTCGGTACCTCACGCGGCATCCGTGGCTCATGGGCCTTTCGGTGCTGGGCGTCGCCCTGGGCGTGGCCGTCGTCGTATCAATCGATCTGGCCAACACCAGCGCCAGCCGCGCCTTTCGCCTGTCGGCCCAAACCGTGACCGGCAAGGCCACCCATCAGGTGGTGGGCGCCGCGAACGACCTCTCCGGCGATGTTTACCGCCGCCTCACGGTGCAGCTGGGCCTCAGGAAGGCCGCGCCCGTGGTGGAAGGCTATGGAGCGCTCGCGCCCTCCGGCCGTACGATGCAGGTGCTAGGTGTCGATCCGTTCTCCGAGGCACCCTTCCGGCCGTACGTCGCCACCGGCGCGCAGGGCATCGACGTGGGCACGTTCATCACGCGGCCCACGGCGCTCATGGCCCAATCCACCGCGCAGGCCCTGGGCGTGCAGGCGGGCGACACGCTGCGTCTGGCCGTAGAAGGCGTGTCGCACCGGCTCGTGGTGGGCGCGCTGCTACGGCCCAAGAGCGAACGCACGCGCAGCGCCATCCGCAACCTGCTGGTGGTGGACATCTCGACGGCGCAGGACCTCTTTGACATGCCCGGGCAACTGTCGCGCATCGACCTCATCGTTCCCAAAGGGGCGGACGGGCGGCCGACGCTCGCGGCGATCCGATCCGCGTTGCCGCCGGGTGCGCAGCTACGGCCTACGGGCACGCGCACCTCGACCATCGCGCAAATGACCCGCGCCTTTGAGCTGAACCTTACGGCGCTCAGCCTGCTCGCGCTGGTGGTGGGCGCGTTTCTCATCTACAACACGATGACGTTTTCGGTGGTGCAGCGGCGTGGCCTCATCGGGCGGCTGCGGGCGCTGGGCGTCACGCGGCGGCAAGTCTTTGGCCTGATTCTGGGCGAGGCGGCGCTGCTGGGCCTTGCGGGCACCGCCCTGGGATTGCTGGGCGGCATCGTCCTGGCGCTGGGGCTCGTGCAGCTCATCACCCAAACCATCAACGACCTCTACTTTGTGGTGACGGTGCGCGAGCTCTCGGTGGCACCGTGGACGCTCCTGAAGGGCGCGGCCCTGGGGATGGGCACCACGTTGGCGGCGGCCCTCCCGCCGGCCCGCGAGGCCACGCGCGCAACGGTGAGCACGGTGCTGCAGCGCTCGGCGCAGGAGACCTCAATCCGGATGCTGGCGCCGCGCCTGGCGGGGGCGGGGGCGGTGGTGGCGCTTGGGGCAACGGCGCTGCTGCTGTGGCCTACGCGCAGCATCTGGATGGGCTACGCCGGGCTGCTGGGCGTGCTGGCCGCGGCGGCGCTCGTCATTCCGCTGGTGGTGTGGGGCCTGGCGCGCGGCGTGCGTCCGCTCATGGGGCGCCTTGCCGGCGTGCTGGGCCGCATGGCGGCGCGTGGGGTGGCCACTACGCTGAGCCGCACGGCCGTGGCCATCGCGGCGCTCACCATCGCGGTGGCATCCACGGTGGGCGTGGGCGTCATGATTCAGAGCTTCCGCGGCACGGTGGTGTCGTGGCTGAGGCAGGCCCTGCAGGCCGACGTGTACGTGCAGCCGCCCAGCCTCGTCTTCCGGCGCTCGAATGCCACCCTGCAGCACGACACGGTGCACCGCCTCAAGACCACCGCGGGCGTCGCGTCGAGCCACACGGTGCGCCGCGTCACGGTGCGTACCCGCGACGGACAGGCCGAGCTGGTGGCCGTGGCCCCCGGCCCGCAGATCGAGGACATCTACCGGCTGAAAGCGGGCGACGCCTCCGCGATCTGGCCGGCGTTTCAGGGCGGGTCGTTTGTGCTGGCCTCCGAACCGTACGCCTACAAGCACCGCGTGGCGGTGGGCGACACCGTGCGCCTGCAAACCGACCGCGGCTGGCGGGCGCTGCCGGTGCGCGGCATCTACTACGATTACGGCTCGGATGTGGGTACGCTGCTCATGAGCCGCTCCACCTACACCGGGCTCTACGACGACCGCGGCATCTCGGGGCTCGCGCTCTACGCGGCGGACGGCCAATCCGTAGACGCGCTCATTCAGCGGATGCGGGCGCGGCTGGCCGGCAGCACGCAGGACGTCATCATCCAGTCCAACAAGACCCTGCGCGAGGCGTCCCTCAAAATCTTCGATCGCACGTTCACCATTACGGCCGTGCTGCGCCTTCTGGCCGTTATCGTGGCGTTCATTGGCGTGCTCACCGCGCTGATGGCGCTGCAACTGGAGCGGCAGCGCGAGCTGGCGGTGCTGCGCGCAACGGGCATGACGCCGCCGCAGGTGGGCGGCTACGTGACGCTGCAGACGGGGCTTATGGGTCTTATGGCGGGGCTGCTTGCGCTCCCGCTGGGCTACCTGCTGGCGTACGTGCTGGTGCACGTCATCAACAAGCGCTCGTTTGGGTGGACGCTGCAGGTGACGGTCTCGGGCGAGGTGCTACTGCAGGCGGTGGCACTGGCGCTGGTGGCGGCGCTGCTGGCCGGGGCCTATCCGGCCTACCGGATGATGCAGGTGCGCCCGGCCACGGCACTCCGTGAGGACTAGGCTGTGTTTGAACTCGCGCGCTCCGTAGATTTTTCAAACACAGCGTAAGCCGTTGTCCCTGCATCACACAGGCGCGCCGGATCGCATCGCTGCAACCCGGCGCGCCCACTATCTGAACCGATGATGCGCGCTACGCAGTGACCGGATCCGCGTCCTCGATGCGCGTGCCCAGCACCTCCAGGAACGACGCAAGCCACGGCACATGCTTCGACCAATCGGGGGCCGTTACCAAGTTGCCGTCGACCACGGAGCCGCTCTCGGGCGCAACGTACGTGCCACCGGCGGCCTCCACCTCGGGCGCGCACGCCGGGTAGGCCGAGCAGCGCTTGCCCTCCAGCACATCCGCCGCGGCAAGCAGTTGGGCCGCGTGGCAGACGGCGGCGATGGGCTTGTTCTCGTTCGCAAAGTGCTGCACGATCGAAATCACGCGGTCGTTGAGGCGCAGGTACTCCGGCGCACGGCCGCCCGGCAAACAGAGGGCGTCGTAGTTGGCCGGATCGATGTCATCAAACGTGGCGTTGAGGGCAAAATTGTGCCCCGGCTTCTCCGTGTACGTCTGGTCGCCCTCAAAGTCGTGGATCGCCGTTTTTACCGTTTGGCCCTTGCGCTTCTCGGGGCACACCGCGTGGACCGTGTGACCCACCATCTGCAGCGCCTGAAATGGCACCATCGTCTCGTAGTCTTCGCCGAAATCGCCGACGATCATCAGGATGTCTTTTGCCATGTCGTCACCTTGCCGTTTGTTGAAGAACGCGTGCAGGGTATAGACCGCCTGAACGGCCGATAAGATTCCCGCGCGCCGACCGTCAACGAATTGTTACGGGTCGTTGACGGCGGTCGTTGGGCGCGACCGCGCGGCCCACCAGTGGTCGAGGCTGTAGCGCCCGGGGCCCGTAAGCAGTAGCGCAATAAACACGGTGAGCATCTCGGTGGCGTGCCAGGGTCCGCCGTCAATGGCGCCGCTGATGTGCCCCGCCGCGGCCACGAGCATGGTGGCGCACAAAAACGCGAGCGCCGGGCGGAAAAACAGGCCGAGCATAAGGAGCAGACCGCCCACAAACTCCGATGCCGCGCCCAAAAAGCCCCACACCGTGGGCCAAACCGTGATGCCCAGCACGCGCATCTTCTGCCCGAGGCCGGCCCACTGCTCCGGACCGCCAAAAATCTTCGCCGCGCCGTACACAAACACAAACGAGATGCCAATGCCGATGCGCAGCACCAGCACGGCAGTGTCGACCGAAGCCCAACGCTTAACGTCTGTCATTGCGTTCGTCATTTTTTTGGAGAATGAGTGAAGGCTGACAACGCACAAGCGCGGAGAGCGGTTCACAGGTCAATCGCACGAGTCATCGTGAATCCGCTCTGAGCGCTTCAAAGTCAGCCCCTGCTTCCGCGGTATGGCGTCGTCATTTTGCACATCACTCCTGAACGGCTACAGCACGAATAAGCACAATTGACGCAAGGGCCCTGGGCATCTTGGAAGGAAGGCTAGGTCATCCTGGAAGGGGGGGCGCAAGGTCATGCTGGAAGTGCAATCTTCGCAATGGGGCGTTCCTGCTCGGACATGGAGATTGCCACGTCACTCACTCCGTTCGCTCCTCGCAATGACACATTGATGTTTGCTTTTTCGTACGCTGCGCGTGCAGATGAATAAATTAACCCTAACCACCATCTGAACGATTCACGTATCGTTTCTACATTTTACACTCTTGTCATTGCGAGCGAGCGGGCCTTTAGGTCATGCCCGTGGTGAGGCCGCAAGGTCATCCCGGAGGGGGTCTTTAGGTCATTCCGTGAGTGCAATTTCCGCAGACGAGCAAAAATCTGCCGCATAATGCAATCAGCAAGACATGCGAGAAGAACAACGGCACGAGGAATCGTGAATCCGCCGTGAGCACTTCAAGTCAGCTCCTTCTTCTGGGGCATGTCGTCCCCATTCTGCAAATCACTCCTGATCGGTATCAGTCTGACCCTCCAATTGGTGCGGTTGCCTTGGGGCCGTTCATACCACAAGTGTCCTCTCAGCCGACACAGCGCGCTGTGTCGGTACGCGTTCAGGTGCACCGGTGCGATCACGGCCCGGTGCAGGGATGTTGGGGGGGCGAATGCAAAAAGGCACGCCCAGCCTATGGCCCGACGTGCCCGTTGCTGCGAATGCGTTGCGCCAGGTTTACAGCTTGGCGTCTACGCTGTACTTCCCGGGGCCCGCGATAAGCACCACGGCGAAAGCCAAGAGGTACAAGACGGCCATCTCGGGACTCCCGTTGCCGGTCATCAGGTGCATGAGCATGGCCATGCCCATCGTGAGAACGACCAGGAGGGACGCCGGACGAGCCGCGAGGCCAATCACCACCAAGAGCGACCCTGCAAACTCAGCAATGGCTGCCAGAAAGCCCCAAAAGGCGGGGGCAAAGTCGAGCCCAATCAGCGCGGTGGCGCCGCCCACCTGCGCCCATGCTTCCGTGCCGCCGGTGATTTTCCCCAGGCCGTGCCCCAGCGCCAGGTAGAGGCCCGCGCCCACGCGCAGCACGAGAAGTCCTAAGTCTTTGTCTCCGCTCCAGTTCGATCCAATCATCGTCGTGTGTCAAAGTGTGTGTGGCAACAAGTATTTGTGGAAGGTACAGGCGCCCGGGGCAGAAGTGACAGCCGCGATCTATATCTTAGCAGAACCGTTACGTTTGGCGCCCGCGCACTAGTCGATCGTCCAGGTATCGCCGCTGTGCAGCAGGTCGTGCAGGGTGCCCGCGCCTTTCTTTTCGGTAACGGCTTCCAGCTGCTGATGCACGAGATCGCCGTACGTGGGCCGCGCTTCTTGATAGAGCACGCCAAAGGGCCGCGGCAGGTCGTCCTCCCAAAAGATGCGCCCCAGCAGGTGGGCCATCTGCCGGTCGGACGTGTCGTAGACGAGGCAGTCGCTCACCGACCAGCGATCGCTCTCCAGGTCGATGGCCTCCAGCGAAAGGCCGTCCAGGCGCAGCCCCTTCGTGCCGTTGGCATACGTCAGCGGCTGTCCGTCCTCCACAAACAGCGCGCGCTCGGACTTCGTGTCGCGCTCGGTGAATTCGAAGAAGGCGCCGTCGTTGAAGATGTTGCAGTTCTGGTAGATCTCCAGAAAAGACGCCCCGGCATGCGCGTGGGCCGCTTTCATCAGGGCCTTCATGTGCTTCGGGTCGCGGTCCATGGTGCGCCCCACGAACGACGCATCGGCCCCCAGCGCCACCGCCACCGGGTTAAAGGGCGCATCCACCGAGCCGTACGGCGTGCTCTTGGTCACCTTGCCGAGCTCCGAGGTCGGGCTGTACTGCCCTTTGGTAAGGCCGTAAATCTTGTTGTTGAACAGCAGGATTTGCGTGTCGATGTTGCGGCGCAGGGCGTGAATCAGGTGGTTGCCGCCAATGGAGAGCGCATCGCCGTCGCCCGTCACAATCCACACGTCGAGCGCCGGGTTGCTCACCTTCAGGCCGGTGGCAAACGCCGGCGCGCGCCCGTGAATGGAGTGCATGCCGTACGTGTCCATGTAGTACGGGAAGCGCCCCGAGCAGCCGATGCCGCTGATGAACACGACGTTCTCCTTGTCGACGCCCAGCTCGGGCAGCACGCGCTGCACCGTTGAGAGGATGGCATAGTCGCCGCACCCCGGGCACCACCGCACGTCTTGATCCGACTGAAAGTCTTTGCGGGAGAGGCCGTTGCCGCCGCCGTCGCCGCTAAACCCGGGCGGCATGGCGGGTTTTTTGCCGGGGCCCTTGGGTTTTTTGCCGGGGCCCTTGGGTTTCTTCGCGCCCGGCGGGCCGGCGGGTTTTTTCGTGTCGGAAGGGCCTGCGGGCTTCTTGGTGCCGCTGTCTTTCGAAAGGCCCGGCGGCAGGTTGGGCTTTTTGGTGTTCGGCTCCTTCGAACCGTTGGTGGTGTTGTCAGCCATAACGAAACGTCTGAGAAGGCAAGTGCAGCAAAAAGGGGCGCGCGGCGTAGCCGTTAGCCAAGGTGGTTCTCGATGGCCGCCACAATTTCCTCCGCCCGGAAAGGGCGGCCCTGAATTTTGTTGAGCGGCTGAAAGTCGCGGAGGTAGGTGTCGCGCAGCAGGCGGATGAGCTGCCCGTTGTTCAGCTCGGGCACGAGAATGGTCTCGAACCGATCCAGGATCTCCTCCAGGTCGCGCGGCAGCGGGAAGACATGCCGCAGTTGCACGCGGCCCACGCGGCGCCCGCTCTCATTCACGCGTTCCACGGCCTCTTCGATGGCACCCTTGGTGGAGCCCCAGCCCAGCACCAGGAGCTCGCCTTCGGTGGCGCCGTGCACCGCCGTGGGCGGGTAATCCTGTGCCACTCGCTCAACTTTCGCGGCCCGCGTCTCCACCATCCGCTGATGATTTTCCGCATCGTACGACACGTTGCCGGTGCGTGCTTCCTTCTCCAGCCCGCCAATGCGATGCTCCAGCTTGGGCGTGCCGGGCCGGGCCCACACGCGGGCCAGGGTGTCCTCGTGGCGCACATACGGCAGAAACTGGTCGTTGCCGTCGTCGTCCTTGTGCATCGTGCGGTCTGTAGGACCGGTCTCGAAGCGCACATCGAACGGCGGCAGGTCGTCAATCGACGGGATGCGCCACGCCTCCGAGCCGTTGCCGAGGTACCCGTCGGCCAGCAGCATCACCGGCGTCATGTACTTCGTGGCGATGCGCGCGGCCTCGTACGCCGCATAGAAGCAGTCGCCCGGCGAGGTGGGCGCGATCACCGGCAGCGGCGCCTCGCCGTTCCGGCCGTACAGGGCCTGCAACAGGTCGCCCTGCTCCGGCTTGGTGGGCAATCCGGTGGAGGGCCCGCCGCGCTGCATGTTAATCACCACAAGCGGCAGCTCGGTCATCACGGCCAACCCAATCGTCTCGGTTTTGAGCGCAACGCCCGGACCGCTCGTGGCGCACACGCCCAAGTTCCCACTAAAGCTGGCCCCCACGGCCGAGCCCACCGCCGCAATCTCGTCCTCGGCCTGGAAGGTGATGACGCCAAAGTTTTTGTGCTTGCTAATTTCGTGGAGGATGTCGGAGGCCGGCGTGATGGGATACGAGCCGTAGAACACATCCAAGCCGCTTTGGTCGCCCGCCGCCACAAGACCCAGCGCCAGCGCCTGCGCGCCGCGGATGGCCCGGTAGGTGCCCGGCTTCATGGCCGCCGCATCGACGGTGTAGCGATGCCCGATGGCCTCAATCGTCTCGCCGTAGTGCGTGCCCTTGCGTAGCACGTGCAGGTTGGCGTCGCGGATCGCCGGTTGGTCGGCAAACTTCTGGCGGATCCAGTCCTCGGCGGGCGCCACGGGCCGCGAGTACATCCACAGGGCGAGCCCCAGCGCAAACATATTCTTGGAGCGGTCCACCTGCTTCTTCGACAGCGAGGTGTCGGCCAGCGCGTCGCGCGTGAGCGTCGTCAGCGGGATCTCGATCACCTCGTAGTCGGCCAGTGAGCCGTCCGTCAGCGGATTGCTGTCGAGGTCGGCCAGGTCAAGGTCGCGGTCGGCAAACGCATCGGTGTTTACGGCGATGGTGCCGCCGGTGCGCACGCGATGCTTGTGCACCTTGAGCGCCGCCGCGTTCATGGCAATGAGGAGGTCTACCTTGTCGCCCGGCGTGTGAATGTCGACGGCCCCAAAGTGAAGCTGGAAGCCGCTCACGCCATAAGTAGTGCCCGCCGGCGCGCGAATCTCCGCGGGGTAATCCGGGAGCGTGGCGAGGTCGTTGTGGGCATAGGCCGAGGCCAGCGTAAACTGCGAGCCGGTCAGTTGCATCCCGTCGCCCGAGTCGCCCGCAAAGAGGACCGTAGCTTCGGGAATGGATGTGGGGGCGGCGGTGTCGGGTGCGCTCATGCAGGCACGCGATCGGTTATTAGATTGATTCTAAATTGGAGCACATGTACGCGCCGTTTCGAGGGATGATTCGTCGCGTAATCCTCCGGCAGCGCCAACGAAGGCTCGCAAGCAAGGTTCATCCGGCCGCCCGCGTGTAGCGGATGGGTTACGTCTGCAGGGCAGGGCCGGCGCCGTACCGTGCCTCATGGCTGGCGGATCGCTGCGCGCCTCGTTCGCTCCATGACACCCGTTGCGCGCTTGGGTGTACCATGCACCGACCGCTGATTTGCCGCAATCCCCAACGCCATGCCCACCGATCATTACGTTTACGACCCTCGCTTTCAAACGCCCGACGCCCAAACCGAAGCCTTTGCCGACTTTGCGGCCATCGTGCGGCAGCTCCGCCGTGACTGCCCGTGGGACCGCGCCCAGACGCACACGTCCGTGAAGGAGTTGCTGGTGGAGGAATGCTACGAGGTGGTGGCCGCCATTGAGGCGGAAGACGACCAGGCCCTGATGGAGGAGCTGGGCGACATCTTTTTGCACGTGCTGTTTCATAGCACCATCGCCGACGAGCGCGACTGCTTTACGGTGCTGGATGTGATGCGCGCCGAGATGGACAAGCTGATTCGCCGCCACCCGCACGTGTTTGGCGACGAGGCGGCCGACGATCCCGCCGCGGTGCGCGCGTCGTGGGAGCAGATTAAGCAGGCCGAGCGCGATGCTGCGGCAGACGCCACACCGGATGCTGATGAGGGCGCAGCCTCGGCGCTCGATGGCGTGCCCGCTCGGTTGCCCGCGCTCCTACAAGCGCAGCGGATGCAAGAAAAAGCCGCCGGCGTAGGCTTCGACTTTCGCACTCCCGAGGCGGCCTGGGAGAAGGTGGAGGAGGAACTGCGCGAGTGGAAGGCGACGCAGGCCAACGACGCCTCGCCCGCCCGGCAATCCGAGGAGCTGGGCGACGTGCTGTTTGCGCTGGTGAACTACGCGCGCCTCGCGGGTCACTCCGCCGAGAGTGCCCTGCGGGCTGCCAACCAGAAGTTTGCGCGGCGCTTTGGCTACATCGAAGCGCAACTGGCGCGCCGCGGCACGCCCATCGCCGAAGCAAGCACGGATACCACCGAGGCCCTTTGGAACGAAGCAAAAGCGGCCGAATCGTGATGATTTCTTTTCCGTTCCCTCATGCAGCAGCGGTAGACATTCCCCCGCCCGCTTTGGTACATTGCCCATTAGCGGCGTTCACATAGCGCCGTTCCCGCCACCGGATGCTACCAGACCGCGGATGGCCCTATGGGCAAAGTCATTGCCATTGCAAACCAGAAGGGCGGCGTGGGCAAAACCACGACGGCCATCAACCTGGCGGCTTCGCTGGCC
Source organism: Salisaeta longa DSM 21114 (assembly GCF_000419585.1). NCBI lineage: Bacteria > Pseudomonadati > Rhodothermota > Rhodothermia > Rhodothermales > Salisaetaceae > Salisaeta > Salisaeta longa. The sequence continues at coordinate 2,595,713 of NZ_ATTH01000001.1, forward strand.
GCTAGCGAGTACTCAACCCTGCTCATCGACATCGACCCGCAGGCCAACTGCTCCTCGGGCATTGGCGTTGACCCGCAAGACGTTGACGCCTCGGTGTACGAGGTGCTGATTGGCGACGTGAGCATCGACGAGGCGGCGCGCTCTACCGAACTTCCGTTTTTAGACCTCGTGCCCAGCCACATCAACCTGGTGGGCGCCGAGATTGAGATGATTGACGTGATGGAGCGCGAGCAGATCTTGAAGCGCGCCCTGAAGCGCGCCCGCCGCAAGTACGACGTCATCATCATCGACTGCCCGCCCTCGCTGGGGCTGCTCACGTTGAACGCCCTCACGGCGGCCGACGGCGTGCTGGTGCCCGTGCAGGCCGAATATTTTGCGCTGGAAGGCCTGGGGCAGCTGCTGAACACCATCAAGATTGTGCGGCAGCACCTGAACCCGGAGCTGGCGCTGGAGGGCGTGTTGCTGACCATGTTCGACTCGCGCCTGCGCCTTTCGAACCAAGTGGCCGACGAGGTGCGCCGCTACTTTGGCGACAAGGTATTCCAGACGATTGTGCAGCGGAACGTGCGCCTCTCGGAAGCGCCCAGCTTTGGCAAACCGGTCATTTTGCACGATGCAAGCAGCAAGGGCGCCCGCAACTACATGGCCCTGGCCCGCGAGATTCTGGACAACAACCCGGACATCGCGGGCGCCGCGGCTGGCGATACGACCGACGATGCGCCACCCCTGCCTGATGCCTCCGATGCAACACCCGCCAACGGCTTCTCGTTTTCGGAGTGATGACAGGCTTTTCGCCGCTTTACGACACACCAACGCTTTAGTATGGCTAACAAACGTGCATTAGGCAAAGGCCTCAGCGCCCTGCTTCCGTCCGACGAACAGGACGACGGGTCCTCTGGGGCCGACGCGCCGGCGCGCGCTGAGGGCAGCCGGCTGCTTGGGCGCGTGGCCGAAGTGGCCGTCGAGGCGATACGGCCCAACCCGTACCAGCCGCGGCAGTCGTTTAGCGACGAAGCCCTGGGCGAGCTGGCCGCCTCCATCGAGCAGCTGGGCATCATCCAGCCCATCACCGTGCGGGCGCTAGGCGGCGGGCAGTTTGAAATCATATCGGGCGAGCGCCGCTGGCGGGCCGCGCGCCGGGCGGGGCTGGAGCATGTGCCTGCCTTTGTGCGCAAGGCCGACTCCGAGCAGATGCTGGAGATGGCCCTTGTGGAAAACGTCCAGCGCGAGGAGCTCAACCCCATCGAGGTGGCCATGGGCTACCAGCGCCTCATCGACGAATGCAGCCTCACCCAGGAGGAGGTGTCCGAAAAGGTGGGCAAGAGCCGCTCGACGGTGGCCAACTTCCTGCGCCTCCTGAAGCTGCCGCCCCGCATTCAGGCGGCGCTGCGAGACGGCGACATCGCCCAAGGCCATGCCCGCGCGCTCATCGCCATCGACGACACCGAGGTACAGCTTACGTTTTTGCAGCGCACCATCGCCGAGGAGTGGTCGGTACGCACCGTAGAGCGCGAGGTGCGCGCGTGGCACGAGGCGCAATCTGCCGACGCCAGTGACGACGATGATGATGACGCGCCGCCCGCGCCCGATCCGGCCCCGTCGCGCAACGACCTGCAGCTCGAAGACCTGCGCAGCAAGCTCCGCTCCCGCTTCAGCACACAGGTGCGCATCCAGCACAAATCCAACGACGAAGGGCGCATCGAGCTCGCCTACTACTCGCAGGAAGACCTGGAGCGCCTGATGGAATTGCTGCTTGATGCGTAAGCCATTGCCTATGCTCCGCTGGCTTGCGTACGCGCTTATCGTTGGAGGGCTGTGGGGCGCCGCCGCGGCCCCCGTGCACGCGCAGCCCGACAGCATTCGGACGGAGATTTTGCGTCGCAAGGGCTTCGCGCCCGATCATTCGCCCCAAGGCGCCCTGTGGCGCGCACTGGCTGTGCCAAGCTGGGGGCAGTACTACAACCGGCAGTACTACAAAATGCCGTTTGTGTACGCCGGGCTGGGCGGGTTGGGCTACTCCATCGTGCGCATGAACCAGCAATACGTGCTGTATCGCCACGCGCACCTGTACAAGATTGAGACCGAGCGCACGCCCGACGCGCCCAATCCGTATGCCAACTTCGAGGACGCCTACAACAAAATCACCGCCGATTTGGGCGGGCAGGTGTCGGCCCGCGTGCTGCGTCGGCAGCGCGACAAGTACCGCCGGTGGCGCGATCTCTCGGTCGTGGGGTCGGTTATCTTTTATGGCCTCACCGTGCTCGATGCGTACGTAAGCGCGCACCTGCTCACGTTTGATGTGGGCACCGTGGAGGCGCGCGTGCTGCCCACCCCACACGGCGCAGCCGCCACGTTCTCCATCCGTTTCTGATGTGAAGCCGACTCCAAATTGATGGCGGAAGGGCTTACATCTTGTTAACATCTCGTCGCCTCAGAAACCCCATGGATCGGGAATCTATTCGGAAAGCGATTGCAGCATCCGCTGTGCATAGGTTATTTGTGATAAATGTGTGAAGCTAGGGGGCGGTGTTACCTTTGCTTTGCGTCCCGCGGCTGCACACAGACGGACTATACGATATCCGTTGCCTTTGCTATAAGTCGAGCAGCGCCCACGGCCCGTAGGCCCGGTCTGCTTATTGTACGCACGACCTCCCGATGTTTATGACCATGCCCGACCGTACGACGCCCGCCTCAGAGCCCACGCCTGCTGCCTCTCCCGAGGCACCAGCCGACGCGTCTAAACCGTCGCTGTTTGACAAGTGCCAGCGCTTTTTTGACCCCTCGGGCGACTACGCACAGTCGAAGGAAGCCGACCTTTACCCATACTTTCGCCCCATTGAGCGCAACGATGGCTCCCGTGCCGTCATGAACGGTCAAGAGCTGGTGATGGCCGGGTCGAACAACTACCTCGGGCTCACGTCCGATCCCCGCGTGAAGGCGGCCGCCCAAGAGGCCATTGCCAAGTACGGCACGGGCTGCACCGGCAGCCGCTTCCTGAATGGCACGCTCGACTTGCACTTGGAGCTGGAAGAGCGTCTGGCCGACTTCATGGGCAAAGAGGCGTGCGTTCTGTTTTCCACCGGCTACATGACCAACGAAGGCGTCATTGAGGCCGTGGCCGGTCGGGGCGATGTGATCTTCTCCGACAAGGACAACCACGCGTGCATCAACGCGGGCACGCGCACCAGCCTGGCCGACACCCGTCGCTACCGCCACAACGACATGGCGCACCTCCGGCAGATGCTGGAGCGGGTGGACGAGGAGCGCCCCGCGGCGGGCAAGCTCATCACCACCGATGGCGTCTTCTCGATGAGCGGCAAAATTGCCCGGATCCCCGAGCTCCTGCAGCTTGCCGACGAGTTTGATGCGGCCCTCATGCTCGACGACGCGCACGCCATTGGCGTCGTGGGCCCCGGCGGCACCGGCTCGGCGGCCACCTTTGGATTGAAGGACGAGGTGGACCTCATCACGGGCACCTTCTCGAAGAGCTTCTCCTCGCTGGGCGGCTTTGCCGTGGGCGACGAGGATGTCATCGAGTTCATCCGCCACGAGAGCTCGCCCCACGTGTTTAGCGCGTCGATGCCGCCGGCCAACACGGCCACCGTGCTGAAGTGTCTGGAGATTCTGCAGGACGAGCCGGAGCGCCTCGACCGCCTCTGGGAGATTTCGGAATACATGCGCGACGGGTTCCGCGAGCTGGGCTTCGACGTGTGGGACAGCGAGTCGCCCATCATCCCCGTGGTGGTGGGCGACCTGGAGACGTGCTTTACCTTCTGGCGCGACCTCATCGAGGAAGGGGTGTTTGTGAACGCGGTGGTGCCGCCCGCCGTGCCGCCCGGGCAAGCCCTCATGCGCACGTCGTACATGGCCACGCACACCGACACCGAGCTCGACCACATCCTGTCGGCCTTCCGCAAGGTGGGCCTGAAGCACGGCGTCATTGGCTCGAACGGTCACCACGCCAACGCGGCGTAACCCTACAGGCTGCTCTGTGTAGCATGAAGCGCGCTCGGGTCTCCGCCGGGCGCGCTTTTGTTGTGTCGCCGTCGTGCTCACCATCGCCCCTGTCCCCTTATGGCCGTTACCGTTCGCCCCGTCGCGGGCCGCGCCGATCGCAAGCGCTTCATCGACCTGCCCTTTCAGCTGTACCCCGGCACCTACCCGGCCTGGGTGCCGCCGCTGCGCCGCGACGTAAAGCACACCCTCGACCCGTCCAAGAATCCATTCTTCGAGCACGGCGCGATCGAGCAGTTTCTGGCGACCGACGCCTCGGGTACAGTGGTGGGGCGCATCGCAGCCATCGAGAATGGCATGCACCTGCAAAAGTACGACGACGGGGCGGGGTTCTTCGGCTTTTTTGAGTGCATTGAGGATTACGCCGTGGCCGAGGCGCTTCTCGACACGGCGGCCGCGTGGCTCCGCGACCGCAACCTGACGCACATGCGCGGGCCGGCGAACCCGTCGCTAAACGACACCGCCGGCCTGCTGGTGGATGGCTTCGAGGAAGAACCGTTCATCCTGATGCCCTACAACCCGCCGTTCTACGAGGACTTTTTGACGCGCTACGGCTTTACGCGGGCCATGACGATGTGGGCGTACTACGTCCACAAAAAGTACGTGCAGGTCGACCGCCTCAAGCGCGGCGCGGCCCTCGTACACCGGCGCACGCCCGGCCTGTCCATCCGCACGCTCAACATGGACCGCTTCGCAGAGGATGCGCGCACGATCCTCGACATCTACAACGATGCGTGGTCGGACAACTGGGGCCACGTGCCCATGACCGAGGCCGAGTTTGAGCAGCTCGCCGGCCAGATGAAGCAGATTGTAGAGCCCGACCTGGTCTTCTTAATCGAGCACGAAGGCACGCCCGTGGCGTTCTCCATCACGCTGCCCAACATCAACCGGGCCCTCAAGGAAATTCCCAGCGGGCGGCTCTTTCCGCTGGGCCTGCCCAAGCTGCTGGCCTACGCGCACTTCGGCATCTACGAATGCCGCATGCCGCTGATGGGCGTGCGCAAGGCGTTTCAGGGGAAAGGCCTGGACGCGCTGCTGGTGCTCGAAACGATTGTGGAGGGGCCGAAGCTGGGCTTTGACGCGTGCGAGATGAGCTGGGTGCTGGACAGCAACGACCGCCTCAAGAACCACGTCGAGTCGCTGGGCGCGGTGGCGGACAAAGAATACGCCATGTTCGAGCGCGGGCTGTCGTGAGGGGCGCTATATACTGTATGAAGCATCAACGAGCGAACGCGGGCGGGCCCCGGTGGTGTGAAACCGCACACTGGGCGCGGTGGACGTGATCGCCCTGGGGCGTCGCATGCTGGAAGATGGAGCCGGCGATGGCCGTGGGCGACCAGCATTAGCGAAGGATACGTTGACTTTTTCATGAGCGGTACCTAAGGTACATGAAGATCCCATTGCGCATGGAAAAACAAAGCTCCAGGAATCACAACGTCCTATGCCAACCGAGTTGACATAGCACCGGGCCCGCTACAGCCATCGCATTGAGGTTCAGGTGTTTGCGCGAAATGATAGATGCGTGCTATGTCAAGTGTGTTGATATAAGCATAGGTTATGCGGCGCAGGCGTTGCCGCTTGACCGGAACGGTCAGTTGGACAGATTTTCAGGAATGTCGATCAGCAGTGACTTATCTGCTTCGACAGCGGCGACGCGCTCGTTGTATAGATCAAGCAATGCTTTGAATTGCTTCTTGAAGGCGTCTCTCGAAAAGGCGGCAATCTCATTCAGGTTCTGCCCGATGAAGCCTTCGATGGATTGCACGCTGATATTTGGATCATGGGTCTCATGGGCAATCTGCCGGATGCTGCCCTTCATGGAATCCCTGACCATCAAGTGCACTTCATAGCCTGCCCGCAAGTCCTTTACGCATTTCTGATAGTGCCCGTCCATCGGTGCAACTGTGACGTGGAAAACGGAATCGTTGATCTCGAAGTCGCCGCGCCGCCCGGTCTGCACGTCCGCCGTTGAATAACCGTGGTTTGGAATCTCAATGTCTGGCAGGCGGAGTTGCAACTTTGCGCCAACGAGATGTTGCGCAACCGCACCGGCTTTGCTCTCTGCCTTGTCGAGCGCATCGGCTATGATTTGCGTCGCGTTGCGCGTCGGATCGTACTCGACAGCAATTCGAGCTCGCTTGCGCCATTCACATTTGGCGTATTCGCCCGCCACCCAGACCAGATGCTCCAGCATCCGCGTCAGAACGGCATTGCGGGCTTCATCGCCCAACTCGTCAAGACGGGTAGCTCGAAGCGCTTCGAGAAGTTCTTCCGCCGCGTGAAGCGAGCCAGAACTTGTGCGTCCTGCCTCTGCCGGAATGGGCCTCGTCTCGCCAAACCGCGCGAGTATTTTAGAGACGTTGTGCGGCGTCTGCATTTTGACCTGTGCGCCAGACGACGTAGTGTGCGCTTTTCGGTCGAGGTTGTAGTTCTTCAGGAGCCGGTCAAGCGTAATCAGCGCGGCGTACACGCGGCTGCGAACGGGAAGCTCGCCGTGCCGCTTTTGCGCCTCGCACCACGAGCCGAAGTGACGCAGCGCCTCTATCTCGCGCTCGTCCGCGAACGCTCCTTCGATTTCGTCTCCACTGAAATTGAGGCGTAACTGATTGTCAACATTTTTTCTGTTCATGGTCGTACCTTGCACATTTTGTCATGACAGGATCGTAAATCAAGCTCGTTGCGTTGGTAACGTGCTTCCAACGACCAAAGCGGCAAAGAAGGCGCCATGAAAGCAATGGACGACTGCAACGCACTCGCGCTCGTTGTGGCCTACTACATCTCGCGGTTCGATGCGGCGGCTTATGAACGGCTTGGGCGTAACACAAAGAAGTCCGCCCACAGAGCCGTCGGGCAGGCGCTTGGCGTAAAGGCGAGCACTGTGAAAAATATGCGGGACGAGTTCGATCCGCTGCACGACAACCCGCGTAAAGGGTGGCACAAGCGCGACCTGCGCCCCAGCCGGCAGAAGATCGTTGAGATGTTCGGCGAAATGGATGAGGAAGGACTCTACGACGTGGTGCGCGGCATTTTGCAAGATCCGACTTTCCGCGACGCAGACGACGTGCAGGAAGTTGTAAGAGAGGTGATAGAAACCGACAAAAAGCCCGTGCGAGAGTCGGCTTCACCGGCTTCTCGAATGAAAACGGGACGCATGGCTGAAGACTTCTTCATCGACTTCCATGCTGAAACCAACCGACCTGCGCCCGGCCTTCTGCACGACAGGCGCTACCATGCGTGCGGCTACGACTTCGAAATTCAGGACTCATCGGCCACCACGTTCGTAGAGGTGAAAGGAATGGCGGAACAGAGTGGAGGAATTCTATTCACGGATAAAGAATGGCGCGTGGCCTCTCAGAAATCCGGCGCTTACGTTGTGGCGCTCGTTCGCAATCTCGTCGCCACACCGGACGTCAGTTTCATCTGGAATCCCACTGCCTCTCTGGAACCGAAGCAACGCCTCTACACGACGATTCGAAGGTCGTGGACGGTTCCAGGAGCGCAGCTTTCTTAGGTTCATCAGGTTGCTTGTGGACTGTCCCTCAAGACACTGTGAGAAAGAGATTTCGGTTCCTTTGAGTTTCACGCCGATGATTTGCCGGGCAAACCGGATCTTGTTGAGCGGGAGGCTCGTGTTGCAATTTTCTTGGACAGTTGCTTCTGGCACGGTTGCCCGGAACATTTACGAATGCCTGAATCCAACCGAGATTATTGGGAAAAGAAAATCAGCCGCAACAAGCGTCGAGACCGAGAAGTTACCAATGAACTTGAGGAAAAAGGTTGGCTCGTAAAACGCATTTGGGGACACTCGATCAAAAAAGACAGAGCGCGAAAATGGTGGCTTACGCGGCTTGAGACCCTGATAGCTGAAAGAACAGGATAAATGCGCCACATAACAATTCATAGCAGCCGACGAAGGGCTTCAAAGTCTGATGCGATTGCGCGGACGTTGGCGCATCCGTAGCTTTTTCTAACCGCACTACCGCCCTTCGCGGCTGAATTCTGCCGTTATGCGGCTACATCCGAACACGGGCGATGCTGTTGTAGTTGAAGACTATCAGTTCCAGCAAAAGGAAGGTGCCAGACATGAGTGTGAAAGAAATCGAGAATGCAATCACCCAGCTTTCTCCTGAGGAACTGGCCGAGCTTTCGGCGTGGCTCGCGGATTACCAGGCGAACGTCTGGGACAAGCAGATTGAACGAGACCTTGACGCAGGACGATTGGATGCCCTCTTGGAGGAGGTCGACGAAGAGTATGAAGCTGGAGAAGCGAAACCACTGTGAAGCATTTCACTCTTCCGCGATTCTGGAAGCATTACCGCAATCTGCCCGAAGACATTCAGGAGATGGCAGATCGGAAATTCGAACTGCTCAAGTCCAATCCACGTCATCCGTCCCTGCACTTCAAGAAGATCGGAAATAAGGAGCAGCTATGGTCGGTGCGCGTCGGTCTGCATTACAGAGCGTTGGGGAGAGAGAAGCCTGAAGGGATCGTGTGGTTCTGGGTTGGGACGCACGCTGAGTACGATAGACTCATTTCTTGAACGCCAATCCGCCGCATAACCCACCGTTGCACCTGACGGTGGGCATTTCGGCGTCGTTTGCTGCTGTGCCCTTGCCAGAACGGTTTCCTTCATTTTAGGGACGCTGCCAGAGATTCCACCGCAGGTGAACTTTGCCGTTATACCGCTTAAACTAAATCACTGAGATGTCAGAAGTTTTTCAATATAAATACGAAGACCTTTTCAATCTAACTATTCAAGCTCTGAAAAATTTGGGCGGATCAGCTTCTATATCAGAAATTGAAGATCAGGTTAGTAAAATTCTCAATTTATCAGATGAAGAGATTAACGATATTCAAAAAAAGTAGAGCAAAACTAAGATACAGGTTAGCTTGAGACAGAAATTACCTTTTCATCACCGCGACCCATTCGACCGTATGATCATCGCGCAGGTGCAGGTGGAAGCCCTGTCGGTCGTGAGCAAGGATGAGGCGTTCGCGGACTACGACATTGACCTTCTGTGGTAAGACCAAGAAGCGCTATACCCCATCTCTGCTGCGGACGGCGGGCTGGTGCTCGCTGTCAAAAGGTAGCACCTCACGTGCCGCCTCTGTAAGGTAGCAGTACCCGCTTCCGCAGAGCTACACCGTTATGCCGCTATACTCGCAGCTGTGAATCATCCGATGGGTAGGGTGCGTTTTATTTTCATTGTTGCTTCATGCCCTCTCCTTTCGATGCAGGACGTGCCATGAAACGCGAAGAGATTTTCCACCGGGATCCAGACATTCAGGGTGGGGCCCCCGTCTTCACAGGGACGCGCGTTCCGGTCGACTCGCTTGTTCAGCATCTTCGGCATGGCAAGCGCCTCGACGAATTTATCGACGACTTTCCGAGCGTTCGGCGCGAGCAGGCCGAAGCGTTTTTGCAGCTGGCCGAAGAGGCCGCGCTTGCTGAAGATCACCCCCCGCGTGCGGCATGACGGTTCTTTTCGATGAAAACATCCCGCGCAAGCTCAAGTGGCGCCTCATGGAGCGAGGCATTGAGGTAGTGACCGTTCCGGAACGCGGATGGGCCGGTGTAAAGAACGGAGCGCTGCTCGACCGGAACGGAGCGCTGCTCGACCGGGCGGAAGAAGCGTTCGACGCATTGCTCACGATGGACCAGGGCATTGAGTACCAGCAGAATTTTGAAGGGCGGGAGCTGGCCATTGTGACGGTCGTAGCGCCAACCAACGAGTACGAGACACTTCTTCCACTAGTACCTGAAATTGTGGATGCAGCGCGGAAAGCAACAAAAGGCGCAGTCATATCCGTAGCGGCATAACACAACGCTGCAGGTGAAAAGCCTGCCTGCGGCTTTGCCGCTTTCAAGTGCTGGCACCACATCTGCTCGCTTCACAGTTGGAAACAGGCTTGCATCTGAGCCTCCACGTCATGCCGCAGCAATCGCCATGAGATTCTTCTCAACTCAGGAAGTGAAAGCCATGCCCCTGCGCACCGCCCTGCTCCTTCTTGCTGTGCTTTCTGGACGTCTGATTCAGCCACCTCAGCAGGCCGTTGCCCAATTCGGAGTCGAAGAAAAGCTACGTCATATTCTACTTCGGTGCTACGTCGTGCGGGTCCTGTAACCGTCCAGAGGTCATCGACGCCGTAAAGAAAATCGCATCAGAGTTTGTGCGGAGCGAGGAAGTGGTCCTCGAACCAAGCGCAGCGGCTGGGAGTCTAAATTGTGCTTCCCTCTACTTCAGCCCGTTGCTGTCATGAGCAAGTCCTACGAAATTGCCAACGAGCAGGGCGATATCGTCGTTCGCTTCAACGGCGAGCTCGTCAATCACGACGCGCTCACGCGGCTTCTTGACTTTGTCGAGCTCGAATCGATTCGCAAGCGCAGCCAGCTCAGCGCAGAGGATGCGGCGAAGCTAGCGGATGAGATCGACCGCTCGGTCTGGGAGCGCATTAAACCCAAGTACGCAGCCTCCTAACGTGTGAGTGGGCCTGTTGTCGTTGACACCAACGTTCTGTTTTCCGCTCTTCTGCGCAAAAGCGCACACTTCACGGAGGTACTTCTGACCTCCAACCGGCGTTTTCTGATCAACGAACTTGCCGTGGTTGAGCTCTTCAAGCACAAGGGGAAGATCGTGCGGCTCAGCCGTCTTGGCGACGAGGATATCGTGCACCTTTTCTACGAGCTGTTGCGCGAATTGGAGCTTTACAAGGAAGAGCTTATCGCGCCGGCCAACCGGGCCAAAGCCGCTGAGCTATGCCAGGACGTGGACCTAACCGATGCGCCGCACGTGGCCATTGCGCTTGAAACCGGAGAACGCCTCTGGACAGGCGATCAGAAACTGAAAGAAGGGCTCCGGGCCAAAGGATTCTCCCGATTTCTCGAACCGCCGCGCTAGTCTCCAGCCCCATATGACCCAGCACTGCTGCCGACGACGGGCAGCGGCTAATTTCTGACGGCGGCATTTCGGTTGCTGGCGCTGCGCCCTTCCATTGCCCTTTGCGGCAGAGATCATCCGTTATGCCAGAAGCCAAAAACACCCGTGCAGAAACCCCGCCCTCGCTAGGGGTGTAAAGGGGGCTCTTTTGAACTTATGTGAAGCAAATGAGCCCATTGAATCAGCACGACCGACGATTGAGCGGTGCATGCTGCAGAGGAGGCGCGCGCGATGGCCACCCCACGTGACGCAGGCGGATTCAGGCTGCGCGGGCTGGATACGACGCGCATCGAGACCTTTACGGACGCAGCATTCGCGTTCGCGTTGACGCTGCTTGTCATTTCGCTCGATCCGCCCACGACCATGCAGGCGCTGACCGGCGCGCTCGTACACGTGCCAGGCTTCGTTTTCAGCGCAACCCTGCTCATGGTGTTCTGGAATGGACACCACCGCTGGAGCCGGCGTTACGGCCTGGATGATGGCACGAGCATTGTGCTTAGTTGCCTTCTCGTGTTCACCATCCTCGTCTTCGTCTACCCGCTGCGCTACATGGCCCGCGCCGTCACAGGCGCCACCGCGAGCTTGATCGGCCTGCCGATTGGGCCCGACATTCGCACGCTTGGTATCACCAGCGTGCACGATGTAAACCTGATGTTCGTGATCTACGGCATCGGCTTCATGTTCATGTCCATGACTATTGCGCTGCTTAACCTGCACGCGTGGCGGCATCGCCACGCGCTGGCGCTGGATGAGACGGAGCGCATCGAGACGCGTATGGAGCTCGGTACGTGGTGCATCCTGTTCATCGCAGCTCTGCTGTCGACGATAACCGCTGCGGCCTTTCCGAATGCCCTGCCAATTGGCGGCTGGCCATACGCACTGCTTGGAATCGTGATGCCGATCTACAGGCGCCACATGAGGCAGGGCACGCGTCGGCTGCGCACGGGCGCCCCCTCGGAGCGCGCAGGCTCGTTGAGCCGCTGATTCTTCAGGCAGTGTCTCAACACCTAGGGCCCAAGGGAAGCGGAGAGGGGTGCTGCGCAGCCGCAAGGCCCTGAAGCGACACGCAACGGTCCCCTGCGGCTGGCGTATCCAACGCATCGCTTTTGTCTCTTCTTCCCCACGGCCTATGGACGTTGCGTTTGTGTACTTCGACATCGACGATACGCTGCTTGACCACCGCCACGCCGAGCGCGCGGCCCTCGCGGACGTGCGCACCCGCTACCTGGAGACGTTTGGACGCTATTCCGTCGATGAGCTCCAAACGCTTTATCACACCATCAACGCGCCGCTGTGGCGGCAGTACGCGCAGGGGGCCATTGACAAAACCGACGTAAAGGACCAGCGCTTTGTGAAGCTTCTGGAAGCGGTGGAGGCGCCGCACGCCGATGCGGCCCGCGTGGGCAGCTACTACATGCAGCGCTACGGCGCCCACTGGCGCTTCGTCCCCGGCGCCCACACGGCGTTCGAGGCCATTGCGCAGCGGTACCCGGTGGGCCTGCTCACCAACGGCTTTGCGGAGGTGCAAGCCCAAAAGCTGAAGCAATTTCCGGTGCTGGCGGAGCGCGCGCAGGCCGTGATCATCAGCGAGGAAACCGGCTACATGAAGCCGCACCCGGAGGTGTTTGCGCAGGCCAGCGCGGCCGCCGAGACGCCGCCGGAGCGCATCTTGTACGTGGGCGACTCCTTTCCCTCGGATGTACAAGGTGGGCAGCGGGCCGGGTGGCGCGTGGCCTGGTACCTGCGCGACGAGCCGCCCAAAGACGCCACCACCGACGCCCGCGGCTTCGCGTTTACGTCGTGGGCAACGCTTCGCGAGCGGCTGGGGCTTCCCGCTGCCGAATCCGCTGCGTAAGCGCCCGCAGCATGCCGCGGAAGACCCATCGGTGCACCGGGGCCACCAGGTACCAGTAGAGCGTGCCCCACAGCCCGCGCGGCTCAAAGAAGACCGTCTGCGTAATGCGCGTCTCCGCTGCGGCGGGCGTCACCTCGTACTGAAGCCATGCCCGCCCCGGCAGCTTCATCTCGGCGCGAAACCGTACCAGGCGGTTGGCCTCTAGCGCCTCAACCCGCCAGAAGTCGACGGCATCGCCGGGGCGCAGGGTCTCCGCATCGCGGCGGCCCGCGCGAAATCCGACGCCGCCCAGCAGTTGATCGATCCGTCCGCGCAGGCGCCAAAGCGAATCGGCATAGCCCCAGCCGTTGCGTCCGCCCAGCCGCTCAATTTCCGCAAACGCCGCCGCAGGCGAGGTCTGCACCGTAGCGGTGCGCGTCTCCCGAAAGAGCCCTTCGGTCACCTCCAGCGTCGGCGTATCGTCGGGGGCTGAAGGAACGGACGACTGCGCGCTGTTCCACACCGTGGGCAAATCGCCGCTCGCGGCGCGCCGCAGCGCCAGCCGCACCGCCGCCTCGTAGCTGATGGGCCGCACGCTCGGAAACATCGTCCGTGCCACCTCGGGCCGGTCGACGGTCACTTCGTTGTCGAGCCCCTCGATGAGCGGCCGCGCGATGGTCGACGACACCGGCGTGACGAAACCCACCCAGTACGACGAAAGCCGCGGCGTAAGAAACGGCACGTTGACGATGCGCCGCTTCAGCCCGCGCACCTTCGCGTAAATCTGAAACATATCGCCGTAGGTGAGCACGTCGCTGCCGCCAATCTCGATGGTCTCGCCGGTGCTCTCGGGGGTGGAGAGCGTCGCGACGAGGTACTGCAGGACGTTGCGGATGGCGATGGGCTGCGTGGGCGTTTGCACCCAGCGCGGGCACAGCATGACGGGCACGCGCTCGGTGAGCGACCGCACCAGTTCAAACGACAGGCTGCCCGATCCTACAATCACCGCCGCCCGCAGTTCGGTGACGGGCACCGGGCCCTCGCGCAGCACGTCGCCGGTTTCGAGCCGGCTGCGAAGGTGCTTCGATTGCTGCTCGCCCTTGGGCTGGATGCCGCCCAGGTAGATGATGCGCCCCACGCCGGCGTCCGCGGCTGCCGCACGCACGTTGGTCGCGGCCATCCGGTCGCGTTCGGCAAACGACGCCCCGGCGCCCAGCGAATGGATGAGATAGTACGCCGCGTCGATGCCTTGCATGGCGGGCCCAACCGTGTCGCGCTCCAGCGCATCGCCCTCCACAATCTCCACCCGATCGGCCCACGGGCGCGCCTGTACGCGGCGGGCGTCGCGCACAAAACACCGCACGCGGTAGCCCTCCCGCAGCAGGCATGGCACCAGCCGGCCGCCCACGTATCCCGTGGCGCCCGTGACCAGAATGTGTTTAGCTGCTGCCATGGTGCGGGGTCGTGTTGTGCTATTCCATTTGTTCTCTGAACGGACCACACGCCCTTCCGTGCCCGCGCGACACCATTGTTAAGGTCCGCGGCCGAATTACAGGAATATAGCACCTGCACAAGAACTCCTGCGGTCGCGCATACATTTTGATTGACACGCTGCGATTCCTTCATCTAATCCAACTGCCCCATGGCTGACGCTTCCGATGACACCCGCACGTGGCCCGAACTGGCCATTGGCCTGTACGACAAGCTGACGGGCCGCGATGCCGAGATCACCTATGAGTTTGACGACTTTGAGCTGTCGGTGCCCAGCAAGGTGGGCGATGGCGCCGACCACGCCCAGTGGCGCATGAACGGCACGCTCCGCATCCGCACGCGCGACAACGCCAGCTAACCCCGTTGCGCCCGCACCTCCGATCCCCCACAAGCCGCCCCCGCCCGTGCCGCGCCGTCCCCTCAGCATTGACGCCGATCTTTCGATTACCGTCGACGGTGCGCCGGTGACGGTGCGCGGGCGCGGAGCAACCCTCATGGTAGAGGTGCCCCGGCTGCGCACGTTCCGACAACTTGCCGATGCGGCGGGCGCAACCCGTACCGAGTGGCTCGATGCGGCGCTACGGCATGGCGACCTCACACTGGAGATCCGCTGCGACGGAACGGTGCTGGGGCGGCTGGGCGCGGGCGCCCAACCCAACGCTTCGGCGCGCCTGCTGCGTCTTGCCCAGGCCGAGGTGCACCCGGCGCGCGCGGCCCGCGTGGCCGCTCGGCATCACCCCTGGGCCGCTGCCCTTGCCGGCGCCGGTCTGGCCGCCCTGCTCCTCTGGTGGCGTCGCCGGTAAGCCCCTGATCTGCGTGGTGTGTTCATGGAAACAGTTGTTTGCCCGCTGGGCACAGCGTCTGCCACGCCGGCGCACGGTCGTCACCTTTCGGCTTGGGTGATGCAGCGCCACGGCACGCTCTACCTGTTGGATTGCGGCGAGGGCACACAGTACCGACTGCGCGAGGAAGGCTACGCGCTGGCACGCATCGCAGCCATCTTCATCACGCACCTCCACGGCGATCACTGCTTCGGATTGCCCGGCCTCCTCTCCTCGATGGCCCTCAACCAGCGCCAGGCCCCGCTTACGCTTGTCGCCCCGGCGCCCCTCGATTCCATGCTGCAGGCACTGCCCGGCCTGGATCCCGACCGGCAGCCGTTTCCTATTGAGCGCGTGCTGCTCGACGAATCGCTCACGCAGCAGACGGTGTACGCCGCGGACGGGCTCCGCGTGACGGCGCGCCCGCTGACGCACCGGACGTTTACCGCGGGCTATCGGGTGGACGAAGACGATCGGCCGGGGCGCTTCTTTCCGGAAAAGGCCCGGGCGCTGGGCGTCACGGACGAACGCCTCTTTGGCACCCTGCAGCGCGGCACCCCCGTGACGCGCGACGACGGCACCGTGGTGCATCCGCGCGACGTTATGGGGCCGCCGCGACCGGGCGTTACGTGGGCGTACGTCACCGATACGCGTCCGTGTGCCGCGGGCCGCGCGCTGGCCCGCCACGCCGACCTCCTCGTGCACGACGCCACATTCAGCGAAGCGCACCGCGCCCGCGCCGCCGACACCGGCCACAGCACCGCCCGCGAGGCGGCCCGCGTAGCGCAAGCCGCCGGGGCCAAGCAGCTTGCGCTCACCCACTTCAGTGCCCGCTACCCCACCCCCGAGGTACTTGTGGAAGAGGCACGTGACGTATTCAGCGCGTCGGTGGCCGCCGAAGAGGGTCGGCCCTTCGTGCTCGACCCGCGCGAGACATCCCGCGAATCGTGAAAGCCCGGGCAACAAGCGGCCCGCGGCTGGCACGTGGCGCAACATGGATTTGCCGGTGTGAGTTGGGCAACTGTTCTGGACCTCCGATCTTTGGCCTCCTGCACGTGGCTTCTTCGTCTACAACCGACGCACGCACCGAAGAGCAGAAGCTGGATGCGCTCAACGGTACCCTCTTGCGCCGCATGATCGCGACGCTCGCGCCCTATCGCGGGTGGGTGGTGCTTGCGCTCGTCATTACCGTTACCGCGTCGCTGCTGGGGCCGCTGCGCCCGTGGCTCATCCAGCAGGCCATCGACAACTACATCGTGACGGGCGACCTCGACGGCCTGGGGCGCATCATTGGCTTTCTGGTGCTTGCGCTCGTGGGCGAAGGCGTGTTTGCGTTCGGCAAAAACTACCTTACGCAGTGGATCGGCCAGCACGCCATCGACGACCTGCGCACGCGCGTCTTCGAGCACATCCAGCGGCAGCCCCTGTCGTTTTTCGACCGCACGCCCATCGGCAAGCTCATCACGCGCACCACGAGCGACGTGCAGGCCCTCAGCGACCTGCTCTCCTCCGGCGTGGTCGTCATTTTGGGCGACAGCATGCGCGTGCTGTTCATCGCCGCCTTCATGTTCTACTACAACGTGACGCTCGCCCTCGTCACGCTGGCCGTGCTGCCGCTCATGATTGCGGTGACGGCGTGGTTTCGCAAAAACGCGCGGGCCATGTACCGCGAGACGCGCAAGCAGGTCTCACGCATGAATGCGTTCATCCAAGAGCACGTCACCGGGATGGCCATCGTGCAGCTCTTTGGGCGCGAGGCCGACGAGATGGAGCGCTTCCGGTCGATCAACGACGACCACCGGCAGGCGCAAATCAAAACCATCTTCTACTTCGCCGTCTTTTGGCCGGCGGTTCAAATTGTATCGGATGTGGCCCTGGGCGCCGTTCTGTGGTTTGGCGGGCTGCGCTCCATGACCGGCACGCTCACGCTGGGCGTGCTCATTGCGTTCTTGCAGTACGTGCGGCAGTTCTTCCAGCCCATCCGCAACCTCTCCAACCAGTACGACACGCTGCAGCGCGCCCTTTCGGGGGCGGAACGCATCTACGGGCTGGTCGATGAGGACGAACGCCTCGCCGAGCGCGACGACCCGGTGACGCTGGACGCCGTGGCGGGCCGGATCGAGTTTCGGAACGTCTGGTTTGCGTACGAGGACGATGCGGAGGGCGCCCCCGACTGGATTCTGAAGGACGTGTCATTCACGGTGGAGCCCGGCGAGACGCTCGCTTTGGTGGGCGCCACGGGCGCGGGCAAGTCGACCGTGATGAACGTGCTGCTGCGGTTTTATGACGTGCAGCGAGGCGACATCTTCCTCGACGGCGTAAACATCCGCGACCTGCGCCTCGATGATCTCCGCCAGCACCTGGGATTGGTGTTGCAAGACGTATTTTTGTTCTCGGGCTCCGTAGAGCGGAATCTGACGCTGGGCGACGACACCATCGACCCCGACACGATGAAGCGCGCGGCCGATTTGGTGCAAGCCAGCGACTTTATCGAGCGCCTGCCCAACGGCTATCAGCAAGACGTGAAAGAGCGCGGGTCGTCGCTTTCGCACGGGCAGCGGCAGCTCTTGGCGTTTGTGCGGGCGCTGCTGTACGATCCAGCGGTGATGGTGCTCGACGAAGCCACCTCCAGCGTAGACACCGAGACGGAGCAGCTCATTCAGAACGCGCTGGAGCGCCTGACCGAAAACCGCACCACGCTGGCTATCGCGCACCGCCTCTCCACCATCCGCGATGCCGATCAGATTTTGGTGATGCACAAAGGCGAGATTCGCGAGCGCGGCACCCATCAGGAGCTGCTGGCTCACGAGGGCCTGTACCGCAAGCTGTACGATCTGCAGTACCGCGATCAGGAGCGCGCGGCCGCTGCGTAGCCGCGCCGCGGAGGGTTACCCGCGGGTCGAATTGTTTGCATCGCCCGCCGCATGCCAATCCGCGAGCACCTCGTCGGTCGTTCCAATTGCTGCAAACGTGTCATGCAGGTTTGCCAGTGCTGCCGCATGCAGGCCCTCGGCGTTTATGATGGGGGCAACACGGACACAACCCCACGGCGCGTGTGTCCGTCGGCCTGCACCCGGTAGCCGTACACGCCAGGCGGTAGGCTGTGTACGGAGAGCGCGTGGCGGTTGTAGCCCGCGCGTAGCGGCATCGTCTGGGCTATCTGCACCCGTCCGAGCCGGTCGACGAGGGTGATGCGGGCGTGGCGCGCCCCCGCCGCGGCGCGCACTACAACCTGCACCCGGCGGGTGGCCCGCAGCGGGTACGGCGGTTCGATTTGCGTGAGCGGCGGCGGCCAGAGGCGCGTCCATGCCACCGCGGTGCGCACGGCGGCCGTGCCGTCTGCGATGCCCCAGCCCGTGCGGTTGTTGGGGCGGCCCGGGTGCGAGGCCGTCTGCCGCAGGATGGCCCGCACCTGGAGGGGCCGGAGGCGCGGGTTGGCCTGCAGCATCTGCGCTGCGATGCCGCTCACCATGGGCGCGGCAAACGAGGTCCCGCCGCCGCGCACAAACGTATCGCGGCCGTTGGCAACAGCAACGCGCGTGCCCAGCGCTGCTACGTCGGGTTTGATGCGGCCGTCGGCCGTGGGGCCGCGTGCGCTAAACGAAGCGCGCGACGAGTCGGGGCGGACGGCGCCCACGGTGATCACCGAGTCGGCATCGGCCGGCGTGCCCACATAGTACCAGCAGCGTTCGGCGCGCGCGCAGCCGCCGTTGCCCGCGCTTGTAACGACCGTTACGCCCAGGGCCGCGGCCCGGTCGGCCGCACGCGTCGTCACCGCCGTGTCGCCATCCAGCGCCGCCGGCATGTAGCTGCGTTCCCCCTCATCGAAGCGCGTGTAGCCCAGCGAGATGTTGACGACATCCACCCCTTGGCGCTCCAGCCACTCCAGGCCCGCCACAAAAAAGTCCTCTTCGATATTCCGCTCGTAGGGGGTGTGCTCGGTCGTTGCGGCCCACACGGTAGCGCCGTGCGCCGGCCCCACGTAGCGCCCCGGCTGGTAGCCCACCGCAACCGAGGCCACCATCTGGCCATGCTGGCCCTGCTGCGTGCCCGGCGTAAAATCGCGCAGCCCGCGCAGGCGGCCCGAGGCGCGCAGGGGCGCAAACACCGTGTGTTGGAAGCCGCGATACGAGGCATCCATAAACCCGAGGTGCACGCCGCGGCCATCGAAACCGTCGTCGAGGGCGCGCACGGCGTTTACGGTTGCGAGCTGCAACCCCGCGAGGCCCGGCTGTACCACCTCCGGAGCGCGCACGGCGGTCCGCTGCAACCGAAGGCCCAGCGGCTGCACCCGGCGCACCATCGGCAGCGCCTCCACCGCCCGGCGCTCCGCGGGCGTCAAGGCCACGCTTACAGCGCCCAGCCACCGGCTGACGGTGCGTAGCGGACCGGCGGTTGCCCGCAGCGCGCGCTGGGTAGCAGGCGGTAGCTGCCAGCAGTGCACGCCGTTGCGCCCCCGTAGCGCGCGCCGGGCCCGGGCCGCATCGGTCCCCGGACACGCCGCCGGCTGCCGCTCCAAAAACACCCAGAACGTGCGCTCCGCATCCGCAGGTGCCGACTGTCCGTGCGCCGCCCCCGCCGTGCAGAGCACGAGAAGCCCCAGGCTCCAAAGTATTCGGCCGGTGCGCATGACTACAGGTACGGGACGATCAGATAGCCCATGTAGGCCACAAAGCCGCTTACCAGCAAGCCCCCCTCCCAGCGCGCCAACTCGTAATGGGTGCGCGCCAGGGGCAACAGCAACAATGCAAATCCAATCATCACCGGAAAGTGAATCCGCAGCGCTGCAGCATCCACATCCAGCGGACGAAACAGCGCCACGAGGCCCACCACAAACAGGACGTTGAGCATGTTGCTGCCCACCACGTTGCCAAACGAGAGATCGGCTTCGTCTTTGAGCGTGCCCACGAGCGACGCGGCCAGCTCGGGCAGGCTCGTGCCCAGCGCCACCACGGTGAGGCCCACCACGGCATGATCGATGCCGAAGCGGTCGGCCATCGAGACGGCGCTCTCCACCATCCAGTGTGCGCCAACGGCCAGCCCCACAATGCCGCCCACGATGTAGAGCGTGCGGCGGACGCCAGAGACGCCGACCTCCTCGGCAGACACCGCCTCGGCCGTGCGGCCCTGCGACGCCAGGTACGTAAGCAGCGCCACCAGGCCCACCAGCAGGATGCCGCCGTCGAGCGCCGTAACCGCGCCGTCCCACGCCAATCCGTAAAACACGAGCATGGTAAGCAGCATGAACGGATACTCCTTTTTGAGCACCGGCGCCTGCACGGTAAGCGGCACCACCAACGCGCAGACGCCCAGGATAAGCGCGATGTTGGCAATGTTGGAGCCCACGATGTTGCCCAGCGCCAGCGCCGACTCGCCCTGTACGGCGGCAAGGAGGTTCACCACAAACTCGGGCATCGAGGTGCCCAGCGCCACGATGGTGAGGCCTACCAGGATGGGACGGATGCCGTAGCGGAGTGCGACGCTTGACGCCCCGGCAATGAGGCCCTCCGCTCCGTAGTACAGCGCGATGAGCCCAACAACGAACAGTGCAACATCAACCAGCATGGACGTATCCGAAAAGGGTCAGGAGGTTAAGCGTTCAGCATTGTGCGCCCGTTAAACGAATCGGGCAGGAGGTCGGGGACGGCTGCCTGATGAACCGCCGAGTCATCGCCACGATCCATAATGACCGTGGCCTGCGGCGCGTGCTCCACGAGCCATTGCCGGCAGGCCCCGCAGGGCGACCCGTGGGGATCGCGCAGGCAGGTAAGGTAGAGCCGATCGGCCGGGTGCAAGCCATATGAGCGGGCCGTGCCCAGGGCATTGCGCTCGGCACACAGGATGCGCGCCCAGTCCGGATGCTCCACGTTCACCCCGGACACCCACCCGTTCGTTGTTTCGAGCACAGCGCCCACCGGAAACGCCGAAGCCGGGACATAGGCCCGCTCCGCCACGCGGCGCGCCAGGGCCCGGCCGGCCGCGTCATCAACCGGCGCCGCCTCCAAGAGCGGCGACAGCGGATCGCCGATCTGCTCGGGCCCGTGCCTGCCGTGCACGTGCCACACGCGGTCGGTTGTCGGCGTGAGGGGCACGGAAAGCCCTTCCAGGTAGGTGGCCTCCTCGGGGCGCACGGGCCGGCTGCAGGCCACGCCCACGATGCGCGCGGTGGCCTGCAGCGCCACCGCCGTGGTGAACGCGTTGTGCAGCGCAGGCAGGGTGAGCGAGAACGACGCGCTCTCGACGCGCACGCCGGGAATCCAGTGGCCGTCGGTGAGGAGCAGCGCAGCGCCCACCGGTGCCTCCGAGAAGGGAACGTACGCCCGTGGGGCCGCCGTTTCGGCACAGTTCAAGAGGGCGGCGAGCCAGGGGGGCGAAGCATCCATACGGCGTGCGGCGGGGCAATCGGGAATCCAGGGACCGGCAGTATCGCTTGATTCACCGAAAGTTTCGCAGAACGCGGCTTGCATTGGCGCGGCCGGCGCGCAAGGTTGTACGGCAGCGGCCCAGTGCGTATGCTAAAGCACGCACGCAATTGGAGCAGCTGTAGCATAGGCCGGAGTGGCGGAATCGGCAGACGCAACGGACTTAAAATCCGTTGGTGCTTGTGCACCGTGTGGGTTCGAGTCCCACCTCCGGCACCATTTCGAGGGACCAAATGCCTTGAGCTGTCTGGAATCGGCGGCCCGCTGGGTTTTCTACTGGTCCTTTCCTG
This sequence comes from Salisaeta longa DSM 21114, assembly GCF_000419585.1. Taxonomy (NCBI): domain Bacteria; kingdom Pseudomonadati; phylum Rhodothermota; class Rhodothermia; order Rhodothermales; family Salisaetaceae; genus Salisaeta; species Salisaeta longa. Next base: position 2,617,524 of record NZ_ATTH01000001.1, read on the forward strand.
TCGTCTGCAGCTCCTCCAGAATTGCTTGGAGGTGCAGCTGTACCTCGGGAAAGTCTTCATGGACCGCATTCCATACGACCTCCAGGTTCACAGCGAAGTACTGGTGAGCAAGGATGTCTCGCATGCCAGCCATTTTGCGCCATGGCACATCGGGATAGCGCTTCTGAATTGACTCGTCGATCTGTTTCGTTGCCTCTCCAATAATCTCGAAGGCTCGCTGCAGGGCGTACTGCGTGCGCCGGTCGCCTTCCAGTGCTTCGAACGTCACGTCTTCGACGAACGCTTCGGCCGCGTCCATGGCCTCCACAATGTCGAGAATGTACTGCGTCTGGCCACGGCTCACAGGTATTCCACCTCCCGGCGGATGTTGTCGGCCGCAGGGCCTTCTTTTAGCGCATCCGGCATGCCCAGATCCACCGAAAGGCCGAGCGTATCTTCGAGGTAGTGCTTGAGTCCAATGAAATCGAAGAGCCCCGGCGTCTCGGTGAAGGTCACGAGCAGGTCCAGGTCGCTCGCCTCGGTTTGTTCCTCGCGCACGTATGAGCCACAGATGCCGAGCTGCTCCACGTGGTAGCGCTCGCGCAGGACAGGCATCTCGGCCCGGAGCTGCCGCCGAATGGCGTCGAGGGTGCGCATGGATGGTATCATCGGTTAAGGGACAGTATGTGTACGCTGTTTCCCCTTGGAGCGTTCAGGAAAATCGAGCCGCCTGAATCGATCGTCTCGATGAGGTCCGAGAGCGCCATCGGCCCCGGTTGCCTAGCACGTTGAGAAGTCTCCGCTGGAGCGGAGATAGGTCGTGCGTGGTGCGCCAAGGGCCGCCCGGCCTTGGCGTGCTTCAGCAGGCGGGAACTTTGGGTGACGGCCATGCACGTAAAGCGCTGTGGAACAGAAATGCCATCGATAACCCCACAATTTTTTCTCATGCCTACATGATTATGATCGCGCCATTCCGCCAGCCGCCCATTCAGGAGAAGAGAACTCGATGAGCAGTTGTACGCTCGGAGTTAAAATCGTGCCCGGCTTCCGAAAACCGTCCGGCTGGGCGCAGCGTTAGGGCTGCTCCACTGTGCCCTGGAACCGCCCGCTCCGTATGCCCCGCCGCCCGCTCCTGTTGAGCCTTGGATTGCTGCTCGCGGTGGGCGGGTCGGTGGTGGGGGCGACGGCTATGGGCAGCGTAGAGGTGTCGTGGACGCTGGCCGCGCGCGTCCTGTGGGCGCAGCTGGGCGGGCCGCCGGTCGACGCGCCGGTGGCCGCGCGTATCGTGTGGCAGCTGCGCCTTCCCCGCGCGGTGCTCGCGCTCCTTGTGGGCGGCGGCCTCTCGGTGGTGGGCGTCGCCATGCAGGCGCTGGTGCGCAATCCGCTGGCCGAGCCGTACGTGCTGGGCATCTCCAGCGGTGCCTCGGCCGGGGCCTCGCTGTTCTACCTGGGCTTTCTGCCGCCGCTCGTGGCGCGCCACGTCTCCATGCCGCTGGCGGCAGTGGGGGGCGGATGGGCCACGCTGCTGGTGGTGTACGCCGTGGCCCAGCGCGGCGCGCGCCTGTCCATCCCCCGCCTGCTGCTCGCGGGCGTCGCCCTCTCGGCCCTGATGGGCGCCGTCACCTCCTTCATCACGTTTGCGTCGCCGGAGCCCGACAAACTGCGGGCGGTGCTGTTTTGGCTGCTGGGCTCGCTAAGCGGCACGCAGTGGACCATGCTGACGGTACCGGCGGTCGTTACGCTTAGCGGGGGCGTGGTGCTGTGGGCCCTGGCCCGTCCGTTGGATGCGTTCCTCCTGGGCGAGGAGGCCGCACTGCACCTGGGGGTGCCCGTCGAGACGCTCAAGCACGTGCTGCTCGCTCTCGCGGCCCTCATCACCGGCACCCTCGTGGCCGTCTCGGGCGCCATCGGCTTTGTGGGGCTCATCGTGCCGCATGCCGTGCGCGCGGTGGTGGGCGTGCCGCACCGGCGCGTGCTGCCGCTCAGCTTCCTCGGCGGCGCCCTCTTCCTCTTGTGGGCCGACGTGGCGGCGCGGAGCCTCCTGCCCGGACAGGAACTTCCCGTGGGCATCCTCACGGCCCTGTGCGGCGTGCCGTTCTTTCTGATGCTGCTGCGCCGCGGCACCTACCACTTCGGGATCTCCTGAGCACTTGTGGCTGCGCCGGATGCATCGCCTCCCGCGTCATTGTGCACGCTACACTGCCCGATATCGCCAAACTGTCCAGAAATTTTACAGGAAGAACCCGCACCGTGCTGTTTCGCTCGGATCGCTTCGTTTTCTTTTCCATCCGGTATTTTCTTGAAAGCACCACCGCTCATGCCTTCCTCGGTTCGCGAACGCACGGCGTGTATTCACCTTCCGCATACCTCGTACGAGGCCAACGGAGCCGCCTCGCCGGTGCGCCTGTGCGTGATTGACCTGGGCACCAACTCCTTCCACGCCGTCATTGTGGATGCCCACCCCAACGGCAGCTTCAAGGTCATCGACCGCATGAAGGAAATGGTGCGCCTGGGCGAGCACGGGCTGATGGATCATGTGCTGCCGCCCGAGGCCATGGAGCGCGGCGTGCAAGCCCTGCGGCGTATCGATCTGCTGGCGCGGGGGTGGAACGTCCGCGAGTTTCTTGCCTACGCCACAAGCGCAATCCGCGAGGCCCAAAACGGCGGGGCGTTCATCGAGCGCGTGTGGGACACCCTTGGCCTGCGCATCCGGCCGATCAGCGGAGCGCAGGAAGCCCAGCTCATCTATCAGGGCGTCGCGCGGGCCGTCGACCTCTCGGAGCCGTCGATGATTGTGGACGTGGGCGGCGGCTCGGTGGAGTTTATCGTCGTGGCCAAGGGCACGGTGCACCTCGCCACGAGCCTAAAACTGGGGGCGGCCCGCATGACCGAGCAGTTCGTGACGACCGACCCCATCACGCCGGATGAGCAGGACGCGATGCGCGCGCATTTTCGCATGTCGCTGGAAGCGGTTCTGGAGGCGGCGCGGGCCCACCGCGTCGAGACCATCGTGGGCTCGTCGGGCACGGTCAAGAGCCTGGCCCGCGTGTGCGTGAATGCCCACGGCGATGGCGAGCGCACCATCTTCCAGCAGGACCTCGCCGCCGGCGACTTTCGGACGGCCCTGCGCCGCGTGATTGACGCGGCCGCCGAGGAGCGCATGGCCCTGGCGGCCATCGACCCGCAACGCGCCGATCAGATTGGCGCGGGGGCGCTGCTCATGGACGAGCTGCTCGCCCAGCTTCCCATCCGGCGCCTGCGGGTGTCGTCGCACGCCCTGCGCGAGGGCATGGTGGTGCAGTTTATTGAAGACAACTACCAGCGGCTGCGCTACCTGGCGCCGTTCCGCACGGTGCGGCGCCGCAGCGTCTACGAGATTGGCTTCCGCTTCTCGTGGGAGGAGCAGCATGCCCAGCACGTGGCTGCCACCGCGGGGCTTCTCTTCGACGTGTGCGCGCCGTTGTACGCGGGCCCTGCCGCCGATGCCGAGCTGCTGGAGTACGCGGCCCTGCTCCACGACGTGGGCTACCACATCAACCACCCCGACCACCACCTCCACTCGCATTACCTGATCCAGAACGCCGATCTGCGCGGGTTTCAGCCGCTGGAGGTCTCCATCATTGCCCTTGTGGCCCGCTATCACCGCGGCGCGTCGCCCGACGCCACGCACCCGTCCTTTGCTGCCCTCACGCCCGCGCAGCAGCAGCGCGTGCGGAAGCTGAGCGTGCTGCTACGCATTGCCGAGGGCCTCGACCGGAGCCACTTCCAGAACGTGCGCGCCCTGCGGCTCGCCCTCACCAGCGAACGCTTAACCCTTGCCCTGCATACCAACGCCGATCCGGAGCTTGAAGTGTGGGCCGTGCGGCAAGAAGCGGCGCGCTTTGAAGACACCTTCGGGCGCACGCTCACCGTCACCACCACCGACGACCTGCTCACGGGCAACGTGCCGCCTGCTGCAATGGCCCCCTAACGCTGGCAATCCCCAAGGCTCACCCACTGCGCCATGCCCACCATCCTGGTTGTTGACGACGAAGGAAGCATCCGCCGCACGCTGCGGGAAATTCTGGAGTATGAGGACTACGCGGTCGACGTGGCCACCGAGGGCAGCGAAGCCCTCACCATGCTCCGCGAAACCACGTACGATGCCGTGCTGCTCGACATCAAGATGCCCGCCCCCGATGGCATGGAGGTCCTGCGCACCCTGGCCGACGAACAGCCCACGCTGCCCGTCATCATGATCAGCGGCCACGCCACCATCGAGACCGCCGTGGAGGCCACCAAGCTCGGCGCGTACGACTTCATCGAGAAGCCGCCCGACCTCAACCGCCTGCTCGTCACCGTTCGCAATGCGCTCGACCGCAACACGCTGGAGGTGGAAAATCAGCGCATGCGGCAAATGATTACCGAGCAGGCCGGCGACCTCTCCCCCATCATCGGCGAGAGCGACGCCATTGCCGACATCAAGGCCACCATCGACCGGGTGGCCGCCACCGAGGCGCGCGTGCTCATCACCGGCGAAAACGGTACGGGCAAGGAGCTGGTCGCGCGGTGGATCCACCAGAAGTCGGGCCGTGCCGACGCGCCCCTCGTGGAGGTCAACTGCGCGGCCATCCCCAGCGAGCTGATCGAGAGTGAGCTGTTTGGCCACGAAAAGGGCAGCTTCACCGGCGCCACGCAGCAGCGCATCGGTAAGTTTGAGCAGGCCGACGGCGGTACGCTCTTCCTTGACGAAATTGGCGACATGAGCGCCTCGGCCCAGGCGAAGGTGCTACGTGCCCTGCAAGAATCGACCATCCAGCGCGTGGGCGGAGGCCAGCCCATCGAGGTGGACGTGCGCGTGGTTGCGGCCACGAACAAAGACCTGATGGCCGAGATGGAGGAGGGCCGCTTTCGGGAAGACCTGTACCATCGCATTGGCGTCATCCTGATTGACGTGCCGCCGCTGCGGCATCGCCGCGACGATATTCCGCCGCTCGCGCGCCACTTCGCCCAGCACCTGGCCCGCCGGCACGGCATGCAGCCCCGCACCTTTACCGACGCGGCCATTCAGCACCTCCGCCAAGCCCCGTGGCGCGGCAATGTGCGCGAGCTGCAGAACGTGGTCGAGCGGCTGCTCATCCTGGCCGACGGCGACACCATCACCGCCGAAGCCGTAGAGCGCCACATTGGCCCCTCGGCGCCCGGCGACTCGCTGGCTACCGACCTCATCCACAGCCACGAGGACTTCACCGAAGCCCGCGATGCCTTCGAGCGGGCCTTCATCCAGCACAAGCTCAATGCGCACGACTGGAACGTGAGCCAAACGGCGGAAACCATCGGCATCCAGCGCTCGCATCTCTACAACAAGCTCAACAAGTACGGCATCGAGCGGGGCGACTAAGAACCTGTTTTAATGCATGCCGCCGGGCTCCGCGCGCCCGGCATGTGTCCTGTGCGGAGCGGTGTTTACGCAGTGGAAAGTGCATCCTTGATCGGGCCTATGGCCCGTGCACGTATCTCACACAAACCGAACCCTTTTTACCATGCGCTATCTCTCTACAGGTCTCTCGGTGCTTGCCGTCTTGCTTTTGCTGCTGCCGGCCTCCGCGACCGCCCAAACAACGGTTGAGGTTGGGCCGCGCCTTGGCATTAGCCTGGGCGATGCCGCAGACATCGGGGGCGACATCTTCCTCGGTGCCGACGCGCGCATCAGCTCCGCCAGCTTGCCGGTGGTTATCAACCCGGCCTTCGACTACTACTTCGTCAGCACCGACGGCGTCAGCCTCTTCAATGTTAGCCTGAACGCGCTCTACGAGTTTACGGGCAGCGACCAGGTCTTCACGCCGTACGCGGGCGGCGGGCTCGGCATTGTGCGCACCTCGTTCGATGCCGGCTCGTTTGGCACCGGCAGCGACACCGACATCGGCCTGAACCTGGTGGGCGGCGCCAAATTCCAGACCGGCAGCCTGCAGCCGTTTGTGCAAGCCAAAGCCAAGGTGGGCGGCGACGTTTCGCTGTTCAACATCATGGGCGGGCTGCTCTTCCGGTTCTAGCGGGGCTGGTCCTCACCACGCCTCCCATTTTCAGGTAATCACTCGCGACGCCGCCAACGTCACGAGCGGTTCGTGAATGGGCCTGCCGTAGCTGTCACCTGCACCGTTGTGTAGGCGACGGCTGCGGCTTTTTTATGGTTTGCGGCGCTCGTTGGCGCTCTTCTGCAAAATAATGCCGTAACTATTTGGAAATATGCCTCCTTCACCCTATCTTTCAAATCGTTCACCGATTCTCCACCACCTGCTTTTCCGTCTTTATGTGGACCCGCTGTTGTTGCCTGGCAAGCACGCTTTTCCTTGCCGGCCTGCTCGTAGGGTGCGGCTCCGACGCGCCCGACGCCTCGGCCACGCCTGATGCCGCCTCCGCCCCCGACGCTTCCAACGCGGCGGCCGCGCCCCTCCCCGACTCCGTCAATGCCCTATCGCAGGCGGCCCAGGCCAACGGGTGGCGCCTGTTGTTCGACGGCACGTCGATGGCGCAATGGCGTGGGTTTACGCAGGATTCGATGCCCGACGATTGGACGATTGCCCGCGGGGCGATGCACTTTACCGGTGCGAACGACGACGCGCCCGACGATATCATCACGCGTCAGATGTACGACCACTTCGATCTGCGGCTGGAATGGCGCATCTCGGAAGGCGGCAACAGCGGCATCATGTTCAACGTGCGCGAAGAGGGCTACGAGTGGCCGTGGCAAACCGGCCCCGAGATGCAGGTGCTCGACAACAAGCGGCATCCGAACGGCGAAAATCCCAAGACCACCGCCGGTGCCAACTATGCCCTCTACGCCCCGGCGCAAGACGTCACCAAGCCGGTGGGGCAGTGGAACGAAGCCCGCCTGGTGGTGCGCGGCGATACCGTGACGCACTACCTGAACGGCACCCAACTGGTGCGCTACGTCATTGGCAGCGAGGAGTGGACGCAGCGCGTGCAAAACAGCAAATTTGGCGAGATGCCGGGCTACGCTTCTTTCGATAGCGGCTACATTGCCCTGCAAGATCACGGCGATCCGGTGTGGTTTCGCGACATCAAGATTCGCACGCTGAACCCGTAACCCGCAGCCCTTCTCGTGTGCAGCCCCTGGCTTTATGAGCGCCCCGCTCCCCGACATCGACCGTAAGCGTTTATTCCTTGGCAGTTGCATAGCGCTCATCGCCACATCCGTGGCCTTTGCCACCGTGGGCGCGATCATGCTGGCCCTGAAGCGCGAATTCATCCTCACCAATGCGGAAGTGGGGTGGATTGGCGGGGCGGCGCTGTGGGGCTTTGCCGTGTCGCAGGTGGTGTTTGCGCCGCTTTGCGACACGCTGGGCATGCGCACGCTCTTGCGCCTGTCGTTTGTGGGCCACCTCGCGGGCACCGCCTGCATGATTGGCGCCACCGGCTTTGGGATGCTCTTTGCCGGCGCGCTCGTCATTGCGATGGCCAACGGGCTGGTAGAGGCGGCGTGTAATCCGCTGGTTGCCACCCTCTACCCCAACAACAAAGCCGTTAAGCTCAACCAATTTCACGTCTGGTTTCCGGGCGGTGTGGTGCTGGGTGGGGTCGGAAGTTTTGTGTTGGACCAAGTGGGCCTCGGGGCGTGGGAGCTCAAACTGGGACTGATCCTCATTCCTACGGTGGTCTACGGCGTGCTGATGCTGCGCGCCTCGTTTCCGCCGACCGAGAACGTACAGGCTGGCGTGAGCACTGGCCAGATGTTTAAGGCCACGTTTGCCACGCCGCTGATGTGGCTGATGCTCTTTTGCATGGCGCTTACCGCCTCCACCGAGCTGGGCCCCAACCGATGGGTGCCCGCCGTGCTGGAGTCGGGCCTGAGCCAGGCCGCCGGGGGCTTTGTGGGCATCGGGGTGCTTGTGCTCGCCTGGATCAACGGCCTCATGGCGCTCATGCGCTACAACTCGGATAAGATCGTGGGCCGCTTTTCGCCCACGCTGGTGCTCCTGGCGTCATCCGTCGTCGCCACCGGCGGGCTCCTCTGGCTGAGCTACGCCGACACGGCCCTCATGGCCTTCGGCTCGGCAACGGTGTTTGCGCTGGGCGTCGCGTATTTTTGGCCCACCATGCTCGGCTTTGTCAACGAGCGCATGCCGCGTACCGGCGCCCTGGGGCTGGGCCTGATGGGCGCGGTGGGCATGGCCGTTGTGGGCCTCGTCACCGCTCCGCAAATGGGCGGCATCGCCGACGAATACGCCCACGAACGGCTGCCCGAGGCGCGCGTGGTGGACGTTTTGCAAACGGTGCGCGCTACGTATCCGGCCCTCACCGCCGACGTGCCCAGCGGCTTCACGGGCGACCTCGAACGCGCAATCACGACGGCCCAAAAGGCCCTTGCCGCCCACCAGCAAAGCGGCGCGCTGCCGCAGGGCACCACCGCCAACGCACTGCGCGCCGTGGTGGATAGTAAAGCCGCCGTGGAGTCTACCACCAACGCCACCGCGCAGGCCCTGCCCGACCGGGCTGCAGGCCTGCTGGGGCCGGCCGACAACTACGGCGGACGCATGTCCTTTCGCTACATCGTGCCCTTTACGGCCCTCCTCATCCTCATTTTTGGCGGCCTCTACCTGCGCGACCGGCGGCGCGGGGGCTACGAAGTCGAATCCCTTGCCGCCACCTCCGATGCCTCTTAACGTCTGACCTTAGCTTTTGGCTTATGGCTTCCTCCGCTAACATCTCGCGCCGCGAGGCGCTCAAGCGCACCGCCCTCCTCGTGGGCGGGCTCGTCTCGGCGCCTGTGTGGAGCAGCGCCCTCACCGGCTGTGCGCCCACCAGCGACGGGCCGCTCGTCCTCTTGTCCGAGGCGCAGTTTGAGCTCGTGGCGCCCATGACCGACATCATCATTCCGCCGACGGACACGCCTGGGGCCCGCGCGGCCGGCGTGCCGCGGTTCATCGATCGCATGGTGGGCGACAGCTTTTTGGCGAAGGATCGGAAGCGCTTCATGGACGGTCTGCAAGCGTTCGGCGCACAAGTGCGCGCCGCGCACCAACGCCCGTTTGCTGAACTCTCGCGTGCGCTGCAGACGGCCGCCGTGGCCACCCTCGACGACGACACCTTTGGCCCCGATGCGCCGCCGCCCGATCCCGAGGCGCCCTCCTTCTTCCGCATGTTCAAAGAGCTCACCCTCGTGGGCTACTACACCTCCGAAGTGGGCGCCACCCAGGAGCTACGCCTCAACATCGTGCCGGGCTACTACGACGGCAACGTGCCCTTTGCCGACATCGGGCGCGCCTGGTCGCAAGATTAACCGCCGGTCTCTTTCTGTCTTTCCTTTGCAGTGTGTTATGCCTTACGTACAATCGTCTGATCGCAGCAATCACTACGACGCCATCGTCGTGGGCTCGGGCATCTCGGGCGGGTGGGCCGCCAAGGAGCTCACCGAGCGCGGCCTGCAAACCCTTGTGCTAGAGCGCGGGCCCGACGTGCAGCACGGCGACTACCCCACCGAGCACAAGGCCCCGTGGGAGATGCCCTACAACGGCCAGGGCAACAAACAACAGATGAAAGAGGAGCAGCCGCGCCAGTCGATGGCAGGGCCGGTGAATCCGTACAACAACCACTTCTTCGTTAACGACACCCAGCACCCGTACACCTTCGACGAAGACACCCCGTTTTTGTGGATCCGCGGGTACCAGAAGGGCGGGCGCTCGCTTACGTGGGGCCGCCAAACGTACCGGTGGAGTCCGATGGACTTTCGCGCCAATGCGGAGGAGGGCGTGGCCGTCGATTGGCCCATACGCTACGATGATGTAGCGCCCTGGTACAGCTACGTGGAGCGCTACGCAGGCATTACCGGCCGGGAGGAAAACCTGCCGCAACTGCCCGACAGCGAGTTTTTGCCGCCCATGGCCATGAACGTGGTGGAGAAAGACCTGCGCTCGCGCATCGAGGAGAACTTTCCGGAGCGCACCATGACCATCGGGCGCGCGGCTATTCTCACCGAGCCGAAGCCCGAGCAGGGACGTCAGGCGTGCCACTTTTGCGGACCCTGCGACCGGGGCTGCAGCGTGGGGGCCTACTTCTCCAGCCAGAGCAGCACGCTGCCCGCGGCCCGCAAAACCGGCCGCATGACCATGCAATGCAACAGCATTGTGCACAGCGTGCTGTACGACGACGCCACCGGCCGGGCCACCGGCGTGCGCGTCATCGACCGGGAGACCAAAGCGGAGCGCACCTATACCGCCGACGTCATTTTCTTGTGCGCTTCGGCGCTGGGCAGCACCAAGATCTTGCTCAACTCGACCTCGCAGGCGTTTCCCAACGGCCTGGCCAACAGCAGCGGCACGCTGGGCAAGTTTATCATGGACCACCACTTTAAAGTGGGCGCCGTGGGCACCATGCCGGGCTACGACGACACCTACTACTACGGCAACCGGCCCAACGGCATCTACGTGCCGCGCTTTCGGAACCTGCCGGGCGGCGGCGACGCCGTCGACTTTTTGCGGGGCTACGGCTACCAGGGCGGCGCATACCGCGAGAGCTGGGGCCGCGCGCTCAACGAAGAGGGCATCGGGGCGGGCCTCAAAGACCGCATCCGCGAGCCGGGGCCGTGGAAGATGATGTTCTACGGCTTTGGGGAAATACTGCCGTACGAGGACAACTACGTGACGCTCGATGAAAGCACTACCGACCCGTGGGGCATGCCGGCGCTACGGATGCACGTGACCCTGGGCGAAAATGAGCGCCGCATGCGCGAGGACATGAAAGCGGCGGCAGCCGAGATGCTTGATGCAGCGGGTGCTACCGACATCACAGTGTTCGAAGATCGGTACTGGCCCGGTGAGGGCATCCACGAGATGGGCGGCGCCCGCATGGGCCGCGATCCCCAAACGTCTGTCCTCAACGCCCACAATCAGGCGCACGACGTGCCGAATCTTTTCGTTACCGACGGCGCCTGCATGACCAGCGCCGCCTGCCAAAACCCCTCGCTTACGTACATGGCCCTCACCGCGCGGGCCGCGGAATACGCCGTGCGTCAGCTGGAAAACGGCACCCTGTAGTACGGTAGGCCGCCTTGTTCTTCTCACTCACACCCAACATTGCCGCATGAACCGACGCTCCTTCCTACAGCTTGCGGCGAGCCTCACGGGCGGGTCGGCCGTCGCCGCGCTCACCGCCTGCACCGCCGATCCCAAGCCGTCCGCTGCGTCTTCTGCCGTAGCCGATACGACCAGCGCGCGGGCCGCGGCCATTCGTCCCATTGGCGTGCAGCTGTACACGGTGCGCACGCTCCTGGCCAACGACTTTGTAGGCACCATCGAGCAGCTGGCCGGCATGGGCTACCAAACCCTCGAGTTTGCCGGCTACTACGATCAGTCGTCGGCCGGGGTCGGGGCACTGCTCAAGCGGTTGCAGCTTGCAGCCCCCTCGGCCCATTGCATGCCCGCCGACATCCGCGAGCGCCCGCAAGCCCTCATCGACCGGGCCCAGGCCCTGGGCCACCGCTACCTCGTGTGTGCGTATCTGCAGGAGAAGGATCGCGGCTCGCTCGACGCCTACCGCCGCATCGCCGAGCTGCTCAACACGTTTGGGCAACGCTGCGCCGACGCCGGCGTGCAGCTGGCCTATCACAACCACGACTTTGAGTTTGCCGCGCTCGACGGCACCGTGCCCTATGACCTCTTGCTATCGGCCACCGAAGACGATCTGGTGCAGATGGAGGCGGATGTGTATTGGATGCATGCCGCGGACGTCGATCCGGTGGCCTATTTTCGGAAGTACCCCGGGCGCTTTCCGCTCTGGCACCTCAAAGATCGCACCGCTAGCGGTGCCATGGCGCCGGTCGGGGAGGGCACCATTGACTTTGGGGCGCTCTTTTCTCATGCTACCACGGCCGGATTGCAGTACGGCTTTGTGGAGCACGACAATCCCAGCGATCCGCTGGCCTCGCTGCGCGCCAGCATGCAACATCTGCAAGGCCTCTTGCCCTAAGCACTCGCTGTTTTGGGCGCGCCTAGGCAGCGCCGTTTCGCTTTTCGCCACCAACCTCCCGCAACGTCATGGCCCTTCATCGTCCGATTCGGTACGGCATGGTGGGCGGCGGCCCCGGCGCTTTTATTGGCGCCGTGCACCGCGCCGCCGCCGCGCTCGACGGCGCACTCGACCTCGTAGCTGGGGCGTTCTCGTCCGATCCCGAAAAGTCGAAGACCCAGGGCGCGGCGCTGCACCTCGACCCGGCGCGCGTCTACGCCTCGTACGAGGAGATGGCCGCGCGCGAAGCGGCCCTGCCCCGCGAGCAGCGCATCGACGCGGTGTCTATCGTAACGCCCAACTTCTTGCACTACGACGTGGCCCGCGCGTTCATCGAGGCGGGCATCCACGTGATCTGCGACAAGCCGCTCACCACCACCCTTGCAGACGCCGAGGCGCTGTGTGAGCTCGTTGCCGCGCACGACGTGGTGTTCGCGCTAACGCACACCTATGCCGGGTATCCGCTGGTGAAGCAGGCCCGCGCGATGGTTGCCGATGGTGCCCTGGGCACGCTGCGCAAGGTTGTCGTTGCGTACCCCCAGGGCTGGCTGAGCGCCCCGGCGGCCGCGGATGACAAGCAGGCCGACTGGCGCACCGACCCGCAGCGCGCGGGGGCCGGCGCCCTGGGCGACATTGGCACGCACGCCGAACACCTGGTGCGCTACGTCACCGGTCTAGACATGACCCGCCTGTGTGCCGATGTGGGCACCGTGGTGGAGGGTCGGGCGGTAGACGACGACGTGAACATGCTGGTGCGCTACACGAACGACGTGCGGGGCGTCCTCTATTGCTCGCAAGTCAGCCAGGGCGAGGAGAACAACCTGCGGATGCGCGTCTATGGCACCACCGGGTCGCTCGACTGGCGCCAGGAAGATCCGCACCGCCTGGTGGTGCGCCGCAACGGACAGCCCCACCAGGTGTACACCCACGGCAGCGAATACCTCGCGGCCGCCGCGCAGCACTACACCCGCCTGCCGGCCGGCCACCCCGAGGGCTTCATCGAGGCCTTCGCCAACATCTACCGCAGCGCCGCCCGCACCATTGGCGCGCGCATCGCGGGCACCACGGTCGATCCGCTCGATCATGACTTTCCAACGGTGCAGGATGGCGCCATCGGCGTCCACTTTATCGAAACGGCACTCAAAAGCGGTCGCCAAGACGCCTGGGTGGATGCCCGCTACACGCCGCCTGCGCCGTAACGCACGCTCTGCTAAGCATTCCCGCCATGCCTATGCCTCGCCCCGTCACCCTGTTTACCGGTCAGTGGACCGACCTTTCGTTTGACACCATCCTCGACCACGTGCCCCGCTGGGGCTACGACGGCATCGAGATGGCCTGTGCCGTCGACCACTTCGATGTGCGGCGCGCCGCAAGCGACGATGGCTACGTGCAAAGCGTCCGCGACGCCCTTGCCGCGCACGACCTGAAGGTGTGGGCCATCAGCAATCACCTGGTGGGGCAAGCCGTGTGCGACCGGGTCGACGCGCGCCATCAGGCCATCTTGCCTGCGCGCGTGTGGGGCGACGGCGACCCCGCCGGCGTTACGGTACGCGCCATCGAGGAGATGAAAGCCACTGCGCACGCGGCCAGGGCCCTGGGCGTAGACACCGTCACCGGCTTTACGGGCTCCAGCATCTGGCACCTCTTCTATGCCTTCCCCCCCATTTCCCCTGAACATATTGACGCCGGCTTTCGGGATTTTGCCGACCGGTGGGCGCCCATCCTGGACGTATTTGACAAAGCCGGCGTGCGCTTTGCGCTGGAGGTTCATCCCACCGAAATTGCATTTGATGGCGCCTCGGCGCAGCGCGCCCTTGAAGCCGTCGACCATCATCCGGCGTTTGGGTTCAACTACGACCCGAGCCACTTCGCCTATCAGCGCGCCGACTACCTCGACTTCATCGACACGCACGCCGCCCGCATCTTTCACGTCCACATGAAGGACGTATGGTGGGCCGACGGGCCGCGCACGGCGGGCGTCTTTGGCGGCCATCTGCCGTTTGGGCACGAGGATCGGTACTGGGACTTCCGCTCCATTGGCCGGGGCAAGGTGCGGTTTGAGGAGATCATGCGCCGCCTCAACCGCATCGGCTACGACGGCCCGCTCTCCATTGAGTGGGAAGACGCCGGGATGGACCGCGCCCACGGGGCCGAAGAGGCCTGCAAGCGGGTGCGTGCCCTCGACTTCCCGCCGTCCGATCGCGCCTTCGATGCGGCCTTCGAGGAGGGAGCGTAAGACGCGCCGCCGCGCTCAGCCGTCCAGATGAATCACGTCGGCCTGGGCCGGTGCTCCGTTGGTCAGCCGGAGCCGCACGCACGTCTTTTCCTGGTGGAAGCCCTGGCGGCCCGCCGCGCCGGGGTTCACGAACAGGAGATTGCCCAGCGACGGCACGCGCTCAACCTGCAGGATGTGGCTGTGCCCGCAGATGAACACGTCGGGCGGATCCTGCGCCAGCCAGTCGTCAACGCGCCGCTGCCAGCGGCCCGGCCGCCCGGCAATGTGCGTCATGGCAACATCGACGCCCGCGCACGTCCGGCGCACGCGCTCCTCGCAGCGATGGCGGATGTCCCAGCCGTCCACGTTGCCGAACACCGCCGTAACGGGCGCAATCGTTTCGAGGGCATCCAGAATCGACAGGTCGCCGATGTCGCCCGCATGAAAGATGTGATCGACGCCGGCGAGGTCGTCGAGCAGCGCCGGGTGCAGGTAGCCGTGCGTGTCGGAGACAATGCCTAAGGTCATTCGGTGGCGGAGCGGCGGTGACGGAAAAAGGCGCGGAGCAGGTCGGCCGCGCGATCGCTCAACACGCCCTCAATGACCTCCATGCTGTGGTTGAGCCGGTCGTCGGAGACGATGCTGTAGAGGGTGGAGGCAGCCCCGGCCTTTGCGTCGCGCGCGCCGAAGACGAGGCGCTGCAGCCGTGCATTGACCAGCGCGCCGGCGCACATGGGGCAGGGCTCTAACGTCACGTAGAGCGTGCAGTCGGTGAGGAATTTAGTGCCCAGCGTATCGCAGGCCGCGGTGATGGCAATCACCTCGGCGTGGGCGGTGGGGTCTTGCAGGCGCTCCACCCGGTTGTGGCCGCGGCCCACCACGCGCCCGCCGCGCACCACCACCGCGCCCACAGGCACCTCATCGGCCTCGTAGGCCCGCTCGGCTTCGCGAAAGGCTTGCTGCATCCAACGACGGTGGGTATCCATGAGGCGATTGAAGCTCACAAGCACACAAGCGATAGAGCTGCGCTAGGCCGTTTGTGCTGCGTAGCGCGCGTGAAACCGAATGATGGACTGAATGCCTGCGTGGAAGCGGTCGAGGCCAAAGTGCTCGTTGGGCGAGTGAATGGCATCCGAGTGGAGCCCAAAGCCCATGAGCACCGTCTCCAGGCCCAGGATTTCCTTGAAGTCGGCCACGATCGGGATGGAGCCGCCGTCGCGGATGAGACGCGTTTCGGTATCGTATACGGTAGACATGGCCTCCTGCGCTGCCTGCATGGCCGGGTGCGAGCGATCCACCAGCACCGGCTTGCCGCCGTGCAGGCGCTTCACCTCCAGCCGCATGGTCTCGGGCACGCGGGCGCGCAGGCACGCCTCCAGCTTGTCGTAGATGGCGTCGGGTTGCTGGTTTGGCACCAGGCGCATCGACAGTTTGGCATGCGCCACCGACGGCAGCACCGTCTTGGCCCCTTCGCCCGTGTAGCCGCTCCACAGGCCGTTGACGTCGAGCGTTGGCCGCGCCGAGATGGCCTCCAGCACGCTATAGCCGTTCTCGGTGCACACCTCGCGCAGCCCAATCTCGTCCATCCACTCCGCCTGATCAAACGGAAGCGCCGCGTACGTCGCGCGCTCCTCGTCGGTGAGCGGCCGCACGTCGTCGTAAAATCCCGGAATGGTGACGCGGTGGTCGTCGTCGTGCAGGCTGCCGATGAGCGCGCTGAGGGCGTTGGCCGGATTCTCGACCGCGCCGCCGTACAGGCCCGAGTGCAGGTCGCGCTGCGGGCCCGTAAGCGAGATTTCGGCATACGCCAGCCCGCGCAACCCGTACGTAATCGACGGCACACCAGGCGCAAACATGCTCGTATCCGAGACCACCACGACGTCGGCCTGCGAGAGCCGCGCCTTGTGCTCTTTGATGAACGGCACGAGGTGCGGCGAGCCGGTTTCCTCCTCGCCCTCCAGCACAAACAGCAGGTTTACGGGCGGCGTCTCTTCGGCCTTCAGGTACGCCTCCAGCGCCTTCAGGTGCATAAACATTTGCCCCTTGTCGTCGCACGCGCCGCGGGCATAAAGCGTCCCGTTTTTGCGCGTCGGCTCAAACGGCGGCGTCTCCCACAGCTCCTCCGGGTCGGGCGGTTGCACGTCGTAGTGGCCGTAGACCAGCACGGTCGGCTTGTAGTCGCCGGTGACGTGCTCGGCGTACACCACCGGATGGCCCGCGGTAGGGCACACTTCGGCGTGCTGCACGCCAAGCCCCTCCAGATGATCGGCCAGCCAGTGGGCCGCCTGTTGTACCTCATCGGCGTAGGCCGAGTCGGTGCTTACCGATGGAATACGCAGAAGCGCTTCGAGCTGCTCAACGAACGTATCGGCGTGGTCGTTGGCGTACGCGAGGGCGTGCTTCATGAGAACGGCAATCGGTGAGTGGGCAAATGAGAACGCGTCCGCTCCTTGGAATACGTAACAGGCGCATGCGTTCTCTTGCCGGCCCTTCGCCTCCTGTCGGGTCAATGCGTAGGAGAGCCGAGGGGCGGACGCTCACCATTCGGCTCCCCTGTGCGTCGTCCGCCGTGTGTCTCCATGCAAGATTCAGGAAGCCGATGGCGGCGCTGCGGGGTAGGCCGCCTGCAGCTTCCGCAGGATGCGGTGCGCGTCTTGCGACCGGCGCCCCTGCAGCAGCGCAACGGTCTTGAACTGCTGGCGGGCGGCTTCAATCTTGCCCTGGGCAAGCAGGGCCTTGCCGAGGAAGAAGCGGGCCTCAAGGGCGAGGAAGGAGCCCTCGGGCGTGTGCGTCAGGACGTAGGTTAGGTCTTGGGTTGCCTGTCGAAGGGCGGTGGAGTCGTACGACGGAAACAGGCCGAGCGGGGCCGAGCGGGCCGAACGGAGCGCCTGCAGCGCCCGTAGAAAGCGGGCGTCGGGGGTGGTTGGTGCCTTGGCGGCGTCGGCGGCGCTCCGCGTACGCGTCGTGTAGCCCTCGATGCGCGTTTCCTGCATCGACACGGCCGCAAGGCGTTCGGCCGTAGACTGCTGCGCGCGGCCGATCGCGTAGAGCGCGCCGTACGTGAGGCCCACAAGAAGCACCGCGGCCACGGCCCAGCGCGTGACCGTGCGCATTGGGGCGCCCCATAGATGCATGTGTTTGCTTGTGCCTTCCGGCGGGCGCTCGGCCACCGACGGCGCCGGCCCCTCCCTGTCGCCCGAGGCGTCGGGCGACCCATCATCAGACGAATCGTCGAGCAGCGTATCGTCTAACGCAAAGCCGGTAAGCGCCTCGAACTGCTCATCGGCGCGGTCGAAGTGCTCGGCGGCGTCCGCAGCCCGCTGGCGGTACCGCTCGTAGGTTGCCTGCAGCGTTTCGTCCGTCGCCAGTTGGGCTTCGAGCACCTCGAAGCGCGCCTTGAGCGCGGGGGCCACGTCGCCCGGATGCATGAACTGCACGGCCACGTAGTAGGCGAGCAGCGGGTGGGCCTCCGCGCCGGTAGCCGGGGCATACGCCTGCTGCCCCAGGGCTTCGAGCGCCTTCACATCGCGCAGGAGCGCCTGCATCTGCGGACGATGGCGCACCGCCTCCTCAACCGCTGCCTGGTCTTCTGCCGACAGCGCGCTGTAGTTCAAAATGTGATCTTCTAATCGCTGATCATCCATGAAGAGCTTCTGTCTCATCCAACGCGCCACAGCCGCAATACCACGCCGGCCTCAGCACGTAGCTATCGATCTCAAATACTATGTACTCGGTTAAACTGTTTGTATGACACGCCTCGCTACCCAACGTAACGGACTGAATTGTAAATAAGTCGCAGGTTGCTCCATTACCGCTGCTTCCATGCGTCAAAATATTCCCTTAGACCCTCGTCTTGGCGCAGTTGCTTCAGCGCGCGCGACTTGTATGCCCGAACGGTGCCCACAGATTTTCCGATGGCTTCGCTCACCTCCTCGAACGAGGCATGCTCCAGCAGGCACATCCGCGCGGTCACCTGCAGGTAATCCGGCAGGGCCTCGATGGCATTCTCAATCGGTTGTCGCAGGAAGGCGCCTTCGGGGATGGGCGGCAGGGTATCGGCCGGGAGCGTTGGGGCCTCCTCGTCATCCAGCGAGTCCATGTGCCGGTCGCCCCGCTGGTAGTTCAAGAACGTATGCTTGCAGATGACGCTCACCCAGTTTGCGTACCGCTTCGGGTTGCGCACCGTATCGCGCGAGGACTGCGCCCGCGTGTGCGCCTTCTCAACAAGTGCGTCCAGGTCGGAGGCTTGCTTCAGTTCGCCCCGAATCATCTTGTAGAAGTAGTAGCGCTGCACGTATCCGTACGTCCACAGCTCAACCAGCTTCAAGTCTTTTTGCGATGCGTTGGCGCACCACCGCGCAAACACGTCGTTCACCGCGGCGGTATCATCCAGGGCAAAAGGCAACACCTCGGCAACACGCTGAAAGGGAGGGGACGACATGGGCGAGCGTACCGTACCAACTAACTGAAACTGGTAGAACGAAGGCAAGATGGCTGATCGGCGCCGAGCCTAACAAATCTTAAATGACCGCAACGCCAATGAACGCAATTTAATGCCAGACGTCAAGAAAAACAACGCACCCGGGCCTTCCATCAAGATTGATGGAATACAGGGATGCTTGAAAACCTATCCACAGAGGATACGTGGGAAGGAGACTGAATTGTCTACGTTCCCTTCCCGGCCATGGAACGGGGCTACGCGCCGATGACTGGTGCAGCAAAGACCTGTCGCGCGCCCCATCTGCTTCATGGCTTCCGGTACCGTTTAGCCCTTGGATGCATAAATTGATATGGACACGCAGAGCTTTAAGACGTATAGCGCCAAACCCGATGATGTGGAGCGTGCCTGGTACGTGATCGATGCGACGGACGAGGTGGTGGGTCGCCTTGCCTCGCGCATCGCGCACGTGCTGCGCGGCAAGCACAAGCCGTCGTTTACGCCGCACATCGACACCGGCGACTATGTGGTCGTCGTCAATGCCGACAAGGCACGGTTTACCGGACGCAAAGAGACCGATAAAACGTACCGTACCTACAGCGGCTATCCGGGTGGCGAACGCGAGCTGACGCCTGAAGAGGTGCGCGAGCAAAAGCCGACGTACATCCTGGAGCACGCCGTAAAGGGCATGATGCCCAGCGGCCCCCTGGCGCGCCGCATGCTGAAGAAGCTGAAGATATACGCCGGTGCCGACCACCCGCACGACGCCCAACAGCCCCAGCCGCTGGACTTGTAGCGCCTACCGCGCACGCTTGATGCGCTCCGTTGCTTCCTCGTTTTGACAACCTCCGCTTTTTTATGGCTTCAATCACACAGTTTAACGCCGTGGGCCGTCGCAAGACCTCGACGGCGCGCGTCTACCTTCGCCCCGGCGATGGCACCACCTTCGTTGTAAACGGCAAAGACGCGTCCGAGTACTTTCCGGTAGCCTGGCGCCGCCGCGCGCTCGACCAGCCGTTTGTGGCCACCGAAACCATCGGCGACTTCAACGTCGTCGTGAATGCCTCCGGCGGCGGACTTACCGGGCAGGCCGAGGCGATTCGGCTGGGCATCGCCCGCGCGCTCGTCTCTTATAACGAGGAGCTGCGCAAGCCCCTGCGCGACGCCGGCTTCCTGACGCGCGACGACCGCATGGTCGAGCGCAAAAAGTACGGCCAGCCCAAAGCGCGCAAGAAAGGCCAGTACAGCAAGCGTTAACCCAACGCAATTCCGGAGGCGCCGGGCGAGGTGTGCAAGTCCTCGCCGCGCGCTCCGGCCTTCCATCAATCATACGGCCCGATGCTGCGGCGGGGTGACCGCGCGCTGCGTGGTTTCGCCGAGCAACCGACGGTCGTAGTAGCGTAACCCATCTACCCTGTAATCCAACCACCGAACATGGCTGACGAACAAACGCCAAAAGAAGCCGCTGCTGCAGCGGAGACCGACGACACCACCGACACCGACGATGCGGCTTCGGCAGCCGATACGGACGCCGCCGCCGAGGATGCGGCGACGGACGCATCTGCTGCGGACGATGCGCCTGCGACGGATGACACCGACGCGGACGATGCCGACGATGAGGAAGCAGACGTCTCGGATGAGGCGGGCGACACGGATGACGTAGACGAAGACGACGTAGACGAAGACGACGCGGCGGATGATGACGATGCAGACGACGCGGACGCGGATCCGCTCGTGAGCATCGAGGAGCTGCTGAAGGCCGGCGCCCACTTTGGCCACCTCACGAGCCGGTGGAATCCGCGCATGGAGCCGTACATCTTCATGAAGCGGAATAACATCCACATCATCGACCTGATGCAAACGCAGGGCATGCTCGCCGAAGCAGCCAAGGCGGCCCGTCGCTTCGCGCGCCGCGGCAAGAGCATCCTGTTTGCCGGCACCAAAAAGCAGGCCTCCGACATCGTGCGGCGCCACGCCGAAGCCTGCAACATGCCGTTTATGGTTGACCGCTGGTTGGGCGGCACCATGACCAACTTCCAAACCATCCGTCGCTCGATTCGCCGCATGGAGGAGATCGAGAAGATGGAAAAAGACGGCACGCTCGACAAGCTCAAGAAGAAAGAAAAGCTCATGCGCCTCCGCGAGCATGAGAAGCTCGAAAACACCCTGGGCGGCATTCGCAATATGCCGCGCGTGCCCGGGGCCATCTTTATTGTGGATGTGCGCCGCGAGGACATCGCCGTGAGCGAGTCCCTCAAGCTGGGCATTCCCATCATTGCCATGGTAGATACCAACGGCGACCCGCGGGACATTGATTACCCCATCCCGGCCAACGACGATGCGCTCAGCTCCATCGAGCTGGTAACAAGCACCATCGCCGCGGCCATCCAAGAAGGCCAGAAAGAGCGACAGGCGAAAAAGCAATCGTAATCCTAAGGCCGTTTCGGTCCGCCGGGTCGTGCATCGCACGGTCCGGCTTTTTTCCGCTGGATCCTTGACTGTTGACAGAGACTCCCTGAACGCATGAGCATTTCCGTACAAGACATTAAAAAGCTGCGCGACGCGACCGGCGTGGGCATGATGGACTGCAAGAAAGCCCTGAAAGAAGCCGACGGCGATTTTGAGGCAGCGGTTGAACTGCTGCGCAAGAAAGGTCAGAAGGTAGCGGCCAAGCGGGCCGACCGCACCGCCGAAGAGGGCCTGGTCGTTACGCGCATCAGCGACGACGAAAGCACCGGCGCCATTGTGGAGGTCAACTGCGAAACGGACTTCGTTGCGCGCAACGACGACTTCCAAACGTTTGCCGCCACCATCGCCGATCAGGTGCTGGCCGAGCAGCCGAGCGCCCTTGATGCCCTGAAGGCGCTTCCGTTTGACGACGACCACACGATTGACGAAGAGCTGGCAGCCATCACAGGCCGGATCGGCGAGAAAATTGCCATCCGCCGCTTCGATGTGCTCGACAGCGACGCGGGCACGATCCTGTCGTACGTACACCCCGGCTCGAAGCTGGGCGTTTTGATTGAGGTGACGGGCGACGGCGACGTGCACGATGCCGGCCGCGACGCGGCCATGCAGGTGGCTGCCATGAACCCCATTGCTGTGCGCCGCGAGGAAGTCTCCGAAGAGAAGCAGGAGAAGGAGATGGAGATTGCACGCGAGGCTGCGCTCAACGAGGGCAAGCCCGAGCACGTCATCGACAACATCGTGCAGGGCAAGCTCAACCGCTTCTTTGAGGACAACGTGCTGCTGGAGCAGAAATTCGTGAAGGACGGCTCGATGAGCGTGGGCGACATGCTTGACGAGGCCGGCGTTGACGTGCAGCGGTTTGTGCGCTACGCCCTGGGCAACTAAACCCCCCGACGTGCGCGCATCACCGCGCCAACTCGTTCTTCCTCACCCGGTTTGCTAGTCTCTCCCATGGCCGATGCATCGCCCGAAGCTGCCGCGTCGTCGCTCACGCACCGGCGCGTCCTGCTCAAACTTAGCGGCGAAGCCCTCCTGGGCGCCGATCGCTCGTTTGGCATCGACGAGTCGGTGCTGCGTACCTACGCGCAGGAAATTAAACAAGCCGTAGCGCTGGGCGCCGAAATCGCCATCGTGATTGGCGGCGGCAATATCTTTCGTGGGGTGCAGAATGCCATGAAGGGCATGACGCGCGCCCACGCCGACTACATGGGCATGCTGGCCACAATGATTAACGGCATGGCCCTGCAAGATGCCCTGGAGCAAGCCGGACTCAAGACGCGCTTGCAGTCGAGCATCAAGATGGAGGAGATTGCCGAGCCGTTCATCCGGCGGCGGGCGATGCGCCATCTTGAAAAGGGGCGCGTCGTCATTTTTGGTGCAGGAACGGGCAATCCGTACTTTACAACCGATACGGCGGCTGCGTTGCGCGGCCTTGAGATTGATGCCGAGGTGATTTTGAAGGGCACGCGCGTAAACGGCGTGTTTGCCGAAGACCCCGAAGAAAACCCCGAGGCCACGCGCTTCGCCCGTATTCACGGCGACGAAGTGATTCGGCGCGGGCTGCGGGTGATGGACATGACAGCCTTTACGCTGTGCCAGGAGTCGGAGATGCCGATCATCGTGTTCAACATGGGCGTTGAAGGCAACCTGGCCCGCGTGCTACAAGGCAACACCGCCATAGGCACCCGCGTGCACTGGAACGACGACGCGCCCGCCACGCAGCCCGCGTAATCCCAACGCTTCCTTTCCGTTCATCCCCTATTGCATTATGGCTGACGACCCCATTCAAAATCTGCTGGACGACGCCCACACGCAGATGGACGAAACGCTGGAGTACCTGCGCTCCGAGCTTAAGGCCTTTCGCGTGGGCCGCGCCCGCCCGGCCATGCTCGAAAATATTCGCGTGGACTACTACGGCAGCCAGACGCCGCTCAACCAGCTCGCCACCATCACCGCGCCGCAGGCCGATCTGCTCCTCATCCAGCCGTTCGACAAGAACGCCATCCAGGACATCGAGCGGGCCATCATGACCTCCGACCTGGGCCTCAACCCGAACAACGACGGCCAGCAAATTCGCATTCCCGTGCCGCCGCTCTCCGAGGAGCGCCGCAAGGAAATTGCCAAAACCGTGCGCGAGCGCGCCGAAGACGCCAAAATCTCCATTCGCAATATCCGGCGCGAGTTTAAGGACGAGCTGAAGCAAACCATCGCCGAGGAAAACCTGTCGGAGGACGTCTTGTACGGCGGCGAAGAAGACATCCAGGCGCTTACCGACGAATTTACGGAGCGCATCGACCAGCTGATGGAACGCAAGGTAGAGGAAATCATGCAAGTCTGACGTTTTGCCACCGGGGGCCGTGCCCCCGTTTGTTTGGAGGGGTGCCCGAGCGGTCGAAGGGGCTCGCCTGGAAAGCGAGTGTGCCGTCCTGCGGTACCGAGGGTTCGAATCCCTCCCCCTCCGCTGATGTGTGTCCCGTCCATGGCCGAGTGTTCACCCGGAGCGCTCGGCTGTCGTATATCTCGCAGCCCCGCTCGTCTCGTTCTCGATGTTATGATTGCTAGCATGACCGGCTTTGGCCGCGGCACGGCCACGGCCGAAGGCGTTACCGCCACCGTAGAAATTCGATCGGTGAACAAACGGCATTTCGATCTCTCGCTGCGCGCCCCCGACCTGCTTGCGCCCCGCGAACGCGCCATCGAGACGCAGATCAAAAACCGGTTCGACCGCGGCCGCTTCAAGGTGAACGTGCGCCTCGATGCCGAAGACGCCGACACGCCCGCCGTCCGCGTGGATACCGCCGCGGCGGTGCACTACAAACAGGTGCTTGAGCGCCTGCGCGCCGCCGCCCAACTGCAGGAGCCCATTCGCCTGGAGCACCTGCTGCACTTTTCGGGCGTGTTTACCACCGAAGAACCGGACGACGAGGATCCCGACGCCCGCCTAGCGGCGGTGTGGCCTGCCGTAGAAGCGGCGCTTGCGGACGCCATCGATGCGCTCGATGCCATGCGCCGCGAGGAAGGCGCTGCCCTGCACGACGACCTGCAGGACCGCCTGAATGCCATGAGCGACCACTTGGCGGTCATCCAAGAGCGGGCGCCGCAGCGGGTTGAGGAGCACCAAGAGCGCCTGCGCACCCGTCTGGCCGAGCTGCTCGACGACGATCGCCTCGACCGCGACCGCCTCGAAACCGAAATTGCCATCATCGCCGACAAGCTCGACATCAACGAGGAGTGCGTGCGCCTGCGGTCGCACGTCGATCAGTTTGAAACCGCGCTGGAGAGCGCTGAGCCGGTGGGCCGCAAGCTCAAGTTTTTGGTGCAGGAGATGCACCGCGAGGCCAACACCATTGGCGCAAAGGCCAACGACGATGTGGTGTCGCGCCATGCGGTGGGCATCAAGGAAGAAATCGAAAAGCTCCGCGAGCAAATTAATAACGTCGAATAAGCCCGGGCCGAGCCACCGCTAGGGGCTGTTTTCTCCGGCGCCACGTGGTCCTCCTGCCCAACGGCCGCACCCGGCGGCCGCTCTCGTCCGAACGCATTGAACGGTCTGCCCTGTATGTCTGCTCGTCGCATCATTGTCCTCACCGCTCCCAGTGGGGCGGGCAAAACGACCATTGCCCGCCGCGTGATGCCCCAACTCCCCACGGTCGACTTTTCGGTGTCGGCCACCACGCGCGCGCCGCGTCCGGGCGAAGCGCATGGCACCGACTATTATTTCCTGTCGACGGACGACTTTCAGGAAAAAATGGAGGCGGGCCAGCTGCTCGAATACGAAGAAGTGTACCCCGGCATGTTCTACGGCACGCTGCAATCGGAAGTGGACGCAAAAGGCCGCACCGGCGGGGTGCTGCTCGATATTGACGTAAAAGGCGCCCTGAACGTCAAGCAGCAGTTTGGAGACGATGCGCTCGTGTGCTTCATTCAGCCGCCGTCGATGGAGGAGCTGGAGCGCCGCCTGCGCGGGCGCGGCACCGAGGACGAGCACGACGTGGCCGAGCGCCTCGACCGTGCGCGCTGGGAGATGCAGCAGGCCGATCGCTTCGATGCCGTTGTTGTGAATGACGACCTCGACAAAGCCGTCGACGAAACCCTGGCGTACATCCGGCAGTTTATCGAAAGCTAACGCACACGCCACTCTTTATAGAATCGCCTGCCGCCGATGGCTATCCAAACCCTCGACGTCGATGACCTTGCTGCACGTACCGGAAATATCTACGAGACGGTAGCGATCCTCTCGAAGCGTGCCCGCCAAATTGCGTCGAACGAGCAAACGGAGATTGAGGAGAAGCTCCAGTATTTTGAGGGCTTCGGGCCGGAGATGGAAGACGTGCACATGCAAGAAGAGCAAGCGGCCGCCTCGAAGGAGTTCGAGAAGCGCCCCGAGCCTACCGAGCGCGCCATCAAAGACTTTGTGGACGACGAGCTGTACTTCCGTCACGCCAACGAAGAATAAGCACCGGCGTCCGTTGTCCGCCTCGCATCCGGCGCCGATGAAGCCTGTGCACCACCCTGCAGGGCCGGGCCGCCGGATGTTTTGTTGTCTCGTGCCTCGTGTGCCGTCATGGCCCTCCCCGACCTCACCGACCGGCGCCTGCTGTTGGGCGTTACGGGAAGTATTGCGGCGTATAAAGCAGCCCTGCTCGTGCGTCTCCTAAAGCGTGCCGGTGCCGCCGTGCAGGTGCTCATGACGCCCGACGCCGCCCGCTTTATTCCGCCGCTCACGCTGGGCACCCTCTCCGAGCGGAAAGTCCTCACCGAAATCTTTCCGGCCAACGAAGACGGCTCGTGGACGCAGCACGTCACGTTGGGCACCTGGGCCGATCTGTTCGTCATTGCCCCTGCAACGGCCCAAACGATCGCCAAGCTGGCCGGGGGCTTCAGCGACTCGATGCTCACCGCCACGGTGCTCTCGGCCAACTGCCCGCTCCTGGTGTGCCCCGCCATGGACCGCGACATGTACCAGCACCCGGCCACGCAGCGCAACCTCAGGCAGCTTGCCGACTACGGCTATCACGTCATGCCGGCGGCGCACGGCGCGCTCGCCAGCGGCCTGGTGGGGCAGGGCCGCATGCCCGAACCTGCGGCCATCGTGCGCGAGATTGCCGAGCGCCTGCTGCCCACCGACGGCCCCCTCAGCGGCCAGCACGTGCTCGTGACCGCCGGCCCAACGCAAGAACCCATCGACCCGGTGCGGCACCTCACCAACCCGTCGACCGGCACAATGGGGGTTGCCCTTGCGCAGGCCGCGGCCGCCCGCGGGGCCCGCGTCACCCTCGTGGCCGGGCCAACCACGCTCGACACGCCGCCGGGCGTCTCGCGCGTCGACGTGCGCACCGCCGCCGCCATGCACGAGGCCGTGCAGCGCCGCCGCGACACCGCCGACTGGGTGCTGATGGCCGCCGCCGTTGCCGACTACACGCCCGCCGATCCGTCCGACCGCAAGCAAAAAAAGCGTGACGATGATCTCACCATTCGTCTCCGGCGCACGCCCGATATTCTGAAAACGCTGGGCGCCCACAAGCACGACGGGCAACGCCTGCTGGGCTTCGCGCTGGAAACCCACGACGGCCTCGCGCACGCCAAAGAAAAGCTGCGAGCCAAAAACTTGGACTGGATTGTGCTGAACAACCCGACGGAGGAGGGCGCGGGCTTCGGGCCGTCAACCAACGCCGTTACCTTGCTTGGTGCGGACGGCTCCCGCACCGCGTTCCCCCAGATGGACAAATTTGCCCTGGCCGGCGCTCTTTTGGATCATGTAATTGAAGCCCCCCATGCGTGACCTCCTTCGCAGCACGCGCCAGCTGCTCGCGCACGAACGCGCCCTCACGGGCTCCTGGCTTCCCCTAAACGCTCATCGCTCTGCCACCGCTTCCGACGACGACATGCCCAACCAAGACCTGTTCGGCAACACGATCGACCCGACCGAAGACGCGTCTCTCCCGCCGCACGCACGCATCCACGCGCTCATCCCAGAGGAGGCGCCGTACCGCGATGTGGAGTCGCTTGAGGAACTGGAAGCCATCGTCGCCAACACTGTGTTCATCCCGCTCGATGAGGAGCGCCAGAACCCGGTGTTTGGCGTCGGTACGCCCACGGCCGACCTCCTCGTCATTGGGGAAGCGCCCGGGCGCGACGAAGACAAAGAGGGCGAGCCGTTCGTGGGCCGCTCGGGGCAGCTCCTGGACAAAATTTTGGCGGCGATCAACTTCGATCGCTCCGACATTTACATCACCAACATCCTCAAGAGCCGCCCGCCCAACAATCGCGACCCGCAGGCGGAAGAAGTGGAGGCGCACATCCCGATCCTGTACAAGCAGATCGAACTCATCCGCCCGCAGATTATCCTGTGCGTGGGTAAGGTGGCCGCCAACACGCTGCTCGACCGGCGCTCGTCGCTCAAGTCGCTGCGCGGCAAAGAGCACGACTTCTACGGCATTCCGGTGATGGCTACCTATCACCCGGCCGCGCTGCTGCGTAACCCAAACTGGAAGCGCCCCACGTGGGAGGACATGAAGCTGCTCCGCACGCGCTACGATGCGTTGACCGACGCCGCGTAACCTATCACGCGTGAGGCGTCATTCTTCATTTGTAGAAATGGGCCAGCGCCCGTACGTTAATCAGTCCGCTCGTTCACAAGGTGCCCCATGCCATGGCCGACTCCGACGACTCGAAGCAGCGCCTGAACATCGACGACAGCGGGCGGCCCTCGTACCCGCTCGACAAGATGCGCGGGCGCCAAAGCGAGCGCCGGCGGGCCCGGGCCGAGGCGGTCCATAAAAAATCGGGCCGCGTGCCGCCGCAGGCCACCGATGTGGAGATGAGCGTGCTGGGCGCCATGCTCTTGGAGCGCGAGGCCATCCCCAAGGCCATCGAGATTCTGCCCGAGGAGGCGTTCTACAGCGCGAAGCATCAAAAAATTTACGGCGCTATCCTCAGCCTCTTTGAGCGGGGCAATCCGGTGGACCTCGTCACGCTCACCGAGGAGTTGAAGCGGCGCGACGCGATCGACGACATCGGCGGGCCGTACTACCTCACCGAGCTGACGACGCAGGTGGCTTCGGCGGCCAACGTAGAATATCACGCCCGCATCATTGCGGAGAAGTCGCTGCTGCGGCAGCTCATCGAGAAGCTCACGAGCCTAGTGGGCGACGCGTACGAGCC
Source organism: Salisaeta longa DSM 21114 (assembly GCF_000419585.1). Classification (NCBI taxonomy): domain Bacteria; kingdom Pseudomonadati; phylum Rhodothermota; class Rhodothermia; order Rhodothermales; family Salisaetaceae; genus Salisaeta; species Salisaeta longa. The sequence goes on from NZ_ATTH01000001.1 coordinate 2,645,792, forward strand.
TGGCGCAGACGCTTTTGAGCTGCTCGACGAGGCCGAGAGCGAAATCTTTGGCATCTCGGACACGCAGATGCGCCGCGCGGCGGCGCCTATGAACGACGTGGTAAAAGATACGCTGGAGCAGCTGGAGGCCATCCACGGGCAAGATACCGGCATTACCGGCGTGCCCAGCGGCTTCGACGCGCTCGACCGGCTCACGAGCGGCTGGCAGCCCTCCGATCTGGTTATCGTTGCGGCACGGCCGTCGATGGGAAAGACGGCGTTTAGCCTGGCGTGCGCGCTAAACGCAGCCACGCATCCTGAACGGCAAACCGGCGTGGCCATCTTCTCGCTGGAGATGGGCGCGCAACAGCTCGCGCAGCGCATGCTCACCTCCGAGGCCCGCGTGGATGCGCACCGGGCCCGCACCGGGCGTATGAAGGACGACGACTGGCAGCGCCTGGCCCGCACCGCCGGCCGCCTCAGCGAAGCGCCCATCTACATCGACGACACACCGGGCCTGAGCGTGCTGGAGCTGCGTGCCAAGTGCCGCCGCCTGAAAGCCGAGCACGACATCGGCCTCGTGGTGGTCGACTACCTGCAGCTGATGCAAGCCTCCGGCAAGCTCCGCAGCGGCGCCAACCGCGAGCAAGAGATCGCCCACATCTCGCGGTCGCTGAAGGGCCTCGCCAAAGAGCTGAACCTGCCGGTGATTGCCCTCTCGCAGCTCAACCGCGCCGTTGAAAACCGGGGCGGCGACAAGCGCCCGCAGCTCTCGGACCTGCGCGAATCCGGCTCTATCGAGCAGGATGCCGATGTGGTGTCGTTCATCTACCGCGCCGAGCGCTACGGCATTACCACCGACAACGAAGGCAACCCCACCGAGGGCCGCGCCGAAGTGATCATTGGCAAGCAGCGGAACGGTCCGATTGGCGTGGCCGAGCTGGCCTTCGTGAAGAAGTACGCGCGCTTCGAAAACCTCTCGCGGAGCGGCGGCCCCGGGCCGGGCGGCTTCCCCGACGACGGCGGCTGGGACGACGGCCCGCCCCCGCCCAACGACGACTGGGACAACGGGCCGCCCGGCGGCGACGGCACCGGCCAACGCGCCGATGCACCGTTTTAGGCGCTTTCTAACAACCTTGGCCTGCAATGACGCGCGGGCTACGCCGCTGGGACGATGCCCACGAGCGTAGCCCGCCAATCTGTTCAAACGTCCCCCAACCGGGGGCCGCGTGCTTTGGGGCGTTAGGACGCCGCGTTGCCTATCAGGTCGTAGCCGGCCGCGCGCCACCCCTGCAGGCCGTCCTCAAAATCGCGCACGTTGCGGTAGCCCATTTCTTGCAGCGTGCGGGCCGCCTCCGGCGACGCGGTGCAGTCGGCATTTGCGCAGTAGACCACCACCGGCGCCTCGCGATCCGGCACAATCTCCTCAACCACAGCGATGTTGTCTGTGGGCACGTTGATGGAGCCGGGAATGCGGCGCGCCTGATAGGCCTCGGCATCGAGAACGTTGATGAGGATGGGCGGCCGGTCGCTGCGCAGCTCGCGCTTCAGCGAGTCGGCCGTGAGGGTTGCAAGCGTGTCGGCTGGTTCGGCGGTTGCTGTTGCCATAGCGATCAATGATGGGTTATGAGCAATCAATGAACGCTTGTGCCACAACACAGCGGCACGCGCTTAAAATGTTTGCCGGGCGTAGGCTCTGTTACCAAAGCGTTGCAGCCTCCCGGTGCATGACCGCGTGCAGGTCGGCCGTGGCGGCAGGGGTTGTGGCGTACCCACCCGAGAGCAGCAGCACCGTGGCAACATCCGATGCAGCAAAGGTGCGCAGCGCGAAGCGGTCGCGGGCGTGCAAGCCGTCGCGCGTGAGGGCGAGGCGGCCGTACCGATCGCCGGCCATCACGTCAATTCCGCCCAGGTAGATGATCAGGTCGGGGCGTGCGCGAGCCACGGCGGTGGGGAGGTGTGCCGCAAGGGCATCGAGGTAGGCAGCGTCGGGCGTGTCATCGGGCAAGCCGACATCGTGGGTGGAGGGCGGCTTGCGGAAAGGATAGTTTTTGGCGCCGTGCATCGAAAAAGTGTAGACGGCGGGGTCGTCCGCAAAGAACGCCGCGTTGCCATTGCCCTGGTGCACGTCGAGGTCTACAATCAGCACGCGCTGCACCCAGCAGGCCCGCTGCAGCACGCGGATGGCCACAGCCACGTCGTTCAGCACGCAGAAGCCTTCGCCGTGGCCGGGGGCCGCGTGGTGCGTACCGCCTGCCAGGTTGGCTGCCACGCCGTCCTGTAGGGCCATCAGGGCGGCGTTGAGCGTCCCCTGCACGGCCAAGCGCGAGCGCCGCACCAGCCGGGGCGACCAGGGCAGGCCCATGCGCCGCTCCTCCCGATCGGTGAGCGCGCCGCGGGCGAGGCGGTCGAGATAGTCGCGCGTGTGCACCGTCAGTAGATCCGACCAATCGGCCGGGCGCGGTGCCACCACATCTTCTGCGCGCACCAGCCCCTCGCGCAGCAGCTGCGCATGCAGCGCCGGAAACTTGGCCATGGGAAAGGGATGCCCGTCGGGCAGCGGAACGTAGTAACCGTCGCAATAACTGACGCGCATACTGCAAGGTGCGTTGCGGGTGGAGCGGAGCTGTACGCCACGTAAGAAGAACGTCCGTGAGGCGCAGTTCCACACCGGGCGCGGACGTAAGCGCGCCGAAACATTTGGGTCGGCGGAGGGTGCTTTTTACTGACCTATGTCTATCGTGCCCGTCGCCGCCCATCCGAGAGTTTTATGGCTTACACGCTTCGTCGCTCCACGGCCGCCCTTCTCGGCATCGGTTTGCTCCTGGTGGGATTGCTCAGCGGCATCCTCTTTATGCTCATCACGGCGCCCGCGCCGCCGGCCGGCCCGCCCACGCCCCAAACCAACCGCGTGGTGCTGGGGGCCGCGAACGACCCGGTGCAGCCCGCTGCCGACTCGGCCGAAGCAGCGCCGGTGACGCCGCATTCGCCGGGCATCAACGAAACCTTTCGCTCGGTGGCGCGCGAGGCGACGGCTTCGGTGGTGTATCTGGAAGTGGTTGTCGATCCGCCCGATGGACAGGCGGGCCGCTTTCAAGGCGACCTGCAGGACTTTTTCCGCTCGCCCAATCCGCACCAGAGCGTGGGCAGCGGCGTCATCATCAGCGAAGACGGCCACATCGTGACCAACCGCCACGTCGTGAAAAATGCGGAGACGATCCGCGTCACGCTGGCCGACAAGCGCGAGTTTCAGGGCACGCTGGTGGGCACCGACCCGGCCACCGACCTTGCGGTCCTCAAGATTGACGCCCCGCGTCCTCTTCCTGCGCTACCCATCGGGGCGTCGCGGAAGGTGCAGGTGGGCGACTGGGTCATGGCCGTGGGCAACCCGTTTCGGTTGACCTCTACGGTAACCACCGGCATCGTGAGTGCGCTGGGCCGCCAGATCAACATCATCGACAACAGCTTCCGCATTGAGGATTTCATCCAGACCGATGCGGCCATCAATCCGGGGAATTCGGGCGGGGCGCTCGTCAACCTCTCCGGCGAACTCATCGGCATCAACACGGCCATTGCCACCGACAGCGGCACCAGCGAGGGCTACGGCTTTGCCATTCCCAGCGCCCTCATGGAGCGCGTGGCCCGCGACCTGATCCGCTACGGCGAGGTGCGGCGCGGTTACCTGGGCGTAAGCATTGCCGCGGTAAACGACGAGCGCGCCGAGGCGATTGACCTGGGCGGCATCCGCGGGGTGTACGTGACCGATGTGCAGCCGGGAAGCGCCGCTGCGCAAGGCGGCGTACAGGCGGGCGACGTCATCCTGGCCGTGAACCGGCGCACCGTCAACGCCACCAACGAGCTGCAAGGCGCCGTGGCGCGCCACCGTCCGGGCGACACCATCCAACTGACCGTGTGGCGCGACGGGGCCGAGCGGCGCCTGGGCGTAACCCTGATGGGACGCAGCGATGCAGCCTACCAGCAATGGCGCGACCGCTTGCAAGGCCCGCCGAACGATGCCGCGCCGGATGACGATGCGCCGATGCTTCCGGACGCCGCCCCCGCTCCTGATTCGTCGGCGGTGACGCCCATTGCGGCCTGGGGGATTGGCGTGCGGCCGCTTACGGCGGTGGAGCGCGAACGCTTTGGCACTGCTGATGGCTTGTACGTGGCGTATGTGCGCGACGGCGGCCGCGCTGCGGCGGCCGGCCTAAATCGCGACGTGGTGCTCACGCATGTGAACCGTAAAGCGGTAAACGCCGCAGCGCAGCTCGCGCAACGCATTGAAGCGGCCCAGCCGCCTATGCTGGTGCGCGTGCGCCGGAGCGACGGCACCACGGCCTTCTACGAACTTCTTTAAGGGCAGCACGGCCTATCCTGCCCGCTCTTTTCATTTGTCTTGTGTAGTTTTATGCTTCGTTACCTTACCGCCGGCGAGTCGCACGGCGAGGCCCTCATTGGCATCATCGAGGGCATGCCCGCCCACGTTCCGCTGACGGCTGCCGACATCAATACGCACCTGGCGCGCCGCTGGCTGGGCTACGGCCGCGGCGGCCGCTCGAAGATCGAGAACGACAAGGTCCACATTTATAGCGGGCTGCGGTTTGGGAAGACCATGGGCAGCCCCATTGCCTTTCGGCTCGACAATGCCGCCTACACCAAGGACCGCGCCGGCTGGCCCGAAAAGATGGCCCTGGAGGGCTCCGGCGACGACATCGACCCCGTCACCCTGCCGCGACCGGGCCATACCGACCTGGCCGGCCTGCAAAAGTACAACTTCGACGACATCCGTCCGGTGATTGACCGGAGCAGCGCGCGCGAGACGGCCATGCGCGTGGCGTGCTGCTCGGTGGCCCGCCAGCTGCTCGCACAGTTTGGCATTGCCGTGGGCAGCCACGTGGTGCGGCTGGGCGACGTCACCTACGACGATGCGTCCGACTGGGCCGCCCGGCGGGATGCCCTCTTGGAGGACGGCGGCGCCCGCGCCCTGTACGAAGCGGCCGACGAAAGTGCCCTGCGCATGCTCGACGACGACCTCACGGCGGAGGCCGTCGAACACATCGAAGCCACAAAGAAAGCCGGCGACTCGCTGGGGGGGGTCTACGAGGTGGTTGTTACCGGCGTGCCCCCCGGGCTGGGGTCGTACGTGCACTGGGACCGGCGCCTCGACGGCCAGCTGGCCCAGGCCATCTGCTCCATTCAAGCCCAAAAAGCCGCCGAGATTGGCGACGGCGTGCAGAATGCCGCGCGCCCCGGCTCGCAGGTGCACGACCCCATTGCACCCGACGGCGACGGATCGCTCACGCGCCGCACCAACCATGCCGGCGGCATTGAGGGCGGCACCTCCAACGGCATGCCCATCATCGTGCGCGGCTACATGAAACCCATTCCCACGCTCATTAAGCCGCTCGACTCGGTAGACCTGGCCACCGGCGAGGCCCAAACCACCCGCTACGAGCGCAGCGACATCACGAGCGTGCCGGCCGCGTCGACCGTGGCCGAGGCCACCGTGGCCTACACCATCGCAAACGCCTTCCTCGAAAAATTCGGGGGCGACCACCTGGAGGAAATACGTGCCCATGTGGCCAACGGAACGGCGCAACCCGGGAGCCAGCGCCCGTAGCGCCGGTTTCCCCTATAACTTCCAGCGGTATGTTGACACGCAACATACTGCATCGTATATTTGAATAGTTTACAAACCCGTTACAGACGCATGCCGCGCCCTCGACGCCTATGCCGGTAGGGTTGCCCATGCGCGCTATGGTTCCATGACGCAGGCTTCGGCGCTTCAGTCTACATTCCCCAATGCTTCCGCGGCCGCCGTGTCGCTCAACCAGCCGCTGGCCGTGCTGCGGTCGGTGGTAGACGCCTGGCCGGGCGTGGTGGGCGTGCTGGATGCCGAGGGGGTGGTGCAGGCGTGGAGCCCGGAATGGGCCGCCGTCTTCGAGATGGAAGGGCCTACGCCCTGGGCCGAGCTGGTGGAGGACGCCGCTGGCCACTGGCAGGACGTGCTGGACACGACACGCCGCGAGCAGGTGCGCCAACGCGGCACCGACCAGCGCCTCAAGCATGTGAACGGCAAGGAGTACTGGGTCGACTGGACGGCCTGCCCGTGGCACCCGCCGGACGGGCCGACCGGCAGCGTTCTCATTCTGACGGATCGCACGCTGGCGCGCCAGGCCCACGCGGCCCGCGAGCAGATGGGCAGTCGCTTTGATGCCCTGCTTAACACCGTCAACGAAGGCGTGCTGCTCATGGACCGTCGCGGCATCTTTCGCGATTGCAATGCCACGGCCGCTCGCATCTTTGGACGGCCCCGGCATGAAATCATCGGGGCGCGCTTTAACGACGACAAGTGGAACGGCCTGCGCCCCGACGGCACACCGATGCCCAACGCCGAATTTCCGTTCTGGCGGGCCTACTTTATGCGAGAGCCGATCGAAGATGCGCTCATGGGCATTTATCCGCCCGATGAGCCGCCCCGGTGGATTCGTGTGAACGCCCGTCCGCTGTTCGACTCGTACAGCGACGATCCGTACGGCGTCTTGGCCTGCTTTCAGGACGTCACCGACCAGCAGCTCAAAGACGAGGCGCTGCAAACCTCGCGCGACCTCTTGTCCAGCGTCCTCACCAGCTCGCTCGACGGCATCCTTGTGCTTGCGGCCGTGCGCAACTCGCAAAGCACCATCACCGACTTCGAGTGCCTGCTGGCCAATCCACAGGCCGAAAAGATGTTTGGGCGTTCCGCCGATGACCTCGTGGGTACGTCCCTTAGCGAGGAGCTGCCCGAAGCTGTAACCGACGACCTCTTTGCCACCTACCAGGCGGTTATTGCAGAAGGCGATCCGCAGCAGATTGAAGTAGAGCGTACCGTAGCGCAGGACGACGAGGGGCCGCGCACGGTGTGGTATCATGTGATGGCCGTCAAGATTGAGGACGGCGTAGCGGTTACCTTCCGCGATATTACCGAGCGCAAAGAAGCTGCGCAGGCCATGGCGGCTACCAATGCCAAGCTGGAGCAACGCAACCGTGCCCTGCGCGACTTTGCGTATGTGGCCTCGCATGACCTGCAAGAGCCGCTGCGCAAAATTAGTGCGTTCTCGAATCTCGTGCTGGAAGACTACGGGGACGTGGTGGACGACGACGGCCGCCACTACCTGGAGCGCATGCAGGACGCAGCCCAGCGCATGTCGCAGCTTATCTCTGACCTGCTCGTGTACTCTCGCGTCACCACACAGAGCCGTCCCTTTAAGCCGGTCGACCTGAACACGGTGGCGGCGAACGTAAAGAGCGACCTCGAGTTGCGCATCCGCGACGTAGACGGCACGGTAGACATTGGCCCGCTGCCCACCCTTACGGCCGACCACACCCAAATTCGCCAGCTCCTCCAAAACCTGATCGGCAACGGTCTCAAGTTTCACCGCCCGAACGTCCCTCCAGCTGTAACCGTACGCGCGGATACTGTACCTGCCGATTCGCTGCCTGAGGAGGTGTATGTCGATACCAGCGGCCCGGTGTGCCGCCTGACCGTGGCCGACAACGGCATTGGGTTCGACAACAAATACGCCGACCGTATTTTTTCTCCTTTTAAGCGTCTCCACGGCCGCAGTGCCTACGAAGGCACCGGGATGGGCCTGGCCATTTGCCGGCGCATCGTGGAGCGCCACAGTGGCTATATTACCGTAGCGAGCGTTCCCAACGAGGGAACAACGTTCACTGTTTACCTTCCGGTACGTCCTGCCGCGTAACCCGTACGGCAGCGCGCGTGCGCCGGACCGATACAGCATCCTATGGACTTACGACGCAGTTGGATGAATACAGCACGCGGCATTGACATTCTTTTGGCAGAGGACGACCCCGACGACCGCATGTTTACGCGGCGCGCGCTCAAGGGCAGCCGCCTTGCCAACGACATCTCGGCCGTAGAGGATGGCGAGGAGCTCATGCAGTACCTGCGCCACGAGGGGCCCTACAGCGACCCCTCCACCTCGCCGCGCCCCGGCCTGATCTTGCTCGACCTGAACATGCCCCGCATGGACGGCCGTGAAGCCCTCAAGCAAATTAAATCAGATGCGGATCTCCGTCGGATCCCGGTCATTGTGTTAACAACCTCTGATGCCGAGCAAGACATCTTGCAAAGCTACGATTTGGGAGTGAATGCCTTCGTGACGAAGCCGGTTACCTTCGAAGGCCTCGCCGATGCGATCAAGGCGTTGGGGGAATTCTGGTTCGAGATTGTGAAGCTCCCGCCCGAGCGCGAAGTAATCGACTGATCCTACATGATGACAGCTCCCGAGGCGCTCGACCTTCTGCTCATTGAGGATGATGAGGACGACTTCCTCATCACCAAAGCGCTCCTCTCGAAGGCGCAAACCATCCAGTGCGCCATCGACTGGGCGCAGAGTTACGACGAAGGCCTCGAGGCCATCTTCGACGGGAGCTACGACGTGTGCCTTGTGGACTACCGCCTGGGGGCCCGCAACGGGCTCGACCTGCTCAAGGAGGTGAAGGAACGCGGCGGCGTGCCCACGCCCATCATTCTGCTCACGGGCCAGGGCGACCTGCGCGTGGACCTGGACGCCATGACGGCCGGGGCGGCCGATTACCTCTCGAAAGAGCAGATCGACGCGCCGCTTTTAGAGCGCTCCATTCGGTATGCCGTGGAGCGCCACGCCGCCGAGCAACGCATCCGCGAGCAGGCCCAGCTCCTCGACAAGGCCCGCGATGCGATCATCGCCTACGACCTTGACGGGCGCGTGGTGTACTGGAACAAGAGCGCCGAGCGCCTCACCGGCTGGAGCGCCGACGACGTGCTGGGCACCACGGCCCGCGACCGCCTCTACCCCGAAAGTCAGCACGAGAAGCTCGCCGAGGCCCGCGCGACCATCGAGGCCGAAGACGAGTGGACCGGCGAGCTGCGGCAACAAACGCGCGATGACGAGGAACTCATCGTGGAGAGCCGCTGGACCCTTGTGCGCAACGACGCCGGGCAGCCCCAATCCATCCTCGTCATCAACACCGACATCACCGAGCGGAAGCAACTCGAATCGCAGTTTCTCCGCTCGCAGCGCATGGAAAGCATCGGCCGCCTCGTGGGCGGCATCGCGCACGACCTGGGCAACCTGCTCGTCCCCATCCTTTTGGGCGTGAAGGTGTTGCAACAACGGTTTGGCGACGACGACCAGGCCGAGCGCACCCTCTCCATGATTCAGAAAAGCGCCGAGCGCGGCTCAAACATGGTCGAGCAGGTGCTGGCGTTTGCCCGCGGCGTAGAGGGCGAGCGCGTGGCGCTCGACGTGCGCACCATCATCGAGGAGGTGGAGAAGATCACCGGCGAGACGTTCTCGGACGCCATCTCGGTGGTCACGGATCCGCCCGAGGAGCTTCCAAACATTGTGGGCGACGCGACGCAGATTCAGCAGGTGCTCATGAACCTGTGCGTGAACGCCCGCGACGCCATGGACGACGGCGGCCGCATCACCATCAGCGCCAGCACCGTCACCATTACCGACGCCGACGCCCGCCGCACCCTCGATGCCGCGCCGGGCACGTACGTGCGCGTCTCGGTGGAAGACACCGGCAGCGGCATTCCGCCCGACGTGGTCGACAAGGTGTTTGAGCCGTTCTTTTCAACAAAGCCCGAGGGCGAGGGCACAGGCCTTGGCCTCTCGACGGCCTACAGCATCATCAAGAGCCACAACGGCTTTATGGATGTGGACAGCGCGCCGGGCGAGGGGACGACCTTCGACCTGTACCTGCCGGTGGCCGATGCCGATGCGCGCGAGCGCAGCACCCCGGCGCCGGAAGCCTTGCGCGCAGGCCAGGGCGAACGCATCCTCGTGGTTGACGATGAGGCGTTCATCCTGGACACCGCCAAGCAGACGCTGGAGGATGCCGGCTACGCCGTAGAAACGGCGGGCAGCGGCACGGCGGCCCTTGAGCGGCTGGATGCCACGGGGCCTGACCGCTTCGATGCGCTCATCACGGACTTGCGTATGCCCGGCATGGACGGCTTTGAACTGATCCGCGCGGCCCGTGAGCGAAGCGCCGACCTGCCGATCATCGCGGCCAGCGGGCTGGCCGACGGGCGCACCGACCAGGCCCTCGACGCTGGCGCGCAAACCTTTCTGGCCAAGCCGTTTACCGCCGAAAAGCTGCAGGCCGCCCTGCAAGAGGTGCTGCCCGCACACAAAGCAGCCCCGTCCTCGTAGCAGCGCTGTGTGCCCGATCCCAAAGCGCATGCAAACGTGCGCATCAGCCGGTGAGGGCGACGGCCTCGTCGAACTGCACGCCCACCAGCTTCGAGACGCCCTGCTCTTCCATCGTGATGCCGTAGAGCCGGTCCGCCAGGGCCATCGTCCGCTGGTTGTGCGTTACGAGGATAAACTGCGTGTCGTGCTCAAAGCGCCGGATCAGCTCCATGAAGCGCTCCACGTTGGCATCGTCCAACGGCGCATCCACCTCATCCAGGATGCAAAACGGACTTGGCTTGACGAGGTAGATGGCAAACAGGAGTGCGATGGCTGTCAGCGTTTTTTCGCCGCTGGAGAGTTGTTCGAGCGTGACCGGGCGCTTGCCCTTCGGCTGGGCGATAATCTGGATGCCGGCATCGAGCGGGTCGTCGCTTTCTTCGAGCTCCAAGCGAGCCGAGGCGCCGTCCCCAAAGAGCTCGGTAAAGAGTCGCTGAAAGCTGCTGTGTACCTCCTCGTAGGTCGCGTTGAAGCGCTCGGCTGCCGTTTGGTTGATCTCGTGGATCGTCTCGACAAGCGTTTCTTCGGCGTGCTCCAGATCCTCTTGTTGCTCCTGGAGAAAGGCCAGCCGTTCCTTCTCGTCCTCGTAGGCTTCAAGCGCCAGCGGATTCACGTCGCCGATGCGGTCGCGCTTGGTGCGAAGCGTCTCGGCGCGCGCCTGTGCCGCTTCGCGGTCGAAGTCGTCGGGGAGCGGAAACGGAGCATCGGCGATATCGCGTCCAAACGCTTCTTGGCCGCGCTCCACCAGGTCGGCGCGGCGGGCCTCCAGGTCGGCGGCCTGCACGGCTCGTTCGTTGGCCGCCTGCACCGCCTCCTCACGCTGGGAGCGGAGCGTGCGCAGGGCGTCGTTCTGTTCTTCGATGACGGCCTTGGTTTCTTCTACCGCGGCCGCGGCGGTTTCCACCGCCTCCTCAAACGACGCCCGCTCGGTACGGGCCGTGTCAATGGTCGCATCGAGCGCCGTCTGCCGATCCAACGCCGCCTCGATGGTGTCTTCCAGCTCGTCGATGGTTTGCGCGCGGCGCTCGGTCTCGTCCGCCAGCGTCTCCAGGCGCGTGCGGGTGCGCTCCAGGTCGCGCGCGAGGTTTTCGGCCCGGTTGGCGGCCTGCACGGCGGCCACGTTGGCTTCGCTGAAGGCTTCGGTAGCGGCGCGCTCCTTTTCCTCGGCCTCCTCAAGGGCCGCAACGGCGGTGTCGCGGGCGGTGCGGGCCTCCGCGGCGGTGGCGCGGCCCTCGGCCACGGCCGCCTCCAGGTCGTCGATGCGCGCGGCGATGGTTTCCTGCTCGGCAGTGATCTCTTCGATGCGCGCGTCGAGGGCCGTGCGGCGTTCGGTGAGGCGTTCCTGCTCGTAGCGCGCCCGCTCGGCGCGGCGCTCGGCCTTTTGCAGCGCCGCCTCTTGCGCCTCCACCGCGGCCCGCTCGGCATCCAGCGCATACGCATCGAGCGCCTCCTGGGCTTCTTCGACGGCGCGCGTGGCGGCAGCAACCGACTCTTGCGCGGCGGCCTGCGCGGCGCGGGCCTCTTGCAACTGCTCGTGGCGGCCCAGGCGACTGGCCACCGGCGATGCGGAGGCGGCACTTCCGCCGTGTTGCAAGCCGCGGGCATCGGCCCAGGCGCCGTCCGGCGTAAACACCCGCACGGACGTAGCGGCCTGGCGCGCACTGCGCGCGGCGTCTTGGAGCGTGTCGGTCACGAAGGCGCCGCTGAGCAGCACATCGGCGATGCGTGCGAACGTATCGTTGGCGGCGCGCACCAACGGGCGTAGCGGCCGAGCGCCCTTGAGGGCGGGCGTGGGCGGCGGTTCGGGCAGCCGCTCGGTGATGAGAAACGTCGCCTGCCCGGCTTCGGTGTCTTGCAAGTGCGCGATGGCCGCGCGGGCCTCGGCCGGCGTCTCGACCACCACGCAGGCCGCGAGGTCTCCGAGGGCGGCGTCGAGGGCGCGCCGCAGCGAATCGTCGCACGCCAATCCATCGGCCACGGTGTCCAGCTCCGGGAGCGGCCCCTCCGCCAGCGACTGCACCGCGTCCGAAAACTCGTCGTAGCTGGTCACGAGGCCCTCCAGCAGGTCAACCTCAGCCGCGGCGGCGTCGCGGCGGCGCTCGGCCGTGCGCAGCGACGCTTGGGCCTCCTCCAGCGCCGACGCGCGCGCGTCGCGTTCCGATTGGGCAGCCGCCAGGGCGTCCTGTGCCGCGGCGCGTGCCGTTTGGGCCTCGGCAATGGCGGTTTCGGCCGCTGCAACTTGCGCGTCAAGGGTTTCTTGTTCGTCGGCAAGGGTCGCGTGTTCGTCGCGTGCGCGCTCGGCTTCGTCGCTCAGCAGCTCTTGCCGGTTGGTGAGGCGGTCGAGCGTACGGCGGCGGCGGGCCTGCTCCTGCTCGGCCGCCTCGACGGCCGCGCGATGGGTGCGCACCTCGTCGCGCAACGCCTCGGCCGTGGCGCGGGCTTCGTCGCGTTCCGCGCGGGCTTCGTCGCGGGTTTGCTCAGCTGCGGCGGTGGCGGGCTTCGCTTCTTGCAGGGCCTGTGTGAGTCGCTCGGCAGCGGCCTGGAGCGTCTCCTGCTCCTCTGCAGCGGCCTCTTGCGCCTCCTGGGCCCGCGCCCGGTCGCGGCGCGCCTGATTCAGCCGTTCGCGCTGCACCCGCTGGTCGGCCTCCAGGTCGCGGATGTGCGCGCGGTGGTCCTGCAGGGCCTCGCGCGCGGCCTCCAGGGCGGTCGTGCGTTCGTCGAGCGTGGCACGCGCTTCCTCGCGGGCAGCTTCTTTGGCCTCAATGGCGGCTTGCAGCGTCTCGGCCTGTTCCTGCTGCTCGGCCTGCTGCTGGGTGCGCGTCGCGTGGCGCGCGGCGAGCGCGTTGAAGCGGGCCTGCAGCACGTGCTGCTCCACCGTTGCCAGCTCCTCGGTGACCTCCTGGTGGGTGGCAGCCTTCTTCGACTGCCGCTTGAGGCGCCGCACCTGTTTTCCAATCTCGTCGGTTAGGTCGCGGATGCGGTCGAGGTCCGACTGCGTGTTGTCCAGCTTGCGCAGCGCCTGCCGCCGCCGCATCTTGTACCGCGTGATGCCGGCGGCCTCCTCAAACAGGCGGCGGCGTTCCTCCTTGTTTCCCGAGAGGATGTCGTCGATCATCTTCAGCTCGATCACCGAGTAGGCATCGGCGCCCATCCCCGTATCCATGAACAGGCTGGTGATGTCCTTCAGGCGGCACTCGGTGCCGTTCAGCAGGTACTCGGAGGTGCCGTCGCGAAAGAGGCGCCGCCCCACCGTCACTTCGTTGTACTCGGTGGGCAGCACGCCGCGGTTGTTTTCGATGGTGAGCTGCACCTCGGCCATGCCCAGCGGCTTACGATCGGCCGTGCCGTTGAAGATGACGTTCTGCATCTTATCGGAGCGGAGCACCGTGGGGCGCTGCTCGCCAATCACCCACCGCACGGCATCAACCACGTTCGATTTGCCACAGCCGTTGGGGCCTACGATGGCCGTAATGCCGCGGTCAAAGGTCAGGGTGGTGTCGTCGGCGAAGCTCTTGAAGCCGTTGAGCGAAAGCGTGCGGAGGTACATGCACTGCGATAGAATCTCTGGACAAACGCGAAAAGGGAGCGGCGGGCGTTAGAACTGCAGGGTGGCCACTACCGACCAGATGCCGTACGCGCCGTCTTCGGGAAAGGGCCGATCGGGGAAGGGCTGCGTGCGCACGGCGTGCGCGACATCCACAAGGCCCAGGGTGTATCGCAGGGTGAGGCCGATGCGCGCGGGCTCGGGGCCCAGCGTGATGCCGAGGCCGCCTACGGCGCCGGCGTCGAGGCGCTGGTAAAACGACTGATCGGCTTCGAGCGGAAAGCGGGCGTCGGCGTTGCCCACGCTGAGCTGTTCGTTCACTTTCACCGACACGGTGGGCCCGGCCATCAGGTGCAGGCGGGAGGCCGCCACGCGCGGCCCGCGCACTTGCAGCAGCAGGGGCAGCTCGATGTAGGCTGCGCCATAGCGCACGCTGCCATTTTCGGAAGCGACGGCCACGCCCTTTTGGCTAAAGAGCACCTCGGGCCGCAGGGTAAAGCGGCCGCCGAGCGGCTGCAGCATGGTTGCCCCAATGAGGTAGGCCGTTCGGTAGCCTACCGGGTTTGGCGCCGTGCGCAGCGTGGCCGCGTTAATGCCTGCCACAAGGCCAAAGCGTCGCTCCGGGGCCGTGCGGCTTTGCCCGTGCGCTGCCGAGAGCTGCGGCACTACAAGAATGCAAACCACCGCGTACCAGAATGCCGGGCGGCGAAGAGAGCCCATAGAACATAACCCATTCGTGACAAGAGCCATTGCACGCCCTAACGATGCACGAGGCTGTACAGATCCGCTGCTGTCGCCCCGCCGGCCAGGCCCGGCTACAGGAAGCGCTCCACCGTTTCGAGCAGCGCCTCGGCAGCAAACGGTTTGGCGAGGTACTCGTCGAAGCCCGCCGCGCGCAGCCGCTCCCGGTCGCCCGGCATGGCCACCGCCGTAACGGCCACCATGGGCACGTCGGCATATGCCGGACGCTCGCGCAGGGCCCGCAGCACGTCGACGCCGCTGCCGCCTGCGCCTAAGTTAATGTCGATGAGGAGCACATCAAACGCCTGCGCTTCGGTTTGTTGCAGCGCCTCTTGCATGTCTTGCGCCACCGATAGCTCCACGACGTCGTCGAGCAGGCTGCGCAGCAAAAAGACGGTGTTGTCGTTGTCTTCGACCGCCAACACGCGGCCATCGGAACGTGGCATTGCAGGTGCTCCAGATTCGGTTGCACGGGCAGATGTGCCGTTTTCTGCAAGGGGAAAGGACACCGTGAACGTGCTGCCCTCACCGGCCTCCGACGCCACGGCGATGGTGCCGTCCATGGCCTCGACGAGCTGCTTGGCGATGGACAGGCCGAGGCCCGAGCCGTCGTATTCTCGCGTCAGGCCCTCGGACTCTTGCTGGAAGCTCTCGAAGAGTTGCGACTGAAAGCCTTCGCCGATGCCAATGCCGGTGTCGGCCACGGAGACGGAAATTTGCGGCGCTACGCCGTTGCGCTGCACCTCTACGCGCACCTCGATGTGGCCCGTGTCGGTAAACTTCACCGCATTGGAAATGAGGTTCTGCAGCACGCTGTTCAGGGCGCCGGCGTCGAGCCGCGCGGTGGCGTGGTGTGCGGCCTCATCGAGCGAAAAGCGCATGTCGAGGCCCTTCTTTTCGGCGCGCTCGCGAAACAGCTCCACCACCTCCAACACCTCGTCGGCCACGGGCACCGGCTCCAGGTCCACGTTCATGCTGTCGGCTTCGAGCTTGGCCAGCGTGAGCAGCGATGAGAGCGTATCCATGAGGCGGCTCCCGGCCGACTTAATCCGCCGGATGTGCTCGTCGAACTGGTTGCCCTCGCTCTTGGCGCGCATCACGTCGGCCAGGCCCAAAATAGCGGTGAGCGGCGTGCGGATCTCGTGGCTCATATTGGCCAAAAAGGCCGACTTGGCCCGGCTGGCGGCTTCTGCGTTTTCTTTGGCCCGCGCCAGCTCATCGCGCTGCTGCTCCAGTGCCTGCGTCTGCTGCTCCAAAGCGCGCGTGCGCTCCTCCACGCGTCGCTCCAGATCTTTGTTGAGCTGCACGCGCTCGGTCACATCGTTTTGCACGCCCACAAAGTGCGTCACCTCCCCGTCGGGGTTATACACCGGCGTCAGGTAGAGCTCATTCCAAAACATCTCGCCATTTTTTCGGAAGTTGCGGAGCACCGTGCGGCAGTAGCGTCCGTTCGCTACCGCCGTGCGCAGCGTATCGAGGGCCACTTGGTCGCGGTGGTGGTTGCCCGCCCCGTCGATCTGCAAAAACCGGCAGTTGCGCCCCAAAATTTCCTCCTCGTCGTAGCCCGTCAGCGCCTTGAAGCCCTGGTTGACGTACACAATGGGATTGTCGGGCTGGCTCACATCCGTAATGACCAGCGAATTGTTGGCCGCCTCCACCACCCGCTTCAGGAGCTCTTTCACCTCGTCCTCCGAGCGGGGCAGATCGATCTGATCGTACGAGGGCCGCGGTTGCCCGCGGTTGGGGTCATCAAAGCTTGATGAGGACATGGTGCTGGGCACGAGTACGAAGTACAAGGGGGTAAGGCTATTCCGTGCCTGTTGCACACAGCTCAGCCCTCCGGTGATTTTCCAGTATACGATATTCGCTATAGTTTTTACAAGCTGGGTGTGTGAGAAAATCAGCGCGTCCCGCTGCATACGGGCAATACAAAACAGTCATTCGCCCGTGTCGCCTCGAAGCTTTTGGAAATTGGGTGTCGCGGCTTGGGAAATCGGGGCGCGCGTTGTACCCTGTAGTGCGCCGCCCCCCGACCAGCCGTTGCCCGCCATGCGCTCTGTTCTTGGCTTTTGCCTCCTCATGCTCGCTGCCGCACCGCTCGCCGCCCAGCCGGCCGACAGCGTCGACGTAGCGATGACCGTTCAGCTCTCGGACTCGGTGGTGGTAACCGCCACGCGCTACGCGACGCCCGCGCAAACCACGGGGCGGCGCGTGCTGGTGTGGGACGCCCGCGCCATCGACCGGCTCCCCGTGACCTCCGTCGACCAGCTCCTGAACGTAGTGGCCGGCGTGGATGTGCAGAGCCGGGGCGGCTTTGGCGTGCAGGGCGACCTCACGATCCGCGGCTCCACGTTTAACGGCGTGCTGGTACTCCTGGACGGCATGCGCCTCAACGACCCGATGAGCGGACACTTTGCGATGGATCTGCCCGTGCCGCTAGCGTCCATTGCCCGCGTGGAGGTGCTGCGCGGTCCGGCGGCCGCGCTGTACGGCCCCGATGCCATCGGCGGGGTGGTGCACCTCATCACCCATGCGGGCCTGCGCGGCACGGCGCTTTCGTCGGGCGGCACCCTGGCGGGGCGGTACGGTGCGCATCAGCTGTATGCCACCGAAGGGAGCGCGCGCTACGGGGGCGCGGCGACCGCGGTCACCGCCGCAGCGGCCCTGCAAGGCACCGACGGCGAAGCCATTGCGGGCACCAACGGCGCGGTGCACACGCGCTTCGACCGGCGCACGGCCACCGCGGCGCTCGCGCAGGCCCTGGGCGACTGGTCGCTCTACGCCCGCGCCGGCGTCGACGACCGCGACTTCAGCGCGTACCACTACTACACCGCGTTTGCCAGCGACACCGCCCGCGAGGCCACCGGCACGCAGTGGGGCCAGGTGCGGGCGCGCTTCGCCCCCACGGCCCGCACGCAGTGGACCACCCAGGTGGCGGCCAAGCGTCACACCGACGCGTACTGGTACAACCCGCAGGTGCCCGCGCCCAACCGGCACACCAGCCGGCGCCTGGTGGGCAAGAGCTACGTGCAGCACCGCCTGTCGCCGGGCCTCGTGGCCACCGGCGGCGTGCAGGCGAGCCTCCGCGCCATTGACAGCAACAACCTGGGCGCCCACAGCGACCATCGGGTGGGGGGCTTCACGCATCTGCGCTGGCAGCCCGTAAGCGGCGTAACCCTCAATGGCAGCGCGCGCCTCGACTACGATGCCGTGTTTGGCTGGGCGGTTGTGCCCCAACTGTTTGGCGCGTACACCCGCGGCGCGTGGACGCTGCGGGGCGGCGTGGGCCGTGCGGTGCGCGCGCCCAACTATGTGGAGCGCTTCTACAACACCGCCCTGCCCGAGCCGCCCGACGCCAGCCTGGGCAACCCGAACCTAAACGCCGAGACGGCCTGGAACTACGAGGCGGGCCTGGACTGGCGGGCGCACCCGCTGCTCACGCTGCACACCACCGCGTTCGTGCGCACCACCAACAACCTGATCGACTATGCGCGGCGGCCGGGCGATCGGTACTTTGTGGCGCGCAACATCTACGCCGTCACCACCCGGGGGCTGGAGGCCGAAGCGACGCTGCGGCAGCAGTGGGCGCCGGGGCGCCGCGCGCGGCTTCAGGTGGGCTATACGCTGCTTGATGCGACGCTCGACGGTGCCGATCCGGCCCTGCAGTACACCTACGCGCAGTACCAGGCGCGCCACCTGCTCCAAACCGCCGGTCAGCTGCAGTGGGGGCGGGCGTCGGTGGGGGCGAGCGGGCTGTGGAAGGAGCGCATGCAAACGCCGGATGGCGCCACGCGCTCGTTCACCGTGTGGAACGTGCGGGCCGGATACCGCCTCCCGTGGGCCGCGCAGCCCACGCTCACGCTTCAGGTGCGCAACCTCTTCGACACCGCATACTCCGAAGTTTTCGACGCGCCTATGCCGGGCCGGTGGTGGACGGTGGGCGTGCGCATGGTGCTGTAGCGTCCGCTATTTATGGCGCGCCACGAAAAAAAGCCGCCCGGGGCGTGCCCCAAGCGGCCGGCGGCGGAGGGGGAGGGATTCGAACCCCCGAGACCCGCGAGGGGCCTGCCGGTTTTCAAGACCGGTGCATTCAACCAGGCTCTGCCACCCCTCCGGGTAGCACTGCTGTAGCATACCATACCTCGGGGCGCGCGTCAAGGTTCGCCCCACGCGGGCCGCGGTTTTTCACAGCCGCTGCGCGATGCTCGGTCTCCTGTCGTCACACATCGGTCGCCTGCGCTTGCATCGCTTCCAAGGTGCGATCAAACAAAAAGTCGAATAGCAGCCGGCCAAACGCGTCGTTGTCGACGATTTTCTTGTACAGCTTAAAGTTCTTGTCGATCATTTCCTGCAGCTCGTCTTCGGCTACGGCGTCAAACGTAAGCCGGGCGTCGCTCTCGCTGTTGACTTCGATGCTCTTGCGCACGGCGTCGCTACCCCGAACGTTGCGCTGTAATTGCTCGATAAAGATCCGATCGTCTTCGTCGAAGTCGTACCCGAATCGCTCGTTCAGCGCTTCCAAGATCCTCGATAGCGGCTCCTTCTCGGGCTCGGTCGCCGATGCTCGTCCGTCGGATTCTTTCTGTGGCGGAAGCGGCTTTTGCCCCTGCGGCAGCTCCATGCCACCGGTGTGCGCCTCCTGGATGCGGTACGAATCGATGTCGACGTACTGCAAGAGCTCCCGCGGAATATCGGACGGATCAAGGCGGGCGATTAGCTTCGACAGGAGCGGCTTCGCCAGCACGTACAGTTTCTCCAGTTCAACGTCTTCGAACGGCACCACCTGCGCAAGGAAGGCGTAGAGCCGGACGAACGTGCCGAGGTGCTGGCGAACGTCGTACTGTTCTTCTTCGGTCGCATGCTCGTATCGGTCAACGCAGCGATCCAGGACGCTGTGCAGCTGCTTCTGCGTGCCGGTGCCAGAAAACCAGATGCCGGCAAAGTCGTCCAGGTCCCGGTCGGTCACAATGCCGTGCTCCCGGATCTGATGCTCCAGGTCGTAGAGCAGCCCCGGATCCGTGCCCTCCTGCAGCGTCGTCCGCTCGTAGTACGGCTGGAATGCCTCGCGGATGGCCTCGGCCTCGTTGGCAAAATCCAGCACCATGGTTTCGTTCTTTTGCGGATGCGTTCGGTTGAGGCGGGAGAGCGTTTGTACCGCGTTGACGCCGCCAAGCTTCTTGTCAACATACATCGTGTGCAGCAGCGGCTGGTCGAAGCCGGTCTGGTATTTGTTGGCCACGATCAGGAATCGGTAGGCGTCGCGGTCGAACACGTGCCTCGTTTGGCTCTCGGAGAAGCCGTTCATTGAGCGCTCGGTATGCTCGATGCCCTTATCCTCAACCGTCCCCGAAAACGCGACAAGCGCCTTGTACGGATATCCTTCTTCCTGAAGGTAGCGGTCGAAGGCGACCTTGAAGCGGACGGCGTGCAGCCGGGAGCGGGTGACGATCATCGCCTTGGCCTGCCCGCCGATTCGGTGGGCGACCTTCTCGGCGAAGTGCTGCACCATGATCTCGGTTTTCTTGCCAATCGTGTGCTCGTGTCGGCTCACAAACGATTGCAGGAGGCGCGACGCCTTCTTCGAGTCGTACGCCGGATCCTCGTCGATCTGCTTCAGCAGGTTCCAGTAGTCGGTGTACGTCGTGTAGTTCTGAAGGACGTCGAGGATAAACCCTTCGTCGATGGCCTGTCGCATCGAGTACAGATCGAACGGGGCATAGCTGCCGTCGGGCTGCTTATCGCCAAACAGCTCCAAGGTCTTGGATTTCGGTGTAGCGGTAAAGGCAAAGTTGCTCACGTTGGGCTGATGGCCGCGCTTCTGAATCTCGGCGGCAATCTTGTCTTCAAGGTCGCTGTCGGTTGCATCTTGCGCTTCTGCCGCTTCTAGCGAGGGCGCGGATAGGGTATCGTTCAGGTGCTTCCGGTATTCGCCGGTTTGCGAGCTGTGGGCCTCGTCGATGATGACGGCGAACCGATGGCCCCTCCGCTTCCGAATCGCTTCCGCTACATGGGGAAACGTTTGCAGCGTGACGATGACGATGCGCTTGCCTTCTTTCAGCGCCTTCCCGAGTCCGCTGGCACCCTCCTTCACGTCGGCCACGACGCCGCGCTCTTGTTCAAACTGGAGGATGACCTGCGCGATTTGCTTGTCGAGGACGCGGCGGTCGGTGACGACGATGACGGTGTCGAAGACGGACTGGTCGTCGGCGTCGTTGAGAAAGGCGAGCTGGTGTGCGAGAACCGCGATGGAAATGCTCTTTCCGCTGCCGGCCGAGTGCTGGATGAGGTAGCGCTGGCCGGCTCCGTTCGTTCGTGCATCCGCGACGAGGCGGCGAACGGAGCGCATCTGATGGTAGCGCGGGAAGATGAGGATTTTTTCTCCCGTCGGGGTGCCGTCGTCGTCGAGCCGATCGATGGTCGCAATGAAGTGCTGAATCAGGTTGAGGATGCTGTCGCGGGCCCATACGTGCATCCACAGATAGCTCGTGCGGGGCCCGCGTGCATTGGGCGGGTTGCCAGCGCCGCCGTCGTACCCCTGGTTGAACGGCAGGAAGTACGTATCGTCGCCGCGCAGGTGCGTCGTCATGTAGACCTCCTCGCTTCCGACGGCGAAGTGGGCGAGGCACCGGCCGAACTGAAAGAACGGCTCGCGCGGATCGCGGGCGCTGCGGTACTGATGAATCGCGTCGCGGTAGGTCTGCCCCGTCAGCGGATTTTTGAGCTCGGCCGTAAAAATCGGCAGGCCGTTCAGAAAGAGGCCCAGGTCGAGCGTGTGCTCCGAGTCGGTGCTGTACGGAAGCTGCCGCACAACCGTGAAGACGTTGGCGCGGTACTTCTCCTGCAGGTCCGGATTCCGCGCCGTAGACGGCTTGAAGTAGACGAGCTTGAAGCGGGCGCCGTGGATGCGGACGCCACGGCGCAGGACGTTCAGCGTCCCGCGCTTCTCGATCTCCTGATACACCTTCTGAACGAACCGATCCTTCGCGTCCGTCCCAAACTGCTTCTTGAGCTTCTGCCACTCGCTGGGCTGTGTGGCGACAACGAAGTCGAACAGGTCGCCGGGAATCAGGCACCGCGCGCGGTTGTAGTCGGCTGGCGAGCGTTTGCGGTAGCCGCCCGGCGTGTAGCCGCCCACGTCGTAGGGCGCATCCGGCTCGGCCGAGGTGCCCTTCGCTTCGCTGACGAGGACCGATTCGATGGCGGCTTCGAGATCCTTCTCGGAGGTGTCGACGGGCATAGAGATTCGGGTTCGTGACGGGAGGCGGGAGGGTGTACGAATCGCTCGCTTTCAAGAACGGGGTTTCCAGGGGCCCTCTGGAGACCAGTGCTGGTTGAAGGGATCTCCAGTTCGAAGAGACGCAAGGGGGCGGTAGAGAAACCGTCGGATCTGGTCGATCACAGGACGCAGATCTTCCTCGAATGCTTGCAGTCGTGTCCGCTTGCCAAACGCCTTCCACTGTGTCTGCTTACGATCGTCACGGGCAAAGTCCTCCGTGAGAGCACTTGGCGTACGTTCAGGGAGACCGGTAGCGCGGCACTCGAACGTTGCGTCGATGGCTTTGGTCAGAGTGGAACCGTCAAAGGCGAACGTTCGGCTCAGATACCAAACGTCGTAGAAGTCCTTCATGCGGCTATTGGCGATCCCGAAGACCACCATGCCATGAAGCTTTTCGGCGATGACGGTTTCTCGGGGATACGTGCGAAGCGTGGCCGCCGGGAAGTTGAGGAGCGTCGGAAACGTAGTCGTCTGTGGCGTTGGGTGAACCGCATCCCCGAAGCCCACGTCGATCTGGAGCGGAAGATGTGCGTTCCCCACGTATGCGTTAAGGGTCACGCGCACTCCACCGTACGTCTCCTGATCCCGGATGGCCGCAACCTCCACGCTGTCGGGATCGAACGAAACGCCATCGTCAGGCACGTCCACCTGACACACCGCTTGGAAGATCGCTTCGAGTTGCGCCGGGTCGCCGTATCCAAGGAGATCGAGGTCTTTCGTGGGGCGGTGCAAGTCGTTCTGCCAAACGAGAAAGGCATACGCCCCCTTCAACACGAACTGATCCTCGACATCAGAGGCCCCGATGCGATACAGGAGCCGCTCCAAGGCAAAGCGCGTTAGGAGCGCCTGGTGGCTTTCTCCGCTCTCCCGCGAACGGTTGAGGAGCCGATCTCGAACCGATTGCGACACATTCGTTGGGCTCATGCCACAGCCTCCATGTACGGGCGGATCACGGTTTGCACTCGACAGACGTCGGCGTAGTGCCAGAGGGCATCCACAGAGCCACGGTTCTCGACGTACTCTCGGAGCGCTTCGATGGCGACATCGAGGCCGATCTTATTGCGAAACTTGAAGCAGTCGGCCACGGTCTTCGCTGGATTGTAGATCGGGACCGAAACGCCTTCGACGTCGTGTTCTGCGATGCCTTCGGTGCGGGCTGTGCCGGACATCCGCACGGTTCGGAGCGAGACGGCATCGACCGATGGCGCGCGGTCCTTGTGTCCGATGGCCATCCAGACGTCAAACGGGTTCTGCGTCGTCAGGTCGTGGAACTGCAGGGCAGACAGGAGGCAGATCGTTCCCTTCGGCACCCGCTTCGCTGCGACGGCGAGGGAGTGGTGGGCGGTGACGTCTTGTCCAGAGCGCTCGTAAAGCCCCCGGCCAATACGGATCAGTTCTCCGGCATCAACGAGCCGGGAGAGGTACTGCCGATGAATGCCACGCTCTTCGGCGTCCTGCGTGCGGAAGACGCCTGTCTCGTCGGCAAGATCGAGAAGCTGATCGCGTTTGGTTGTGGAAGCAGGCATGTCAGTAGACGGGACAATGAAACGGAGCCCACCGCAGTCTCCGCGGCGAAGAGCGATCCGGCGAAGCAGATCGGATATCGGTTATTGAACGTGGTACGCTGTGACGTAATGTTGGCAATTAAAGCCAACTGCCGACGTTTTGTTCATTTCAGGGGCTGCGTGTCGTTCATGGCTCCGCGTTCGTCTTCGCTTCCTGCCGCACGTCAATCTGCTCCAGCTCTCAGCATATCGATGTCTCGCGTTGGACGCGTCAACGTCATGTTGTGCGCCTGAAGCATAAGCGCTCCTTTCAGGGTGAAGGCCGCCGCGTGTGCGGTCTGGCTGAACCGGTACAGAAACCGCTCCATCCCGTACCGTTGCAGGATGTCATTGAACGGACGTCCCTGCGCCCGCGCCGCATTTTTGAGACGCGTGTGCACGGAGTGCGCCATATTTGCTATGGATGAACTCATGCCGCGTGGGTTGCCGAGAAGAGCTTCGGAGGATTACATCAGGGCCTCAAGATAGGGCTGCATCACATTCGTCATATTGCACGTCTCCGCATGGCGATGCAGATCCTGGAGTGAACGGTCGGAACGCTGCAAATACCGTTTCAGAGCGTCCGTCGCTACGTCAACACCAATCGTTGAGCGAAACTTGAAGCCGTCGACAACGGCACGGGGGGCACTGTACATCGAGACATCGACGCCGCCAATCACGTGCGTTTCGATGCCCGCGCTATAGGCCGGCTCCGAAACGTGAACCGTGTGGAGCGGGGGGTGGTCGAGGCGCGGCGCGTGGATGCCCCGCGGCAGCGCGATGTACACCGCGTGCGGAATCTCGTCGGTTAGATCGTGAACGTCGAACGCCGTGAGCAGCGTTACAACGGCTTTCGGCGCACGCTTCGCAACAATCACCAGGTCATCGTAGCGCGTTGGTTCTGCTTCAGCCAAGCGGTATACCCCCCGGCTGACCTTATCGATGGCTCCGGCCTCTTCCAGGTGCCGGAGCGTGCGGGGATGCACGCCCCGTGCGCGAGCTTCTGAGGCCCGTAGCGTTCCGCCCGCCGCCCGGAATTCCCGTAGGGCGGACGCGATCGTTGAATCAGCAACGCTCATTGATATTGGATGAAGATGCTACACATGTCGTCAAGTGTAGCTTATTTGATCAAGAAGGTTCCAAGGTCGACTCACGGTCGCCCCGCAGAAACTCCTCGACAATCGGTTTGAAGGTAATACTTGGCAGCACCAGTCGGCGGCGGCTTGTGCTTGTCAGATCGGAGATGTGGACGCGTGCGATGCCAAACAGCATCGAGAGACCGTTGACGAGAAGCAGACGCTCGGCATCATCACGCGCTGCAACTTCCTCATCGATCCAGGTCAGCCATCCTGTTACGCGGAGCCGCCCGCGGTGCATGACATAGGGGCGCATGGCCTCGGGTAGTTCATCGTCCGCGTTGAAAGCAACCGTGAGGTGCACGCATCGAGCGTTGCGTTCCTTGTCGAATGTTGTTTCAAGCTCGATCCCAACGCCAACGCCAGCGTCTACGTCGTCGGGAATCGGTTCAGGATCAAGACGCTCGTACGTCAGGAGCTCCGACCGATAATCAAGAAGCTGGAGGGGAGCAATCATTGCTTAAGCCGCTTGGAGCTCTTCATCTTCTGTGGCCGTTTGTTCTTTGCGAATCAGATAGTCGGAGAACGTAACGGCTCGCGTAGCCGTGCCGCTCGTATCCTTACAGTACCCACCGTCGCTGGATGCCTGCACCTGCGGGACGAACGCCCCTTGCTTGTGCGTTGTGCTTGATCCATTTGCGCCATTGCCCGCTACGGCAAGCAAGCGTGTACCCAACGCCTCCTCGAACGCTGCAATCGTCTTCAGCGTGAAGTTGATGCCTCCCGCCAGGCCACGGCTGACGTAGGCTTCGTCTCGATCCATCCTGCGCGCAAGTTCACGCTGCGACAGCTCATTGTCCGCTTCAATGATCTGGCCGATGCGAGCCGTCAGATCCGTCAGCAACCGATGCAGCTTCCGCTTCACCGGATCGATGTCAGCCAGCGCCTTCCGCTCCTTCGAAATGGTGCGCTTGCCCCCGCGACGGCGGCGTTTCTTCGGGCGCTTCACATTGGGCACGAAAACGATGTCTGCATCCAACGCCACAGCATAGCGCACTACCGTCTTCAGCGTCAGGTTGGTGCGACCGTTGAGGTGCGCGCTCACGGTTGATCCGCTGCGGTATCCAAGATCCTCGGCGAGGGCGCGTTGCGTCATGTTGCCCATTGCGTCGCGGATGCGTTCCGCAATCGCGTGGGTCAAGCGGGTGGCGCGCTTGTCGATGCGCGCTTCGGAGACAGCGAATGAAGGGTTCGAAGTCATCATGGGAGGTCGCGTGCTTCAAAGTGATGATTGCCTTCGAAGAAGTATTCGTCTTCAACGCATCCGTCGTCGAATGTGTACTCCTCAAAGTTGAGCGTGTCGGTCCACGTAATGCGCTCGTGGACCCGCTTCATTACGTATCGGATGTCCTTCCAGGCGGCTGTCAGCACAGCGTCATCCTGGATGCGTGGATCTCGTTTGACGCCGCCGTTTCCGGCGACGAGGATTTTGCGCATCCGAAAGCAGTAGAGGCGTAGGCGCGGATACGGCTTCGGCAAGTGCTTTTTGTCTTTCGCCGGAATGCTTGCGCAGAGCGCCTCGGCATGAACGCCTTCTGGGTCGGTCGCGTTGCCCTCGTCTCGAAACCACCGGTCCGGTCCCTGAAAGCACTTGTAGTGATTGAAGTTATGCTCATCCAGCACCTCCTGGTACAGGCGCACCCTTAGGTTGTCGCAGTCGGGTGCCTTCTGCACAGCGTCCGTTGCCCAGAACCGCTCCAACTCCGTCTTTTCGGCACCAGCCTTCTGGAAAGAGTACAGCGTTGCGTAGTCTCCTTCATCTAGCAAGACAAGCTTGAATCCAAAGTCCATTGGTACGGGGATAGGTAAGAGGCGATAGGCTAAAAGTCAAGAAATGTTTCGCTTACATGTCAAGTCAAGACGCAGAAGGGCACCAAAATTTGCCAGTATTCGGTTGTATTACAAGCCAGACCTGCTGCCTGTTATACCTGCCCCCGCACGTCAATCCGTCCCGTCACCGCCGCCGAAACGAGCGCCGTGCGGTACTCCTTCAGCCGGGCGATGCCGTCACGGATCTTGTCCACCAACGCGTCGATGCGCGCGGTCTCGCGGTCGAGGTACGTGGCGATGGCGCGCTGTTCGGCGAGGGGCGGGATGGGCCACCGGAGGTTCTGGATGAAGTCGTCAGACACCCGCTTCTGACCTCCCGCTCCGTACATCGTCGATTCCCCCATTTTCCGGAAGGGGTGGGACATGGTCGTATAAAAGAGAAAACGGGCGTCAAGATTGTCTCCGGGCCGAAGCACGTGAAGCTCTGTTGTGCCGAAGCCAACTCCATTTTCGAGATCCCGTGCCAGAGCACCTTTCCCGTTTTCAAAGCACGGAGTAATCTTCGCGACGAGCACGTCCTGGTTTCGAAAGTAAGTGTACCCGCTAACAACGTCTTCCAGAGGTTTCGTTTCACTCAAATCCAAACCGCCGCCTTCCCCAACGGACTCCATCGGTACGAAAGACACCTCCGTCTCAGGGTCCCAGTCTTTGACCTCAGTCTTCGACGGCGACGTTTCCAGTAGAAATCGCAGCCGAGCAGTGGACCACGATTCTGGAATTTTCTCTAGCCACTCCACGCCCGAGTCCTGCATCTCCGCGTCGTCGTCCAGGCCCTTGGTGACGGCGTGACTGATGAGGGCAGTGCGCTTCTCCTCCAGCAGCTCGATCAGGCGCTGCTTCTTGTCGAGGAGGGCGTCGATGCGCGCGGTCTCGCGGTCGAGGTATGCGGCGATGGCGCGCTGCTCGGGGAGGGGCGGGACGGGCACTTCCGTATTCGCTATCCGGTCCTGCTCCAGGCTCTCTACTGTCGTCCCCGAATTCGTCCATTCGAGGAGGAGAACGTCATTCTTACCGCGAATGAGGTATGCCAAAAACGCAGAGTCGAGGTCTTCGGCTGGTGTCATCGCCTTCAAGTCCTGGTTCAGAGCCACCTGAACCGAGTTAATCGCAACTGGAATTGTATGCTTCAGAATGCCGGAGCGCACCACGATTAAGACGCTTCCAGGCTCTACCAAACTTGTAGAGCTCTCCTTTACTGCCTCCGGTGTGATGTGGTCTTGGGTATCCGTGATTCTGTCTGCCTTCATGTCCTTTGGGGAGACCCACGGAATGTCTCCTGACCAATACTCCTTGTTGTCCTTTGACGGCGTTCCTCCCCCCTTGAATGCCGACTGGAACTTGAGGCGAATTGTCTCCCAATGCTCCGGAATCTTCCCCAGCCAGTCCACGCCCGAATCTTTGTAGGCGTCGTAGCGGGGGAGAGGCGACACACGTGCGTCGGCGTTCGAGGCGGAGGGGCGGGCGATGTTGGGGGCGTTGCTTGCGCTCATGCGGGATGAGGGGATGTGCAATTGGGGGCGACTACTTGTCTGAAGCTGTACGGTACGTTTGGTTAGGGCTGCGGGGCGCGTCGGGGCGGGTGCGCTCCAACCGACCGTCTTTCGTCATTGGAGCCAGATAACTACTGCTGATGTGAGATGGGTTTTTGTCAAGAAGTGCCGCCACCTCCGAAGATGAAAGAGCGCGCCATGCACACAATGCATGAATCACGTCTTCCAACCTCTCACGCGAGGTTCTTTGGCCTCGTACTTCAAGGATCATCTGCCTGAGTGCGTCCGGGAGGGGGCCCCCAGATACCAACGCATCCAGCTTTTGGGTTGCGTCTTTTGGCTTTTGGGTTTCCTCCTCAAGCTTTTGGGTTTCCTCCTCAAGCTTTGAGGATTGCTCGTCAGCTTGTGTGGTTTCTCTTTCATCTTGGGTGGTTGCTTCGCCTCCAGCAGTCTGTTCGTTATCGAAAAGATCCGGCTGGACTTGACTTGGAGGGGCGAGCAATCGGTCGGTGGGTTCGTAGTAGGTTTGGTTACCTCCAGTAATCCGATCATCCTCACCTGTCTGTTTGAGCTCTTCAACCAGCGCACCAACGTCTATGCTCATGCTGTCACCTCCGTCAGCATGTCCACGATGTCGCTTTCGATGGCGCGGATGTCCGCCTCGATCTCTGCGAGCGGGCGCGGCGGCTCGTATTCGTAGAAGTAGCGGTTGAAGTTGATCTCATAGCCAACGCGCCCGACGCGTCCGTCTTGCTCGTCGGTGTAGTCTTCGTCGATGTAGGCGTCGGGCACGTGCGGTTTTACCTCGCGCTCGAAATACGCAAACACGTCCTCGCTCAGCGGCACGTTTTCGTAGTCGCGCAGGTCGGTGTCGGATTCGAGGCGGCCCTTGGTGTCGCGGACCGGATCGGCGTCGGGGTCTTTCGCGGAGAGGGCATCGAGGATGTCGGTGCGCACGGGCTTCCGCACCTTGATGCCTTCGTCCTTGAGCCGCTGTTTCAGCCTGTCGCGGAAGTCGGCGTAGTTGGTGTGCTTCTCCGCTGGCATCGTCTTCAGAAGGGCCACGATCTGCTTTTGGGTGCGCTCGCCTTCGTCGATCGCCCGCTGCCGTGCCTCGGGGTCCTTCTTCTTGCTCTCGGCCAGGCGCTTGAAGTAGCGCTGCTCCCACACCTGCTCAATGCGCTCGTCGCTGGGCACGATGTTGAGGCGCAGCGGACGCTCGACGCGGATCTTACGGTAGCCGAAGTCCTCGGTATTGAAGACGCGGACGCGGTCGTCGTTGTCGTCCATCGTGTTGTAGAGCGACAAGATCTCGGCCACTTGGTCCGGGTCGCCGTTCGCGCCCTCGCCGATGTAGCGGCGCTTGTCGCCGAGGCTTTTGCGCATCGGCTGCCACATGTCGGAAGCGTCGATGAGCTGCACGGTGCCGCGACGCGCCGCCTCCTTCACGTTCGTGAGGACCCACACGTAGGTGGCGATGCCGGTGTTGTAGAACAGCTGCTCCGGAAGCTGGATGATCGCTTCAACCCAATCGTTTTCGAGCAGCCACCGGCGAATTTCGCTCTCGCCGCTTCCGGCATCCCCCGTGAAGAGGGGCGAGCCGTTCATGATAATCGAGATGCGCCCGCCGCCCTCGCTCGGCGGCTTCATGTGGGCGATCATATGCTGCAGAAAGAGCAGTTGCCCATCCGAGATGCGCGGCGTTCCGGCCTCGAAGCGCCCGGAGGCCCCGCGCTCCGCTTCATCCGTCACATCCTTCTTGTCACGCTTCCAGTCCTTACCGTACGGCGGATTGGCGAGCTGGAAGTCGAACCGCTGCCCGGCATGCTTGTCTTTTGAGAGCGTGGAGCCGAACGCGATCCGGTCGGCGTCGCGGCCATCCTCGGTCTTCAGGTAAAGATCCGACTTGCAGACCGCATACGTTTCGGGGTTCACCTCTTGTCCGTACAGGTAGATGTCGGCGTCAGCGTTCATCTCGAAGATGCGGTCGCGGGCCGCCGTCAGCATCCCGCCGGTCCCGCAGCACGGATCGCAGATCCGGAAGACGCGCCCGGCCTCGCCCAGCACATCGGTTTTGCCCGCCAGCACCAATTCGGTCATCAGGCGCACGACCTCGCGCGGCGTAAAGTGCTCCCCGGGATTCTCGTCCAGCGCCTCGTTGAACTTGCGGATCAGTTCCTCGAAGACGAGGCCCATCTGCTCGTTCGACACCGTATCCGGATGCAGGTCGGCATTCTTGAACCGCTCCATGACCTGGAAGAGCAGCCCAGCCTGCGCCAGTTTGTCGATCGTATTGCGGAAGTCGAACTTGTCGATTACGTCCCGCATGTTTGGCGAGAAGCCTGCAATGTAGGCCTTCAGGTTGTCCGCGAGCTGCGCCGGATCCTCCTGCAGCAGCCGCTCGAAGGTGTAGTTCGACGTATTGTAGAAAGCGTATCCGGCCTTCTTGCGGAGCAGGCCGTCCAGGTTATCCAGGTCGTCCTTGTAGGTGTGATACGCCTGCAGCACGTCCTCCTTTGTCGGTTGCAGCACGCTGTCAATGCGTCGAAGGACGGTGAAGGGCAGAATGACGTCCTGGTATTTGCCGCGCTTGAAGGAGTCGCGGATCAGGTTGGCGGTTCCCCAAAGAAAGGAGACGATCTCGTTGTGGGTCTGCATACAGGGAGACGAGGGGGCATGAGACGAAGCGCAGCGGACGGCGTATAATGTACAATGCTTGTGGCGTAATACCAAGCGCCGAGGATCGTCATGCAGCCGTTCGTGAAGAGCTTCCAACGTCACAGTAGGCCCAACCCGCCGGTCGTTCTCTCATCTGCGAGAAAAGCCAATTTCGAGGGGAGGGCCGTGTCGAGTGGGTCGCGGTTCAGCCGGGTGGCTCCAACAGATTGTAGTTGATAGGGCAATAGGTGTCAACGGTCTTTGTCTTATTTCGTCTTACGCATCGTTGCATTTGTATTTCTTAACGCCAATGTTAAAAAAAATGGCAAGCGCTTCTTCTGTAGTCATCTTGTAGCGTACCCTAGCAACGTCGCAAGGCTTAACGTAGCATGACCCATCCGGACTTCAAAAATTTCCTGCGTCTGGCGCACGACTATCTTCACGTGCTACAAGCCGTGCATGATGCGCCACACGGCATGCGAGAGGCCGACATTCGTGCACATGTACGCGATGAGCTTGCGGGAGCATCTGCGGCTCCTGCGCCCTCTTACGTTTTTCAGCAGTTGCGCACCCATCGGCTCATCCAGCCGCTGCCGGAGAAATCGGCCTTCTACGAGCTCACGCCGCTCATTCAGAAGCCCTTGCGCAACTTCCAGCATGAGCAATCACTGATTACGCCCAAGGTGATTCGTGCGCACCTGGAGCAAATTGGCACGGACCGGAGCCGTCTCCTTCAGTGTGGTAAACAAGCGTCGCAAGAGGGGGCCAACCGAGCATTAGAACGGATCAACACTGAATTGGAAGAGATCCGCATGCGCTCCCAAACAAACCGTGAGGCTATTCTCCACCGGGTGACAACGTTGCGGGCGGCAACGTCTGATACGAGCATTCAGGAACGCTTCGCTGCCGTTCTGGAAATGATGGAGGACCATATTCGGCCGCTCGAGGAAATCGTTCGTACAAATGGGCTTGCCGAAACGCACTTTGCACGCCTAAGAAAGACCCTTGAGCGCGTTCAGCGTGCATTTGATAGTGCACCTGCCGTACAACGCGAACTGAAATCTACCAGCGCCCGCCTCCGTCGCGTACGCCGCGATGTTCTCCGTAATTTCGAGGCAGCCCGGAAAGAAGTGCTGCCCCTGTTCGATGAACAACGGCGCGATTCTATGCTTGTGCGTGGTGCGTCTCAGTTGCTGAAAACGGTGCATCATGAAGGTCCTGATGCGCTGCAGCTTCCCAAGCAAATCCGACTGCTTCGGTTCAACATACGAACGGTCTTGGACGACGATGCCATGCGGGGTTTTCTCTTGGATATGCGCGCTTACACGCCCGCACCTCCCGCGCCGATTTCCCAACCGTCAGCCCATAATCTCCCAGTAGATGTTCCCAACCGCAACCACGTACTTGCACGCACGCGGCAATCCTCTCCCATTCACGACGTAATGGCTTGGCTTGTGCAGCGCTACGCAGCGGCCCCCACGCGTCATCTCTTGGCTGCCTACCGGTATGTGCTAGAGGCTCCAGATCTGCACGTCTCTTTTCGTGGGCCGCCCCGCAGTTACACGCACGGCGACTACGTGCTCACAGCCACCCCCGCCTGTGTTCGCGTAAACGCTTCTCCTAAAACGTCATCTTTCATTGCCTTGTCATGACTGACCTTCCGCATCTCTCCGAGATCTTCAGCCAACTTCGTCGAGGCTACCATTACACCCCTGCTGATGGAGAAGTCTTTCGGATCCTTTGGCAGCGGTTTGATGCGTACAAGGCGGCGTTTGAGGCATTTGGTATGGACCTGCGGAAGCACCGTGAACGCACGGTCTACCTTTTTGCTGGCTCCTCGCAAAATCCAGGCAAGAAAGCGCGAGCCATGGGATTGTTTGTGCTAGTTTTGGTCGAATGGATGAGCAACGAGTATCCGACGATCGTGCCGGACTTCTTCGACACCTGGTGGCACGTTGATGATCTTCCCCATCTTGCGTCCGAACGTTACGCCACGTACATGGAACAGGTGGGTGTGACGAATACCGCCGACCTTAATAGCGTCATCGGGTCGCTTACGAGGTACGGCTTTGCCGAGACCCGCGCCGATGGGGCCTTTCAGTTTCGAACTGCAGCCCACCGCTTTCTGGATCTATGTATAGAGGCTGTTGAAATGACTCCAGATGCGGAGCCCAATGAGACCGAACCTGACGGTCCTTCCGCTCCTCGCCCCCCCGATTCGTAAACACCGGGCGTGCATGTTCGTCCCCTCCCCTTAATCCATTCACTTATGGCCATCCTCGGACCCACGCGCCTCGTTCTTATCTGCTCCGGTACGTTTGACTTTGCCGACGTAGACCTGACCCGCCCGTTGCATTTGGTAGGACCAAACAACGTTGGCAAAACCACACTGGTGAATCTGCTTCAGCTGTTGTACGTCGACAGCTTCAGTCATATGTCGTTTGCGGGATACAGCCTCCGCGAAACGCGGCGCTACTACTTTCCAGAGCGACACAGCTACGTGCTTTTCGAGTGCCAGACCCCCGAGGGTTTGCAAGTCTTTGGCGTACATGGAACGGGTCCTACCGACCGCTACAACGTGCAGCGCTTTGCCTATAAAGGCTCATGGAATCGTAGCGACTTCTTGACCGAAAACAATGCGCCGCGCCCCATCGACGAGGTAAAGCCCGAACTGGCGTTGAAGAACTTTCGGCTCCTAGAAGCGCGTCATCTGCGGGCGGCGCTAACAGGTATCGGCAACAGCAAAACGGTACGTCTTGGGCTCGTTCCTGTACAAAGCCACCGTGGCTACAACCGATTCCTCGACCTGTTTAAGGGCTTGATCCGGCTCCGGCATCTGGACCAAAAGACGCTCAGGTCTACGCTCTGCAAAACGTACGCCGACGAACTGGGCACCGTGTCGTTGGATTTGAAGAAGGAATATGCGGGCCAGTTTAACAGAATGCAGGACCAGCGGGACGTGGTGCGGAAGTTGGAACGCATTGAAGACGACATCAAACAGGTGCTGTCGCTTTACGAGCAACGGCAAACGCTTCGCACCGATGCCGTGCACGCATGGAGCTGCTTAACCTCTGCAATTGCAGATGCACAAACCAAGCTGAACGACGAAGCTGCAGATGTAAAACAGGCGATTCAAAATGATGAGCATGCGCGAAACCACCTTCAGAAAGAGCGGCACATGCTGGATGAAAAGCGCGACGCCTTGCTCAGCGTGCGTGGCAAGGTAGAGAGCGAGTTGGAGCGTATGCAGGCGGCTGCTGATGCCACAGCAGCCCACGATGTCGACACAATCGAGCACATGCTCAATCGCAACCGGCAGAAACAAATCTCCCTACGGGCGAAGGTGCAATCCATCGACGCCCATGATCCGAAGCGGATTCGCACACAGCTGCGACAAGTGACATCGGGCTTGGAGCAATCTCAGCGCCGGTTGGCGAATCTCAAGGATGCGGTAGGTCCAATGCTTCGAAAGGAACTGGGAGCGGAGCGCCTCGACCGGCTGTTTCGTGTGCTGAATCCCCAATTGTTGGACATGCACCGAGGCAGTCCCCATCTGCATTTGACCGATGTGGATGCCCTGCTGGACCGTCTTAGGCGTTTGGATGACGCGTTGTCCGACGATTGTTTGAGGGCACCGTGGGGAACGTTGTCGCTAGATGGGCTTGCCGCTCCTCCGCTGGACGAATACATCGATCCCGAGCGCATACGCACGAACATCGAAAACAGCAAGCAGCACAAAAACCGCCTGCAGCAACAGCTGCGCATTGCGGAGAACCGGAGCACGTTAGAAGCCCAAGCAGAAGAGCTGCAGAACACCATCGACGCATTGCAGGAGAGGCTGCGCCAACATCGCGAAGCCCAAGTTGCAGCTTCAAAGATAACCGAGCTTCGCTCTCGGAAGGAAGACACAGAGGCAAAAATTCGCTCCGTTACCCAAGAGCGTGACGCCATCCGAGACGACATTTGGACGCACGACGAACACATTCGAGCAGCCCGTGCTCAGCAACAAAAGATTCAGAAAGTCCAGCGTGCACTACAGGCAGCGCAAAAAGAGGTGCAGGCGCCGCCCTCTGCGTGGGATACGTCAAACGAGACAGCCCCGGTAGAAGCCCCCGCGCAGCATTTATCGGACAACAATGGCGTCTCTCCCGAGGACTTGCTTTCCGATTGTCGTTCAGCAACCAGTCGGTACAACAGAATCATGGACGAAGAACAGCGAACCGACAAGCAACTGGAGGGCATGCTCCGCCGCATTCATCGCCAAACCACGTCGCAGTATGAGCGTGACACGCTGCAAGAAACCCTCGATGCGCTCCAGGAAGAACTGGACGGGCTGGCACAACGCCGCACGGCGACTGAGCGGATGTGGCAACAATTGATGACGGGCATTGGGCGAAAGCTGAACGACCTATTGGAGAGCCTCGACGCGCTCGAAGCCAAAGTCGATGCCATTAACCGACGGCTACGGGGCACGTCGATATCCGACCTCAAGCAACTGAAACTGGTAATTGCTCCTGACAACGATGTTGTTCGCTTGCTGAAACGCATGGCCGAGCAGGACGCCATGCCCCTATTTAGCAATGCTAAGGCGCATGCCGATGATGTAAAACGGTTGGATGCAATGCTTCGGGAACACCCGCGTATTCATCTCACCGAGTTATTCGATGTGGCCTTTGAAGTCACAACCGCTGACGGAACCGTTAAATCTTATGACGGCCTTCGGGCAATTGAGTCTAATGGCACAAGCATCAGCATCAAAGTGTTAGTATACCTGGTGTTGATTAACGACCTGCTCAATGACGAACGGTGCACGATCCCCTTCTATCTGGACGAGGCCTCCAGTTTAGACGATCGAAATCTCGCGGGCATCGTGCGAGCAGCACAGCGGATGGACTTCGTCCCGATCTTGGCAAGTCCAACAGAGTCGACGGCCGTGGAGCACTTGTACTACTTGCGTTCTACCGACGACCGGGTGTACCTCAGTCAAGACCAGCGTGTCCGCCTGCAGCCTGCATCTGACGCCGATGTGGACGCGGACACGTTTCCTGCGTAACATGCACTGCTCTTTTCTCCCAATCGATGATACCATGCGATGGCCGATGGATTGCTCAAAACGTTAGCATCTTTGCTCGATGATGGTGCAGTGCCCTGGAGTGCCATAAGCCAAAAACAACGACGCGTGTTGCAGCCGTTACTGGATGCTAGCGTTCTTGCGCGTGAGCGCTCGGGCGCAGGAGAGCGGCTCATCGTGGAGAATCGAGAAGTGCTGCGGCGCTTTGCTGTACAAAGGTATCCCAGCGGACTTTCCGAGGCTATAGCAGCTGATCAGCATAGAGCGGCTTTGTCCCCTGTAGACGGCGTGCAGCATTTTCGGGATGCTAAGCGAGGGGCGCAACAGGCCGACGTACTGTTGATTCGGGGAGGTCCTGACAGTTCTATTCGGTGCGATGGCGTCGAGATACCTGTGGGCCAGTTGACGGCAACAGCGGGGGCGGCGGCGGTCGTGTTAACGACACATCGCCGTGTATCTGTTGAAGGCACCCTTGCGATTATTGAAAATCAAACCGCCTTTCTGCACGCTGAGGATTTAGGCGTCACGTTTGACGTGGCGCTGTATGGCCGCGGACGCCTGTCGGGCCGCGTGATTGAATGGCTCGCAA
This sequence comes from Salisaeta longa DSM 21114, assembly GCF_000419585.1. Taxonomy (NCBI): domain Bacteria; kingdom Pseudomonadati; phylum Rhodothermota; class Rhodothermia; order Rhodothermales; family Salisaetaceae; genus Salisaeta; species Salisaeta longa. The sequence goes on from NZ_ATTH01000001.1 coordinate 2,681,897, forward strand.
GCCCTGCCATGCAACAAGCAGAGCTGCTCCACTGCCCCGATTACGACCCGGTGGGGGTGCAAGAATATCAAAAACTATGGGCGCGCTGCGGCTCGCGCGTCCAGTTGTATTGCCCTTCTGATCTGGAAGACCTGCTACAACGATACGGCAAGCGGTCCCTCTATCGTGACAATCGCGCACTTCTTTCTTCGATGGACGACGCACCGCCAAGAGCAAAGACGGTCGCACATTTGCTAATGCACTACGGGTGCGGCCTGGAACAGGAAGTTCTGATCAAACAAGGCCGAGGGCAATGGTAATGATACACAGAATGTGTTGTGACGCCCTTTAGCTTTGAGCCACCTCACAATTTCTTACTGAGAAGAGCCGTAACCGTATAATTCCTTTACCAATCTCACGCCCTGGAAAACAGCCGTGGCGTGCCTGCTTAACGGGTCTCCGATGCGCTTTTTTCCGACTGCCACGCCTTCCACTGATCGACAAGGACCGCTTTTGCATCACCGGCCAGTTCTTTGCCCTCGGTGCGCAGAATCTCCCAGCCCCTCGCAACGGATTCCACGATAGTGGCGCGCGTTTGGATTGGCAAAACCGTGCGGTGCGTCTCCTCTACCACTGTTGGAGCGGGCAATCCCTTGCGCGCCTCCTGCGGCAGCCAGCCCATCCCCGTTCGATACAACGTGGGAAAATAGAAAAATGTCGCCCCCACCAGTGCGAGAATGACCGCCCACCGCACCACCCGCCGCACGGCGCGCACAACCATTCGGACCGTCTTGCTGATGCCCCTCCAAACAGCCCCCACAATGGATTGCACCGTTTGGCGAATTGCTTGAAGCGCACGCCCCAAACGGCTGCTTACAGATCGTAGCGAAGCTCCTATACGCGTGCCAATGGACGGCCCCCGTGGGGCTGATGAAGGCTTTGGAGTCGACCTTGCCGTCGAAGCGGTGCTACGCTGCTGGATCTTCTGTTCAAGCTCTTTGATGTGGTTCTCCAAGTGCGCTACAGACGTAGACGAACGTGCTTCAGTACGTTCATCTTCTACTTTTGCCAAGCGGTCGCGGAGCAGCTCTAGCTCTTCGCGAACGGCCTCGTGGCTTCGTTCTTCCTTGGGATTGGGAAGCTGAAATGAGGATGGGCGAGATGCCTGCGGGTACAGGCGCTCATGGACCCAACGGGCTGCCGTCCATGCGTTACGCAGTTGGCGTTGCGCTCGCTGGTCGCTCCCTTCATTGTTGTGGCTTGCGTCGTTCCCCCGCATTCGGATCTGATGCATGCAGGTTACAATGGGCTCGGGCATGATGCCGGCTTCCTGCAACTTGACAAGCCGGTCATGCTGCGTCATTCCTTCTACTGCAAGGTTCTCAAACTGCATGAAGCGTTTGGTAAGCACCTCCCCGAAGGTGCGCAGCTCGCGCAGACAGGTGGTGGGGGAGCGATGCACGAGATCTTCGGCTATACGTGCCAGCTGGTAGAGATCCGGCTCTTGGTCTTCTAAAAAAGAAAAGGATGATGACATGACATTCCTAGCGAGCTTTTGGCCTATTGGATGACGTTATAGTATTGAGTGAGCGCGAGAGAGTAGTAAAACTCCCGGATTTATCCGAAAGATACACAGACTCTCTCGCCAGCCACAACGGAACAATTAGCTTGCTTCGAGATGCCATTTGATGTCGCACCGATAACCAAGGGCGGCGCTTTTTGAGTAAGACAAACGTATTGAGTAAGACAAACGTACCGTCGGGCTGACGGGAGCACCATGCACAGAAATTTCTGCGTATTGTGCTAATGTCTGCGGAGGACACGTAAGACTTCGGCCGGTCTCTGCCATGAAGCAATCGCTTCAGAGGTAAGCGAATGATCGAAGCAGGTCCATTGAAACAGAAAGTCTATCTCGCAAGAGAGAATCCCCCGCGCTTTGGCCGGGGGAGAAGTCAATTGCTTCCATTACGCGCCTCCTGTACCGCACGGTAGATCCACTCAAACGCCGAGTTCGGACTGGTCTTACTGATCTTCATTCCGTTGGAGGCGCGCCGTAGCTCTTGGGCGCTTTGGGAAATATCGGTGGCGCTGCTTGATAAGGCACCGGCGCTGCTTGCCAAGGTGTCGGAGCTGGCGTCTACGCGTTCCTTGAGCTGTGCGATAATCTCGGCCAGTTGTTCGCTGTTGGCCATTTGCAGTGCCTCGGCTACAGCGCGCAACTCGGCCTGCACGGCGTCGCTCTGCTCAGCAAGCAGTTCAATCTCCTTCTCCAGAATTTCCTCATTGCGCGATTGTTGTCCCTCCATCGCGTCGAAGCTCGCGCGCGCCAGGGTCCGGATCTCCTCGGTCTGGCGCTTGAGGTCGTTCTCAACAGCTCGAAAACTTTTAATGAGCGCATCGCGGTCGTTGGCGCTGGCCGTAATGGACTCGCCCACCACCCCCATGTGCTCGCGGATGGTTTCGTTTAGGTCGTGGTTCATCTGGCTGATTGGGTTTGCCAGCGTGTGGCTTGCCCCTTTAATTGCAGAGGTTGCATTGTCAACGCTTTCGGTGTACTCCTTCAGATAGGTGATGAGGTCGTTGAGTTGCGCATACTGGTTTTGGAAGGAGCCAAAGTCTTGCATCATTTTATTAATCTCGGTGGCTAGCTCGCCCAGGGAGGCATTCATGCCCTCTGTCATGCCTTCCACCGAGTGATTCAGTTTGTTCAGCAGGCCGCTGGTTTCATCAATCAGGTCGCCAATGGACAGGTTGGGTGCCTGCATCAGTTGCAGCTTCGAGAGTCCTGGCACTACCTCCAGTTGTATCGTCCGGTCGAGCGTGTCGAAGGTCTTTTGCATCCAGCGGTCGAGCACGCCAATAGCAACGAGAAAGAGAATCATGGCGGCCAGCCCCCAGATGCTGCTGTCAAATGCCCCTCCAATATCGGCCATGATATTGCCCATGTCGCTCAGAAAGACATCGGCCGCTACCTGGTTTTTTGCCGCCGAGGCTCCAATTTGGCGGACGATGCTGTTAAGCTTAATCATGGTACCCAGCAATCCGAACAAGACGAACAGCCCGGCCATGTTGCGGGCGGCGGTGAGGCGTTCGTCGTAAGCCGCGTACGCCGGCAACCGCTCCAGCTCGAACCGCCGGAAGTCGGCATGTGGGTACTTGGTGCGCAGCTGCTCAACCGCCTGCTGCACGATGCGACTCGAAAATGAGCTCTCCAGTGTGCGAGAAAGCAGACTTCGTTCCGTGGGGTCGTCTTTAGCGGACGGTGGACGATCATCGTCTGCCTCGGAGAAGGCGCGGCCTTCGGCATAAGATGCTTCCTCGTTGGGAGCCTCCTCGTTAAGAGACTCATCGCCGGGAGACTCATCGGAGGCCATGCCGGCCTCTTCCTTCGTTGTACCGTTGGGGGCAGCCCTGCGCTTCTTTTCCTTGCGCACTTCTTTTTGGATCCGTCGCTCCAACGTTTCTACCGCGTCGCCCGGCGCGCTGATCGTCACGCGCCACAGCAGCGGCCCAAAGTACAATCCGGCATATAGCAGGAGATATCCAACGATTGGGACGAGATACCACGGAATACCAAGCATGCCAACTGCTGTTGAACGAAATGAAACGAGAACTAAAGAAGGGGCTGCGCTACGATACGCGGCCTTTTTGCGCTAGGACGAACCGACCATTCTTTCGCTTCAAAACAGCCGGCGTTGCGCTGGATATAGCCGACGGGGGCATGTTTTCGCCCCCAAAACAGGGCGCAAGCTCTGAAAAGCGTCCGCGAGAAGGCTGCGGAAGCAGCAAGTACTCGCCGCGAATCTCCACGAGCCAGTGCTCAACCGGGTCGCTGGCATTCTTGGTAAACAAGATACCCGAAGCATTTTTCTCACGGAAGATCCGCCGAAATTGAACGTCTGATGCGATAGCCTCCACCTTGTTTTTGAAGACATAATATCTGTCAACCATCGTGGCGGGCTGGCTCGTGCACCAGGTAGTAAAAACGTCGCCCACTTTTTCCTGAGGGGTTTGCTTCGGAGGCGCCGTTGGAGCAGCGGCCGCCGACGAGGCCGCCGTCCCAGTGGAGGTGGCGGGATCGTTGTCACCCTCCAGCGCTGCTATTTTATCTTCGAGGGTTTGCTTCTCTTGCTTGAGCCGTTTGTTTTCTTGTCGCAGCGCGTCCAGTTCGTCCTGAAGCGGGGCCCGCGCATCAGGTGCAGGAGACGCGGAGTCGGAGGCCGTAGCTTCTCCGCCCGGCGTCTTCAGGCGTATGCTGTCAACCCGCTTACCCCTAGGCTCTGTTGGATCTCCTACGTTGTGTGTCTTTCGATTGCTTTCCTGATAGTTCTCGGCTTCTTTCACCTTCGCATGGTGTTTTTCGGGAGGCCCCGGGTGCCCCGCGCGCCTGCGCCAAACCAACCACAAGGCCACGCCGCCTACGGCTACAATGCCAAGGACTCCCCACAGCCAGAGCCCCCACCCGCCGTCTTTCGGTCCTGAACCCCCAGGCTTGTCCTTTTGCTTCCCATCGTCCTCGGGTGATGAGTCACCCATGGCTTGACTGAATGCCCCATCCATCTGCTCGCGCGCATCCTTTGGCACGGGGTGCATAGTCATCTTGCCGCTCTTGACTAAATCAAAGCCAGCTACCCTGCTCTCGCCCTCTGATCCGTATACGGTGCTTTCGTACAGCACACCATCCGGCGTTTCAGCCAAGAGGTAGTAGATTTCCTTTTTTTGGTATTTGTCCTTGGTTTCCCCTTGTGCGTCCAACGTGTCGCGCACAGCTCCCAGCGAGTCTTTGCCTGCCTTAACAAGCGCACTCTTTAGCGCCGTGCGCGGCTTCGCTTCGCGATACACCTCCGCAAGCGTTTGTGCTTTGCTGCCTTTGCGCTGCAGCACGAGCACGACCGTACCTTTTGGCAGCGTATTTGACGAATCAGGGGTCTCGTAGAGCAGTTTTAGCTTAACCTCGGCCGGTGGCGCCCCCCCGAGGGCCGCGAGCCCCACAAGCGCCAGGAGCGCGCAAACAAGACGATATGGGCTGTGGGGCTGTGGGCGTCGGGCGGAAGCAATCATGAGGAGCAGGCAAGGAAAGTGAGCAGACCAAGCGAATGCGCGCAACGCGTTATGCAGCGTACTCCTCGCGGATGGCGTCTATCAGTCCCACGAGCTGCGCGATGAAGAGCGGCTCCAGCGCCGGCCGCTCATTCTCTGGCATCTTCTCAAAGCCCTCAGCCAATTGCGCATTGGCGTACCCTCGGTTTTTGATGTCGGGCACCGCATGCGTGTACATCGGCCCTTTCAAGTCATTGGTCCAATGCTCTGCGACTCCCGGGACAACGGGGAACTGACCATTCTTTCCGTACGGCATCGCCTCGCCCAGCACATCAAAGAACTTCGTCAGGTTGGGCGGTGCCGTACGAGGCGGTTCAAAGCGGGTGTCTCTGTTAAGCACCGACTGGTACAGCTCGACCAGTGAGGTATCGAAAGAGGTTTCGCCTTCGGACATAGGATAGCCCGCTTCCGCAGCAACATTTGCGGTAGGGATGTCTTCCATTTCGTCTCCATCTTGGGAGCGCAACAGGCCAAGTGCGACGGTGACTTTGGGCGCGGGCGTTCCGTTGTAATCGTACAGCCCCTCAAAGTCGAGGCGGAGGTCGTTGTTGTCGATCTTGGCTCCTGCCCGAAAGAGCTGCTCCATGACGTCATCAAAGGCGTATTCGGCGTCGCCCAACACGTTGTATAAGCGGCTACCGTTACCCGTTAGGGTGAGCGTAACCTTCGACAGTTCAAACGGCTCGTTGTCAAATCCACCATCAGCGGCCACACGCAGCAACTGCCCCGTGTAGTACGACAGTCCGCCCATGAGGAGCGTGCTGGTAAGGAAAAATCCTTTCACGACGTTGGCCCCTTCAGCTTGCGAGCGCATGTGATTAAGCGTGCGCTCCAACAGGCGCGATCTGCCCGCTTCGCTCACGTCAGAAATACGCTGCAACAGCCCCAGCCACAGCTGAAGAACGACGCCCTTATCCTTGGCGCTTGTGGCACCGCTCTGGAATTTCTCCAACAGGTTGTCGCTGATCTGGCCCTCAAGGACGCGCGGCGCCCGCTCTTTTACAGCCTCCACGAACAGCCGACGGAAGTCCGGAGACGCCAGCACGTAATCGTTCATCTGCCCAGCGGCCAAACGGAATGATGTTTGGAAAATGGGGGCCTGTCCGTCAAAGGCAATGATATCCGTCGTTCCACCGCCTACATCAAAGATGATGTGTTGGTTGTATCCCTCCACCACGTAATCGCGGGCGGCCTCGCTTTCGCTCGTCATGGGAAGCGGTCTCGTATCTACAAGATCGCCCCACACCATCTCCAGATCATCTCTAAAGTCGTTGCGGAAGGTGTACGTAAACGACTTTGGATACGAAAAGTGAATGTCGGTGATGCGCCTATTTTCTTTTGCAGCTGTGAGGACCACCTGCTTACGGAGGTGGAGCATGAAGACTTTCAGCCAGTCGCGGTTATCCCACTTGATGTCCTGCTTCAGATTAAAGCGTTGCGCGACATCGCTCTGTACTTGCGGGAACCCTCTGATGAGACTGAGCAGCGTAGGGTCGGCTAGGCTGATGTTATCGAAATAGATCAAGCCGTTTTTAACTTCAAACGACCCGCCCGGGCTCACGGCCTCTTGCTGCGTAAGGATTTGGGTGGGAAAGTACAGCTGCGACATTAGCGCATCGTCGCCTCCGCTAAAGTTATAGAAGAAGTCCAACGCGGCGCTTGCTCCTTCAAAAACGTGCCCAAATTGGGCGTTGTAGTTGGGCCGTTCGAGGAGTGTGGTGGTAAGCACCGGAAGCTGCAGAATCTCGGGCTCGGCTGCTTCGTCGCTGGCGTTGCGTACGGCGAGGCAGGTGTTGGAGGTGCCAAAGTCGATACCCACAGCCCATTCGGTAGCATCTTGCCCGGGCTTGCGTGGATCTTTGAGGTCGAGCAGACAGAACCCGCGGTCTGGCACGTGAAAGCCATCGGGCTGCGTGGACATGGAATAGAACATTGCGGCCCCCGTACTTCGCACACTACCCCCGCGCTCTATCTCATCGCCAACTTCCACGCTGTTATCGGTAATGCGCATGCGAACAGCGCCTTCCGCATCCTTCGCAAACGGGTGCACATCTCGAAAATCCCAGTGGGGCGAGAGGCGTAAGCGGGCGTAGTATACGTCATCAGACGAGCCTGCGCCATCATCGCTTGCCGTGATGAGATGGCGTACTGCGCTTACATCGTAGTTAGGAAAGAGCCGCAGATCGAACTGGTCGCGTCCAATGGCCTGATCAATGCAGTATGCACCGTCGCCGGTTGCGCTGTACTGCTTTGTAATGGTGGTCTCGCCAAAGCGAAGCCGCACGATGTAGTTTTGTCCATCGCGCGATAGGTTGGCCTCGGCCGACGCCAGCAACGTTTCGGCGTCAATGATCTCCAAGATTTTAGGATCGAATGGGAGCAGGCAGTACTCCACAATATTGTTTGTCTGAATCTCCAGCCCTTTCCATTCCGCGGAAAGCCCCCCCCGCTCCTCATGCTCGGGGTCGTACGTCGTAAGTATCGTGAGATTCGGCGTAAAGAGATTGTCGACATTCAAAAAGGGCACAGGGATGGCTTCACTCCCCAGCCCCAGCGCTTGCCCCAGATTTTCTCCTTCGCGCGGCAGCGATTGAATGATGGTGTCGTAGTGCTCCGCACCACGATTTCTTTGTGTTTCTTCATTCTTAAACAAGCTAGAGCCACCAAAGTACCGGCCGTACACGCGGACATTCTCTGATCGCAGCTGCTCGTGGGTTACAAGAAGACGACCATCGTGGATGGGCAAGTCGCTCCAAAGAAACTTATCGGAGGCGTCCACCACGATATCCAGAAGCGGGAACGCCGGAGTGTTATCGTCGGCTATGGAACGGGTGTCAACCTCCACATCGTCGGGAACCGCTACGCTGTACAGGTCATCACGCCAGCGTATCAGTTCATCCAAGAGCGCCTCAGCATCGCGATCCTCCATGCCAGAGGTCTTCAATTTGCTGCGGCCCACATTGCTAATGGCATACTCTAGCCAAGCCTTCATCAGCACGCGCATGCGCTCGCGGGTCTCGGGGCTAATTTTAATCGCGCCCTCGGGATCGAGCATTTCGCTTGTGGGGTCATACCACTGCACCGGGGCGTTTGGGGCGGCATGGTCGTACCAGTACAGGCCGGATAAGCGCTTGGGCGGGGTGGCCGCCGGGTAGATGCCCGTGAGTGGCGAGCGTCCGGCAAGCACTTCTTCCGTTCCGTCGTTCCATATCGTGTAGAAGCGCACCGGATTCCACTGATCGGTGCCGCCCGGCGTAGCCTGTAGCGCGGGCACCAGCACCGAGCGAATGGTGTCCGTGGCGTTTTCGCTGAGCCGGATGCTGCGAAGCCGAATGTCAAGATCTAAAACATCGCGTAACGCAAACGTCGCGAGCAATCCCCGCAGCGTACGGCGTGCCTTGGCCTGCAAAGTTTGGCGACCTTTGGAGGCTAACGCATGCCCCTCGTCGCGGTCCTCTGCGTCGCCCAGGGAGCGCAAAAATAGATTCGCATAGAACAGGTACGCGCGGGTTACGGGCGATGGAATGCGCCCCAGCGTGGAGGCATCCTTTACGTTCATGGCGCTTCCAATTTGTTCGAGACGCTCGGTCGGGCCCTCAGCGAACGCCCCGTCTTGGGAATTGAATGGAAATGCATTGCCGGGAGGAAGAAATCGAGACATGTGAAAGCAAAAAATTGATGTTGAAGAATCTACGGTGTTTAATGCCTTCGTCAACGACAGACGTACGGCATTTGCAATAGGCGTGTCGGCAACAAACGACAGATGGCGGCAGGCATTAGGCCGTCACGGCCGTTCGCGTGTATCCATCAGGAACGCTGTGCAGGCCGTTGCGGCTCAAAGCAGCCTCTACATCTCCGCGCGTGATGGCAAGCGGTATGCGATTTCCTTTTATAAGGTTAAACGTAGCGACTTTTGTCTTCACCCGGCGATCATTATTGCTCAGACGTATCATGGCAGCCAGTGCTGCGCGCAGCGTTCGGATCATGGCGTTGTCCTCGTCTGGCGCAATGGTGCGCGATTCGCCCTTCGCATGTCTCGTGTTTACATCGTCGGGACTAATCTGAGACATCGCACTATGGACGGCCGCGTAGTCGCTATCGTCATAGTCCAATAGATCGATGCTTGGGCCGTTGAGAGCCGTCTCGGCCCAGAGCAGCAAGCGGCCGAAGTACTCGGCTACTTCCGTTCGCATATGTCCATAGGTAAAACTGCCTAATGATGCATCATCCTGAATCATTTCAGGACGGCGGTTTTTGCTTGCTCCTTTATACGAAGGGTTATTTTCCGCCCAGGGGTCGATAATGTCTCGATACCAGCCGAAGTGCTGCAGATGGTCGGGCGAGATACTGCGCAGCAGTCGCTCAAGTCCTTTACTCAGGTCGTCACGGCCGCCCTCGTGCAAGTAAAATGCTGCCAGGTGCAAGAGGTATCCCCATTGTTCTTTTAATTCCTCACCGTTGGCATATGGTAACGTCTTCCACCCAATGCTAGACTGTTCGGTGTTGGGCACGAATGCTCGAATGGGCCGCGCATGGGAATCTCCGGCAGCGTTCGCGGCATCAAGCACAGCGAGTGCACCCAAAAACTCCTCGAAGTACGAAGGGTTTGACTGCTTCTCGCTTCCCAAACTGGGCTCAACGGTATTGCGTGCTGGGTTATCAGACCCAATGAGATAAACGCCCTCGTAGGTTGATGACTCAGTGCTGCCATATACCTTACTGTAAAACTGCAACGCACTAGCCGTATCCAGCAGAAAACGATCGGGATCTACGCTTTCTTTGCGGTGTGTCGGTCGGTAGTGCGGTAGGATTTTGACCGCATTCCACGTCAGTGCTTCAAGATTCCGAAGGTGGCCTTCCTCCTTGAGGGCTCGTTCCACACATCCACGTACCACAGGAAGCAGGGAGGCTCCGGTGCCGCCAAATACCGAGGCGGTAACAACAATAGGAACGGGAGCCGTTGCACCGTTTCCAGCGCCGCCAAGGGCGCTCAAGAAGCGTTGCGCGTGTTTGTTCTTGCGCAGCCGATTGTTTAGGTGGTTGGTAATGTGCAGGCAACCAAGATTGGGGCGTGCCCGAAAGCCGTCATCGCATTTTGCAGACCGCTCACTTTCGTCAAAGAACAGTTCGAGGACTTGCCGCATGTCGCGGTCGTCGCCGACCATCGTTTTGAGTCCTCCATCCGTAACGGTATCCAATGGATCGGTTAGTGGATACAAGCGCAGCGTTGTTGAGAACAGACGGGTTCCAACGGCACTCCCACGATCTAATGGGTTCCACCCACTTTCTTTTACGGTGGTATCTACGCTCCAAGGGTATTGCTGAAGATTCGAATACGCCTTTTCGGTGCTTGCAGCCCGCTGCACATTGCCGTTGGTCGCATCCGTATCAATCATCAGTATGTGCACGTTGGGCGGGGCAAGCCCGGCCGCGCACAAGTGAACAAACGATTCTGCGACCTTCGCGCCGGTGCCACCGCCAGTAATCAGAAAAAGAGTGTCAGACATAAGAGGTTATCGTAAGAGCAGAAGATAAAGCTATGGTGCTTCGTTGAACGGCCGCCGTAAAGCGCTCGCGTGGGTCTGGCCAGCCGCCATCAAGCAAAAAGGAGCGGCTGAGACAGGCCAAGCGTCTTACTTCACGACGCGCAGGCAACACTCACTCATATGAGTTGGCCGAGCGCAATGCCGCGCGTTGTGCCGTGGGCATTGCAGGCTGTTTTAGCACCAAACAGTATGCCGAGGGCGATAGCGAATAGCGTAAGTAGGTAGAGCGCCCACGAGATGCCCCCGCCACTTCCAAGGGTAAGCATTCCCAACGGCTGGGAGCCAATGACGTACTGCAGGTCTTCCAACAGATAGTGCACGTCGGGGATGAACGCCTCAAGCAGTGCCAGTCCTACAAAAATAGCAAACGAGACGCCGAGCCACGTACGGTTTCGGCTCCGCAGTCGATCGGCAATGCGTCCGGGGCCGTCATGGCTCCACTGGGTTTTGATATCGCTGTCTGCTTTTACCCAAGCGCCGATGTATGCAAGGATACCACAGCCAATCGCGATGAGAAAAATGACCATAAAGCTTCAGGGGATTCGGAAGATTGTGAGTAGTGGAAGGTTAGGAAGTTGTCCATTGCAAAATGAGTAGCGCGCGGCCTACGACATAGTGCTCGCGCAGTATAGCGCCCATGGTACGCTTCATGTTGAGCGTTTGGCTACAGGCCGAGGGACGGTCGTCGCGGCGCGTGGAGAAGGCATCAGGAACCAGGGCGTTAGCTCCGGCTGGCTCCAGGCCGATAGTAAGGAGTGATGCGACGCGCTGGCGGCTTTGGCTGGCTTGATACAGCATGGGCGTCACGAGATGAGCGCGCAGCGGCTGGCCGGCCACGGGAATTGTGCGGGCCTCGAATACGCGCGGCTTTTCTGTGAGCGTCAGAGCTACGTTTGGAGGGTCCACGTCTACCTCCAGTGTGTCGATCCGCCAGTGCGTATACGATGGTTGCAGCGACCCGCGCACTGTTTCCATTTCGCGATCTGGAAGGTTCGTCCAGGGAGCAGTGCTGTCGAATCGAACTTCGTAGCTCAGCGGCACACGCTTATTGGGAGTGGTTGGACGTCCCGAGTACACATGATCATACCGCGCACTTGTGCGTCCGTGTTTGACGAAGTTGGCCAGTATCCGCGGTGCTCGTCTCTTGTTTACCGGGGCGTAGGCTCGTTCCTGGGCAACAATCGCAGCGCTTGCTTGCCCAATCCGAATCACATGTGCAGGTGCCATGCTACCGCTCCGAAGAATCTTAAGCGCTTCCTTCTGGGCATCGAGCGAGGGAAAAAACCCAAAAATGTAAAAGGGACGATTGTCACACGCGTATTGCACGGTTCCCGTGGTCGGTACTTCGTGATAATATGTGCCCCGGTAGGGCGCCCGATAAGCCATGAGCGTAAAGACGCCTCCGCCTTCGAGCCAGTTGCCAATGGCTGCGACGATTTCCCCGAAGCGCGCACCGTCCACGTCCGACTGTACGCCGTCGCTTATCACCAAGTGCGTGCGCGCCTGCGCCGTGTCAACGAGCGAAGCAAAAAAAGAACCGTAGTCGTTGTTTACATATGTGTACGCTGAAGCCTCCTCTAACAGCACCGGGTTGATCGGTGCTGCCTTTTGGCCGGTCGCCTCTGACGGAAACCCAAATCCATAAAACTGAATGTTGCCTGCCAGCAAGTTGCTTAGACCACGTAGTAAATCGAAATACGTGGACGAGGAGGACGTAGTGAAGGGACGCATGCTTAGCGACCGATCCACGTAAGCAGAAATGGTACCAAGATCTTTCTGCGGGACCGACACAAGGCTGCCCACAGGCCGCACCTTATCCATTACACGCTCGGTTACGGCTGCAGCCTCTTCTTGCGATAACCCGTTGCACGAAGACAAAACGATTGTGACGAGTAAGGCAACGACAACTAGGCCGCCCCCCACAACCCATGGTTTGTTGGTTCCAATATCCATCAGGGACATGTCGCTTTCAGAAAGTAGTGGCGATTCGTCTTATCCATCAGTACCTCATCCCTTTTGGGAAAGCTTGTTGGTGTAAATGAGCCGCATCTCAATGCGGCGATTTCGTTTTCGCCCCGTAAGAGTAGCGTTGGAGGCACGGGGCGTGTATTGCCCATATCCTGTGGCTGACATCGTCACCTTACTTGGGTCGACGCCTGAGGCAATGAGTGATTCCACGACGCGCGTGGCGCGTGCCGTGCTTAACTCCCAATTCGACTGAAACTTTTGATTGTTGATTGGCACGTTGTCGGTGTGCCCGGCCACCTGGATCTCTTTGAGCGTTTGCAACCGTTGATTGCCGCTGTGCCCCGTGATGGCGCGCGCCAACTTATCAAGCAGCATGCTCCCTTGATCACTGAGTACCGCATCACCGCTCTGGAACGTCACATCTGAACCAAACGACAAGTTTTGAATGACCCCATTCGTATTGAGCTGGATGTTGTATCCCTGTGCCTGAAACGAGTTAACAAGTTGCGCAACGCGCTGCTGATCTTGTTCGCGCTGGCGTACCCCAGGATCGACTTTCGTAGGTTTTGAAAGATCAACAGAGCGGGCCACCTGATAGCTGATCATCAACACCAATACCAGCACAAATGCTAGCATGGTATCGGTGAACGCCGGCCAAACGTTGAGGGTATCGGTGCGTGTGCGGGCCATATCAAGAGACAGTCGCAACGGGCGACAGGAAGCGCATCAGGAGGTGGAGGTGATCAAAAGGAGTCCTTTATGTTTTCATATTGCTACCGAGAAACTTCAACATGCAGGATTGGATGATGTGGTATATCGCTTTTAGCGCTCACATACTAATCTATCTAAACCGCTGAAGAATTGCAAGAGGTTTAGCTACAGCTTTGTTCGCAAGATCTTTGTCGAAGGGAAAGAAGCACGTAAAGGCTCCAATGACGTTTGCGTCATCAACCATCAGCTGCGCTCGTAGCTACTGGGCGATTAGGTCTTGCGTGGGTTCAAAATCTCCCGGATGCGTGCGCCGGATTTCGAGATTACCGGTTCCGTAGTGCCCAACGTCGCGCACGTCCCGAAGTGCTTCATCGGCTGCGATGCAGCCTATCAGCGCGGAGTCCTCGAAGTCAGGTTTCACGTACACAACCACCGGACTGCTGGTGGGGGGCCTCCACGCACGCAACGTTCTTTCGCCGCTTGAAAGCAACGTAATACTTGAGCGTTCTCTTGGACGTCGTCGCCGAGTTCGGTGCAGTATGCTCGCACCGCTTCGTAGCGATCTATTAATTCCCGATTGACGGTCGCCAGATAATCCGTGACGGTTTTATAGGTTGTCGCGTTGCCCAACGATGCGCCTGCTTGTCGTTCTTGCGCCGACGCCGTTCGATCGTCTCTGCGGCATTGTTGCCGAGTTGCTCCATCACCAGCAGCTCGAAGTCGCCCCGATGGTCCATCAGCCAGTCCAAGTAAAAGAGCCCCTGGTTGATGACATTCTGATATATCGCATGCTTGTACTCAATGATGACTGGATAGCCACTTTCGTCGAGTCCGAGCGAGTCGATGCGTCCGCCGTGCTTTGGGCCGGTGCTAAATTAGGAAGCAAGAAATTGTACCCCGAGGAAGGCGTCTAGATGTTTTTCGATGAGCTCCTGAATGGGTTTTCCACGGCAAGAGATCGGTCGCTCAGTTCTTCGACCGTTCCATTCGCTGTGCGAAAGCGTTTGATATCGGACATAGACGAACCAATTCAATGAATAGTGCACGATAGAAAAGCGAGTCAGCGGCACAAACACAAAAAAGTAATCACACAGCGATTGGGTCGTTCGGCACAGGAAAAGCGCTGTAAGTAATGCAACGCCCCGCCGGGCCCGCTCGTATACGGGGCGTCGCTGCATGCTTCGCATCCCCCCTGCCGAGCCCCCGCGCCCCCATGGCCAAAGATAATCCGCAGTTCGTGTGTCAGGAATGCGGGCACGTCGCCCACAAGTGGATGGGCAAGTGTCCAGGCTGCGGCGCGTGGAATACGCTCGTGGAGGAGGCCCCGGCTGCTGAAGTGAAGGCCCGCGTGCCCAAGGGGGCATCGGACGCGCCCTCGAACGGCACAACGGGCCGCGGCCCGCGCGTGGCCCCCGAGCGCATCACCGACGTGGAGCTCACCGAGGCGGCGCGCCTGCGCACCGGACGCCCCGAGTTCGACCGCGTGATGGGCGGCGGCATCATGCAGGGCTCCTTTAGCCTCATCGCGGGCGACCCCGGCATCGGCAAGAGCACGCTCATGACGGAGCTGGGCCGCCACCTGCCCCACCACACCATCCTGTACGTTACGGGGGAGGAGTCGAAGCGCCAGGTGAAGCTGCGTGCGCAGCGCCTGGGCGTCGATACCGACAACCTCTTCCTGATGGCCGAAACCAACGTCGAGGAGATCAGCGCGGCGGTGCAAGACCTCGCGCCCGACCTCATGGTCGTCGATTCGATCCAGACCATCTACCGGCCCGACCTGACGAGCGCGCCGGGGTCGGTGAGCCAGGTGCGCGAGAGCACTGCCTCGCTCCTCAAGCTCACCAAAGACCTCGAGTTTTCGAGCTTCCTCGTGGGCCACGTCACCAAAAAGGGCACCATCGCCGGGCCGCGCGTGCTGGAGCACATGGTGGATACCGTCCTTTACTTCGAGGGCGACCGCCACCACGCGTACCGCATCTTGCGCAGCGTCAAAAACCGGTTTGGCGCGGCCAACGAGATTGGCGTATTCGAGATGCGCGAAGACGGCCTGCGCGAGGTGCCCAACCCCAGCGAGATTTTTCTATCGGAGCGCGGCTACGGCGTCAGCGGCTCGGCGGTGGTGTGCTCGATGGAGGGCACCCGCCCGGTGCTCGTGGAAATTCAGGCGCTGGTGACGCCCAGCTCGTACGGCACGCCCCAACGTACCACGACGGGCTTTCCGTACAAGCGCCTGCAGATGCTGCTGGCCGTCCTCGAAAAGCGCGCGGGCCTCGCGTTTAGCGACTACGACGTGTTTGTGAATGTGGCCGGCGGCGTGACGCTCGACGAGCCGGCCGTCGACCTTGGCGTGGCCGTGGCGGCGGCCTCGTCCTTTCGCGACATCCCCAGCGATACGACGGCGGTGCTTGTGGGGGAAGTGGGCCTCGCGGGTGAAATTCGTACCGTCAGCCAGCTGCCGCCGCGCCTTAAGGAGATCGACAAGCTCGGGTTCGATCGCGCGGTCGTTCCGCACAACAACCTGGAGCGCGTGTCGGCGCCGCCCGAGGGGCTCGCGTTGGAAGGCGCCAAGCGGCTCACCGATGCGCTCGACATCGTTCTGTAATGCTACACGCATCCAGCGACAAATCATAGCGTCCAGCGCCAGAAGCCCCGACAGACAACCGTCTGCCGAGGCTTCGTTACTTCTGCACTACCGGCACGTGCATTGTCGTTGCAGCGCCTATTTCTTCGGTTGCGCCATCTCAAGGAGTGCCATGACAGCATCTTCACGCGCATAGGTCAGTGCATCGTACGCCCCATCTGTCTTGTTGGAAATTGACCGGAGCACGGTCTGCGGGTCGCATCCAGCGCATTTTGCCGTCTCAGACAATTCTTTGATGCCTGCCTGTGCGGCTACGTGTGCGGCCTTCTGAATGCGTGCCGCGCTCCAGGTGTCCTTCAGCGCCTGCAGTGCTGGTAAGATTGCACGCGCCATTGGGCTCTTTGTGTCGATTAGCATGGACGTGTACGATGCCACAACGTCATCTGGGACGTTTGCCTTTGCACGAACGAGCCAGCGCTCGATCATGAAGTAGGCGGCTGCTTGCTTGCACATGAACGGCTCGGGACAAGTCGTTCCTTTGTTCAGGATAGATTGAACGGCCGTATGAGCCTTCTGCCACGTGTCGGCATTTGATGCCGCTTCAAGAGCTTGATACGTGTCCGTCAGGTTCTGCATAAAGACACGCACGGTCGCCTCATCGTGGGATTCCAGCGTCGGAATGCCTTCTGCAGGCGTTGCATAATCAAGCGAAAACGACGGCGTGGGCGCTACTGGCTGTTTTGCCTCTTGTGCCATCGGGTCGTCGCAGCCACCAAAGGCGAAAGCAAAAATGAATAGGAGCACACAAGGTAAGCGGAGTAATGCGTACATGTGTCTATATGGATTGGTTGTTTGAGCGTCTACGGGTTGTTTTATTCCCACGCGTCAGGCTTCACGCACCTGGGTGTATAGGCGGCACATTTGCGTGCTTATGTCTCCCTGGAAGGTTTCAGACGACACGTTTCCTCCACAAGTCACCGTAACCGTCGTTGTATTGGTATCTGACTCATAATCCACGATATGGAGACAGGCATTCACCGTAGCGATGCAGTCTCCAGCGTGGGCTTCATGAGCAAGCATGAAGGAGCAGAAGGCTAAGAGGAGGATCTGCCCCCCCGTTTGAGTTTTCGAGACATCCTCATCGGACTGGGTATGCGTTTGTTCTTGTTTATCACACATAGTGTAACTCTAAAATAAGACAACCAAATGCAAATATGCAAAAAGACAAGGGCTTTGATCGCTGCTCTTTTTGAAAGAACCCGTCCAGTAGATCTGCCACTTTGTTGGCACTGCGCGAACCATGCGTGAGCATTTCGCTGCCCGTGCTAGAGTCCTGCCCACGCTTCTTCTGCGCAAAAACCTCTAGCCGCACCGGTGGTATAACATCATCCGCTGCGGCCCGTGGCCCGCGGATTGTTTCTGTCCTCAATGCCTCACGCCCGAGCCTCGTGAATCAGTTTCAGACCTGGTACCGCCAGCAGCCGCCGGTGCTGCGCGCGCTGCTCACCATCAACGCTGCGCTGTACGTGGCTACGGTGCTCCTGGGCCTGTGGCCGGCCGGCATGCGCTTCGTGTGGGATCACCTGGCGTTGCATCCGGCCCTGCCTGGCATTCTGCTGGAGCCGTGGCAGCTCGTCACCTACAGCTTTTTGCACCTGGGCAGCGGCCTCGGCGGCTTCTTGCACATCCTGTTCAACATGCTCTGGCTCTACTGGGTGGGTCGCGAGCTGGAAGAGTTGCACGGCGGCCATCAGCTGCTGGCGTTGTACCTGATGGGTGGGGTGGGCGGCGCGCTGCTTTCGGTGCTGCTGCACCCGATTGCGCCGTTCTTTGTGGGCGACGTCATCTACGGTGCCTCCGGGTCGGTGATTGCCGTGCTGATGGGCGTGGCGCTCTTCTATCCCTACAAAAAGATCGCGCTGTTCCTGTTTGGCACGTTCCGGCTGCTGAATGTGCTGCTCGTCTTTTTGGCCCTCGACCTGCTCTTTTTCCTGTTCGGATCGAGCGTGTCGGTGACGGCCCACTGGGGCGGTGCGTTGGTGGCGTGGGGCTTTGTGCGCGGCGAGCAACGCGGCCTCGACCTCTCCTCGTGGGCCCGCGCCTTTACCGACCGCTCCGACTCTACGAGCTCGTCCGCATCGGGCGGCGGATGGATGCGACGCTCGTCCTCTACCGACGGCTCAGCGCGCAACAAGAAAGGGGCGTGGCGCCAGCGCAGCCGGGCAATGGATAAGGAGGTCGACCGCATCCTCGATAAGATCAGCGAGAAGGGCTACGATGCGCTGAGCGCAGAGGAACGCGAAACCCTAGAGCGCGCCAGTCAATCGTGACACCTGCGGCGTGCAGCGCGGGCTGTCGCCGCTCCGGCGCGATGGGAACCAGCTACCGCCTCGGGCGCATACGACGCGTGCCGTACGTTTCGGTATCGCCTCGTTCTCCTCACCACACCTCGTGTTTATGCGTCGTGCGCTCTTTCGTGCTGTGGCTTTCGTGCCCCTCTTTGTGTTGTTCGTTGCCAATGGATATGCCCAACCGTCCGGGCTTAACGTGCAAACGGAAGCGGTAACCGTGCACGTGGGCGGCGCCGTGCAGGCCGATGGCCGCTTTTTTCCGACCGATCAGCCGGCCCCGGGCGCCGAGCAGTTCGCCCTGCGCCGCGCGCGCATCATCGTGGAGGGAACGATCTACGAGCGCTTTAGCGTCCGCGTCATGCCCAACTTCGGGCAAGGGACTGCAGGCCTCGACGATGCGTACGTGAACATGCGGCTGGCGCCGGCGCTTCAGCTGCGTGGCGGCACGTTTAAGATGCCCGTGGGGCTTGAGTTTGCCCAGAGCCCCTACTACATGCACCTCATCGAGCGGGCCTTTCCCACGGCGTTGGTGCCGGGCCGCAGCGCGGGCGTGATGGTGCATGGCAGCGCGGCCGCCGATCGGGTGCAGTACAGCGTGGGCGTTTTTAACGGCGTGCCCAGCGGGACCAGCGCGGGCACCGACAGCGACAACCTGAGCGATGTGGCGGCGCGCGTGTTCGTGCATC
Organism: Salisaeta longa DSM 21114; assembly: GCF_000419585.1. Classification (NCBI taxonomy): domain Bacteria; kingdom Pseudomonadati; phylum Rhodothermota; class Rhodothermia; order Rhodothermales; family Salisaetaceae; genus Salisaeta; species Salisaeta longa. The sequence goes on from NZ_ATTH01000001.1 coordinate 2,700,822, forward strand.
CGTTTGCGCAGGGCGCCCCGGCCCTTCGCGGATTGGGCCTGGGCGTTGGCGCTTCGGCGGGCGAGGCGCAGGGCACGGCGCAGGCGGCCCAGCTCAGCCGGTTTCGCACCTCCGGACGCCAATCCTTTTTTGCCTACGCGCCGTCCACCGTCGCCGACGGCGTTCGCCAGCACCTCGCGCCGCAGGGTTACTGGTACGTGGGGCCGGTGGGCCTCATGGGCGAGTACGTGTGGGCGACGCAGGCGGTACAAAACGGCGGGGCCCAGGCCACCCTCACGCACACCGCGTGGCAGGTTGCGGCGGGCGTCATGCTCACGGGCGAAGACGCGCGCTTCGGGCGCCTCGTGCCGCAGCAGCCGCTCCACGCGGGCGGCATCGGCGCATTTTCGCTGGATGCACGCGTGCACGGCCTCTCGTTGGATGCCGCCACCTTTCCGGCCTTTGCGCGGCCGGCGGAGGCGGCGCAGTCGGCGCGGGCCTGGGCCGTGGGCTTCAGCTGGTATCCCAACCAAAACGTCCGCTTTGTGCTCAACTACGAACAGACGGCGTTCGATACCTTCGGCGCGGCCGCCGATCGCCCCACCGAGCATGCCCTCCTCGGACGCATGCAGCTCGTCTTTTAGCGATGGCTCAGTCGGCTGTGCAACAGCCCGCCCAACGTTCTGGCAAATCATCCCTTCGCTCGCAATGACATGAAAGGTTGGGGGGAGCGTCAAGCGTCGATGGTTCAGATGACCATTCGGGCCGGTTTGCCCTACAGCACTAAAATGACGTGAGGATCTCCATGCCGCAAAAGGATACGCTTCACGGTGGCGGTTCCTCCCTCAAGACGAATCGGCCTGCGTGTTACTGTGGGGCCTCGTGGTAGGCCCGCCAGCCCGCGCGGGTACGGGCCGTGGCGGCTGCCCGCGCCGCGGCATCGGTATCAGCGAACACACCCCAAACGGCCGCGCCCGAGCCCGAGAGGGCCGCGTAGACGGCGCCGCTGTCGTACAGGAGTTGCCGCGCGGTTCCCACCGCCGGATGCCGGTCCATGACGGGTGCCTCGAAATCATTCCCGAGGGCCGCGCGCCACCGATCCGGGGCGTTGCTACGCACCAGCGACGGCAGGTCGGGCCGGTCGTCATCCGACGGCGTCACCCAGCCGTACGCCGCGGGCGTCGACACGTGCACCGGCGGCACCACCACCGCCAGCGGATGCGTGAGCCGAAACGGCCCGCCGCCGGCCGTATGCAGCGGGGTCAGCTGCTCGCCCCGACCCGTGGCGTAGGCCGCCGGCGCATCGAGCAGAAAAAAGGGCACGTCCGATCCCAACCGGGCGGCGAGGGCGTGGAGCTGCGCGGGCGGCGCGTCAAGCTCCCAGAGCCGAACCAGCAGGCGCAGCGTAGCCGCGGCGTCGCTCGATCCGCTGCCCAGCCCCGCGCCGTAAGGCACGCGCTTGTCGAGGTGCAGGCGTGCGCCATGGGACACGCCAAAGGCGTCGCGCAGCGCCATCGCCGCCTGCAGGCACAGGTTCTCCGCGTCGGTGGGCAGCGCCGGATCGGAGCAGGTGAGCGTGAGCGCCTCGGCGGGTTCCGCTGTAATCCGGTCGGCCCAGCCGATGCGATGAAAGACGGTGGCAAGGTCGTGGAAGCCGTCTGGGCGCTTCCGCAAGACGTGAAGGCCGATGTTAATTTTGGCGGGGGCTGCGATGTCCATAAAAAGACCGGGGGGTGTAACGAAAGCGCGCGTTGCGGCGTCTGTACCCGTAGAACGATCCTTCGATTCATCTACCGCTGCTTGCCATGCGTATCCTGTGCCTCTTGCTGCTTCTGGGGTGGAGCCTCGCGCCCGCCGCAGCCCGCGCCCTGACCCCGCCCGATTCGACAGATCCCACGGCCGCAACGCATCCCGTTGAGCCGGTGCGCCCCCTGTTCGATCCGCCGCCGTGGCCCGCGTATGCCGGGGCGTCGGTCGGCTACACCCACGCCGCGTCGCCCTTCCGCACCGCGTCGCCGCTGTATCTCGACGTGCCGCCGGTGCGCTACAACCGCGCCGAGGGGCTGGTGGTGGGCCTGCACCGCGATCCGCTGAACTGGCACGGCAGCCGGCACGCAAAAGTGTTCGGCCAGGTCGGCTACGCCACCGCGCTGCGCGACATCCGCTATGCCGTGGGCGGCGAGGTGCGCGTGTACGAAACGCGCGCGTCGGGGCTCAAGCTCGGCGCCTTCTATCACGAAAACACGCACACCATCGACGCCTGGAAAAGCGCCTGGGTGGAGAACTCGCTCGCGGCCCTCGTCGCGGGATACGACGCCTTCGACTACTACGAGGCGCAGGGCGTGCGGGCGTATGCCATGCAGCGCCTGGGGCCCGCGCTGGTCTTGAGCGGAGGCTTCGAGGCGGCCGTGCATCGCTCGTTGCCGCAAGGCACCGACTGGTCGGTCTTTGGCGATCGCTTCCGGCCCAACCCGGCCATCGCACCGGGGCAATTGCACGCCGTAGTGCTTGCCGCCACCACCGGACGCGTGCGCAACCGTGCGTCGCTTCCCACGGGGCACGCGCTGCGGGTAACGGCTGAACTTGGACAGGGCGTGGGCGGCGACTTCTCGTTCAATCGCTACCGCGCCGATGCCCGCGCCTACCTGCGCACATCGGACGCCACCCGGCTGCTCATGCGTCTGCGCGGGGGCTACGGCACCGCTGGCACGCCCATCCAACGACAGTTTGCCCTGGGCGGACGCGGTACGATGCGCGGCTATCCGCAGAACGCCTTTCGCGGCACGCAAGCCCTTGTGGGCACCGTGAGCGTGCTGATGCGCGACGCCACGCTGATCGATCCGTTCGATGATGTCTTCCTCTCGCTCTTTGCCGATGCGGGCTGGGTGGGCGCGCCCGGCGTGCGGTTTGCCGCTGCCGACGTGCTGCCCTCCGCTGGGTTTGGCATTGGCCTCGACGACCGCCAGCTGCGCCTGGAGGTGGCCTGGCCCCTGCGCAACGTAAACGGCGAGGGCTACCGACCATCTATTGGCCTGCGCATCGCCCCGAACTTTTAGGCGGATGGGTCGTGCAGGGCCGTGCACAGCCCCCGGAGATGCCTTCAGCCGATCCATGACGCACACCACGCACGACGTAACGATCGACGTGCGCACCGGCGACATTGCCCATCAGGCCGATGTGACCGCGGTGGTGAATGCCGCCAACGCGCAACTGCGGTCGGGCGGCGGGGTGGCGGGCGCGCTGCACCGCGCCGCGGGTCCGGGACTGGCCGAGGAGGCGGCTCCGCTGGCGCCCCTTGCGCCGGGTGAGGCCGTGGTGACGAGCGGGCACAACCTGCCCAACGACGTTGTCATCCACGCCCTGGGGCCGGTGTACGGCCGCGATACGCCCTCCGACGAATTGCTAGCTACGGCCTACCGCAACGTACTGGCTTGTGCCGAAGGTGAAGGCATTGCGCGCCTCGCTACGCCCGCGCTGTCGACGGGCGCCTTTGGCTATCCGATGGAGGACGCCGCGCGCGTCGCGTTGCAAGCCGTGCTGGACGAGGCTCCTACGCTGGACGTCGTTACGTACGTTCGCTTCGTGCTGTACGACGACCGCGCGCTGCGCATCCACGAACGTGCGTTAAAAACCCTGATCGACGTGTGATGCCCACCCCGCGCTCTCCCGACGACTGGATGGCCCAGGCCACCACCGACCTGCGCGCCGCCGAGCACTTGCTGACGGGCGGTTTTGCGCGGCATGCCGCCGTGCTGGCCCACCTGGCCGCCGAGAGGGCCATGAAGGCCGTGTGGCAGGCGCGCCACGGGGGGACGCCGCCGGTGACGCACCATCTGCCGGTCCTGCGGGAGGATGTGCCGGGGCCGGTGCCCGCCTTGGTGGAGGAGGCCCTGGACGCCCTTGCGCGGGGCGGCCTGCCCGCGCTCTACGCCGATACCTGGACCGACGGCGTTCCGGCGGCCGCGGCCCGCGCACGGGTGAGCCATGCCCACGACGTCTTCGCGTGGGCGGCCGAGCAGTTACACGTGTCGTCTGCCGACAGGGACTAAAAAGACCTTGCCCGGCATACTTGACATTGCGCTTTGGTCTTAAGGGAAAAGGCTGGCAGACCGCTCGTCCGTACAAATTCGCTCACTGATGCCACGGTGCGGGCCGTGTCGGTCTGACGTCAGTTACTTACAGCAGCGCCTCTTTTGCTTTTTCAGATTTGAGGCAATCGATCCGGCAGCGTTCGACCGCTTCACGCGAACTCGACCTGCGAGCAGTCGTTGTCTAAAAACCTCGACCATAAGAACGGTGGATCTCATGAAGACCGACCAGATTACCATCCGAGTAGATGCCAAGGCTGCACAAGCCTATCGGGCCGCTTCTGAGGAAGAACGTCGCAAGATCGATTCGCTGCTCAACCTAAAGCTCCGCAGCGCTACACGCTCTCAGGTGTCCCTGAAAACGTATATGGACGAGATCAGTCGACGAGCAAAACAGCGTGGACTTACTCCTGAAATCTTGGATTCACTTCTGAATGAAGGATAGACCTCCGTGCGTTTTCGACACCAACAGTCTTATTAGTGCTCTCCTGATTAGCACCTCTGTCCCACGTAGAGCGTTTGACAAAGCGTTGGATTACTATCAGCTTTTGATCTCGGATGAGGTCGTAGGCGCGTTCGACGACGTGGCCGGACGCGAAAAATTCGAGGCGTATCTCAGCGTAGGTGAGCGAGAAGAATTTGAAGAGTTATTGCATCGAGAAGCACAATTTGTAGCGGTCACAAACAATAGAAGCGAGCCGCGATCCAGATGACGATAAGTTCCTGGAGCTGGCTCTTGCTGGCGGTGCAGAAGTGATCATCAGTGGAGACAACAATCTTTTGGTCCTTGATCCATTTCGAGGTGTACGTATTGCGAGGCCAAGAGCATTTGTTGAAGCATTTCCTCCATTGGAGAACGAAGCGCGATAATTCCCCGTGACTGAATAAGCGTCCGGGGATACGTCAGTGCGAGGGGGCATCCGGCACTGTTTCGGCCGCATCGATTTATCAACCAGTGGCGGTGCAAGAGTGCGACCTGCGAGTCTCTGGCAGTGGTGACAGACCCGGAGCGCAGGAAGAGCAGAGCCGCTACGTGACAGGTCGCTGGCCTACACCTCTCGTGGCGGTAAAACTGCGCTACAGCTGACAACGGACCGGGCCGTTCTGATTGCATCCAATCGCGCTGGCAACGCGCGCTACGCTTCATGCTTTGTAATGAAAGCAGAAAGACGGTTTTCTGTATCAATCACGTCTGAAGGTGGCGTCTTTGCTGCAGCTTTTGTATGGTAAAAATGATGAACGCCTGAGCTGCGGCGTTATCTAGCCCTTGCACTCGTTGGTAGTTGAACAGATCAAACAGTTGCAGCATGAGATACCTCTCCCTTCTCCTTGTCGTTGGCCTTTGCTGGGCCGCCCCGGTGTGCGCCCAACACCGCACCCTATCGCTTGAAGCAAGCTATCCGCTTCCAATTGGCAATACGTTTCTTTCCCAGTACGACGGTGTCGTCGGCGGTAGCGTCACGATGGGACAGCCGATCGGCGGACGTTTTGCGCTTCGTCTTGGGCTCCAGTACAACCGGTTGCATTGGGACCGCGCGGGTACAAACGCGAACATCTATACCCCGCGCGTTGGACTGGCCTACCAATGGAAGGTCAGCGATCGCATCGCGATCATCCCCGCCGTGGGCGGAAGCTACACGCGGTTCGTATTCGTGAACGACGTCGTAAGACCCGAAAAATATGTCGCCACACTAAACGGCGGCGGGTTCTGGGTCGGGCTCACGCCGCAGTACCGGGTAAATGATCGATGGGCACTTGGACTTGCGATGGAGTACAGGGCTACGTTCATGGAGAGGTCTGATACTAGTATTAATACGCAATATAACGAACAGTACCACGCGCTGGTATTTGGCATTGTCGGAACGTATACATTCTGACAGAACCGGCAAACCATCTGATGGCCGCATAGACGGCGTGCCGCCATTTGCCGCGTCATCTTCAAAGCTTCTACGGCATCATGAGTGTCCAACGCAGCATCCGAAAGGTTGCACTGATTCTGCTCCTGCCCCTTGTGCTCTGGGGCTGTGACGTGACGGGCGCGCCCGACATCGAGGAAGCCCTCACCGTCGTCTCCGAGCAAGCGCAATACACGCTCAATCCCGTAGCGGAGGTTACGCTGGTTGTGACCAACAAATCGCCGCAAGCGCTCTTCCTCCCAACCTGCGGCCCCAACTTGTCCTACAGCGTAGAGCGACGGGTGCGCGCAACGTGGAAAACCCACAGCGTCGTACTGTGTCCGGCGGTATTGGGTTGGGAGGACAAACGAGTCGCTCCTGGCGCCACCTTCCGCTTTACCGTGCGCATAAGCGAGGAAGGGCGCTACCGGGTACATCTGTCATACGAGACGAGCCCGGATGCCGAGCCGTCGAAAAATGTCCGGTCGGAGGTGTTTGTCGTCAAAGCAAACGCATGAGGCGAAGCCGCGCCGCGGCAACCGGCAGACCTGTCGAGGAAAGATGGGCAGCAAGCCAACCTGCGTGCTGCCAGGCCAATGCGTTGACTTTTAGGTCATGGGTTGTTTATCCTTTGATGTATTTTGTAAAAAGGTCAAGGGCTGTACAGGTTGAGATGAACGATGCAGCGACTAAGGAGACCAAGGATTCGTTCGCGCGCTCGGCGGGCCTTTGGGCCTTGTCTGTTGCGGTTGCGGTGGTGGTAATGATGGGGTTTAAAGCCCTGGCTTACCAACTTGGCGCAGACGATCTGTCCACCAATCATCCGGTGGCCATGGGCGTTAGCATGGTTGCCTTTATCCTTTTGAACCGGGGATTCAGAAAGGGGTGGTCGGACATTGGTCGAGCAGATGTGGTGTATGGACTTGCTGTGGGCAGTGGTGTAGCGATACTCGCGACGCTACTTCGTCCCGATGTATTGCAATGGATTGTCGGCCTCCTGTAGCGGGTCCGACGAACTACTACGCACGCAGTATCCTCGCAGAGACCTTTACATTGTGGTGGATGGGGGCAGTGCGCACTTTTCACGGTGGGTGTACGGTCGGGGGATGATAAGCGGCACTACGCACGGCCCACCGGGTGGATCGGTCGCGTCGCTGCTCATGGGGCTTGGAATCGCCATTGGTCGGTAGGCGGAAGGAAAGAAAAAGGCACTGGATCAGATCCGTGAGAATGTGGCGCAGCTGAAAGCCCGTCTAAAGACGAAAGAGTAGCTCGTTTCTATGGCGCAGCGGGTGCAACCAACACCGCCGCCCGCTCATAGCACACACGTCCATGTGTTTGTTCGTATGCTTGTGTGCCCATGACCCTCGCGCTTGTTGGAACCGGCCAGATGGGCCAGGCCGTCGCGGCGCTCGCGCCCGATCGCGGCCATACCATCGCCGCCCGCTTCAACACCGACCGCCCGCTCACCGACGCGGCCCCCGCGGCCCTCGCGGGCGTCGACGCTGTCATCGACTTCTCGCTGCCCGATGTGGCCCTCGCGCACCTCAAGCGCTACGCCCGCTGGCAGGTGCCGGCCGTCATGGGCACCACCGGCTGGTACGACGCGCGCGCCACGGTGCACGACTGGTTCACGGCCCACGACGGCACGCTCCTCTACGCGGCCAACTTCTCGCTTGGCATCGCGGTGCTGCGCCGCGCCCTGGCCGGCGCCCTCCCCCTCCTCAACGCGCTGCCCGACTACGACGCGTTCGTCCACGAGACGCACCACAACCAAAAGGTCGACAGCCCCAGCGGCACGGCGGAGATGCTGGCCGAAGATGTGCTGGCGGCGCTCGACCGGAAGACGCACGCCACCCCCGAGGCGCAGCACGAACGGATCGATCCGGCCGCGCTGCACGTGTCGTCGACCCGCGTGGGCACCACGTTTGGCGAACACACCGTCGGGTTCGACGGCGCGCACGACCGCCTGGAGCTCTCGCACCGCGCGAAGGGCCGCACCGGGTTCGCCTTTGGCGCGCTTCGCTGTGCGGAGTGGGTGCAGGGCCGCACCGGCGTGTTTACGCTCGACGACGTGCTCGACGACTGGCTAGCGCCCACCGACTGATTCCAAGCTTCCTCTTGCCTTATGTCTGATCTTCTGTTTCGGGGCGCGGCCCCGGCCCTCGTGACGCCGTTCACCGCTGACGGCGCGCTCGACCTCGCGGCGTTTCGGCGCCTCATCGACACGCAAATCGACGGCGGCGTGTCGGCGCTGGTGGTGCTGGGCACCACGGGCGAAAATCCGACCGTGACCGATGCCGAACGGGCGACGCTCGTGGACGCCGCCGTGGCGCACACCGCCGGGCGCGTGCCGGTGATTGTGGGCACCGGGACGAACAACACCGCCCAAAGCATCCGCTTCTCCGAAGAAGCCGCCGCCGCTGGTGCTGACGGGCTGCTGGTGGTGGGCCCCTACTACAACAAACCCTCGCAGGCTAGCTTTCAGGCCCACGTGCGGGCCATCGCCGAGGCCACGCCGCTGCCCATCCTACTGTACAACGTACCGGGCCGCACCAGCTTCAACATCAGTGCCGACACGACGCTCAAGCTGGCCACCACGGTAGAGACGGTGGTGGGCGTGAAGGAGGCCTCGGGCAACCTGGCCCAAATTGGCGACATCCTGGCGGGGCGCCCCGATGGGTTTGCGGTGTACGCGGGCGACGACGAAATCTTCCTCCCGCTGGCCGCGCTTGGGGCCGACGGCGTCGTCTCGGTGGTGGCCAACGCCGTGCCCGACGACTTCTGCGCCATGGTTGCCGCTGCCCTCAACGGACGCTTCGATGCGGCGCGCACCCAGCACGAGGCGTTGCTGCCGGCCATGCGGGCGTGCTTCCTGGAAACCAATCCCGTGCCCGTAAAAACGGTGCTCGCGGCCACCGGCGCCATGGCCGACCGCGTGCGGTTGCCGCTGGAGCCGCTCGCCCCCAACGCGGCGCTCCGGGGGCGCATCCTGGATGCCTTCGCTCCGTTCCTGGCGCTCGACCGCCCGGCGTGATCTTGCGTCCGCCTCGGGCGTACAACGCCATCCGCGTTCCGCTTTCTTCCGTGTTGTATCGCTATGCTACGCTTGCTTCGCATCGGGCTGCTCTGTGCGCTGGTGGCGCTTGGTAGCGGCAGTGGCGCCGCGCCGTTTACCGTTGCCGCGGTGAAGTACGACGGCGGCGGCGACTGGTACCAAGCCAAAACGCCCCTCCCGAACCTGCTGCAGTTTGTGCGGCAGCAAACGGCCATTCCCATCGCTACCGAGCCCGCCGTGGTGGAGCTCTCCGGCAGCGACCTGTTCCGCTACCCCGTGCTCTTCTTGTCGGGCCACGGGAATGTGGTGTTCAGTGCAGAAGAAGCACGCACCCTGCGGCGCTATCTGATGGGCGGCGGCTTCCTGTACGTCGACGACGATTACGGCCTGGATAAGCACATCCGGCGCGAGCTGCAGAAGGTCTTTCCCGAGCGCGCGCTGCAAGAGGTGCCGTTCGACCATCCCATCTACCAGACGCCGTTTTCGTTCAGCGGCGGCCCGCCCAAGATCCACGCGCACGATGGCAAAGCGCCACAGGGCTTCGGCCTCTTTGTGGAGGGGCGCCTGGCGGTGTACTACACGTACGAAACCAACATCAGCGACGGGTGGGAGGCGCCCAGCGTGCACCACGATCCGCCCGATGTGCGCCGCACGGCACTGCGCATGGGAACGAACATTCTAACGTATGCGCTTACCCACTGACGTTTTTTGCTTATAGCTTGCCTGCATGATTCCCGTTTGGCTCACCGACACCGTTACGCCCAACCTGCACCGCGCCCTGCACTACACCAACCTGTGGGGGCTGGAAGGCATTGAGCTGCGTACCGTGGGCGGGCCGGAGGATCGCGTGCCGGAGGTCAACGAGAAGAAGGTGGTGGAGCAGCTGCGCGACCGGCACGTGCTCGTCGCCGCCATCAACCCCAGCTTGTTTGAGGGGCCCGTGGCCGCGCGGGCCGCGTGGATGAACGACCTGATTCGGCTGGACGAGGCGCTGCGCTTTGCCGAGCGCCTCGGGTGCCCGCGCATCGTCATTCCGCCGTTTGCGGCCACGCCCACGGCCGATGTGGACGCCATGGCCGAGGCGCTGCGCCGCGCCAGTGACCGGGCCGCCGGGCACGACGTGCACCTGGCCCTTGCGCACGGTCCCGCCACCGGATGCCCGACGGGCGCCGCCCTCGCCGATCTGCTTATCGCCATCGACCGATCCAATGTGCGCGCCGTGTGGGACCCCGCGGCCGCCGTGCGGGCCGGCGAAGATCCCGCCGAAGGCATCATGGCGCTGGGCGAGCGCATTAGCCTGGTGCGGTGCAGCAACGGCACGATCACCGAAGACGGGCACTGGACCGACACGCTGCTCACCGAAGGAATGATCGACTGGTCCGAACAGCTTCAGCTCCTCGACGCCCTTGGCTTCCGCGGCCCCCTAAGCCTGGAAGTGTACACGGAGCCGCGTCCCAAAGCCGGCGTCCGCGATGCTGCCACCCTCATCCGTCACATCCGCAGCGTGCATCAGGCGGCCGCCTCCTCGGCCGGGTAAGGGCTAGGCATCCTCCGTTGAGGTCGACCACTCGCTGATCGGCGAAGAGGTCTCATCGCTCCATTGCAGCGCCTCGTACAGCCCCAGCATCAGGGCGCTGATCACCAAGGGCAGCAAGTGAAAGATACCACGAAAGGCCAGCAGCACCCCCGCGATGGTCGAAGTTTCCAGATACGGCTGCAAGAGGAGAAGCAGGAGGCCGTCAAACACGCCCAACCCGCCCGGAATCTGACTCAGTACGCCTGCGCTAAGGGCCAGTACAAACGCGCCCACCACGTAAAAGAAGGGAATGGAAGCGCTGGTGGGCAGCAAGATGTAAAGCACCGCCGCCGTAACCATCAGCTCCAGTGCGGCCAGGCCCACCTGCACAGGAATCATCCAGAGCTTGGGCATGGGGAGGACGGTGCCCATCAGCCGTACAGGGCGCGAGCGAACCGCCGCGGTCACCACGTAGGCCACCACCGGCAATCCGATAAGGATGCCCACCATCCAGGCGTGCTGCTTCATCTCAAGCGCGCCCACCAGGGCCGGCGGCTCCATAAACAGGAGCAGGCTGCCAATGCTCAGCAGCCCAATCCAGAACGAAACGCCGCCAAACACGACCGTTGTGGCAATCGTGTAGGGGTCCACATCCCATTCCGAGTACAGCCGGTACCGCACCGAGCCGCCGGTAACCAGCGCCCCCCCTAAGGCGTGGCTAAAACTGTAGCCGATGAACGACGCCAGCAGCACGCGCCGGTACGCCAGGCGGCGATGGGCAAAGCGGAGCGCGAGGACATCGTAGCCCGAGAGGATGACGAAGTTGAGGGCCGTGAGCACGATGCCCCACCCGATGTTGAGCAAGGGCAGGCGCGAAAGATAGTCGCCTACTTCGTAGTACGGAAAGCCCCGCACCTCGTGGTAAATAAACCATGCGGCAGCACCAAAGAGCACCAGCCCAAGAAGGGGCGGCAGGTATTTGCGGAGGGCTGCACGAGAAGGCATAGGCATGCGCACAGGCGATGAGGGACGAGCACTTGCATTGCGCCGTACGGCGTTGGGTTCCGCCACGGGCGACAACATTACGCGATACTACAAAAACCTTGCGAGCGCGCCGCCAAAATGCGTGGCCAAACAGCTTGCTGCGAAGGCGCATCAGGCAGCGTCCAGTGCGTCCAACACGCGGCCCGCGAAAGCCCCGGGCGCCGACGCGTTCCAGCGCACCACGTGGATGGCCTCGCGGTGGCCGTACAGCCAGTGCGCAAGCAGCCGCATCTCGTCCACCGCTCGCTTCGAGAGCCCCGCGGGCGCCTCTACATCGGGGGCAAAGTGCGGGGTGAGCGCGCGCGTGAGGCGTTGCATCGAGGATCCGTTGTTGGAAACGCCGGTCAGGCTGGCCACAAAGCGGCCGTGGCGGATGAGCAAAAGGGTGTGACCTTCCGCGTGCGGCGGCCGGTAGAGCACCACCGCATGCTGCTGACGCACGGGCGCTTGCAGGGCGGCCTGGCGGTCGAGGAAGCGCTCAAACAGCGCGTGATCGTCGCGGAACGCCGCGGCCTGCTCAAAAGCAAGCTGCTCGGAGGCTTGCGCCATGCGCTGCTGCAAGTGGTCGAGGATGGAACGGTCGCGGCCGGTGAGCACGGCTTGCACGTTGGCCACGGCGTGCGCATAGCGCGTCTCGTCGTCGTTTTCGCACGGCGCCGTGCAGCGGTCCATGTCGGCGTAGAGGCAGCGCTGGCCCAGGCGCAGCGTGTCGTTGTCGCAGGTGCGCAGGCGGTGCTGCTGCCCGATGCGCTCGATGATGCGTTCGGCCTGCTCCACATTGCGCAGCGGACCGTAGTACTCGGCGGCGTCATCGTGCAGGGTGCGTTCCCAGCCCAGGCGCGGAAAGGCTTCCTCGGTCGACAGGCGCAAAAACGGACGGCTGCGGTAGCGTCGCTGCGCCCGGTTGTAGCGGGGTTTGTGGCGCTTGATGAGGCGCGACTCCAGCAGCAGCGCCTCCAGCTCGGTGTCGGTGGGGGTCCACTCCAGGCGGCGCATGTGCTTCATGAGCTTACGCCGCCGCGGCGTGTGGCTTTCAATGCCGGTGAAGTAGCTGCGCACGCGCCGCGCCAGCCGTTTGGCCTTGCCAATGTAGAGCACCTCGCCGTTGGCTCGCGTCATGCGATACACGCCGGGCGCGTCGGGTACATCCGGGAGCACCTCCGTCCGTAGGCGCTCCAGGTGCTTGGGCGCCGAGCGCACGGTTTTGTAGCTGCGGTGCTGAAAGGCCAAGAGCTCCTTCGTCGTATCCACCTCATGCTCAAACGCGAGCTGGCTCAAAAAGCGTTGGAGCACCACCGCAGTGGCTTCGGCATCGCCCAGGGCGCGGTGCCGTCCGTTGATGGTGATGCCGTAGAAGTCGATCAGCCGCGACAGCCCGCGCTTGCGCAGGCCGGGCAGCAGGCGACGGGCGAGCCGCAGCGTGCACAGGCCCTCGTTAGCCAGCGGATCGTACCCGAGGCGTGAGCAGGCCGCGTTCACGAAGCGCTCATCGAACGGCAGGTTGTGGGCCACGAACACGCCGTCGCCCAGAAAGTCGAGAAAGTCCGGCAGCACGTCGTCCATTGGCGGCGCATCGACAACCATCCCCGTGCTGATGCCGGTGAGCCGCGTGATGCGCCGCGGGATGCTGCGCTGGGGATTGATGAGCTGCTGAAAGCGGTCGACGATGGTGGAGCCGCGGAGCTTCACCGCGCCGATTTCGATGATTCGGTCGGTGGGCGTTTTGGTGCCCGTCGTCTCGGTGTCGGTGACGACGAACGTAGTGTCAGCGAGGGGCATGCTCATGAGAGCGCGTCGGTGATGCGGAGCGCTGCGTCGAAGCCCGTGTCGAGGGCCAGCCCCACACGGCCTTTGCCGGCCACATAGTCGCCCGCAAAGAAGAGGCCGTCGCTGGCGTAGCCGTGCAGCGTGGAGCGATCCGCCGCAGCGGTGGGCAGCGCGTAGCGCCAGCGTTGCGTGTCGTACCAGGCCGGGCGGCGCAGATCGATGCCCAGCACGTCGGCCGCTTTTTCCTTGGCATCAGAGAAGAAGTCGTCCGGATCGCTGTCAACGCGCTGCGTCGTCCAGTGCGGGGCCATCTGTATCACGAGGGTGCTGTGGCCGCTGGGCACGTGGCCGGGCTTGTCGTTCTCGTACGCAATCCAGGCCACGTCGTGGGCCTTGTCGGTGTTTACGGCGGCGTAGAAGTCGCCGGGGCGTTTCAGGCGGCGGTCGTAGCCCAGCACGTAGCTAAACTGCGGATCGTACGCCACCGCGCTCAGTGCATCGTAGGCGTTCTTAAAGGCATCGGGCAGGGCGCTGGCGGCCAGCAGGTCGGCCGTTTGGGGGGCGGGCGGCGTGAGGAGGACGCCGTCGAACGGCCCGTACGAAGAGTGCTCGTCGTCGATCAGGCGCCAGCCATCGCGGCGCCGGTCGAGCCGCTCGATGCGCGTCTCGGTTTCCACCGTCAGCTGCCCGGTGCGCACGAGCAGCTTGCCCAGCGTGCTGATGCCCGAGCGGTACGTCCACTGCGGCTCGTTGCGGTCTTCGCCCGGCGCCAGCGTGCCGTCTTGGTCGAAGGTCCAGATGGCCCCGTCGATGTCTTCCAGCTGATCGGTGGGGAGCACCTCGGTGATGAGGCGCCGCACGCGCGGCGACGTGGGCTTGATGTAGTTCGCCCCATGGTCGTAGCGCACCTCGCGCCGGCCGCGCGTTGCTGCCCGGCCGGTGTAGCCGCGGCTCTTCTCAAAGATCGTGCAGTTGATAGGTTGCGGCTGGAGCGCAAACGCCGCGGCCAACCCAGCAGCCCCGGCGCCTACAATGGCAAAATGGGCCATAAACAAGCAGTTGATGGTGGATTGTGACGCGGTGCTGAAATTGTTCGCGGCCCGCGCGCGTTCCAACCAGTGGCCCTTGCAACCCACGTGCGTAACCACTATTCTACACGTGGCTGGAGGTGCCTGCGCCGCGCGCAGCGCTGAGAACATACTCCCGAACCTGCTCCGGATTATGCCGGCGAAGGAAAGCCAAGCGACGTGGTGCGTAGGCGTCGCGCTTCGGCCCGCAGCACGGCCAGCCGTCCTGCTTCCGTGCACAATCCTACGTTCTGCCATGTCTGTATCTGCCGACGCCCTCGAAGCGCCCACCCCGCTCGACGCGTATCCCTTTGCGGTGCCCCCGTTTGCCGTTCGCTGTATGGAGGCGGCGCACGACGCATGGGGCGCCGCGTTTGGCCATCCGTTCGTGCAAGCGCTGGCCGAAGGCTCGCTGGCGACCGACCGGTTTCGATTTTACCAGATGCAGGATGCCCGCTACCTCGAAGCCTTTGCCGACGCCGCGGCGCTCATCGCCACACGGTGCCCGCGCCCTGCAGACAAAGAGTGGTTTATCGACGCGGCGCGCCTGGCCCTGGTGGTGGAACGCGAATTGCACGCGGAATATGGTGCCACGTTGGGCTACACGCCCGACGACATTCGCACCCTTACGCTCACGCCCAACAACCGGGCCTACCAAGATCACATGATCCGTCAGGCGCAAACGGCTTCGTTGGTGGAAGCCACCGCGGCCCTTACGCCGTGTCCGTGGCTGTACGTCGACCTGGGCCAGCGGCTGGCACGCGTGCTTCCCGAGATTCCCGACGACCACCCGTACG
Organism: Salisaeta longa DSM 21114; assembly: GCF_000419585.1. Classification (NCBI taxonomy): domain Bacteria; kingdom Pseudomonadati; phylum Rhodothermota; class Rhodothermia; order Rhodothermales; family Salisaetaceae; genus Salisaeta; species Salisaeta longa. Next base: position 2,716,033 of record NZ_ATTH01000001.1, read on the forward strand.
CCGACTGGCTGGCCACCTACCGCGACCCGTCGTTCAACGAATACATGGACCACCTGCTGACGCGCCTGCAGCGCTTTGCCGAGGCGGCCGATGATGCGGCCCGGCAGCGAGCGGTTGCGGCGTTCCGAACCAGTGTGCGCTACGAGTGGATGTTCTGGGAGCAAGCGTGGACGCAGCAGGCGTGGCCGGTATAACGATAGCTTTTTCCTCGTCTTTCCATTGCCATGGTTGCGGCTTCCGAGCAATCCCGTGCCGCCTCAATCCCCGATGAGACCTTTGCGAGCGGCGCGTACGAAGCTTTTTTTGCGCGCACCGTCCGCGCCATACGGGCCGCGCAGTGCCTGCGGTACCAGGTCTTCAACATGGAAAAAGCGCAGGGCCTTGCCGCCGGCCCCGCGGGGCGTGACGCCGATGCGTACGACCCGGCCTGCCATCACCTCATCGTGCAACACAGCCCTACGCAATCGGTGGTGGGCACCTACCGGATGCAAACGCATGCCATGGCGCAAGCGGGCAACGGCTGGTACAGCACGTCGCTGTTCGATTTGAGCAGTTGGCCGCTGGCGGTCCAGCAGCAGGCGGTGGAAGTGGGCCGGGCCTGCATTGCCCGCGACCACCGGGCGCTGCCCGTGTTAAACCTGCTGTGGCGCGGCATTGGGGCCTACCTGGCCCATCACGAGGCGCGCTACCTCTTCGGCTGCTGCTCGGTAGACAGTCAGGACCCTGCCGTTGGGGTGGCGCTGCACCGCTATCTCCAGAACGAAGGTGTGGTCCATCCAACGCTTCATGCGCCGCCCCAACCGGGGCACGCGTGTGTACTGGCCGGTGACGACGCGCCGTCCGCCGCCGATGCCTCTGCCATCCCACGCCTGATGCGCGTCTACCTGCGCATGGGAACGCGCATCTGCAGCTCGCCCGCTATCGACCGTGCATTCAAAACCATCGACTTCCTTGCCTTCTTCGACATCAACGCCCTCAGCGACTCCGCCGCCCGTTTCTTTGGGTACGATCGGTAAAGCGCGCGCCGTGCGCCGCCTGCTTGGCATCATCGGGTGGACGCTCCTGATGCTCGTGCCGGTGCTGTCGGGCAACGCCCTGGTGTGGGGGCACGAGCGCTGGGGCGGCCTGCCGTTCAGCTATTCGTGGCGCGACCGCTCGGTGTCGTGGTGGGCCCGCGGCCTTATCTTCTTGGCGGGCGTGCGGATACGAGTGCGCGGCGCGGTGCCCACACCGCCCTTCTTTTTGGTCTCCAACCACCTCAGCTACGTCGATGTGTTTGTGCTGCAGGGGCTAACGCCCACGGCCTTTGTGGCCAAGGCGGAGGTGCGCTCGTGGCCGGTGCTGGGCTTTTTGGCCATCATCGGCGGCACGCTCTTCATCGACCGCGAGGCCCGGCGCGACGTGCTGCGCATCAACCGGTTGCTGGAGGACGCCCTCGACCGCGGCGCGGGCATCGCGATCTTTCCGGAAGCGACCACCACGGCGGGCGACCGCGTGCTACCGTTTAAGGCATCGCTCCTGGCCCCCATCGCCGCGTCTACGCAACCCGTGCAGGTGGCCACCATCCACTACGACACGCCCGAGGGTGCGCCGCCCGCGAGCGATGCGGTGTGCTGGTGGGGCGACATGGCGTTTGCGCCGCACGGGTGGGGCCTGCTGCAGTTGCCGCGCGTGCAGGCGACGGTCACCTTCCAGAAAGCCCCGAACGCTACCGACGACCGAAAGATGCTTGCCCAAACCCTGGAGGCCAGCGTGCGCGAGGCCTTCGTGCCGGTCGATGCCCCGGTTCCTTCCTAGCTGGTTTGGCGATGCGCGAGCCACGCCGCGATGGGCGCGCCAATGGCAACGGCCCGCAGCACCAGCGTGCGCAAAAAGTCATCGAGCAGGCGGCCGGCCGGTGCGCCGGCCACGGCGAGGGCAGCCGCCCCGATGAGCACGCCGGCAAACCCCAGGTGAAAGAGGGCCACGTACAGCCAGTACAGCCGGTGCGGCCAGCCCACGAGGAGCAGCGCCGCCGGCAGGAGCAGCAGGATGCCGCCGATCATGGTGAACGAAACCGCTGGCGCGTGTGGTGCCTCAAAGATCAGGCGTCCGGGCGGAGCGCTTACCAGGGCGTAGTCGCCAGCGGCCCGTACAAGCAGCGGCCGCGCCACGTGCGCGGTGACGGCGTGGCGCAGCGGCGTCCACGCATACAGGTAGGCCACCAGCAGAAGCGCAAGTAAGCCTGCACGATGGAGCGCTGCGTGCGTCCAGGACATAGCCGCTTGCGGTTGATGGAGGGCGTCGGGCGGAAGCGCGGTTAGCTTAGCACCTGCGTAAGCTTCAGCAGGTCGTAGTCGATCGACTTTTTGCGGCTGTACACGTTGCGGAGGGGCGTCAGCTTTGTTTCGCCGTTCACGACGCCCACCATTACATCGGCGTGTCCGTCGACAAGCGCCTCTACTGCGGCCACGCCCAGCCGGCTGGCCAGTACGCGGTCGCTGGCCGACGGCGAGCCCCCGCGTTGCGTGTGGCCCAGGATGGTAGCGCGCAGGTCAATGTCGGCAAAGTCGGAATCTTCGCGGAGCGCCTGTTCAATGCCGCGGGCCCCGCCAAACTCGTCGCCCTCGGCCACGATGACGATGGTGGAGCGCCGCTGCGCCGACATGAGCGAGAGGATGCGCTCCTTAATCATGTCCATCTCCGTGATCGTCTCGGGGATGAGGACGAGCTCGGCCCCGCCGCCAATGCCGCTGTGCAGCGCAATGAAGCCCGCATCGCGGCCCATCACTTCCACCAGGAACAGGCGGTTGTGGGCGTCGGCGGTGTCGCGGATCCGGTCGATATTTTCCAGCGCCGTGTTCAGCGCCGTATCAAAGCCGATGGTTGCGTCGGTTCCAAACAGGTCGTTGTCGATGGTGCCGGGACAGCCCACCACGGCGATGCCGTGCTCCTCGTGCAGCTTCGAGGCGCCACGGAAGGTGCCGTCGCCGCCCACAGCCACAAGCGCGCTGATGCCATACTTTTGTAGGTTGGCTGCCGCTTTTTCGCGGCCCTCCGGGGTACGAAAGACCTCCGAGCGGGCGCTCTTGAGTACGGTGCCCCCGCTCTGCAAGATGTTAGACACCGAGCGGCGGTCCATCTCTACAAAGTCGTCCTCGATCATTCCTTCGTAGCCACGCCGGATGCCCATGACCTCCAGGTCGTTGGCCACGGCGGCCCGTACCACGGCGCGCACGCAGGCATTCATGCCCGGAGCGTCGCCGCCGCTGGTGTACACGCCGATCCGTTCGATGTCTTGCATGAGGGGCTCGTTGCAATCGATTCGGGGAGTATCGGAGGGGGCTACGCACCGGGGCGCGGCCGCGCTACCACAATACCGATTTGCGTGTCGATCCGTTGGACGTAGCGTTGAAGATCGGGCAAAACCTCCACGCCGCCCGTCGTGGAGGCATGCAGCAGGCCCACACGGCCGTCATCGAACCGGTACACGAGGCCCGTGTGCGTCATGTCGAGGCCCTTCAGGTCCGTCGCGAAGCCCACAATGTCTCCGGCCTTCAGCTTGGGATACACCGCCCGAATCGAATCCTCTGGGACGTAGTAGATGGGCTGCCCCGCAAGGCGCGCCTCCATCGCCTGGATGCACGCGTACAGGCTGTCGTTGGTAGCAAATTTGTCGTAGGCCGACCGGTGCGCGCTCATAAACGTGAGCGAGTCTTTCAGCACGCGCCCGCCCAGGGCTTGCGTGAGGGGCTGCACGCGGTCGCGGCCCGCGTTGTCGCGCAGCCAGTCCGAGAAGTAGTGCAGGCGGCTGCAGTAGCCGTTCATGCGGCCGCTGCGGTAGCGCCCGGCCGCCAGCCGGCGCGCAAACGATGCGTAGCGGTAGTCTTGCCGGGCTATGCCCTGCGCTATGGCCAGCAGCGTTTCGATGTAGGTCACGCAGTCGAAGCCATCGAGGCGCACAACCAGCGTCTCGCGCGGCGGCGCATCGAGGGTGCCCGCCAGGTACGGCGCGCCCTTAAAGCGCACGCCCAGGGCTTGCATGATGCGGCCCACCGGCTCGGTGTGCAGATCTGCCGCGCGGGCGTACGCCATGAGGGTGTCGAAGCGCGCCGCCGTGGCGGGGTCGGGCGGGGTGAGCAGCGAGTCGGGCAGCGCCGTGGGGCCGGATGCTGCAGGGGGGACAGACGAAGAGGCGGGCGCGCGCGGCCTATCGTCGGGGGTGGCGCAGCCAACCAAAAGAAGAAAAGTGCAGAGCAGCGCCGCACACAGCGTCATGGCAGTCCGTCCGTTGTTGGGTGGGAAAGGGCCGTTTCGTACGCTGATGCGGCCAAACGTTTCCCCCGATCGGCGCCCGGCACGCGTCCCCTGCGCGAACAGCACAGCCGTTACGCAAACCGCGTAAGGCGGACGGTGACTTCGCGGGCTTGGGCGGTTTCGTTGCGCCACTGCACCAAGATGGGGCTTTGGTAGCGGCCCTGCACGATGGTGCCTTCGCCGTTCGCCGGATCTTCGTTGACAAGCAGGTTCACGCGGCGCTTCATCCGCAGGAAGCGCTCGGCCGGAAAGGCCATGCACCGGTCAATGACGCGCTCCACGAGCGACTCGCTGAGGCCCAGCGTGTCGAGGACGCGGTTTACGAGACGGACGAGGTCGTACTTCGCGTAGTTCTTCATCTTGTCGGGCACCGAGCGCGGGTCGCGCAGCGCACTGCGGCCCTTGCGCGCCATGAAGCGCAGCGGATCGCGCAGCACACGCGCCAGATCCTCCTTCATGAGCAGCGTCTCGTACTCGTTCACCGTAAGGCCCGCGTGCTGCTCGTCTCGCGGAAGGGCCAGCGTCACGCGTCCTTGCGTGATGTCGTGCGCGGCAATCAGCTCGTGCAGCTCATCGAAAACGCCGAGCCGCGGGTCGCGCAAGCTCACCGAGTCAATGGGATGTTGCGAGACGGGCACCGAAATGGTGGTTTCGTGCACCACCTCCTCGGTATTGTAGCCAATCACGGTAGCGCGCCGGTTGCGTACCGCCGCATTGTCCTTGTTGATGCCGTCGAGGTCGATGAAGAAGACCGGCCGCTGCGGACTGCTGGGGTACGTCACGCAATTTTCCAGCCCCGACCCAATAAAGGTAAGGTGCGAGTCGGCGTTGCGGGGTTCGGTTTTGCGCTGCTCCGGACTCAGCTCGGTCCGGCGGTGCATCTGATCGTGCTGATAGTCGGCGCCGAAGGGGAAGATTTCCTGAAAGGGCTCCAGGAAATCGTGGATGCCGTCGCGGCACTCCAGCCGCTTGCAAATGGTCTCCTCCAGGAAGCCCGCTGTGGTGTGATGCGAGCAGTACAGCGCGTGTGCGTAGGTCTCCAGGAAACCATCAGCGTGGGCTTCCACGTGCTTGTTCACATCGATCACGTCGATGCGCTGCTGCGGCTGCAGCTGGAGCGTAAGTGTATGAGGCGCGGTGGTCGTCATGGGTTTGCGGGCTGGCAGCACGGCCGTTGGAAGTACGCCGGTCGACAGAAAATGGCGTGGAATACCTGCCGACGTAGAAAAATCAGATCCGTCCGATGTACAGGCAATGGTTTGGGCAGTTCCACTTGGCATACGCTGTAACCTCTTCGATAGCATCGTAAATTGCGATTCCTCAATGTAACGTATGCGTTGCGCGCCCGCGACCGAAACGTAACAAATCGCCCCATCGGGTCGCTCCGCACAGAGCAGCGGCAGGAGCGCCGCGGGCGAATCATCGCCTTTGGGTTAGAAGTTGGGAGGGGTGCGCGTAGCCGTTTCGCTTAATTCCTCTGCCGTTTGTGACCGTTAACGTTGCACCGCTTCTCCCCCTGCAAGGCACCTTTACCTACGGCGTGCCCGACGCGCTCACGGCCGACGCCCGCGTGGGGTGCCGGGTGGTGGTGCCGTTCCGATCGCGCACCATCACCGGCGTCATTGTAGGAGAAGGGCCCGCGCCGGACACGCTCGACTTTGCGGTGAAGCCCATCGCCGATGTGCTGGATGACACCCCGGCCGTGTCGGAGGAGCTGTTGCGGCTGACCCGATGGATGGCGCGCTACTACGTGTGCAGCTGGGGCGTTGTGCTGAAGGCGGCCCTGCCGTCGGGCACCAACGTGCGCACGCAGCGCCGCGTGCGCCGCACCGAGGCGCCGGCGACCGGCTGGACGGGGCACGCGCGGGCCCAGGCGGTGCTGCGCGACCTGGCGGCGCATCCCGATACTACCGTGCGCGCGCTGCGGCGGCGCGTCAACGAAACGATTCCGCTGGCATTATTCCGGCAACTGGCCGACGACGGGCTGCTCACGCTCACCACCACGCTGTCCGAGCCCAACGTTACGATACGCACCGAGACGCACCTCCAACTGGCCGAGGCGTACCAAACCGACGAGGCGCTTGCCGCGCTCTTGGACGACCTGCGCGGGGCGAAGCAGCAGGCCGTGGTGCGGGCCCTCGCGGCCTGGGAGGCGCCGGCGTTGCCCCTGCGCACCACCATCATGGAGCGCGCCGATGCGTCGTACAGCACCGTGCGCAACCTGGCCGATAAAGGCGTGGTGGAGCTGGTCGAGCAGCCGGTGCACCGCTCGGCGCTCGACGCCCTGCCCGCCCCGCCGCCCGCGCCCAATCATACCCTCAACGCACACCAGCAGGCGGCCGTCGAGGCGCTAGCGGATGCTGCAGCGGATGCGCGCTACGAGACGTTTCTGCTGCACGGCGTTACCGGCAGCGGCAAAACGGAGGTGTACCTGCGCGCCCTCAAGGCCACGCGGGCCGCCGGGCGCACGGCCATCATCCTTGTGCCCGAAATTGCCCTCACGCCGCAAACGGTGCAGCGCTTTCGGGCGCACGTGGGCGACGACGTGGCGGTGCTGCACTCGCAGATGAGCGCTGGGGAGCGCTACGACACCTGGCGGGCGCTGCGCGCGGGCCGTCGCTCGGTGGTGATCGGCCCGCGGTCGGCCGTGCTGGCGCCGCTCGACAATCTGGGCCTGATCGTGGTCGACGAGGAGCATGAGACGTCGTACAAGCAGTTCGATCCGGCCCCGCGCTACCATGCCCGCGACGTGGCCGTCATGCGCGCCCACCAAAACGACGCCGTGTGCATCCTGGGCTCGGCCACGCCCAGTCTGGAGAGCCACATGAACGCCGAATGGGGCAAGTACACGCGGCTGTCGCTTCCCGAGCGTGTGCCCAACGCGGCCGGCCGCACGGCACAGCTGCCCCCGGTGCGCGTCATCGATCTGACGAAGGAGCGCAAAAAGCGCACGCTCGACGAGGGCCTTTCGGCGCCGCTGCGCGAGGCCATCGCGACGCGGCTAGACCGCGACGAGCAGGTCATTGTGCTGCACAACCGCCGCGGCTTTGCGCCGGTGATTGAGTGCGAGGATTGCGGCTGGGCGCCGGAGTGCACGGCATGCTCGGTGTCGCTCACGTACCACAAGCACAAGCGCCAGTTGCGCTGTCACTACTGCGGGCGCGCCCAGCGCATGCCGGCGCGGTGTCCCACCTGCGGCTCGGAGGCCCTCGCGCGCCTCGGGCAGGGCACACAGCGCATCGAAGAGGCCCTCAAACGCCACTTTCCGGCGGCTACGGTGCTGCGCATGGACCGCGACACCACGAGCGGTAAGCACGGCCACCACCAAATCCTGGAAGCCTTTCGCACCGGCGGCGACATTTTGCTGGGTACGCAGATGATTGCCAAGGGGCTCGACTTTCCGCGCGTTACGCTGGTGGGCATTGTGGATGCCGATGTGGGCCTGCGCTTCCCCGACTTCCGGGCCGAGGAGACGACGTTTCAGCTGCTCACGCAGGTGGCGGGCCGCGCGGGCCGCGCCGAACGGGCCGGAGAGGTCCTGCTTCAAACGCGCACGCCCAAGCACGTGGCCATCCAATGCGCCCAGGCGCACGACTACGAGGCCTTTGCGGCGCACGCCCTGCAGGAGCGGCAGCAATTCAACTACCCCCCGTTTGGATCGGTGGCCAGCGTTGAGGTGCGGGGGCCGCGCGAGCAGCGGGTGGAGCGCTTGGCCAACACGTGGGTTGATGCCCTCTGCACCCACGAGGCCATTACCGTTTTGGGCCCCGAGCCCGCGTTTATCCAGCGCGTCAAGCGCCAACACCGCTACCGTATCATCCTAAAGGCGCGGCGCCACCCTCCGCTGCAGCAGGCCTTGCAACAGGCCCGCGACGCCTGCGGGGCGCCCGGCAACGGATACCACGTAAGCATCGACGTGGATGCGTACAACCTGCTATAACCGGCGATCTTTGCGGCCGCGCCCCGCGTATACTAATCCACCGCCTGCCTCCGTTACACCCACCCGAGGCACTCGATCGATGGCTCGCCACGCAGTCTCTTCCCGGATGCCGGACACGCCCAGCGACGAAGCGCTGGTAGCTGCTTACCTCGACGAGGCCGATGACCAGGCCTTTCGTCAGCTGGTGGAGCGGTACCAGAATCAAATTTTTGGATACATCATGGGCATGGTGAAAAACCGCGCCGTGGCCAACGACCTGTTTCAGGAGACGTTTGTGCGCGTCATCGACGCCATGAACGGCCGCCGCGGGTCGTACAACCGCCAGGGCCAGTGGAAGAGCTGGGTGATGCGCATTGCCCACAACACCACCATCGACCACCTGCGCAAGCAGAAAAAGTGGGCGGATGTTGACGACCGCGCCCCCGACGAGCGATCCTTCTGGGATACCCTCGAAACGGATGAGCCCGCGGCCGATGAAGCCCTGCACCGGAGGCAGCAGCGCGAGCTATTGGATGCGTACATCCAAGACCTAGCCCCCGAGCAACGCGAAGTGCTCCTGCTGCGCCAGGAAACCGACCTGACGTTCCGGGAGATTGCCGAGCTGACCGACGTGTCGATCAATACGGCGCTGGGCCGCATGCGCTATGCGCTGAAGAACCTCCGGAAAATGATTGAAGGAGCGGGCCAGTCTTCGCTGGCCGGGCGCCTAGACTAACTACTTTTGGATTGGCTACATGACGTGATGGAAAAAGAGCTACAACTGCTTCCCATATTGTACAACGAGACGGCCTGCCCCGAGGCCCTGGCCAATGCGCTAGCCGACGATCCGGCCCTGCGGGCGCGCTACGAGGCGATGCAGGAGACGAAAGCCCATCTGGATGCCGTGCGCGGACAGCACCGCCCGGCGCCGTCGGTGGTCGATGACGTAGTGGCGCGTGCCGGGGCGGTTGCGCGCGACCGGCAGGCGGCGGCGCGTCGTGCACGGCCCGCAACCGAGCGCGCCCGGCCTCGTCGTCATCGCTGGATGCGCGCCACGGTGGCGGCAACGGCCCTGGCCCTGCTGCTTGGCGTAGGCTGGTGGCAATGGGAGACGGAGGCGCCGCCTGCGAGAATGACCGCCAGTACGCCGCCCGCCCCAGCCACTGAGGCTTCGCTTCCGGCCTGGGACACCAGCGGCGAGGTGCAGCGCCTCTACCACCAGGCGCAACAGCTTGAGCGTCGCAGTCGCGCCGCCGCGTGGGCCCCGTTTCAGCCTGCCATGCAGCCGACGACGCCGTAACTGTTGTACCTCATGATGAAGCTTTCTGCTATGTCGATCTTCTCGTCTACTGTGCAGCGTACGGCTACGCTCGTGGCATTGTGCGTGGCCCTCTCCACCACCGCGTACGCACAATCGTCGGCCCCAAACGTGCGCACGCTCACCATCCAGAACGGGGTGGTGTACGTTGACGGCCGCGCGGTGTCGAGCGCGCTGCTGCCCGACTCGCTCAACATTCAGGGCATCGAGGCCCACTACCAGTTTGTCGGCATCCAGCAGCCGGTGGTCGAGCTCGACGGCCGCCTGTATGCCGTAGGCAGCCGCCTCATTCCAGTCACCGAAGCCCAGGTGCGGGCGCACGAGGCCGCCGTCATCGTGCGTTCGCCGCGGCCATCGATGGTGGAGCGGGCCGTGGCCCCGCGCAGCGTGGGCACCAACGCCCAGCAATCGTATCTGCAGGCCATGCAGCGCAAGAGCCAGACGCTCTACCAACAGCTGTTGCGTGAACGGAGCCTGGAGGCCCAGGCGCTGGAATACGCACGCGCCATTCGCCTGATGGCCCCAAGTCCTACCCGGGCTCAGCAGATCGACTCGCTGCGCGCGATGCTACGGGACATCTTCGCCCTGAAGCAGGCGAACCGCCGCCGCGAGATCGAGCAGATCCAGCAGCAACTGGCCGAGTTGCAGCGCCAGCTACAGCGCCGCGAAGCCATGAAGGAGGCGATGATTGACCATCGCCTGGAGCAGCTGTTGGGCCCTGTGTACAACGCGCCCGACGCGCCGCCACGTGAGCGCCGATAAACCGCGCGTCGAGGGTTCGGCCACTCGGCTTAGTTTACACAAAAAGCAGTCTCCTTGTCATCGCGAGGAACGACCGTAGGGAGTGACGTGGCAATCTCCATGTGCGAAGGTAAACGATCGATTGCGGAGAGTGCCCCTCCAGGATGACCTTGCGCCCTCCGTTCCAGGTTAACCTAACGCCTCCCTTCCAGGAAGACCAAAAGGCGCACGGCAGCGCAGACGCCGGTTGTATTTGCGCGGGTGCCGCGTTAGCTTGAGGTCATGCGAAGCTAGGGGTGTCTGAGCCGTTGCGCCAGACTGAGAAACACCCTTCGAACCTGATCCGGTTCATACCGGCGAAGGAAAGCTTCCCGACTGTGGGTGCCGTAGGGCATGCCGGTGCACGGCGCACCGCTGGTTTCGCATCGTTTTGTATTCCCTAAACGCTGCAAGCCACCTTATGCCTACCCGTCCCCCCTCCACCCCCACCGACGCCCGCGCTTCGTCTGCCGGCGCCCCCACTACAGCCGTTGGCCCCGAGGCCGCCCGCGTAGCCGACGAGATGACGCGTCCGCTGCCCGGCTCGCGCAAGATCTACGTTGATGGCACCCAGCCCGGCGTGCGCGTGCCCATGCGGGCCATCGACCAATCCGACACGCCCGCGTCCTTCGGCGCGCAGGCCAACCCCACGCTTACCGTGTACGACACGAGCGGCCCCTACACCGATCCGGCGGTGACCGTTGACGTGCGCAAGGGCCTGGCACCGCTCCGTGCCGACTGGATCGAGGCGCGCGGCGACACCGAGCTGCTCGACGGCCCCACCTCGGCCTACGCCACCGAGCGGCGTAACGACCCCTCCACCGAACCGTTGCGGTTTGAGGCGCAGCGCGCGCCGCGCCGGGCGAAGTCCGGGCACCGCGTAACGCAGATGCACTACGCCCGGCAGGGCATCATCACGCCCGAGATGGAGTTTATCGCCATCCGCGAGAACCAGCGCCGCGATGCACTGCGCGACACCGCCGCCGGCCGCGACCTCCTAAAGCAGCACGACGGAGCACCCCACGGCGCCGCCATCCCCGATCCCATCACGCCCGAGTTTGTGCGTGCCGAGGTGGCCCGCGGGCGCGCCATCATCCCGGCCAACATCAACCACCCCGAGCTGGAGCCCATGATCATTGGGCGCAACTTCCTGGTGAAGGTGAACGCCAACATGGGCAACTCGGCCGTCACCAGTTCCATCGCCGAGGAGGTGGAGAAGATGGTGTGGGCCACGCGCTGGGGCGCCGACACCATCATGGACCTCTCGACGGGCGACAACATCCACGAGACGCGCGCCTGGATCCTGCGCAACAGTCCGGTGCCGGTGGGCACGGTGCCGCTGTATCAGGCCCTGGAAAAAGTGGGCGGCGCGCCGGAAGACCTGTCGTGGGCGCTCTTTCGCGATACGATCATCGAGCAGGCCGAGCAGGGCGTGGACTACTTCACGATCCATGCGGGCGTGCTGCTGCGTTTTATTCCGAAGACGGCCCAGCGGGTGACGGGCATCGTGTCGCGGGGCGGCTCCATCATGGCCAAGTGGTGCCTGGCGCATCACGAGGAGAATTTCCTGTACACGCACTGGGACGAGATCTGTGAAATCTGCGCGGCCTACGACGTGTCCCTCTCCATTGGCGACGGGCTGCGCCCCGGGGCCATCGCCGACGCCAACGACGCCCCGCAGTTTGACGAGCTGCGCGTGCAGGGCGCGCTCACCAAGCGGGCGTGGACGTACGACGTGCAGGTGATGAACGAGGGGCCGGGCCACGTGCCCATGCACATGATTCAGGAGAACGTGCAGAAGCAACAGGAGTGGTGCGAGGAGGCGCCGTTTTACACGCTGGGGCCGCTGACGACGGATATCGCGCCGGGCTACGACCACATCACCAGCGGCATTGGCGCGGCCATGATTGGATGGTTTGGCACGGCGATGCTGTGCTACGTGACGCCCAAAGAGCACCTGGGCTTGCCCGATAAGCACGACGTGCGCGAGGGCGTCATCACGTACAAGATTGCGGCGCACGCGGCCGACCTTGCAAAGGGGCATCCCGGCGCGCAGGCCCGCGACAACGCGCTGTCGAAGGCGCGCTTCGAGTTTCGGTGGACCGACCAGTTCAACCTGGGCCTCGACCCGGAGCGCGCGTGTGCGTACCACGACGAGACGCTGCCCAACGATGCGGCCAAGGGCGCGCACTTTTGCTCGATGTGCGGCCCCAAGTTCTGCTCGATGAAGATCACGCAGGACGTTCGGGAATACGCCGCAGCGCACAACCTTTCGCCCGATGATGCCCTGAAAGCCGGGCTGGATGCCAAGGCCGAAGCCTTTCGGGCACAGGGCGGGGCGCTCTATCCCACTGACGACGCGCCCACCGACGACGACGCGTAGCCCGCGCCCTTTCCGCGCGGAACTGCATCGCACAGCGCAGTGCCATCCAACGGGCCGTCAACGTCTCCGGGCGTTGGCGGCCCGCGGGGTTGAGTGCGCTACACCTGCCACTCGTTTTCCTCCTTCGCCGCGTCTTTGTTGACGGGCACCGGGTAGTTGTCGGTAAAGCAGGCGCTGCAATAGCCCATCTCCGACTTGTTGGCGCCTTGTACGGCGCGCATCAGGCCCTCGGGCGAGAGATAGGCCAGCGAGTCGACGCCCAGCCAGTCGCCCATCTCCTCGACGCTGTCAAACTGATTGGCCAGCAGCTCGTCCTTGCTCGGGAAGTCCATGCCGTAGAAGCACGGGCTGATAACCGGCGGGGCCGACACGCGAAAATGCACGCTCTTTGCGCCCGCGTCGCGCAGCATGTCGATGAGGTAGCGGGCGGTGGTGCCACGCACAATCGAGTCGTCGAGCACGATGACGGTGCGATCCTTCAGCAAGCCCTCGACGGTGTTAAACTTGAGGCGCACCTTCATCTCGCGCCGGTCTTGGCCCGGGGCAATGAAGGTGCGGCCCACGTAATGATTGCGGATCAGTCCCAGCTCGAAGCGGCAGCGATAGCCCATGTTCTGGCACTCGGTGGCGTAGCCCAGCGTGGCGGTGTTGGCCGAGTCGGGCACCGGAATGACGATCGGGGTCTTCTCATCGTCGCCCACCTCGGGCACCGGCGCTTCCTTGGCGAGCTCTACGCCCAGGCGCCGCCGCACCTTATCGACCATTTCCCCAAAGATTTTGGAGTCGGGCCGCGAGAAATACACGTACTCGAACACGCACTGGCTGATGCCAAACTTGTTGGGCAGCTCGTAGCTCGTGAAGGAGCCGCCGTTTGCGCAGCCCTCGCGGTCGATGACGAGCACCTCGCCGGGCGCAATGTCGCGCACGTACTCGGCCCCGATCATGTCGAAGGCGCACGTTTCGCTGGCCACGCAGTACGCCGCGCCGCCGGGCTGGTCGGGCGCGCCGATGCGGCCCAGGGCAAGCGGACGAAAGCCGTTGGGGTCGCGCACCGCAATGAGCTGCTCGTCGGTGAGGAGCACGAGCGAGTAGGCGCCCTCAATTTGCATGAGCGCGTCGATGATCTGGTCGAGATGGTTCTGCCGACGGCTCTGGGCCGCCAGATGCAAGATCAGCTCGCTATCGCTGGTGGTTTGGAAGAGGGTGCCGCGTTCGCTGAAGCTCGTACGCAGCTCGCGGGCGTTCGAGAGGTTGCCGTTGTGCGCGAGGGCCAGGTTGCCGCGCCGGTGGTGCACCACGAAGGGCTGAATGTTGGCCCGGTTGGCCGCAGCGCCGCTCGTCGAGTAGCGGTTGTGGCCGATGGCCGCGTCGCCCAGCAGCTTTTCGTCGAACAGCCCCGGATCGTCGAACGCGTCCAGCACGAGGCCAAAATCTTTGTGCACCGGCATTACCGGCTGTTCGTGCTGCTCATCGAAGGTGGAGGTGACGATGCCCGAGGATTCTTGGCCGCGGTGTTGCAGGGCATGCAGGCCATAGTAGGTGTGGCGGGCGGCCTCCGGATCGTTGAACGTGCCGAAGATGCCGCAGTGGTCTTTAACGCTCATGGAGCAGCAGGAATGACCGGACAGACAAGAGACGCTCCGTGAACCGCGGGCCGCGGCGGATTGATCCAGCCCGGTGGCGAATCCAAGCGCCCGGCGCTACAGCAGAATGATGCCCACGCCCAGGGCAATGCCTACCGCATCGGCCACCAGGTCGCGGCGGCTAAAGTGCCGCGTTGTGCCCCAGCGCCAGTCGTACACCTCCTTGGCCACGCCCACGGCGCCGGCCGTGCCTACGGAAAGCGGAAGCGCGTCGCCGCGCGTCCAGTGGGCCTTCTGTACGAGCACGTACTGCGTGGAGAGGGTCCACAGCGTGCTAAACGCCACGTGCTTGGCCTTGTCGCGCGCCCACCAGCGGTCGGCGGCAGGCGTAAGCGCCGGACGCACCGACAGCCCGCGAGGTGTCGCGCGTGCAGGCGCCCCCGAGCGCTGGCCCATCGCCGCAGGGGCGCAGCCGCCCGTGGCCAGGACAATCGCGAGAAGGGCATGCAGGAACGCAATGCGCATAATAGCGGGTGAGCCCGTGGGGGCTCGATTAAATGGTGCCCAGCACCTTGCCCACCAAGATGGCCGCGATGAAGAGCGGGCAGACGTACTTCACGAAGAAGCGCCACACGGCCACGGCCATACCGGTGAAGCCGTCAGCGCCCTGTTGCAGCTCACGCACGGCCGCATCGGCGCCCCATACCCACGAGACGAAGATGCTAAGGAGCAGCGCGCCCAAGGCCAGCGACACATTGCCCCAAATGTAATCCATGATGTTCAAGAAGCCCGTCTGCCCAAACAGCTGAAGCTGATTCGTGAAGAAATCCGAGCCGCCCTGCGACAGCGCCGACGGCACGCCTACCAGAAAGGTGAAGCCACCCACGAGCCACGCCGACTTCTTGCGCGACCACGACGTTTCATCGACGAAGTACGACACGACGACCTCCAACAACGACACGGTAGAGGTGAGGGCCGCGATGGAGAGCAGCGTGAAGAACACCGCGCCCACGAACGAGCCCAGCGGCATGGCCCCAAACACTTCGGGCAAAATGACAAACACGAGCGCCGGTCCCTCGCTCGGGTTCTGCCCCATCGCAAACACGGCGGGGAAAATCATGAGGCCTGCCAGGAGTGCGATCGCGGTGTCGAAGAGCGCCACGTAGCCGCCCGAGACCAGCAGGTTCTCGCTTTTGGGCAGGTACGAGCCGTACGTAATCATCGCGCCCATCCCCAGGCTAAGGGAGAAGAACGCCTGCCCCAGCGCGGCAAGGACAACGCCGCCGTCTACCTTCGAGAAGTCGGGGTTTAGGTAAAACTCCAACCCGGCCCCAGCCCCTGGCAGTGTGACCGACCGAAAGATGACCACCAGGATGAGCACCAGCAGAATGGGCATGAGCACCTTCGAGGCACGCTCGATGCCCTGCTCAACGCCGCTCGCCACAATGCTGATGGTAAACAGCATGAAAAACCCCATGAGCGGGATGACCGTCCACGGATCAGCAATAAACGACGCAAAGTAGGTGCCGGCATCGGTCGCAGGGGCCACAAGGCCCTTAAAGATGTACCCAAACGCCCAGCCCGCAACCACGCCGTAGTAGCTTAAGATGAACACACCGGTGAGCACGCACAGCGCCCCCACGAGCATCCAGGGCGTGCGGGCCTTGATGGCAGCGATGGCGCCCACGGGGTTCTTTTGGCTGTTCCGCCCCAGCGCCAGTTCCGCAAACAAGTACGGCAGGCAGATGAAGGCAATGCACAGCAGGTAGAGGACAACGAACGCGGCACCGCCGTTCTCGCCGGTGATGTATGGAAACCGCCAGATGTTACCGAGTCCAATGGCCGAACCGGCGGCTGCCAGTACAAAACCGATGCGAGATCCCCACTGCTCGCGGTCTGCTGTTGCCGTTGCCATAGTGCGCTATTGGATAGATGGAAAGAAAGCCTGCACGGTAGCGTGTGCCTGTACGTTACGACAGGGTTACGGTACCCTCGAAAGTAATGGCCATGTGGGCGTATCGCAACGTAGGGTGAGGGCTGTTGGCGGCGCAAACCGCGAAGAATCATTCAAGAAAGGAGGCCACGGCCTGTTCGATGCACGCCACGTAGCGCGTGCGGTGGCGCTGCACCCACGTCCGAAAGGTGTTTTGATGAGACCGGCCAGCGGCGCACAGGCGCTCGGGGTGGGCCGGTGCGAAGTGGGTGCTTCGGATGCCCGCGCCGGCGCGCACCGTGTCGAAGGCGTTGCACCACTGCTCGTAGTGGCCTTCCACCGGAACGACCTGTACGGGCTTGCCGAGGTACATGGCCTCGGCGATCGACTCGAAGCCCGCGGTGCACACCAGGCCCTTGCAGCGGGTCATGAGGTCGATGAAGCGCCGGTCGTCGAGCCGGTGAAACGTGAGGGTGGCATCGTACCGGTCGGTGGCGGGAGCCGCGGGGCGGTCCCAAAAGCAGTGCAGCGGCACCGCCGGGTGGCGCTCGTGCCACCGAATGATCTCTTGGGCGTAGCCGCTATTCACGATGTACACTAGATAAAACGGCTCGGCCGTACGTTGTGGGGCGTTGAGCACGGCCCGTCGCAGCAGCGGCGGCAGCACCTGCAAGCGGCCGTGCGCAGGCGCCGGATAGAGCGAGAGGGCCAGGCAGGCCGCGGCCCGCGCGGCGGTGAGGTGCGTAAACGCTTGGACCCCCCAGCGGTGCAGCCTGCGCCCCGGCGGGAAGCGGTAGGCCGGATGCAAAAACATGTACTGATGCGCGATGCTGACCATGGGCACTGCGGGCCGGTCGCGCAGCATGTAGGCACCCGTCAGTGGCTCGTAAAAGTTGATCACCACGTCTGGACGGTGCCGGTCGATGCAGGTGCCAATGGCGTCGAGCGTGCGGTACAGCATCGGCAGCCGCCGCAGCCCGCGCTGCAGCGAGCGCCACGGATGCACCGCGCGGCGCTGGGCATCGGCCACAAACGTGGGGCTGGGCATTGAGGTGATGGGCGCGCGCAACCGCTCCCGGAAGAACGCGGGCACGGGGCGCTCTTCGCTATGGCCCACGAGTGCGGCGCACACCTCGTGGCCCGCTTCCGCCAGCAGGTCTTGCAGGGCAAGGGCCTGCGTCAGGTGGCCACGGCCCTCGCCCTGGATGGTAAACAAACACCGCATATCCGCCGGCTGCTACGACGTGGAGGGGGCTTGGAAGTTGAGCGTGAAGTGCACCCAGGACGGAATGGGGGCCCAGTCGCCATTGTTCAAGACGAAGGCGGGCTGCCAGCGCCGCAGTGCGGCCGAGCGCAGGGCAATGCGGTTTAGGGTGGGGTGTACGCCCTGCAGCACGCGCACGGCCTGGGGCACGCCCTCTTTGTTCAGGTACACCTGCAGGCGCACGCGTCCGCTGGTGGACGGCTGGCGCAGGCTATCGGGGTAGGCGACCGGCGGGGCGTCGCTCTGCACTTCCACCGGATCGCGGAAGTGGCGCTTGAGGGCCTGATACGCTTCTTGCTTGAGCGGGCCGCGCACGCGCTTGTTGATGGCCGCTGGCGTGCCGCTCAGGTCGGCATCCTGAAGGACCGGCACGGCATAGGCGGCAAACAACGAATCGACGACCTCGGGGTTGTGCCGATACATCGGCAGAAGCGCACGCTTCACGGCGCGGTTGAGCTGCTGCCGCGAGATGCCCTGTTGCGAGATCATGGCGCGGGATTGCTCCGCGAGGCCCATCGCCTGCAGATCGGTGAGCGAGCGAAAGGCGCGGGTGGTGTCGGTGCCGGGGCGCCACCAGCGGGTATCGGCGGCGGTCCAGCCGTCAGGAACGGCGGTCGGGTCGGATCCGCTGCTGCCGCAGCCCATGAGCAACAGCGCAGCAAAAAGGAGCGAAGCAAGACGCGTGAACATGCGGTGGGGCGTTGGTTATGGAGATAGCAAAGCAAGCAAAAGAAAACGGGCCGCGCCCTGCAAAAGCAAACGGCGCTACTCAATGAGCACAGGCGTGCCTACCTGCGTCCACCACCACAGCGTCTGCATGTCGCGGTTGTGCAGTGCAATGCAGCCCTGCGTCCAGTTCACGCCGGCACCGGTGCCATCGCCGTGCAGCTCAATCCAGCCGCCGAGCGGCGTATTCATGGGCGGCATGCGGCGCTGGGCATTGGCCTGCACGATGGCGTTGCGCGTCGTGCGCGAGATGAGCCCTTGCGCAAACCCGCGGCGCGCGTCGGCAGCCGTGGGGTAGTTGAGGACCAGGGCTTTATCGAAGGCGCTGTTCGGATTCTTCCGCACAATGTAGAACAGGCCCTCGGGCGTGCGCCAGTGGTCGCGGCGGCTGGTGCTGCCCTGGCGCACCTTGTCGAGGAACGCGTTGTAGCCGAAGTCGGCCTTGAAGGTGTGCAGGCGGGCAGCGCCGCGGTACAGCTCCACCCGATGCCCGCGCTTCGACACGCGAATCCATACATTGGAAATGGCGCGCCGCGCAACGTAGCCCACGCGGCCGCTCTCGGTTTCAATCTGGCACCACCCGTCGTTGCAGTAGTGCCGGTGCACGGGGGTGCGCACCGCAAGGGTAGCCAGCGACGTTTGACTGTTGGGGAAGCGGTACAGCGTCGCTTCGTCGCCCGCAATGTAGTAGAGGGCGGCATCGCGCGGTGCGGTATCGAGCGTGTACGAGGCCGACGATGCTGCGGGCGTCTCCACCGCTGGCGGAACGGCCGTTTGCGCGTGAGCCGGTAGCGGCGTACCCCACCCCAGCAGGCCGATGAGGAGAACCAAACGCGTGAATCGGAGCACAGACACAGCGAGGAAGCAGGCGAAGGCAACAAGACAGCGGGCTCTGTGCTACGACGCAACCGCCCGTCCGATCCACGCCCCCACCGGCGCCACCCGGCGGCAGAGGGATCTGCGGGTCCGGTCGTGCATTGCCAGCACGTGCCGCCTTCGAACCTCCCGTCAACGCCCTTTCGCCGCCCATGCACGATACCCTGTGGTCGCTGGTAGACACGCATCTCTCGGATGTGCCTTCGACCGACACGCTGTTTAACCCGTACGCGACCACGCATCCCATCCTCGACCGTCCCCAAGCTGCTGCGACGCGCCGTGCCAACCTGCGTGCCTACCTCGAACAGCTCGTGCCCCGGCCCCGGCTGTTTTTGCTGCTTGAGGCCCCCGGCCCATGGGGCTGCCGGTTTACCGGCGTGCCCATCACCAGCGAAGCGCAGCTCCTCGATCCGTCGTTTCCGCTTGGCGGCCAACGCACCAGCCGGACGCCCGCGCCGCATACCGAGTACAGCGCCTCCATCTTTTGGCGCACGCTGCAGCCGTACGCCGCGCAGGTAATGGTGTGGAATAGCGTACCGTTGCATCCGCACGATGCGGGCGCGCCACTCTCCATCCGTACGCCGCGGCGGCGCGAGGTGGCGCGGTGGGACGACCTCACCCGGGGCCTGCTGGACGCGGTGCAACCGGAGCGCGTGGTGGGCGTGGGGCGCAAGGCCGAGCGCGCCCTGCGGGATGTGGGCGCTGATCCGACCTACGTGCGGCATCCCTCACAGGGCGGGGCGAAGAAGTTTGCCGCCGGTATGACAACGATCTTGGATGCGCTGCAACTGGAGCGGACAGAGGAGCGGTAGCGGCTGCACGGAAGGCACCATGCCGCGCCGCCCGCGTGCAATACACCCGCTACACGTTGTGCAACCGACGCTGCACAAGCCATGCCGGCATCAACAGAATCAGACATCTTGGATCGCCCGGTGCGCTTTTTGAAAGGCGTGGGCGAAAAACGGGCGTCGGTGTGGGCCGAGGCCCATCAGGTGCGCACCGTGCGCGACCTCTTGCACTTCTACCCGCGGCGCTACCTCGATCGCTCCACCGTGGCCTCCATCCGCCAACTGACGGAAGGCCCCGATCCCGTAACGGTGGTGGGCACCGTGCAGTACGCCCGGGTGGTGGACGGGCGGTCCACCAAGCGCCTCGAACTGGTGGTGGAAGGGGCCGACGGCGGCCGCATGAAAGCCGTGTGGTTTCGGGGCTTCCGCTGGGTGCAACGCGCCTTCGAGGCGGGCGACCGCGTGGCCTTCCATGGCAAGGTGCAGCGCTTTGGCCGCTGGTTCTCGATGACGCACCCCGACTACGACCGCCTCGATGCCGCCGAGGCCCGCCTGGATACGGGCCGCATCGTGGCGCTCTACCCGGGCGGCGAGGCCATGGACAACGTGGGGCTCACCAGCCGACGGGTGCGCCGCATCGTGTACACGTTTTTTAAGGAGCATGGCCTCGAACTCCGCGACCCGTTTCCGGAGACGCTCCGCTCCACGTTTGACTTGATGGATGGACGGGTGGCGCGCCGTGCGATCCACTTCCCCAAAACGCAGGCCGAGCTTGCCCGCGCCACCGTGCGCCTCAAGTTTGAGGAGTTGTTTTACATTCAGTTGCTGTTGGCCACCCTGCGCGCGCAGCGCAGCGCCGTGCCCGGTGCGGTGTTTGGCGCGCCGCAGCCGCTGCTCACCCGGTTTGTGAACGAGGTGCTGCCGTTCGAGCTGACGAGCGCGCAGCGGGAGGCGCTAAAAGACGTCATCGCCGATACGCAGTCGGGGCATCAGATGAACCGGCTGGTGCAGGGGGATGTGGGCAGCGGCAAGACGGTGGTGGCCGTGGCCGCGATGCTCCACGCGTGGTCGCACGGCTACCAGAGCGCCTTTATGGCGCCCACCGAGATTTTGGCCGAGCAGCACCACCACAGCCTGAAGCAATACCTCGCGCCGCTCGACCTGGCGCCCGCGCTGCTCACCGGCAGCCAGGGGGCTGCCGAGCGCCGTGAGGCGCAAGCCGCGCTGGCCGAAGGGACGGTGCCGGTGGGCGTGGGCACGCACGCGCTCATCCAAGACGATGTGGCCTTCGACCGGTTGGGACTGGCCATTGTAGATGAGCAGCACCGCTTTGGGGTAGAGCAGCGCGCCACGATGTTCGAGAAGGGCGAGCGCCCGCACATGCTGCTGATGACCGCGACGCCTATTCCGCGCTCGCTGGCCATGACGCTGTACGGCGACCTCGACGTGTCGATCATGGACGAGATGCCCGCGGGCCGCAAGCCGGTCGAAACGCGCCTGCGCACCGAAAAGCGCCGCGGCGAGGTATACGCCTTTCTGCGCGACCAGCTGGCGCAGGGCCGCCAGGCCTACGTGGTGTATCCGCTGGTGGAGGAAAGCGAAAAGGTGGACCTGAAAGACGCGGTGAGCGGCTACGAGGCCCTGCAGGCCCAATTTCCGGAGGCTACGGTGGGCCTGGTGCACGGCCAACTGCCCACGGATGAAAAGGACGACGTGATGCGCCGCTTCAAAGCCGGCGCCATCGATCTGCTGGTGTCAACCACCGTGATTGAAGTGGGCGTCGACGTGGCCAATGCCACGGTGATGATCATTGAGCATGCCGAGCGGTTTGGGCTCAGCCAGCTGCATCAGCTGCGGGGCCGCGTGGGGCGCAGCGACCAGCAAAGCTACTGCATCCTGATGGCCGGGTACAAGCAATCGGCCGAGGCGAAGCAGCGCCTGCAGGCCATGGCGCGCACCAACGACGGCTTCGAGATTAGCGAGGTGGACCTGAAGATTCGCGGGGCCGGTGACTTTTTTGGCACGCGCCAAAGCGGCTTGCCCGACCTCAAGATTGCCGACATCACGCAGGATCAGGACATCCTCGAAGAAGCGCGGGCCGCCGCGCAGCAGATCGTGGCGCAGGATCCGCAATTGCGCGACCCGGCCCACGCCGACATCCGCACGCACTTTGAGCGCTACTACGTGCGGCGCGATCTCGACTTTGCCCGCGTGGGATGATCAGGAGCCCGATGGTACGTTGGCTGCCGCTTGCACGATTCGTTGATAGCGGGCGGCGGCCTGGGGCCGTCCAGCGGCCTGGTACATGCCCATCAGCGCCCGTGCCGCCGACTGCGTACGCCAGTTGTCCAGCCCAAATTGCTGCTTGAAGACCGTGAAGCTGCGCTGCATGACGGGCAGCGCCTCCGCAACCTTTCCTTGCCGGGCCCACACCAGCGCCTGTACACTCTCGGCGGCTGCAATCTGCCAGTGGTCGGCCGGCAGAAGCGTGCGTAGGATGGACAGCCCCTCACGAATGAGCGGGGCCGCCTCTTGCGTGCGGCCCTGCTCGGCCAGCAGCCAGCTCAGGCGCACGAGCGACGAGGCGATGTGCGGGTGCCCGGCCGGGAGCAGCTTGCGGCGCATGTTCAGCGCATCGTAATACAGCGACTCGGCGACCGCGAGCGAGTCCATGCGGTGGTAGGTGAAGGCCAGGCGCACGAGTACGTTGGCAATGGCCGGATGGCGGCTGCCGTATTGTTCGCGGTAGCGGCGCAGGGCGCGTTTGCGAAGCGCAAGCGACTCCTCAAATTTCCCCATGTTTTGCAGCGTACTGGCAAAATTGTGCAGCAGCGTAGCGGGCACCGGGGCGTCGGCGGCCTTGTACGTCGCAAGGCTGGTGCGACCAATGGCTTCCGCCTCTTTGTGTCGGCCGGTTTCGTTGAGCGTCATCAGCAAGCCGTTGCGCGCGTCATTCAGGCGGACATCGGTAGCGCCGTAGGCCGCTCGGTAGTGCGCCAGGGTTTCGCGGTAGAGGCTATCGGCACGGGCGTAGCGTCCCTGGCGAAAGGCCGAGTAGGCGAGGGCCTGCTCGGTGGCCGCGAGGGCCTCGGGGCGCGCCTCCGTTCGGTGCCGGGCGGCAAGGGCCGATTGCAGGAGTGCGTCGGCCGGCGGATACAAGCCCAGGCTGGTGTACACGTTGCCCATTACGGTTTGGAGATCCGAGCGCACGGCGGGCTGGCCGTCAAGCTGCGTGTCGATGCGCTCTGCGCCGCGGTCGAGCACGGTGCGCACCTTCAGGTTGGGATTGCCCTGGCGGAGCGGATCGGTTTGCTCAAACAGGCGGGTCAGGAAGGAGGTCACCGCCTCGGCCTTGTCGCGTTCCTGTGCGATCTGCTCGGCCTGCCACGTCACCGTTACCGCGTAGGTGACGAGCAGCAGCAGGATGACGGCCGCGGTGCTCAGCGAGGCCCAGTACCGCCGCGCAAACTTTTGCACCCGGTAGGCCGTGGAGCCTGCGCGTGCGTGCACCGGCGCATCGGAGCGGTGCCGGTCGAGATCTTCCGTCAGTGCATCAACGGTGGGGTAGCGGTCGGCCGGGGGCTTGCGGAGCGTTTTAAGGATGATGGCGTCGAGGTCGCCGCTGAGGCGCCGCCGCAGCTGATCGGTGGAGGTTTGGCGGGCGTCGGCCGGGTCATCCGAAGGGTCAGGCGAGGTCCGCGTGACGATGGTGCTGGGGCGCGTGGGGGCGTCCTCGCAAATCGCCTGAATCAGCTGGTAGGTAGAGCGCTCGTCCAGCCGGTAGGGGCGGTGGCCGGTCAGTAGCTCGTAGAGCAAGATGCCTAGCGCGTACACGTCGGTTGCGGTGGTGATGGCTTCGCCGGTCACCTGCTCGGGGGCCGCGTACTCCGGAGTCATCAGTTGCAGCCCGGTGCGCGTGCGCGGAAGCGACGCGTCGGGCGCAAAGGCGGGCGCCTCATCCAGCAGTTTGGCAATGCCAAAGTCGAGCAGCTTCACCGTGCCGTCCTTGGTCACCAAAATGTTTGACGGCTTGAGGTCGCGGTGCACGATCAGGTTCTGGTGGGCGTGCTGCACCGCGCGGCACACCGTGTCGAAGAGGGCGAGGCGTTCATCAATCGAGGCCCGCTGCTCATCGCAATAGGTGGTGATGGGCGTGCCCTCCACCAGCTCCATCACAAAGTAGGGGCGCCCGTCCTCGGTGGTCCCGCCATCAAAGACGCGCGCAATGTTTGGGTGCGTGATGGAGGCCAGGATCTGGCGCTCGTTCAGGAAGCGCTGCACAAACGACGCATCGCCCGCAAACGAGCGCATCACCTTCAGCGCCACGTCTTGCGTGAACGATCCGTCGCTGCGCGAGCCGCGGTACACCACGCTCATGCCGCCGCGTCCCAGCACCCCCTCAATGCGGTA
This sequence comes from Salisaeta longa DSM 21114, assembly GCF_000419585.1. NCBI lineage: Bacteria > Pseudomonadati > Rhodothermota > Rhodothermia > Rhodothermales > Salisaetaceae > Salisaeta > Salisaeta longa. Next base: position 2,740,309 of record NZ_ATTH01000001.1, read on the forward strand.
GGGGGGAAGTTCGGTGCCGGGCGACAGCAGGTCCGGGCCGTGGATGGCCTCTCCAGAGGCGAAGGCGTCCTCGGCAAGATCGGCAGCCGCGCCATCCAGGAACGACGGCGCATCAGCTTCTGCTGCAAGGAGCGCCTCCACCTCCTGGCGCAGCGCGGGGTCGTCGCAGTTGGCCTCCAGATACGCCGCCTGTTCATCGGGCGGGCGGTCGAGCACCGCATCCAATAGCGCACTAATTTCTGCCCACCGATCAGAAGCCGCCATGTCGTGTTGTTTGGTTGATAAAGCACAGCATACCAGCATACGGCGCCCGGGCGCACGCGCTGTTGAAAACCCCGCGCGGACGACACCCGGCTGGGGCGTTCCCCACGTCTGCCACAGGCTCACGTGCACGCCGCGAGCCCACATAGAGCCCTAGGCCGAAGGCACCGGTTCCGGCGACTCCTTGAGGGCACGGCTGAGCCAGGCTTTGGCTTTGCGCCAGTCGCGGCGAATGGTGCGCGGCGAGAGGTCGAGCAGCTCAGCAATCTCTTTTTCCTGCATACCGCCAAAGAACCGATACTCCACCACGCGGGCCAGGCGTTCGTCCACCGTGGCCAATTGGGAGAGGGCCTTGTCGAGCGCAAGGAAAACGTCGGCCGATTCGTCGGCGGCCACCACGGCATCCTCCAGTTGCAGATGGGCCGCGTCGCCGCCCCGTTTTTGGGCCTTTCGCTTGCGGGCGTAGTCAATCAGGATGTTGCGCATGATGCGCGAGGACATGGCAAAAAAGTGCAGGCGGTCTTGCCACTCCACCTGGGTCTGATCAATCAGCTTGAGATACGCCTCGTGCACCAGGGCGGTGGTGCTAAGGGTATGGCCCTGGCGCTCGCGCAGGAGCTTAAAGTGCGCGATGCGGCGGAGCTCATCGTACACCTCATCCCACAGCGCATCGGCCGCGGTGTCGGCGCCCCCCTGCAAGTTCGAAAGGAGTTGGGTAACATCATTCGGCATGAGCACGTGGCAGCAGTAGGCTGCACTTAGGAAACAGAACACGTCAGCCGCACGCAGTAGGGGGAGACGGTGTGCAGCATCACATCATAAAGACGCTTCAATACGTAGACACGTCACGTTGTATCCTGCAACGGCCGCGGGCATCCGGGGTAAATGCCCGAATACATCCAGTCCGCACGGCCACAGGTGTCGTGCGGCAGGCAACAGACCGCGCAGGGTGCGTAGACGGACGATACTACATCAACATAGCCCAATATATGTCAGCATATTCAAAATGTAAATAACTAGTGAACGTTTCACAGGGGGCGTCCTTTCCAGCGCCCGGGGGCTACGGCTGCGCGCAGGGCCGCGTAACATACGAGCGGGCCTTCGGCCAGCACAACGGCGGCCAGCAGGGGCAGCGTGAAGGGCACGCGGTAGGCACGGGCGGCCGGAACGACAAGGGCGGCATCAACGAGCGCCTTGAGCGCAAAGGCTGCGGCCACCGGCAGGCGCCAGGCGGGCAGTGCGAGCGCGCCCAGGGCGCCAAGGAGCAGGAGCGCCATGGGAAGCATGTAGGCCGCGAGGAGGGCGCGTGCACGGCCATGCGGGTAGGTGGCTCCGGTGCTGGCCCAGCGCACCCGCTGCTGCATGAAGGCGCGCCACGAGGCCACGGCGTCGGTGGTTACACACGCGGCCGCCGGGTGTGCAAACGCGGGCTGCTGATCGGTGGCGTAGGCGACGTGCTGAAGCAGCAGCTCGTCGGTGGCAGGCCCCTCGGGCAGGTGCGCGCGGCCCGCGAGGTACAGCGCGCGCCGGTAAGCCACGTTGGCGCTGTTGCAGAACGTGGGTGCGCCCAGGGCGATGTGTCCGGCCCCCAGCGCCACAGCGCCGACGATGCTCACGCCTTGAAAGCGACCGAGCGTGCGCGGGCTGGTTCGGTAGCGGACGGGCCCCGCCACGAACGGCGTCTCGGGCGTACAAAAGCGCGCCATCGTCTCGATCCAGCGCGGCCCGACGGTGCAATCGGCGTCGGTGGTGAGCACAACCGCTCCGGTGGCCTGCGCAATGCCGGCCTGCAGGGCGCCTTGCTTCTGCTGTGGGTTGTGGGGCATGTGCGCGTCGAGCCGCAGCAGACGCACGGGCGCGTCCAGCGGCGCTTCGCGATCGATGTGGCGCGCCACGATGGCGGCGGTGGCATCGGTGGAAAAGTCATCCACCACAATCACCTCGCACGGGCCGGGGTAGCGGTTGGCGCGGATGCTGCACAGGCAAGCGGCGATGGCGTCGGCTTCATTGCGGGCGGGCACAATCACCGAGACAGACGGCCATGGAGAAGGCGCGGGCGGCAGCGGGCGCCGGAGCGTCTGCCGCACGCCCCACGCGGTGGCCCCCTGTACGCCGCAGTAGACCAGCAGGGCAACGGCAAGCACACCAAGCGCTACGGGCATTAGGCCGGGAGGGGCGATGAGGAGAGCGCGAGGCGACGATGCAGCACCAGCGCGCCAAGGCCCGCGGGCACGGCGACGTTCAGCACAAACAGCAGCAGCGCGGCGCCCACAGCAGCAGGAGCCGGCCAGCCTAGCTGCGCAAAGGCAAACAGGGCTGTCCCTTCGCGAATGCCCAGGTCCAGCGCGAGCGACGGGAGGAGCACCTTCACGAAGAAGATAAATCCGCTGGCAGCCGCGAGGAGACCCACCGGCAGCGACGGGGCAAACGCCCAGGCCAGCAGCACAAACTGTCCGGCGTAGAGGGCATAGCGCACCAGCGTAGCGCCCAGTAGCAGGCCCACACGAAGAGGCGACAGGTCGCGCAAAAATAGAAGCCTACGTGCGGCGGGCCGCGTGCGCGACCAGCGGCGCAGCCAAGCGACCACCCGCCCCGGCCGGAGCATCACCCAAGACAGGCCCGCGAGGGTACCGGCCGTAGCGCCAACAACGAGCCCCCAAAGCGTAGGAGCCGGCAGCACATCGGCCGCGAGAAGCCCGCCGACGCCCACAAGGCCGCCCGCCAACGCCGCCCACAAGTCCATGACGCGCTGCACCCCCACCGCGCCCACCAGCGTCCACCGATCGGCGCGGGGCACCGCCCAGGCGCGTGCCGGAAATTCCCCGAGTTGGGCCGGCGTCACAAAGCCCGCGGCGCATCCGCACAGCGTAGCCCCCGCCCACGTGCGCCAGGGCATAACCACCCGCGGCCGCGCGGCCCGCGCCCAGATCCATCCATCAAGGGCGAGGTTCGGAAGGGTGAGCAGGCCCGCAGCCGCCACGTAAAGCAAATCGGCCGTGCGCAGCGCACGCCACAGGGCCACGCGGTCAACGCTGTACACCACCGCGCCGAGCAGGCCAAGGGCCAGCACGCCCTGTATAACCGGATGACGCACCAAGCGACCCAGAGGTACAAGCACGGCGGGTTGAACGCGAAGGAGGAGCAGGCAATATGGCTACAACATACGTCGGGCAACGGGGCGGCGTCAACACAAGCAATCGTTAAGCGATCAGGCGTCCAGTTTTGCTTTCCACTCCGAGAGCTTCATGAGGGCCTCGATGGGCGTCAGGCGGTTGGGGTCGATTGCGGCCAGCGCTTCTTTCAGCTCGGCAGCCATCGGATCGGGCTGCCCAAACAGATTCATCTGCATGGCTTCGTCACCCAGAGCGGGAATATCGTCGCCGGACGGGGCGGCGCCATCGCCCTGCTGCGCATCGTCCATGGCCAGGTCTTGGGCCTCCAGGTGGTGCAAAATTTCGTGCGCCCGCGCAATCACCGGGCGGGGTAGGCCGGCCATGCGCGCCACCTCAATGCCGTAGCTGTGGTCGGCGCCGCCGGGCACTAGCTTCCGCAAAAAGATGATGTCGCCCTCGTGCTCCTGCACCTGAATGCGATAGTTGCGCACCCGATCGAGCCGCTGGGCCAGGGCATTGAGCTCGTGGTAGTGCGTGGCAAACAGGGTGCGCGCGGCCACCTCGGGGCGCTCGTGGAGGTACTCCACAATTGACCAGGCAATGGAGAGGCCATCGAAGGTGCTGGTGCCGCGGCCCACTTCATCGAGCAGGATAAGGGAGCGGCTCGTGGCGTTGTTGAGGATGTTGGCCGCCTCGTTCATTTCCACGAGGAAGGTGCTTTCGCCGGCCGCGAGATTGTCGGAAGCGCCCACGCGGGTAAAGATGCGATCGACGAGGCCCACATGGGCGGCCTCGGCCGGCACGAAGCTGCCAATTTGCGCAAGCAGCACAATGAGGCCCACCTGTCGCAAGGCAACGCTCTTGCCCGCCATGTTGGGGCCGGTGATGATGAGAATCTGGTCGTCGTCGGGGTCAACATGCGTGTCGTTCGGGATGAAGGCCTCGCCGGGCGGCAGCGTTTGCTCGACCACCGGGTGGCGCCCCGCGGTGATGTCGAGCGTGAGGCTGTCGTCCACCGTCGGCCGCGCATAATCGTGGCGGTCGGCCACCGCGGCCAGGCTCGCCAGCACATCGAGGCGCGCAAGGGCATCGGCGTTGTCCTGCAGATCGGCCGTGCGCTGCGCAATCGCCTCGCGGAGCGCGTTGAACAGCTCCAGCTCCAGCCGTTCGATCTGCTCCTCGGCGGTTAGGATCTTCTCCTCGTACTCTTTTAGCTCGGGCGTAATGTAGCGCTCCGAGTTGACGAGCGTTTGCTTTCGGATGTAGTGCTCGGGGACTTTCTCGGTGTGCGTGTGGGTAATTTCCAGGTAGTACCCAAACACCTTGTTAAAGCCGACCTTGAGCGACGGGATGCCGGTGCGCTCGCGTTCGGTAGCCTCCAGGTTGGCCACCCACTCCTTGCCCGAGGACGCGATCTGGCGGAGTTCGTCGAGTTCGTCGTCGTAGCCGTCGCGGATGAGGCCGCCTTCGCTAATTTTGGCCGGTGGATCGTCAACGAGGGCCTGCTCGATGCGCGCGATGAGGTCGGGGCAGGGGGTGAGCGCCGCGCGGAGAGCGGGCAGCGTGGTGCCGGGGGCGTCTTCTAGGTGCGCTTGCACCGCGGGCAGCTGCTGGAGCGCCGTTTTTACGGCATTCAGGTCGCGAGGCGAGGCGCGCCCCGTGGCAATTTTTCCGGCCAGCCGTTCCAGGTCGCCCATGTGGCCTAACGTGTCGCGCAGGGCGTCGCGCCGGTCGCGATCGGCTACGAGCTCGGCCACGGCTTCTTGGCGGGCGTTGATGGCATCGAGGGTGCGGAGCGGGCGCACCAGCCAGGCCCGCAGCCGTCGCCCGCCCATGGGCGTTTGCGTATCGTCGAGGATGTGCACGAGCGATCCCTCGCGGCCGCCGTCGTGCATGGTCGCCACGAGTTCGAGGTTGCGCTTCGTCTGCGGATCGAGCGCGATATGCTCATCGCCCGCAAACCGCCGAATTTTTTGGATGTGCGGCAGCGCGCCCTTCTGCGTCTCCTGCAGGTAGTGCAGCGCAGCGCCAGCGGCCACGAGTCCCACGTCGAGGGCCTCCACGCCAAATCCCTTGAGCGAGTGGGTTTCAAAGTGGTCGAGCAGGGTCTCGTAGGCGAAGTCGTAGCCAAACACCCAATCCTCCTGCGGCGTGATGGTAAACGGCTGTTCGCGGAGGGCATCGAGCGTGCTGCGGCGGCGCTTGTCCAGAATGACCTCCGCGGGCTGGATGGTTTGCAGCAGGTCGGCCAGTTGCGGAGCGGGCGCTTCGGTGACGGCAAACTCGCCCGTCGAGGCATCGATGTAGGCTACGCCCAGACGGTCGCCGCTCCAGTGCAACGCCGCGAGGTAGTTGGATTGCTTTGGGTTGAGCAACTGATCATGAAACGACACGCCCGGCGTGACGACCTCCACCACGTCGCGGTCAACGACCTTCCCGCTCGACGTGCTTGCGTCTTCAATCTGTTCGCAGATGGCCACGCGCAACCCGGCCCGGATGAGCTTCGGCAAGTGGCTATCCAGCGCATGATGCGGAAAGCCCGCCATGGGCACATCATCGGCCTTGCCGTTGTTGCGCGAGGTGAGCGTAATGCCCAGGATGCGGCTTACCGTTTTGGCATCATCTACAAAGGTTTCGTAAAAGTCACCCATCCGAAAGAGGAGCAGCGCCTGGGGGTGCCGCTCCTTAATCGCAAAGTACTGACGCATGAGGGGCGTTTGGCCCCGGGTGGAGGTTGCGGAGGAAGCCACGTCGGCAGAAAACGCAAGTTGCAAGGATGCACGAACAGCACGTCAAACGGCTCGTGTGGTTGTGTGTGCCCATCGCCGATGGAGGCACAATTTATGCTGGTTTGGGAACGCGTGGCAGAAGTGCGGCGCTATTCGTTGAATTATTGCCGACCGCGTCGTACCTTTCGATCATCGCATCTATATATTCTGAACGGCGCGTGTACGATTGCCGCACGGGCCTTGCCGGTTCTAAAGGGATGAGCACAAACGTATGACGACATTGCATCCGTTGCTGTATGGGGGGACAGCGGACCTTGCATATCGTACGTTACAGGCGTTGTACTGGGGAGGCGGTGCGGCACTCATGGCCGCGTTGCTTCTTACGCCGTTGGTTATTTGGGGCGTTCATCGGGCCGGATGGATTGCGTATCCTAAGGATGACCGCTGGCACACGCGTCCGGTTGCGCTGCTTGGCGGGTTGGGAATTTTTGCCAGTGTGGGTGTCGGATTATGGGCCAGCGGCGCGTGGGCCTCGCTCCCGGTGGGCGTGCTTCTGGGCGGCGTGGTGATGTTTGGCACGGGCCTAGCGGATGATCTGTACGACATTCGTCCGGAAGCCAAGCTCGTGGCCCAGGTTGTGGCTACGGCGTTGGTGTTGTGGGCGGGCCTGGCGTTTTGGCGGGGCGGGCCGGTGTGGCTGTCGGTGCCGCTCACGTTTCTGTGGGTCATCGGCATCAGCAATGCCGTAAACCTCATCGACGGGATGGACGGGCTCGCGGCCGGTATTACGGCCATTGCCGGCGGTATCCTGGGCGTCATCGCGCTGTGGCTGGATCATGCCTCGATGGCGGTGCTTGCGCTCGTGCTGGCTGCTGCATGCATTGGTTTTTTGGTGTACAACGTGAAGCCGGCGCGCGTCTTCATGGGCGACTGCGGCAGTCTGTTTTTAGGCTACGTGCTCGCGGTGCTGGCAATGACGGTGCAGAGCAGCGGCGGCCCATTTGCGGCGACGTTAGTGCCCATCGTGGTGCTGGCCGTTCCTATTTTTGACACGACGTTTGTGACCGTCACGCGCATCTTGCAAGGACGGCCGATTACCGAGGGCGGCGTCGATCATACCATGCACCGGCTGGTGCACGACGGGCTGTCGGAGCGGCAGACGGTGTACGTGCTGTACGTGGTGAGCCTCGTCTTTGGCGTTGCGGGGCTCGCGGTATACCAATCCACGGCACAGCTCTTCTACGCCTTGTTGCTGCTGTGCGGCGTGGCGACTGTCGTGTTTGGGCTGTACCTCGCCGGGACGCCCGTGCCCGGACACGAGGCGGTGCATCGCAGCGCCACCGAGCGCCTCGGGGCCTGGATGCGCGCCGTAGCGGGCGGCGTATCGTGGAAATCGGTGATGGGCATGATGGCCGACCTGATGGTGGTCATGGCCGCGTTCATTCTGGCGCATTACCTCCGGTACGCCGGGGCGCTCCCGGCCAATGTGCAGCACCTCGTGAGCACGGCGCTTCCACTGGTGGCCGTTGCCAAGGTGGCCGTATTCTACATGTTTGGGCTGTATCACGGCATCTGGCGTCATGCCGGCACCCCCGAGGTCATCCGGCTCTTCGGTGCTACGATGGCCGCCGCAGCACTCACGTGGGGGGTGGTGGCGCTGGCGTATGGCGTGGCCGTGTTGTCTGTCGCGGTTGTCATTCTCGATTTGATGATCGTGACCCTTGCGCTCTTGGGCGTACGCTTCGGGTTTCGCGCGCTGCGGCAGTATGCAGCATCGCAGCGGCGCCGGGGGCAGCCGGTGCTCCTGTTTGGCACCGACGAAGCGGCGATGTTGGCGCTCCGGCACCTTCGCCAAGACGATGCCACCAATCATGTGGTGGTGGGCCTTATCGCGGCCCGTCCGTCAAAGATTGGTCTTCACCTGCAAGGCGTCTCGGTGGTGGGGACGCCCGCGAGCCTCGCCGCGGCGCAGCAGAAAAGCGGGGCGACGGCCGTCATCGTGCCGGTGTTGGCCGGGACGCCGGCCGCGCGGCGCGCGCTTCGCACGGCGTGTGAAGCCCTAAACCTCACGTGCCTCACCTTCCGCACCACCCTCCAGTCCACGGCCCCCCTGCCGGCGGCCTCGGGCGATGGCTTGCTCGTCCACAGCCGCTTCGATGATTCATCGGCGGCCGGCTAGTGCAAGGCGTATTTCATATCGCGGGCCCCGGTTGATTCGGTCGCAACGACCGGTGGCCGCGTCTTCTGTGCGCTTCATGTCTTTTCTGTGCCCATGCGTAACATCGGGTAAGGCCTAATCGTTACGTGGCTGACTCCTTTGCGAGTGGTTTGCTGCACGACGTTCGCTGACGATTTCCTTCCCTACGCCTATGTTTTTCTCTTCGGTACGCTGCGCTGCAGCGGTGCTCACCCTGTGCCTCGCGATGGGTCCGGTGGCCCAAGCGCAATCGGTCGATACGCTTCAAATTACATTTGATCGGGCCGTAGATATTGCGCTGGATCAGAACACGGACGTGAAGCGCGCCCAGAGCGCCGTGCGTCAACAAGAAACGGTGCTCACGCAACGAAAATTCGCGTTTGGGCCCAGCTTTTCTGCTTCGTCGGCCGGACAGCGCAGCTTTGGCCGTAGCTTTAGCCAAGAGGAGGGCGCGATTGTCAACGAGACGACCGACTTCTTCACGGTCAATGCGCGGGGGTCCATCAACCTGTTCAACGGATGGGGCGATGTGGCCGCGCTCAACCAGGCGCAAGAAAATGCCGCCGCGTCCACCCTCAGCCTAGAGCGCACCCGCAAGAACGTCGTCTTTCGCGTGATGAACCAGTACCTGGCGCTCGTGCAGGACCGCGAGGTGCTGGCGGTGCAGCGCGAGGAACTGGCCGCCCGGCTGCAGCAGCTAGAACAAATCCGGGCGTTTGTGGAAAGCGGCGCCCGCCCGCCCTCGGCCCTGTACGAGCAGCAGGCCGCCGTGGCCGAGCAGCGCACGTCGGTGCTGGAGGCCGAGCGCGCGGTGAGCCTCGACAAGACGCAGCTGATCCAGACGCTGCAGCTTGACCCGATGAAAAATTACACGTTTCAGGCCCCTGCGCTCAATGAGCCGGTTACGGCCGCGGCCACCTTCCGCTACGAAAACCTGCTCAAGGAGGCTTACCGCCGCCGCAACGACCTGCAGGCGCAACGGGCGGAAGCCAACGCCACGGCGTACGGCATTGACGTAGCACAGTCGGCGCTGTACCCATCGCTCGATCTGAGCGTCGATTACGGGAGCAACTGGGCCAGCACGGCGCTCCTTCCGGTGCCGGGCACCGGCCGCCCGCCCACCCAGGTGCAGGTGCAAACCGCGGGCGGCGGTACCGTGCCCTATTTTGTGCCAGGCACCGGCAGCAATCCCACGCTTGTGCAGCCGGACTTTTTTGATCAGCTGGATAACCGCCGCGGCGGTAGCATCACCCTTAGCCTCAGCATCCCGCTGTTCAACCGCTACCAAACCCGCGCCAGCATTGAGCAAGCCCGCGTGCAAGCGCTCAATGCGCAGTACGCAGTGCAAGACCGGCGCCAGCAAATTGCGGCGGAAGTGCGGCAAGCCATCCTGGACTACCGGAACGCGCAACAGCGGTTGGCGGCGGCCAAGGAGCGTCTGCAAGCCGCGCGCCTCGCGCGGGAAGCGGCCCAGGAGCGCTTTCGGCTGGGCGCCGCCTCTATCGTGGAGCTCACCAACGCCAACCGCAACTTTGTGCAGGCGGCCAGCGAAGAGGTGCGGGCGCAGTACACGCTCGTATTCCAGCAGCAGCTTATTGACTACTACATCGGCACGCTGAACCCCGAAACGCCGCTGTTTCAGTAACAGACAGCACGCGTCACGGCCTGTGTTTCCCCTAGACCCAACGACCCGATTATGTCATCGTCTCCTACACGTCGTATCCTCTACATTGCCGGCGGTGCCCTCCTGTTTCTCCTCCTCGTCGGCGGCCTGGGGCGCTGGCTCGGCTGGTGGGGCGTAGCGCCCGAAGGGCTTGCCGTTGAAGTGGAAGCCGCTGAGCGTCGCACCGTCACGCAGGTGGTTACCGCCTTTGGGCGCACCCAGCCCGAGGTGGAAGTCACGATAAGCCCCGATGTCTCCGGCGAAATCATTGCGCTGCCGGTGCAAGAGGGCGACCGCGTACAGCAGGGCGACCTGCTGGCGCGCATCAACCCCGATGCGTATCAGGCACAGGTTGAGCAGATGCGCGCATCGCTCAGCGGCGCCCGCGCCCGCCTGGAGCAGCGCCGTGCCGACATGCTGCAGGCTGAGCGCATTTACGAGCGCCAGAAGGAGCTGTACGCCCGCGAAGTGATCTCGGAGGCCGACTACCTGGATGCCCAAACGGCCTACAAAGTGGCCCAGTCCAACCTAAAAGCGGCCCGCTTCGAGGTCCAAAATGCCGAAGCACGGCTGGAGGAGGCCCAGAAGCAGTTGGGCAAAACCTCCATCCAGGCACCCATGAGCGGAACCATCAGTCGGCTGAACGTGGAAGCCGGCGAGCGCGTGGTGGGTACGAGCCAAATGGCCGGCACCGAGATGATGCGCATCGCCCGCCTCAGCCAGATGGAAGTTGTGGTGGATGTCAATGAGAATGACGTGGTGAACGTCGCCCTGCGCGACACCGCGTCCATTTCCGTCGATGCGTATCCGGAGGAGTCGCTGGAAGGGGTGGTGATGGAAATTGCCAACTCGGCGCGCGTCAGTGGCGAAGGCACGCAGGAGCAAGTGACCAACTTCCCGGTCAAGATTCGGGTGACGAGCCCGCACAACCTCCAATTCCCGGCCATGGACGCCCGGCCGACGGCTGGCTTGCAATCGCCGGAAGGAGCACCGCCTGCGACCGATGCCCCCACGCTGCGCCCGGGCATGAGCAGCACGGTCGATATCTTCACGCAAACCGTGAAGGACGCCGTGGCGGTGCCCATTCAGGCCGTTACGGTGCGCGACTTCAACAAGCTGGAGGGGCGCAAAGACGCGGCGGCTGACGATGCCACGGAAGACCTGCGGAAGGTGGTGTTCGTTGCGCAGGCCGACACGGTGGAGATGGTGGAGGTGGAGACCGGCATTGCCGATGACACGCACATCGTCATCGCCAGCGGACTGGAACCCGGTGCCCGCGTGGTAACCGGGCCCTACAGCGCCATCAGCCGCGAGCTGTCGCCGGGGGCGGCCATCACCGTGACGAACGAGGGCGCGCCCGGCGCCGGCCCAGACGCGGCGCTCGCGTCTAACGAGTGACGCGCCCCGTTCGCCTGCCTGCGCCTCTTTGCCTCCCTGCCGCCATGAATGCACCCACTGCCTCTACCGACCGCCCGCTCATTGAGGTGGTCGACCTCAAGAAACGCTACCTGATGGGCTCCGAAGAAGTGTGGGCCCTCGATGGCGTAAGCCTCAACATCCAGGCCGGCGAGTACATCGCCATCATGGGGCCCTCCGGCTCCGGAAAATCCACCTTCATGAACATGCTGGGGTGCCTGGATACGCCTACCAGCGGCACGTACTACCTGAACGGCACCGACGTGAGCCACCTGAGCGACGACGAGCTGGCCGAGATCCGCAACCGCGAGATTGGCTTCATCTTTCAGACGTTCAACCTGCTGCCGCGGGTCGATTGCCTCCGCAACGTCGAGGTGCCGCTCGTGTATGCCGGCATGCCGCGGCACGAGCGCCGCCAGCGCGCCGCCGAAATTCTGACCGATGTGGGGCTGGGCGATCGCCTCACGCACAAGCCCAACGAGCTCTCGGGCGGGCAGCGCCAGCGCGTAGCCACCGCCCGTGCGCTGGCCAACCGTCCCTCGCTCGTCTTGGCCGACGAGCCCACCGGCAACCTCGACACCGAGACGGGCGACGAGATCATGCGCCTCTTTGAAGCGCTGTACCGGCAAGGCAATACGTTGCTGGTGGTCACGCACGAGGAAGACATTGCCCAGCACGCACGGCGCATCATCCGGCTTCGCGACGGTAAACTCGAACAAGATACAGCGGTGGCGCAGCCGGTCTTGGCCGATGCCACGGTGGCCCTCAACTGAACACAGCGCGGCGCCCGCGCCACCGCCGGAGGCATAAACGAACAAGCGTGTAACGAATACCAAGCCACGGGTACGTATCTTGCGTACCCGTCGCTGTGTTCAGCCCTCCGCATGTTTTCGTTTTCGCCTTATGCGACTCCTTGCTTTGTTTGCTGCCGCGTTCGCCCTTCTCACCACCGCGGCGCCCGCGCACAGTCAGGCCACCCTGCGCGTTACAGCCCTCAACGTCGAGCGCAACGTCGGCGCCGCCGACGTGCCGCTCATCATCGAGAACAATGCCATCGGATTTCGGGATACGCTCGTGACCGACGCGCAGGGCCAGGTGGTGCGCAGCGGCCTCTCCACCGCCGGCCGCTACACCGTGCGGGCGCCGGAGACGAATCGTTTTTACGCCGCCCGCCTCGACGACCTCAGCCTGCGCAGCAACCAAACGCGCAGCGTCACGCTCTTCCTCTCGCCCCTGGCCGCGTTTGAACTGGAGCAAGTAACCGTCACCGACGCCGGCGTTGCCGAGGTCAATCGCGTGGATGCCGAAGTGTCGGCCACCCTGCCCGTCGAAACGCTGCAAGCCACCCCCGTCGAGGGCCGCGCCCTCTCGCAGGTGCTCTACCGCCTGCCCAACGTCACCCAGGCCACCGGCTTCTTCCCCGAAGCGCCCACCGTTAGCATCAACGGCGCCAACGGGCTCTATGCCAACTACATGATCGATGGCATGGACAACAACGAGAACTTTTTGGGCGGCCCGCAGATGGACCTGCCCATCAACATCATCCAGGATGTCATGGTGCTCACCAGCAACTATTCGGCGGAATACGGGCGCACCGGCAACGGCGTCATCAACGTAACAACAAAATCCGGGAGCAATACGTGGCGTGGCGAGGCGTACTACCTGACGCGCCCGGGCCAGCCCCTCGATGGCAACACGCAGTACGCCCAGCGCGACCTGTCGGGGAACGCCGTCAGCGCGGGCTTCGAGCGTCATCAGGGCGGCGTGCATGTGGGCGGGCCGCTGGTGAAAGATCAGACGTTTGTCTTTGCAAGCGCCTCGCACATCGCCGACTGGAAGGACAACCTCTTGCGCGTCCCGCAGCTTGGCCTGCAGCAGACCGTGCCCGGACGCAATCAGTTTTCGTACGCTACGCTGCGCCTCGATCATCGGTGGACGGACAAGTGGCGCTCCACCCTGCGTACCAACTGGCAGCGCGTGCGCATCGAGCGGCAGGGCGGCGGACTTACCGGGGGCGTGCTGTTTCCGTCGGCGGCCAACACGCAGCAGCGCGACGGCGGCCACGTGGCCCTGCAAACAACCTACGCCGGCAGCCGCCTGGTGTACGAGGGCAACGTGCAGTACAGCCGCTTCCACTGGAACTACGCGAACCCCGCCAATCCCAACAGCCCGCAGGTGACGGTGCTCGACCCGCAAGAGACGACCATCGCCGTGCTGGGGCACCCGGGCTACACCTTCGACGAAACCGAAAACACCCTCCAGGTGCAGCAAAAGCTGACGTGGAACTGGGGCGCGCACACGCTCAAAACCGGCGTCGATGTGATCAACACGCACATCAACCTGCTCGACGGCGGCAACCCCAACGGCAACTACACCGTGCGCCTCACCGCCGATCAGGTGGCGGCGCTCAACGAACGAGGCATTACGCAGGGGCTGCGCGCCACCGACTTGTCTACCCTGCCCGGGCCGGTGAACGTGCTCAACTACGCGGTTGAGCTGCGGCCCGGCGCGCTCACCAAGTGGCAGAACCAGGTGGGCGTGTATGCGGAAGACCGGTGGGCCGTCTCGTCGGCCCTCACGGTTACGGCCGGGCTGCGGTGGGACTACGACTCGCTCTCGAAGGGCGGCGGCACCACCGGCGACTGGAACAACATTGCGCCGCGCCTTAGCCTCAACTATGCGCTGAGCCCGCGCAGCAGCGTGCGCGCCGGGTATGGCATCTTTTATGACAAGGTGCTGGCGGCAATTTACACCGATGCGGTGATGCAGAGCACCACCTCGGCGGCCTATCGCGACCAGCTGCAGACCCTCATCGATCAGGGCCGCCTGCCGGCGGGCACATCCATTGCCCGCATCACGGCCAATGGCAACCTCACGGCCACCGTGCCCAACGCCTCGTACCTCGACGCGCCGCGGGGGGCCGCGCTTGCCGCTGCGCGCGACGACGTGTTCAGCAACGAGCGCCGGATCCTGAACCCCAACGGCTACGAGAACCCGATGACGCAGCAGTTCTCCATTGGCTACCAGCGGCAGTTGGGGGCCAGCACGCTCTTCTACGTCGATCTGATGCACACGCGCTCGCGGCACCTGCCCCGGCTGGTGGACCTGAATGCGCCGGCGCCATACGACGTGTCGGCGGCCGAGCTTGCCGCGGCCGGCGATCCGGCCGATGTGGTGCGCTCGCAATTTGCCGCCGACCAAACGCGGCCCACGGACATCTTCCAGCGCACCAGCAGCGGCGCCATCGCGCGCGACGCAAACGGGAATCCGCTGTACCGCCCCGGCGCGGCGCGCACCATCACCATGACCGAGATGGCCGGCGCGGCGCGCTACTGGGCTGCCACCTTCAACGTGGTCAACGCGCGGGGCCGCGACGACTTCAGCTATCGTCTCTCGTACACGCTCTCGCGGCTGCGCAACAACACGGACGACATCAACTTTCGCGCGGAGGTGGCCAACGACTTTGCCGACGAGTGGGGCCCCTCGGTGAACGACCGCACGCACGTCATGGAGGGCCTCGTGACGTACTACCCCACCGCCGGACTCGGCGTGACGCTGGGGGCCACCGTGCAAAGCGGGCAGCCCGTAAACCGCATCCCCGACGCGGTCCTGTTTGGCACCACCGACCTAAACGGCGACGGCCGCTCGTACGGCGCGGCCTACGTGGGCAACAGCGACCGCTGGCCGGGGACCGCGCGCAACAGCGACCGTCTGCCCTGGGCCGCCACGTTCGACGTGAGCGTGCGCTATGCCGTGCCGCTCTACAACGGCCGCGTACAGCTCACCGCCGACGTCTTTAACGTGCTCAACGATCAAAACTGGAGCGGCTACGCCAACAGCGCCACCCAAAGCAATCAGATTCAGGTGGGGCCGGCGCGCCGCGGGCTCGTCAAGAAGAACGCCGGGCCGCCGCGTCAATTTCAATTTGGCATCGCCTACCGGTTCTAGCCGTCAGCACGATCAAACCGTCGGAGCGGCCGGCCGCTACCAGCGCATGACGCGGTCAGGCGCCACCGGCAGCTTGCCGCGCCAGTACTGGATGAGCCCAAAGCCAAAGAGCATGCCGCCCAGGTGGGCGAAGTTCGCCACGCCCGCCTGCGTCCCCGAGATGCCCGAGAAGAGCTCCAGCGCCCCCAGGCCAATTACCAGCCACTTGGCCTTGATGGGAAACAGAAAGTAGAGGTAGATCGGGCGGTTGGGAAACATCATGCCAAAGGCCAGCAGCACGCCAAACACGCCGCCCGATGCGCCGATGGTGGGCACCGGGGCCTCCACAAACAGCAGATGCACCAGCGCTGCGCCCACCACACATACGAAGTAAAAGGTGGCGAAGCGCTGCGACCCCCACTTGTTTTCAATCTGCACGCCAAACATCCAGAGCGCGAACATATTGAAGAGCAGGTGCCCAAAGCCGCCGTGCAAGAAACTGTACGATACCAGCTGCCACACGCCAAAGCCCGGCACGGCCCCGCGCCCAAAGAGGCGCACGCCGAACGCGCCTTCGCTGCCCACCGGGTACAGCGGCAGTTGGTTGAGTACGTGGGCCAGGAGCGCGCTTTCGGTTAGGGTTTGCTGTGCCACGAACTGTGCCATGAAAAACAGCACGTTCAGAATCAGCAAGTTTTTGATGACCGGCGGAAAGACCGCGAACTGGGTAGGCGGCTGGTAGTAGGGGCGTCGATTCATAACGGCGGGTCTTGACCAAAAACGCGCGGCAAGGCGCTACGAAAATCAGCATTGGTACGCGGGGCGTGGCCGTGCGTTCGGGCCCCCTGTGGCGTTCGCGTGCAGAAGCGCTGTCCGGAAATCCTGCGGAGGTGGCGCGCCCGCTCCTGCGTCGACTTTTCAAACAGAGCGTTCGCGACGCTGTGGTTCTCTTTGTTTCCGACATGCACTTTGGCCGCTTCGATCGGCCCACGACGCGCGCCCACGAACGCGCCCTGATTGACTGCCTGAGCGCCCAGGCCGCAGACGCCACGCATCTGTACCTGGTGGGCGACGTGTTCGATGCGTACATCGAGTACCGCCACCTTGTGCCCAAGGGCTGCGTCCGCTTTTGGGGGTTTTTGGCCGACTGGGTCGACGCCGGCCGCGCGGCTACCTACCTGCTGGGCAACCACGACCCCTGGCATCGCTCGTACCTGACGGAGGAGCTGGGCGTGCGCCTCGTGCCCAACGCCCTCACCGCGCACCATGCCAGGCACGCCGTGTACGTGGCCCACGGCGACGCGGTGGCGGCCGGCCACGGAAACCTGGCGCGCCGCGTGCGGCCGGTGCTGCGGCATCCGTGGGCCGTGGCGGCGTATCGCACGCTGCTGCCGGCCGACTGGGGGATGGGCCTCGCCCGATGGGTGAGCCGGCGCCTGCATCGCGCACCGGAGCCCGCGGTAACACAGGCGCTTCGGGCGCACGCCGAGGCCGAGCTCCGCACCCACGACGCCGTGGTGATGGGCCATAGCCACACCCCGCTGACCCACACGCACAACGGCGGCACCTACGTCAACCTGGGGGCGTGGTACGAATCGCAGACCTTCGCCCGTTTGGATGCTGATGGGCTGGCACTCTTCCGGTGGACCGACGCCGGGGCCCGCCCGTGGCCAACAACAACGTAACAAGGCCCTGCGGCCTGCGTACGAGCCCCTCTGAAGGCTGCGCCCACGCCGCGCGGCCAATCCCTTTGTATTGAACGCCCGGATGCTTCATGTCTGATTGGTCCTACTCCGAAGAAGAGTTGGAGCAGTATTTCAATGATCGGACGTCGCGCCACGAACGTGCGCCCGGCGACGATGCGTCTCCTGCGTCCCCAACGCCCAACGGGTCCAACGGCACGCCGCCCAATGCGCCCGGCGGCCTTCGGGGCTTCTTCTACGATCGGTTTGCGTCTCCCGAGAAGGCCCAAGCGGCCTTCGTGCTGTCGCTGCTGGCCGGAAGTGTGCTTCTTGTCACGCTGCTTTTGGGCGGTTACATGTGGTCGCTCACCGACGATATTCCGTCGACGAAGCGCCTGGAGAACCCCACCTTCCAGCTCGCTACCATCGCCTACACGGCCAATGGCAAGCAACTAGCGCGCTACGCCAGCCAAAACCGCTCGTGGGCGCAGTACGACAGCATCGCGCCGGAAGTGATCAATGCGCTGGTGGCTACCGAAGACCATCGCTTCTACCAGCACTGGGGCGTTGACATCCAGGGCATCATGGGGGCCATCTTCGACATTCTCACCGGGGGCGATTTGCGCGGCGCCTCGACCATCACGCAGCAGCTGGCGCGTAACCTCTACAACAAGGTGGTAGGCCGCGAGGTGACCATCACGCGGAAGCTGAAGGAGATGGTGACGGCCGTGGAGCTGGAGCGGCGCTACACCAAGCGCGAGATCATTGAGATGTACTTGAACACCGTGAGCTTTGGGTACAACGCGTTTGGCATTGAGGCCGCTGCGCGCACCTACTTCGGCACCTCGGCCGCGCAGCTCGATACCCTGCAATCGGCGACGCTGGTGGGCATGCTGAAGGCCACCACGTACTACAACCCGCTTGCTAACCCCGAGAACTCGCAGGACCGCCGCAATGTGGTGCTCAGCCAGATGGTGAAGCGCGGGTACCTGTCGCAAGCGTTCTACGAGGCCCACGCCGATGATCCGGTGGATGCGGAATACCACTCGGCAGAACTCTACGCGAGCCTCGCGCCCTACTTTGCCGAGCATGTGCGCACCACCCTTGACGAGTGGACGGAAACGCCGGGCCACCCGCTGCATGGGCGCAACATTTACCAAGACGGGCTGCGTGTGTACACGACCCTCGATGCGCGGCTGCAAGGCATGGCGCGCGCGGCTGTCGACTCGCAGATGACAAAGCTACAAAAGGTTGTCAACTTTGAGTGGTCGCAGGAAACCGGTAGCCTGTACAGCACGCAGCTGGAGGACTACGTGGAACGTGCGCGTAAGGGGGGATACACGCCGTTCCAGGACTTTTGGACGGAGCGCGACGGCGTCGTCAACGACTTCATTCGCGCCACCGACCGTTACGCTGCGCTCCGTCGCCAAGACGTGGGCGCCGAGGCTGCCATCAATCAATTGCGCCAAAATCAGGCGTTCATGGATTCGTTGCGCGCCATTGAAACGCGGCTGGAAACGGGCCTCGTGTCCATCGATCCGCGCAATGGTCACGTAAAAGCCTGGGTAGGCGGGCGTAACTTCAGAAAAGACAAGTACGACAAGGTAAGCATTGCGCGCCGTCAGCCGGGCTCTACGTTTAAGCCGTTCGTGTACACCACGGCCATCGACAACGGCTGGTCGCCCTACGACACGCTGCTCGACAGCACGTTTTCGTGGAAAGACCGAGGGGCGGATACGACATGGACGCCGCGCAACTTCGGCGGCTCCAGCGGCCAGATGCTCACCCTCAGTCAGGGCCTCGCGCGCTCTATCAACACCATCACGTCGCGCCTCATCCTTCAGGTGGGGCCGGCAAACGTAGCCCAGTACGCCCAGCGGATGGGCATCAAAAGCGACCTGCCAAAGGTGCCCTCGTTGGCATTAGGAACCGCCAACGTGCGTTTACTGGAGATGGCCGCAGCCTATTCCACACTGGCCAATGGCGGGTTGTACTACGAGCCCACAGCGATTACTCGCGTGGAGGACCGCTACGGAAACGTTCTGTGGCAGGCCCAAACCACGCCTCGGGAGGCGCTCTCTGAACAGACGGCGTACACGGTGGTCGACATGATGCGCGGCGTCATTGACTACGGCACCGGTATCCGCATCCGTACGCAGTGGGGGCTGGGCGAATACGATTTTGCAGGCAAGACGGGCACCACGCAGCGCAGCGCGGATGGCTGGTTCATGCTGATGCATCCCGAGCTGGTGAGTGGATCGTGGGTGGGCTTTAACGACCCGCGCCTTACCTTCCGCACCAGTTTTTGGGGCCAGGGGGCGCACAATGCGCTGTTCGTTGTGGGCGACTACTATCAGCAGATGGCAGCTTCGGAGAAGGCAAAGCTGCGCGAAGACGCAACCTTCCCGATGCCCGACCAATTCCGCACCGCGTCCGATTCCACAACCGCCCGCCCGATGCCCACGCGCCAAAACCGGGTGGGCTGGTGACTGGTCGTTTGATGCGTTGGTGGGCCGTAACGGGCGTTCTGGTGGCCGTGATGGGTCTGTTGAGCGCGGGCTGCGCGCAGGGCCAAGCGCCCGACTCGGCGGCCACAGACGACGCCTGGCTCGTGCTGCCGTACGCCGCGTATGCCCCCGAGACCAAGCTGTCGGGCGGATTGGTGGTGGGCTGGTATGCGCCGCCGCAGGGCGGCTATGCCTCCAACGTGCAGGGCCTGGTGACGGTGACGCAGCGCCGGCAGGTTATCGTGCAGGTGCAGCCCGATGTGTACCTGCGCGGCGGGCGGTGGCGGGTGCTCGGGGAGGTGCAAGGCAGCTACTTCCCGGATACGTTCTACGGCGTTGGCGGCGATACCCCGACGTCGTTTGCAACCGATTACACCAGCACCGAGGCGCTGCTCGATGTGGCGGTGCAGCGGCGCATTACCGCCGGGTGGCATGCCGGGCCGCGGCTGCTGAGCCGCTACGAGCGGATCACGGCGCTGGAGGAGCTGCCGCCGGGCCAGGCCGCACTCGCGGGCCGCGAGCGGTCGTGGGTGCTGGGGCTGGGCGGGGTGTTCACGCGCGACCGGCGCGACAACCGCTATTTCCCGCGGCGCGGCTCCTTTGCCGAGGCATCGCTGCTGGGCGTTACGCGGCTCCTCGCCGGCGGGCGCGTCTTCGCGCAGTCGCGCATCGACCTCCGGGCGTATCGCCCGTGGGGGCCGGGCATTGCAGCGGCACAGCTGTACGGCGAAGCGACGATGGGGCAACCGCCCTTCAGCCTGCTCCCGCAACTTGGCGGTCCCGATGTGCTGCGCGGCTACCGCGAAGGCCGCTTTCGCGACCGGGTGTACTGGGCCGCACAAGCCGCCTATCGCCTGCCGCTCTTTTGGCGGTTTAAGGCGGTTGCGTTTGGCAGTGTGGGGGAAGTGGCCGGCGGGCTCACGCCAGATCTGGTGGGCGACCTCGCGTTTGCAGCGGGCGGCGGCGGACGCCTGCGGCTCACCGACGGGGGCGTGCACGGACGCATCGACCTGGCCTATGGAAGCGGCGGCTGGCAGCTGTACCTCTCCATGCTCGAAGCCTTTTAGCGACGTGGCGGGCAGAACCGCCCGCCGCCCGCCCGCATACGAAGCGTCCACTCGTTGCATACATGCTTGCCTCATATGCGCATTTTAGGCGTCGACCCCGGCTCGCGGTGCACCGGCTACGGCATCATCGATACCGCCGACGAAACCGCCGTTGCGTTTGGCACCATCCGCCTGGATGCCGACGACAGCCACCCCGAGCGCCTCAAGCAGATCTACGACGCCCTGTGCGCGCTCATCTCCGATCATGCGCCCGAGGCGCTGTCCGTTGAGATGCCCGTCTACGGCCGCAACGCGCAGTCGATGCTCAAGCTGGGCCGGGCGCAGGCCGTGGCCATGCTGGCCGGACTCAACGCGGGCCTGTCGGTCGATCAGTACACACCGGCGGAAGTGAAAAAGGCCGTGACGGGCAACGGCAACGCCTCGAAGAAGCAGGTAGCCTTCATGGTTCGCAACATCCTGTCGCTACGTGCCGAGACATCGGTGCCGCACGACGCTTCCGATGCCCTCGCGATTGCGCTCTGCCGACAGTACCGCGCGGGCCACGGGCACGATCAGACGTCGTACACCGGCTGGGCGAGTTTTGTGGACAACAATCCGGACCGGGTGGTGGAGTAGCGCCGCTGCCTACGGCGCGGGCGGCGCCAGTACCCGGTCGATGACGTACACCGTTCCGTTGCGCGCCGACACGGGCGGCCCCAGCACGCGGGCCGCGCCAACCTGCAGCGTGTCGCCCGCGGTGCGCAGGGGCACGTGGAGGCTGTCGAGCGTGGCAAGGCTGTCGCGGGATCGCAGCGCCTGGGGGGAATAGGGACCGGGCGCGAGGTGGTAGCGCAGGAGCGTGCGCAAGCGCGGCCGCCGGGCGGGGGCCAACAGCGCCGCGAGGGTGCCGGGCGGAAGCGCCTCGAACGCCGCGTTGGTGGGCGCAAACACCGTGAGCGTCGTGTCGGCGCGCAGGAGACTGCTGAGACGGGCCGAATCGAGGGCCGTGGCCAACGTAGAAAAGCGGGCATCGGTGGCGAGCAGCCCGCGCAGCGATACCGTATCGGTGGTCGCTAGCGGCTGTTGCGGGGTAGGCGCGGGCGCGTCCGTTTGTCCACAGCCGATGAGCAGAACGGCGACAAGAGAGCCAAGAACAACCCGGCGAAGCATAGGCATACGGTGGTGTTAAAAGAGACCGCGGATGGCCCGCAGGAAGGTGACGATGGCGGTGGGGTCGAGCGCAATGGTGAGGAGCAGGCCGCCCAGCGCGCCGCCCAGATGGGCTTCGTGGGCAATGCCGCCGGCCATGCCCTCGCCCTGGTTCATGGCATAGATGGACCCCACCACGTAGAGTACCGCGAACAGAATAGCGGGCATTGGAATCACGAAAAATACGCCCAGCATGGCCAGCGGGCGGTACAGGCAAAAGGCAAACAGGACGCCGCTTACAGCCCCCGATGCGCCCACCGCCGCGTATTCCCAGTTGTCGCGGTGCTTGACGTAGGTGAGCCCGTGGGCCGCGAGCATCGATCCAAAGTACAGCACGAGGTACCCGGCGGGGCCCAGAAAGCGCTCCAGCCACGGCCCGAAGAAGTAGAGCGTGATCAGATTAAACAGCAGGTGGCCGAAGCTCGCGTGCACGAAGCCCGCGCTGATAAAGCGGTAGTACTCGCCCTCGTCGCGCACGCGGCGCGGACGAAACGACAGCTCGTCGAGCAACGAGGCATCGCCCACGAAGGCGTATCCGCTCACGAGCACGTTTGCCAGGATGAGCAGGAGCGTGATGGGGGCGTCAGAGAGTCCAGGCATGCTTATGCGGCAACGGCCGTGCAATGGTTAATCATCGACCGAAAGATGTGGGCGCCGTCGGGGCGGGCCAGCAGGTCTTCCACGCACCGCTCGGGGTGTGGCATCAGCCCAAACACGTTGCCTGCGCGGTTTACAATGCCGGCAATGTTGTGCACGGACCCGTTCGGGTTGGCGGCCTCCGTCACCGCGCCGTCGGGCGTGGCGTAGCGCAGCACCACTTGGTTGTGCGCTGCAAGGGCGTCCAAGACCTCGGCGTCGGCATAGTAGCGGCCCTCGCCGTGGGCCGCGGGAAACGTCACCACGTCGCCTTCCGCAAGGGTATTGGTAAACGGCGTATCGGCGCGCTCCACGCGCATCGTCACGGGCTTGCACAAGAAGCGGAGCGACGCATTGCGCATGAGCGTGCCCGGCAGCAAGCCGCTCTCACACAAAATCTGAAAGCCGTTGCAGATGCCCAGCACCAGCCCGCCGTCGGCAGCAAAGCGCTGCACGTCTTCCATGATGGGGGCGAAGCGGGCCACGGCCCCCGAGCGGAGGTAGTCGCCATACGAAAAGCCGCCCGGAACGATGACGGCATCCACGTCGCCCACCGACGAATCTTCGTGCCAGATGAACCGGGCCGATTGGCCAAAAACGTGCCTTGCGGCATGGTACGCATCGTGATCGCAGTTCGAGCCGGGAAAGACGATCACACCGAAGCGGGTGGACATGAAGCCAGGGGCGCAAGGAGGCAGTCAGCGAAGAAACCATCCGGTAAACGACGCGGCTCCGCGGCGGTTCGGAGGAGGCACACGTCACAAAAAAAGCGCCGACGGGAGATCCCATCGGCGCTTGGTACCGCGTACGGGATTTGAACCCGTGTTACCGCCGTGAAAGGGCGGCGTCCTGGACCAGGCTAGACGAACGCGGCATGTAGGGGCTACAGCGGGGTGGACAGTGGGATTTGAACCCACGGCCTCCAGGACCACAACCTGGCGCTCTAACCAACTGAGCTATGCCCACCATCATGTGTAACCATCGGACCCATACGATAGGCGATGGTTTCGGCGAACGCAAGCCCGCCGTTTACAGTCGGGGTGAACTTTCGGTGGAAGGCGTGTTGGGGCCGCAGCTGCTCGCGGCGCGCGCAAGTGAACGCCCGTGCACCAGACGTAACGGATCGGCCAAGAGCGGCCGCCGTGGGGATCGACCGGACCGGGCGCATCCGTTGAGCCATGCGGCATTGAGCAGACGCATCCTCTACAACAAGATACACCCAACGCAATGAACATACAAGACAAAGTAGCCGTGGTAACCGGTGCCAGCAGCGGCATCGGCCGCGTTATTTCCACCCAGCTGGTTGAGGGCGGGGCAACCGTCTTTGGACTGGCGCGCTCGGGCGACACGTTGTCTGCGGTGCGCGACGAGCTGGGCGACGCGTTTCATCCGGTGACGTGCGACGTGCGCGACGCCGCATCGGTCGCCGAGGCCTTTGCCGTGGTGGAAGACAGTGCGGGCCGCTGCGATGTGCTCGTAAATAACGCCGGCTATGGCGAGTTTGGTGGTATTGAAGACCTCACCCCTGAGGCCTTCGACCAGCAGCAAGCCACCAACGTGAACGGCGTCTTTTTGTGCACGCAGCAGGCCGTCCCGATGATGCGCGCGCAGAACGAGGCCGAGGGCTTTGGCGGGCACATCGTAAACATCGCCTCTATCGCCGGCTTGCTTGGCAACCCCAACATCAGCGCGTACAACGCCAGTAAGTTTGCCGTCCGCGGCTTTAGCGACGCGATGATGAAAGAGCTGCGCGACGATGGCATCAAGGTGACGTGCGTGTACCCTGGCTCGGTGGAAACGAACTTCTCCGATGTGGCCGGCAGCAGCATTGCGCCCAACCCGATGCAACCCGAAGATGTAGCGGGCACGGTGCTGCACGTCATCGAAGGGCCCGACAACTATCTCATCTCGGAAGTGGTGATGCGCCCGCTGCGCCCCCGCGGTTGATGGCGCTCTGCTGCGGGCCCCAACGGCCTGCGGCATCCAACAACAAAGCGGCCGCCTCCCGAAAGGGAAGCGGCCGCTTCTTTGCTAGGGTTAAGCGCAGGGCGCACCGTCTATTCGAGATAGAACGTGTACGAGCCGCTGCCGCTGTAGGAGTAGACCTCCCAGTAGTAATAGCCCGACGAGCCGTTGTAGTCAATTTGCTCCTCGGACGAGGCAGACGTTGAACTGGCAACTTGCTGCCAGCCGTAGCCCGACCACTTGTACAGGTAGAGGTCGTAGTCTGCGCTGGAGGGGCCCACGAGGTAGCCCGTCTCCGTGCCGTCGCCCGCGTAGTACGTGCCGTCCGGCTGATAGTCGGAGTCGCCGCTGCCTGAGAGCGATCCGCTGAAGGCCGAGCAGTTCGTGCACGGCGCGGTTCCGCCGCCGCCCGATCCGCCGTCATTGCCACCGCCACCGCCGGTGCTGCCATCAAAGAGGCTGTACAGCATGAGGTTGGGTGAGCCTTGCGCATCAGAGACAACGCCTTGTGTGGCGCTGCTCTCAATCGCATTGGTCACGGCCGAGGGGCTAGCACTCGGGTTGTTCTCCAGGTACAGCGCGGCAACGCCCGCTACGTGCGGGGAGGCCATCGACGTTCCGCTAATCGTGTTGGTTGCGGTGTCGCTGGTGTACCACGCCGAGGTGATGTTCGAGCCCGGGGCGAAGAGATCGACGCACGAACCGTAGTTCGAGAACGACGAGCGGCTGTCGCTGGAGGTGCTCGAGCCCACCGTGATGGCGCTGCTGACGCGCGCCGGCGACTTCGTGCAGGCGTCGGTGTTTTCGTTGCCTGCGGCCACGGCGTACGTAACGCCCGCAGCAACAGAGTTTGCTACGGCGTCGTCAATCGACTGGCTGGCGCCGCCGCCGAGGCTCATGTTGGCCACGGCCGGGGCTTGGTAGTTTTGCGTGACCCAGTCGATGCCGTCTACAACGCCGCTGAGCGTACCGCCGCCGCTGCAGTCGAGCACGCGCACCGCGTAAAGCGTGGCATTTTTGGCAACGCCGTAGGTGCCGCCGCCAATGGTGCCGGCCACGTGGGTGCCGTGGCCGTTGCAGTCTTGGGCCTGTTGGCCGTCGCCGATGGCGTCAAACGCGGGCACCGCGCGGCCGCCAAAGTCGTTGTGCGACGTGTTAATGCCTGTGTCTAGCACGTACACGTTCACGCCTTGTCCGCTGGCGTTATAGGTGTAGTCGCCGTCGAGGCCGCTGCGCGCGTCGATGCGGTCGAGGCCCCAGGTGGCATTCGATTGGGTAGCCACGGCGTATACCGTGCGATCCTGCTCCACATACTTCACCCGCGGATCGTCCGCCAGGCGGCTCGCGATGGTTTCGTTAATGCCTTTCGCGGCAAAGCCGGTCAGGGCGGTGGCGTAGGTGTTCTTCACGGCGCCCGACTTGCCAAGCATCTCTTGGGCCAGGGCGCGCACGCCGGCTTCGCTTTTCTGCGTAACGGCGTTGTCTTTGAGAACGACGATGTACTGGCCGGGAATAGGCTCGGAGCGCTCATTCCCCGGAAGCTCGGTGGCGCCTGGCGTATTGGCGGGCGCCTCCGAAGTCATTTTGGCGCTCACATCCGGCTTGTCAGCCGTTGGTGCAACCGTGGGAGCGCTCGATTTGTCACAGCCAGTAAACAGCAGTGCAAAAACGAGAGCGCTGGCGAGCACGCCCCGTGTTACTGCAGGTAAACGATGCATAAAAGGTGGTGGGTAAACCAAACAAATACGAGTGATGAAAAGGCACAACAGCGCGATGCGGCTGCATGGATGGCGTGAGAGCAGCAGCCGGTGGGAGCGGCTGCTACGCATGCAAAACGAATCGCTGGCGGAAGCGCAGGCTTCTCCTGCGTGCTTGGTGGACGCATAAACGTAAGCGATCCCTCCCGCGCCCTTTGCGTTTTGTGCCCTCTTAAAAAGTCAACCTGTGGAGCCATCGCCCGGCAGGCATTCGGCACTTTTTCTTTGCAAAGGTGACGGATATTAACAAACAGGAAACAAATAACCAGGGATTCACGGGTCAGGCGCTACAAATTTACCGAAACCGTATGGAAACTTCATAGTCGGGTGCACCTGTGGGCAGTGAGCGGCATCGTCCGTGATGTAAACGGTTGAAACGACATGGCAATGCCGGCTGCCGAAAGGCCGCCGGCTGCCCGCGCGAATCTATCGGTGAGCGGATGAATCTATCGGCGCGCCCATTGCGTGTGGGAGGTTGCCCTACGCGTTTTTGCTACCTGCAGGCCCTCATGGTTCGCTCCTTCCTTCAATCGCTTGTGCAGCCGGTGGTGCGCCGCATCTCGCCGGTGTGGTGGGCCAACGTGCCGGGGCTGCGTGGCCACTTGGCCCGGGCGTATCCGCCCGCACAGCCGCCGCTTCTGCTGATGGGCTTTCCGCGGAGCGGCACCACCTGGGTGGCCGATGTGATCGGGCGCGCGCCGGAGCTCCTCTACCTGCAAGAACCCGTCACGCAGTCGCGTCCGGCGGGGCGCTATGCCGTCGAAGACAAGGGCCGTGGCGAGGCCCCGGCGTACTACGCCCGCTGGGCCGACCGGGCGTTTGCGGGCGTGCCGGCATTTTCCACAAACATCGTGCGGCGCCCGCGGCAGTGGCGGATCGGCGCGCGTGCCCACCGGCGGGTATTTGTGAAGGAGGTGCATCCGCTGGCCCTGCGGTGGTACGCGGGTCGCTATCAGCCGCAGGTCATCTATCTGGTGCGGCACCCCGCGGCCGTCGCGTACAGCTTCCGCCGTCTGGGGTGGACGCGCCAGCCGCGCGATGCGTACGTGCATCCGTCGCGGCAGGCGCAGTATCCGCCCCCGCCGCGCGACACCTTTTGGGCGCGGATGGGCTACGTGCAAGGGGTTGCGCTGCGGGCCGCGATGGAGGTTGTGCACGACCGGCCGGAGGCCACGGTGCTGCGGTACGAGGCGGTGTGCGCCACGCCGGAGGCGCAGTTTCGGGCGGTGTATGACGCTGCAGGGCTTTCGTGGACGCCTGCAGCGCGCGCGGGCCTCGCGGAGCGCATCACCACCGAGCAGCCGGGCGGCACCCCCTTTGGCACCGCCCGCGATCTTTCCGCACACAACACCGAGCGCTGGCGCGACGAAGTGCCGCAGGCCGCGCAAGAGGCCCTCCGGACGGCGTTCCTGGCCGTCGACCCGCCGTTGTACACCGCTGAGGCCTGGTAGCACCGCCCCCTACATGTCGCTTCGGTCGCCGCACGCGTCCGGTATTAACGGGCATTTCGGATTCTGGCGCGCCCTCCGGTTGCATCCATAGCCTGCGGTGCGTACGCTATCCGTACCCCTGTTGCAAACTATGCAGCACACTGCAGCGGTTGTGCGTGCAGTAGATCGCAACGCCGCTGTAGCCTGTACCGAGTGCCCGGTGCCGAGCGCATCGCTCACGATGCTCCCATGCC
Source organism: Salisaeta longa DSM 21114 (assembly GCF_000419585.1). Taxonomy (NCBI): domain Bacteria; kingdom Pseudomonadati; phylum Rhodothermota; class Rhodothermia; order Rhodothermales; family Salisaetaceae; genus Salisaeta; species Salisaeta longa. The sequence continues at coordinate 2,768,101 of NZ_ATTH01000001.1, forward strand.
GCACACGCCGGGCCCTGCACTGTTTTACTCGTTGCCCCCACAAGGCGGACCGCCTGCGCTATGTTTTCCGACTTTATCCCGCTGTACATCCAGATGCTCATCGCGCTGGGCCTCTCGATGACGCTTCTGAAGGCGGCCGAGCTGATCGGTCCGCGGCGCCTCAATCGTGTAAAGCGCACGCCGTACGAAAGCGGCATGGATCCCATTGGGTCGGCCCGCGAGCGCTACTCCGTCAAGTTCTATCTGGTCGCCATGATCTTCATCGTCTTCGACGTGGAGGTCGTGTTTATGTACCCGTGGGCCGTCAGCTTCCACGACTTCATCGACGCCGGCGCGGCCGTTGGCGTCATGACCGTCGTGATTCTCTTTACCGTCATTCTGGCCATCGGGCTGCTCTACGACATCAAGAAGGGCGGCCTTGAGTTTGAGTGACGGCACACGTTTCATGTTTTTCTGAAAATTGAGACCGTGGGCGTCGCCGGTGCCGAAACAGGGGGCGAACGTGGGTCATTGAACACGTGACGGATTGGCCTCGGCCGATCGCTGCCGCATACGCATGCTTCACTCCATAGCGCATCCCAACCATGGCTGGATCGAACCCCTCCGGCGGACAAGGTTTTCTTACCACGCGGCTCGACGCCGTCCTCAACTGGGCGCGCTCCAACTCGCTGATGCCCATGCCCATGGGGCTGGCGTGCTGCGCCATTGAGATGATGGCGTTTGCTGGGCCCAAAACCGACGCGGCCCGCTTTGGGAGCGAAGCCATGCGCTTCTCGCCCCGCCAGGCCGACCTCATGATCGTGGCGGGCTGGTGCTCGTACAAGATGAGCCACGCCATCCGCCGCGTGTGGGACCAGATGCCCGACCCCAAGTGGTGCATTGCGATGGGCGCATGTGCCTCCACCGGCGGCATGCACCGTTGCTACGGCGTCGTGCAGGGCATCGACAACTTCCTGCCGGTAGACGTCTACATCCCCGGATGCCCGCCCCGCCCCGAGGCCGTTGCGCATGCCTTGATGGACATTCAGGAGAAGATTCGGAACGAGTACTCGGTGACGCAGGACTACACCCACGGGCCCAAGGATCACCGCGCGCCCATCCTCCCGGAAAACGCGCAGGGCTTTCCCGGCCAACTGGAGAAGCCCAAGGCCGCCAACTTCACGCTTGAGCGTCCGGGCCACGACGCGTAACGTTCACTCACGTCTACAGAGAGCTTATGCCAGCCGACGACAAGCGCGCCACGCCGCCGCCTAGCGCCGACGCGGGGCCCGAAAACCTCAAGTTCTACTACACGCCCACCGACGAGGCGCGCCCCGATCAGGACGAGGGCAACCCGCATGCGCAGGGCACCACCCACGTGCCCGAGGTGATTGACGCGCTGCGCGACACGTTTGGCGACGCCGTGGTCTTGCGCGCGGAAACCTATGCCAACGAAGACACCGTCTTCATTGCGAAGGACGAGATTGCCAACGTATGCCGCTACCTGAAGGCCGAGCAAGGCTTCTTGTATTTTGTGGATTGCGGCGGCATTGACCGCTTCACCGAGGACGAGCGCTTCGAGATGTTCTACAACCTCGTCAACATCGACGATGTGAAGCGCCTGCGCCTGAAGGTGCGCATTGACGAAGACGACCTGCACGTGCCCAGCGTGACGCCGGTGTACCGCGCGGCCAACTGGAACGAGCGCGAGGCCTACGACATGTTCGGGCTCATCTTTGACGGCCACCCCGACCTGCGGCGCATGTACATGCCCGAGGATTTTGAGTACTACCCGCTGCGCAAGGAATTTCCGCAGCTTGGCATTCCCGGCTCGCTGCCGCTGCCCCCGCAAACGCCCGAGGGCCCGCTCACCATGGACCCCTTTGCCGCGGCCCACGGCTCGAAGCCCGTCAAGAGCTACGAAGAGCCGACGTCCGATTTCACCGACGAAGACGTCGACTAGCGGCGTCTGGCGTGTTGCTTTCATTGCCCAAGGACCTTTCTGCTCATGGCAAACCTCCCCGACTTTCCGGGCCTCGACTTTGGCGACAAGTTTCGCTTCTGGCCCAAGCATAACGAAAAGATCTACGAGCGGCTCGAATCGAAGCATGCCTGGATTGAAGAAAAGCGCGCCGCGGCGGGCGACGGCGCGATGGGCGATGGTGCCCCGGCCGCCGATGAGGACCCGCTCGAAAATGAGATGATCCTCAACATGGGCCCGCAGCATCCGGCCACCCACGGCGTACTGCGCTGCGTGGTAAAGCTGGACGGCGAGACCATCGAAAAGGCCGTGCTCGACATCGGCTACCTGCACCGCGGCATCGAAAAGCTCGCGGAGCACAAGACGTACCAGGAGTTCATGCCGTACACCGACCGCATGGACTACCTCTCGCCTTATTCCAATAACGTGGCGTGGTGCCTGGCCGTTGAGAAGCTTGCCAACATTGAAGTACCCGAGCGGGCGCAGTGGATTCGCATGATCATGTGCGAGCTGGCGCGCATCTCTTCGCACTGCCTGTGGCTGGGGGTGGGCCTGATGGACGCGGGCGCCGTGTCGGGCTTCTTGTGGACGTTTCAGCAGCGCGAGGACATCTATTCAATCTTCGATGAGGTCGCCGGCGCCCGCTTCACCGTGAGCCACAGCCGCATCGGGGGCGTGGCCTCCGACATTAGCGGCGAGGCCATTCGGCGCATCAAGGCGTTCAACGAGAGCTTCATCGACGAGCTCGACAAATGGGAGAAATTCCTCAACCGCAACCGCATCTGGATCGAGCGCAACAAGGGGGTGGGACGCGTCACCAAAGAAGAAGCCATGGAGCTCGGCCTCACCGGGCCCAACCTGCGCGGTTCGGGCGTGGCGTACGACATCCGCCGCTTTGAGCCGTACCTGAAATACGACGAGGTCGACTTCACCATTCCCATTCGGGAAGAAGGCGACTGCCTGGCGCGCTACTTCCTGCGCCTCGAAGAAATGCGCGAGTCGGTGCGCATCATCAAGCAATGCCTCGACCGCATGCCCGAAGGCCCCATTCGCACCGATGACGCCAAGCAGGCCTATCCCTCGAAAGAGGAAGTGTATTACTCGATGGAAGGCATGATTCACGACTTCATGTACACCGACGTGGGCACCGTCGCCCCGAAGGGCGCGCACAGCTACCACGCCATCGAAAGTCCGAAAGGCGAACTCGGCTTCTACCTGACGTCCGACGGTACCGGCAACCCGTACCGCATGCGCATCAACGCGCCATCGTTTACCAACCTGCAGGGCATGGAGTACATCATGGAAGGCTCACTCGTGGCCGACACCGTCGTCATCATCGGCTCAATGGATCCCGTGATGGGCGAAGCCGACAAGTAGCCCTGCCCCTTCTCCGTTTGCAAACCATCCCGAGCGCTTATGTCGCATTTTGATATTCAGCGGCCCATTGTGGAGCTGCCCGACCAGCAGCCCGAGCCGCAGATTCCGGACGACGAGCTGTTCTTTACCGACGAGGAAAAGGAGCAGATCGCGGCCTACAAAGACCAGTACCCCACCGCCGACGCTGCGATTATGCGCGTGCTGTGGATGGGCCAGGAAAAGTTTGGCTTTCTGCCGCCCGAGGTCATTCAGCTGTGCGCCGATGCGCTCGACATGCCGTTTGCCAAAGCCTACGGCGTGGCCACCTTCTACACGCAGTACTACAAAGAAAAGCAAGGCACCTACGTGCTCGACGTGTGCACGTGCTTTGCGTGCCAGCAAACCGGCGGCTACGACCTCTTGCACTACCTGGAGGAAAAGCTGGACATCCACGCCGGCCAAACGACCGACGACGGCACCTTCACGTTGCAAGAGGTGGAGTGCCTGGGATGCTGCGGCTCGGCCCCGATGATGCAAATCACCAACGGGCCGTACGTGCACAACCTGACCGAGGAAAAGGTGGATCGCCTGATTGAGGACCTGCAAGAGGGCATCGTGCCGTCGTTTACATCGATGACGCTGCCCCAGGACGAAGACGAGATGGGCGGCAACCGCCGTACCGACGTGGAGCACACCGACACGTACCAAACGCAGCCGCTCCCCGAACACGTAGAGTAGTTTGGCATGGCCGATGACTCGCAGCGCGCGCTGCGCACATTGCTGGTTGAGCGCATCGACGGCGTTTCGGCTGAGGTGGAGCGCACCTTGCAAGACGGCGCCCACCCGGGGTACATCCAGGCCCAACTGCGCGAGGCAACGGACGAGCGCCGCTGGATGTGGGCCGTTACCGGCACCATCCTGCTGATGGCGCTGGTGGTGCCCACAGCCATCTTGCGCGAATGGATGTTTACCGCGGGCGCTGTGCCGCGCTACGCCTTCTTGCTGGCCATGGTGGGCGCGTGCGCCTTTGCCGCGAGCCTCGGCGGGTGGGCCTACCACACGTACATGACGTGGCAGCGCAAAGTCGACGCGTTGCGCGCGTTACACCTGCTGGCCACGGCGCGCCACGCATCGACTGCTACGGCCTGATTCTGTTTTCTGAACCTAACGCGTTTCTGTTATGGAAGCCACGAATGGTGCCCAATCCAAAGCCGGCGACTGGCGCAACTACCAGCGCATCTTGCTGCCGCCCGTAAAAGACCTGCATCGCCTCGACGTGTACGAGGACGAAGGCGGCTACGAGGTGCTGCGCGATGTGCTCACCGACGCCGACACAACGCCCGGCGACGTGACCGAAACGGTGAAAGAAGCCAACCTGCGAGGCCGCGGCGGCGCAGGCTTCTCTGCTGGCATGAAGTGGAGCTTTATGCCCGAGCCGGACGATCGCCCGCGCTACCTAGCGTGCAATGCCGACGAGAGCGAGCCGGGCACGTTTAAAGACCGGCAAATCATGGAGTACAACCCGCACCTGCTCTACGAGGGCATCCTCATTGCGGGCTACGCTATGTCCATTGACGTGTGCTACATCTATGTGCGCGGCGAGTACGCCGACTGGATTCAGCACATGGAGCGTGAGCTCGAAAAAGCCTACGCGGCCGGCTACGTGGGGCAAAACATCATGGACACGGGCTTCGACATGGAGATCGTGATCCACAAGGGCGCCGGGGCCTACATCTGCGGAGAAGAAACAAGCCTCCTCAACTCGCTGGAGGGCAAGCGCGGGTATCCGCGGTACAAGCCGCCGTTTCCGGCCCAAAAAGGCGCATGGGACAGCCCCACGACCATCAACAACGTGGAGACGCTGGCGCACGTGCCGCACATCATGAAAAACGGCGCCGAGTGGTTCGGAAACATCGGTGCTGAAGGCCACCCCGGCCCGACGATCTACGGCATTGCCGGACACGTCAATCGTCCGGGGGCCTACGAGTACCCCACGGGCATGCTCATCACCGACCTGATTTACGAGGTGGCCGGGGGCATGCAGCAAGACAAGGGCGTAAAGGCCGTCATTCCGGGCGGAAGCTCGGTGCCGCCGCTGCGTGGTGACAGCATCGAGGGCGTTACCATGGATGCCGAAAGCCTGCGCGAGGCCGGCTCAATGATGGGGACGGCCGGCATGCTCATCTTGAACGAAGACACCGACATGGTGAGTTGGCTGCGCCGCGTGACGCACTTCTACCAGCACGAAAGCTGCGGGCAGTGCACGCCGTGCCGCGAAGGCACCGGCTGGCTGGAGCAGCTGGTAACCCGTATTGACGAGGGCGAGGGACGGCTCCGCGACCTGGACTTGCTGCTCGATCTGTGCGACCAGATGGAGGGCCGCACGATTTGCGCGTTTGCCGATGCGGCCGCCTGGCCCGTGCGCAACACGATCCAGCGCTTCCGGGAAGACTTTGAGGCGAAATGCAAGCCCTCGCACGTGACGGCGGCGTAGGTGCTCGCCGACGCGAGCGATCCATAAGCGCCGGGATTGTTTTGGCGCATGTGTTGCTGCCTCGTAGGTTCACGTATTACTCCTTTGGCTGACTGTAAACGCCCATGGCTACGCTTGCCCCTTCCATCATTGCCTCCGACTTTGGCCATCTGGCGGATCAGGCCGACGCGGCGTTGCAGGCCGGGGCCGACTGGCTGCACCTGGACGTGATGGACGGCCACTTCGTGCCCAACCTGACCATTGGCCCGGGCGTCGTGGCTGCCCTGCGCCCGGTGGCCGAGGCCCACCAAGCGCCGCTCGACGTTCACTTGATGGTGGAGCGCCCCGAGCGCTTTCTGGAAGCCTTCGCCGAGGCTGGCGCCGACGTTCTTACGGTGCACGCCGAGGCCACTTCGCATCTGCACCGTGCCCTCCAGCAGATTCACGCGCTTGGGTGCCGTGCGGGCGTCGCGATCAATCCGGCCACGCCGCTCACACAGATCGAGCCGGTGCTTACGATGGTCGACCTTGTGCTGGTGATGTCGGTGAACCCAGGATTTAGCGGGCAGTCGTACATTGGCACGACCACCGATAAAATTCGGCAGACACGCCGTCGCCTCAATGCGCTGGGCGTTACCACCTTGTTGGAAGTGGACGGCGGGGTGAAGCCGCACAACGCGCTGGAGATTGTGCAAGCCGGGGCCGATGTATTGGTGGCCGGCAGTGCCATTTTTGGCGGTGACATCGCGTCGAACGTGGAGCAATTTCGTCAGTCGTTGATGCTTGCGGCGTGATTCTTGTCCCTGCTCTATGGCAGGTACCTGCTCAACTGAATCGAACGTTGTATGGATGACGCTACACTGCGCGACCTCACAGGGCACGTGTGCGTGGTTACCGGCGCCAACTCGGGCATCGGAAAAGAAACGGCGCGGGCGCTAGCCCGTCAGGGGGCCGAGGTGGCGATGGTTTGCCGCTCGCCCGAACGCGGCGCGGCGGCCCGCGATGAACTGGCCGCCGCGGTGGATACGGGCCACTTCTCGCTCTTCGTGGCCGACCTTGCGGTGCAAGAGGACGTGCGTGCGGTGGCCGCCGAGCTGAGCGCGCACTACGACCGGATCGACGTGCTGGTGAACAACGCCGGCGTGCTGCGCACCTCCCGCGAGACGACGCCCGACGGCATCGAGTACACGCTGGCCGTTAACTACCTGGCGCCGTTTCTGCTCACGCACCTGTTGCTGGACGACCTGGAAGCCACCGCGCAGGCCCACGGCGAGGCCCGCGTGGTAAATGTGGGCTCCGATGCGCAGCGGGCCGCTACGCTCGACCTGGACGACCTGCAGAACGAAGACGACTACAGCGGCATGCAGGCCTACGCGCAATCGAAGCTGGCGCTCACGATGTTCACGCACGAGCTGGCCCACCGGATGTACGAGACGGGCGTGGCCGTCAACTGCGTGCATCCGGGCGTGGTAAACACCAACATCTGGCGCGACCAAGGGTGGCTGCCGTGGTTGGCGCGGCGCTTCCGCTGGCTCTTTCGCTCGCCCGCGGGTGGCGCGAAGGGCGTGGTGTACCTCGCGGCCGCCGAGGAGGCAAAGGGCGTGACGGGACAATACTTCCGCGAGACGGAAGAAGTGAAGCCGCCGCCGGCAGCCTTCGACGAGAAAAAGGCCGCTCGGCTGTGGGGGGCGAGCCTCGCGCTCACCGATTTGGAGAGCACCGTGCCGGTGTATCAGAAAGAAGCCGTGCGGCGCGCTACGTGACGGGCCCGCCCTCCGGGAGTGTGGCCGATCGGTAGGCACCGCTTTGCAGGGCCGCGTCGATGGCATCGAACGCGCGGTCTACGTCGGCGGCCGTATTCCACAGGAACGGCGCCATCCGCAGGTAGCGGTTCTGGCGGCTGTCGGTGTAGATGTGCTTCGTCTTGAGGTGCTCGCAGAGCCGCGCGGCCTCCTCCACCGCCAGGATCACCATGGCGCTGCGCTGTGCCGCGGGCCGCGGGGAGCGCACCGTAAGGCCGGCCGCATCGGCCCGCCGCAGGGCCCGGTCGGTAAGGGCGAGCGAATGGGCGCGCACCGCCTCCAGCCCAACATCGAGCAAAATGCGCACGCCCTCGACGGCGTGATACATGGAGGCCACCGCGGTGGTGCCGCCCAAAAACCGACGGCGCACCTCCGGATGGGGCGTGGGGGCATCGTTGAACGCAAACGGCTCGGCATCGCCAAACCAGCCCTGCAGCCGGGGCGAGAGGTCGAGTCCGGGGCGCAGGTACACAAAAGCGTTGCCCGAGGAGCCGCACGCCTCCTTCAGCAATCCGCCCATGTACACGTCGCAGCCCAGGGCGTCTACGTCAATGGGCATCGTGCTGGCGGCATGGTAGCCATCCACCACCAGGAGCGCATCGTGCGCGTGGGCAGCGTCCGCGAGGCGCCGCAGGGCGCGTGTGGGCGCGCGGGCGCCAGTGGTGAAGCCCACGTGGCTAACGATGACGAGCGCCGTATCGTCGGAAAGGGTTGCGCACAGGCGGTCGACCGGGAGCGCGCCGTCGGCCGCCACCGGAAGGGCCGTGGGCGCAAGGCCGTCCAGGGCGCTCCACTGTTGCACGCTGTGGCCGACCGACGGAAATGCTGCTTCGGTGCAGAGGACAGACGAGCCGCGGGCGGCCACCTCGGGCGCCGAGAGCAGGCACTGCATCGTCCAATGCACGTGCGGCTGATGGATGCACGTGCCGTCGGGCGCGCCCAGGAGCGGAGCGATGAAGGCGTCGCCGAGGTACGTCGGCAGTGTCCACCAGCCCACGGATTCATCGCTCGCGGGCCGCCAGTGGTTCGGGACGCGGTTCCAGGCATCGACGCCGCGGGTGCGCCAGTCCTCGGTGAAGCGCTGCATCATGGCGGGCACCGTGCGGGGCATCAGCCCGTGCGTGAAGGCGCGCAGCTCCACCGCGTCGGGCGGCTCGGGAGCTGCAAAGCGGTCGCGGATGGTAGCGGGCAGCGGGGCGGGCACAACAGGGCAGGCAAAAGGCTTGGGGAGACGAACGAACGCACCGGCTACGTGCGCGCCAGCGGAAGCGTCATGCAGCGCGGGCCGCCGCGACCGCGCGAAAGCTCGGTGCCGGCCAATTGGATGGCCACCTTCTCGTCGCCCACATCAAACGATCCGCCTTCGTGGTACGAGAGAAAGCTCTCGGCGCTCACCACGCGGTAGCCGTGGTCGCGCAGCCGCGCAAACGTGCGGCCGTTCCGCTCATAGCCCATGATGACGCCCGGCGCGATGCAAAACACGTTGGCGCCGTCGGTCCACTGCTCGCGCTCCTGGTGCAAGCGCTGATCGCCGCCGCAGGGAATGAATGTGAGGTCGTGATCCAGGAGTTCTTCCAGGGCCTCCTTGAGGTTGCGCCGCATGTCCGTCACAAAGCGTCCGGGCCCGTCGTGCGCGGTGAAGTGCACGGCATAGCCAAACCCGAAGCGCTCCAGCAGCGGCGGAAACACCACGCACTCGTTGGGCGCCGCAAACGTAAACACGGTATCGAGGTGCATGGTGGCGCGCCGCTTCGGGAGGTCGACGGCCAGCACGTGCTCCACCGGCGTGCGCTCAAACAGCTCGTGGGCAATGGCCATGATGGCGCCCAGCGACGTGCGCTCGGAGTGACCAATGAGCACCACCTTTTCGTTGGCCACGAGCAAGTCGCCGCCCTCGAAGGTCGTGCCGGGCGGGAGCTTTATGAGGTTGCTGGCGGCGTCGGCAAAGCGCGGGTGGTGGCGCAGGACTGTCTCGATGATGATGCTCTCGCGGGTGCGGGCCGAGGTGGCCGCGTGGCTCATGATGATCTGATCGTGCACCACAGCCGCAAGGTCGCGCGTGAACAGCAAATTGGGCAAGGGCGGCAGCGCCACCGGCAGGGCCGACTCGCCGGTGAGGGCAAAGCGGTGGAGGGCTTCCGGGGAGAGGTCCTTCAGCTCCCCCTCCACCGCGCGGATGTTGGACGTGGCCGGCAGCTCGCGGCACAGCGCCTCCACAAACGACCCGCGGGCATCGGCCGACGTCTCGAAGGCCTCCCGTAGCAGGGTGCCCACCTGCAACACGGCGTCGGCACGGCCCACGATCGTTTCAAAGACCGAGCACATGAGCAGGTGCTCGCGGCGCGCGTTCTCCACAAACAAGATGTCGTCAAACAGTAGCTCCAGCCGGTTATCGGGCGATACCAGCTCCATCTCGTGGCCCGGCGTGTGGACGATCACCTGTTGCAGCAGGTTCGACTCGCTGGCCACCCCAAAGGGGGGCGCGGTGGTGGCGGGAGCAGCAGGGGCATCGGTAGGCACAGGCATAACGGCGGGTGAGGGAAAAGCGCTTTCAGTGCGGAAAGACCCCAACGGCGAGCGGCGGTCCGGCGTTTCTGCGGATGGTGTGGAAAAGCACCGCTACGCCTCCTGCAGCAAGGCCCCATCGATGGCCGCGCGGAAGCGCGCGGTGGCGCGTTCCGGGTCGGCCGCCGTGCAGATGGCCGAGAGCACCGCCACGCCGTAGGCCCCGGCCTCTAACACCGGCCGGACGCGTCCGTGCGTGATGCCGCCGATGGCAATGACGGGCAGCGGCAGGGCCTCGCACACGTCGGCAAGGCCTTGCGGCCCTTGCACAGACTTAATGTAGGCTTTGGAGGTGGTGGGGTAGATGGGCCCGTAGCCGATGTAGTCGGCCCCGGCTTCGTAGGCGGCCTCGGCCTGGGCGCGGGTGTTGGCCGACGCTCCGATGAGCACCTCGGGCCCCAGAACATCGCGGGCAGCGGCGATGGGAAAGTCTTCCTGGCCCAGGTGCACGCCTGCCGCCCCCACGGCCTGCGCGATGGGCAGGTGGTCATCCACAATCAGGGGCACCGACGTGTCGCGGCACACCGCCTGCACCTTGCGCGCCTCCACCAGGAGGTTGTGCAGCCCGCCCGTCTTCTGCCGAAACTGGATGGTATCCGCGCCGCCGCGAATGACGAGCCGGGCCAGCGCGGCATGGCTGTAGCGCTGCTGGAGGTGGAAATCGGTGAGAACGTGCAGGCGTCCAATAGACGGTGAAGCTTCCATGGCAAGGGGCGTCGGCGAACGAAGGCAGTGCGCGAGATCCACACGACCCGCCCCCGCAGCGGTTCCAGCCGAGGTGCGAGCGGGCCGAGGCGTCGAAGGTCTGCGGAAGGGAGGGGGCGTACGCGCTCCGCTTTTGCCCTGGGGGATTGCTATGCGCCGCGTCGTTGGTTCCTTGCGTACCGTTACCGCATGCGGTCTTTGCACAGCATGAGACGTGCGGCGACGTTAATCTTCGCGCATGCAACGGCGGTGCCGGCCGTCCACGCAGCAGGTGTTCTTTCGTTAACTTGATATTGCATTTCCTGTGATGTACCGTTGAAGCATAATTCACTTCCGGAAACCATGCGCGGCCTTCAGGGCGGCGCTTGCCTGCGGTGCTTTTGCATATTGAAGCCTGCTTCCTATGTCCCGTGTTGTTGTTCTCTTGTTGACCGCCATGGCCGGAATGACCCTCCTGGCAGCAGCCTGCTCAGTCCCTACCGAGCCGCCGCCCCCGGAACGAGAAGAGCCGATCTTCGCGCAGGGAGAGTATGGCGGACAGCCCCTGCCTGGAACCGAGAACCTCTATAATCTAATGCCCAGCCCGAGCGGCGACCGCATTGCCCTGATCCGAGAGCGCACCCCCGGCAAGCCGTTTGACCCGCGCAATCAGCTATGGATCGTCGATCGGGATGGATCTAATCCTCAGCTCATTAGCGTCAATACTATTACAGTAAATTGGCATCCCAGTGGGGATCAGGTAGCTGTCACGGTGTTTCGCAATTTTACTGTTCACACCATCGACCTGGAGACGCTTGAAACCACACAGTGGACCGGAGAAGAAAACCAGCGCATCTCCTTCGAGGTTGCTTCCAGCAGCGGCTGGTTCCCTGACGGTCATCGTATTCTCGTCCACGTAAACCAAAGGGCCTACCAGCAGCCCTTCCCCCGCGGGCTTTACGTGATTGACACCCGCGACAGTACGACCACCGGGCCGCTCGTCGAACTGATGCAAGCCACGACCTTCGGCAACCAGAAGAAATACGTAGTTGGAAAGAAGTATCTGCGAGACCGAGGGCCGATCAGCGGCAACTTTGCTCGTTACACCTTTGCCGATAGCACTTGGCACTGGATCACCGACTTTCCGAAAGACTCCCTCGACCTAGTCGACACGCCGGTGCCAAGCCCCACGGCCGACCTTGCGGTGCAACCGCGCTACGTCGGCTACGCCGAGCAGCTTTTTCTCTTCCGGACCGATCCGGACGGGACGGATGAGGATGCCCGCCAGATCACTACGCTCGGCGGCGATAACCCCCGGTGGGGCCCCGACGGTTCGTATTTCATCTTTCGCCGGGACGTAAATCGGGGGCAGGGCGCGCGCTACGTGCCGTACCGCTTCGACCTCGAGACGATGCAGGCCCGGCCGCTCTGGCCGGCGCTGCCGGACTCGGTCCCGAAGTTTCCCGACCTCTCGACGCAAACCTTGAACCAGATGGCTCCCCGGAGGGGATCGCCTTCTCCAAGGGCGCCTTCTCCAAGTCGGAAAATAGCTCGCGAAGGTTATGTTTTCGAGAGCTAATGGGTCTTTAGTGCGCGCTCGCCTCAGGACGCGCTCACCTCAACCATGGGCTTGTTGCCTCCTCGCATTTTGCTTTCCAAGCTGCTATGATCCAAGCTGCTATGACAGGTTTACCTCGTTTGTATTTCCTGCGCGGCGTAGCCGTGCGCACGGCTGCTCTACTCCTTGTGGCGTTCGCGCTCCTGAGCGGTTGCGACAGCGGGCCCGGTTATACCCACGACCCGAACCCGGGCCCCTTCCGGGTAGACTACTCCCCGGCATGGAGTCCGGAGGGGAATCGCATTGCTTACCATCACGACGCCGGGTGGACCGAGGACACGACCGACGTGAGCGGGCTCTACGTCCTTAATCTCGAGACCGGCTCGACGCGGCTCGTGGTAGAGGGCTCGGCCCGAAGTCCCGACTGGCGGCCCGACGGAGCGCGCATCGCCTTCACGACCGGCAACATCTACACCATCCGACCCGATGGGTCGGGCCTGCGGCAGGTCACGGATTTTGGGGCTTCTTTCTTTCCACGCTGGTCGCCGGATGGCCAAACCCTCTCCTTCAGTCGCTCGGGCTCGACAGAAGAGTCCGGCATCTGGTTCGTCCACCTCTCCGATTCGACATTCACAAAATTCGGTTTTGGAGCTGCACCCGCAGATTGGGCTCCTAACGGCAAAAGAATCGTGTATGATAAGACTCAGATTTTCATTGCTGACACGAGCCGTGCCGATGTAATGCAACTGACTGACAACGGCGCTGTCGATAATCGCCATCCGGCCTGGAGCCCGGACGGGGAGTGGATCGCCTGGTCCCCGCTCGACGAAAACGGTTTCGAGCTTTGGGTTATGCGGGCCGACGGAACCGGCAAACGGAAGCTTGCCAAGGGGGGAAGCTTCCCAGCCTGGGGACCTGACTCGGAGCGCATCGTCTTTTCCAAACCGGCCCACAATAGCGACCTCACTGCTCTCTGGGTCATCCGCCGCGACGGCTCGGAGCTGCGGCAGATCACGAATCCTTCGCGCAATCCCCTGAACTAACGGTCCGCGACAGGCCGGAGGACAACTTGCGTTCCCCATAAAAAACCCTCGACGGGCCCGGTGCCCGTTGCCAACCGACCTGGATCCGCCAAGATCAAGCAGCATCGGGGGACCGGTACGCCCGACCCGTGAGGGAAAGGCGGCCGGCATCCCTCGTTCATTCGTTCTTTTCCAAACCCGAACGAGGTTTGCCATGCGAACGATACTGACGACCCTCCTGCTCGCGGGGCTTCTCCTTGCAGGGTGCGACCTGCTTCAAGGCGCGTCCGGCCCGCCCGGCGAGCCGATCCCCTATGAGTGGGTCAAGCGGGGCCACGGTGTTGATGTCTACGAAGCCCAAGCGCGCGTCTTCCGGGACAGCACCACTTGGGCCCAGTTCTGGAACGAACACGTTATGGTACGCGACCAGAACTTCGAGCTTTATCCTCCCCCGTCAATCGACTTCAACCGTCGAATCATCATCGGGATATACTGGGGCTACTTTTACGGGGGCTGCAGGGTCACCCATCGAATTAGGGCCATCGAGGGCATCTACGATGCCGGAGACCGGGTCGTGGTGGACATTGGGCCGGTTCCCGACCTGGGCCCATGCCGGACCATCATACTGCCGACGCAGGTGGTGAGCATTCCGCGACCGGATAAGCCCGTGGAGTTTACCGGGAAGGTGCCCGAGCAGCGGTACGAGCCCCCGCCGGAATCGCAACGAACTCCGCAGCAATGTTTCAGCAATCAATCTCCGAAAACAGAAAACCCGGCCGCTGCAAAAACGCAGGCTCACGTGCCGGCTCCGGGCAGGGAGCCGCCGGGCGAGGACGGGCAGGTCGGCCGGGCTGTATCCGCAGGATCACACTCACTCCAAGCACAGAACCATGACCATGCGCACGTTTTTCTGGACAATCCTCGTTCTGGGACTCTGTTTCAGCACGCCTCTTCACGCACAACAAGGACCGCCGGACCCGCCCGTCGAGCGACAGGTCATCGTGATGTTCGAGACGGACGCCGCTGCACTCCCCCACGGAGCAACGCGGGCCGAAATTGGCCAAGCTCGGCTGCCGGGCCCGGTGAAGGGCGTGCTGCAGCGGGCGGGTGCCCGCAGGATAGCAAGGGGATTTCCTGATTTTCAGCGGTCCGATACCCTGCGCGTCCTGGGCGACGGGCGCACCTATCGGGTGCCCGACTACACGAACCTCTTTGTCGTCACGCTGCCCCCGAATGCCAATCGCGATTCAGTGGTTGCCCGGCTAAATCGATTGCCCGGAGTCCAGTACGCCGAGAAGAACCAGCGTCCCGCCCCACGATTTTCTCCTGGTAATCGGTCGCACACGGTTTCTTCCCAACCCCAGAGCGCAACCGACGAAGTGATTCCTCCGAACCAGGAAGATTTCGACAAGCAGTGGGGGCTTCGCAACACCAGCGGCCCCGACATTGAGGCCACGAAGGCGTGGACCTACACGAAAGGAAGCAACAACGTCACGATTGGCATCGTTGACGGAGGCATCAAGGCCGGCCACGTAGAGCTGTCGGGCAAGGTCAGCGGATACACCGGGACCACAGATCACAGCACCGCTGTCGCTGGAATTGCTGCCGCGAAGGGCGATAATCCTGCAGGCAGGATCGCCGGCGTGGACTGGTATGCCAAAATTCACTCCGAACCACTCGGTGGACTCGTGAACACCGCCCAGTCGATCGAGGACGCCGTGACGGCCGGGGCTTCCGTGATTAACAACAGCTGGGGATTTGCTGATCAGTCGACGACCCTAACGCAGGCACTTCGTAGCGCGTATGAGGCCGACGTTCTTCTGGTTCACGCCAATCCATATAAGGACGGTATACCTGGCCAAACGTCCAGCTATCCCAACAACGTGGGACCCTGGATCGTCAACGTGGGAGCCATGAATCAAAGCGGGTCGCCGTGGGACAACACCGGGTCTCGCTCCTTTACAGACGTAGCGGCTCCAGGGGTGGATATTTACACGAGTGCAGCTTCCGTCGACTACTACTCTTTCGACGGCACGTCACTGGCTGCTCCCTTCGTAACAGGCACGGCCAGCCTGCTGCTGTCCGCCGAGCCGAGCCTTCACACCCATGACATTGAGTACCTTTTGAAGCGAACGGCGCAGAGCTATGGGAGCGGCCACGACCCAGAGGTGGGCTACGGTATGATCGACGCCCATGCGGCCGTTCGGCGCGTCAGCGACCCCTACGAGGTGAGCCACGGCCCGGCCTCGTTCACGAAGCTCTACAACGACGATAGCGTGAGTTTCCCTAACGGGTTTACCTCCAGCGGGGGCGTACACTATGGCGCGGGCATATACATCTGTGACATCTACAAGCTAAGCGCGTCGGCGTCCTCGCCTGACTTCTACTACGAAGAAGAACCCTGGTTTTGGCTGCCCGTCACCGAGCCTGGGTTCTCGGCGGCCAACCCCAACGACGGAGACCGGTACCTGTCGAAGTCCGTCTCGAAAAGCTCGGCGGAGGCAACGACCTTTTTCTACTACATTGAGACAAGCGTCAATGGGCAGGAGATCGGGTGGATCCCCTTCGATCCCACGGTGCATAAGCGGGGCGGACGCTTTCAGTACACCGTGATCGGTAGCCCCGGAACGCCTCCCCTGGATGTCTCCCTCTCGGGGCCCACGTCGCTTGCCAGTGGCGAGCAGGGCACCTGGACCGCTTCGGTCACCGGCGGCAGCGGATCCATCAGCTATGCCTGGAAGGCCAGTAACCCCCAAAGCTTTAGCTGGTACGACCTGCCGTGCACCACGAGTTCATGCAGCCACGCGTTTTTCAACGACACCAATACGGTCATACCCAATGGCGGCATTCGCGTGACGGTCACCCGGGGAGGCGAGACGGATACGCAGACGCGCAACATTTCTGTGCTTCCGAGCGGGCCGAACTGCCCCGATGGCGGCCTTGTTTGCTACCCAACAACGGGCTTTCTCGCTGCGGGAGCGCGCCTGCAAGGGCTCGCAGTGCAAGCTCCGGCCCCGGGCACGGCGACGCTTCGCTGGGCCGCTACCGGCTCCCTGCCCGCGGCGCGCTTTGTCATCGAGCACCGCGCCGATACCACCGGCGCGTGGCAACGTCTGGGCGTCGTACCTTCGGCCGACTCGGCGGCCGTCGACACGACCCATGGCCCCTCCTACGCCTTCACCGCGCGTGGGCTGCCGGCCGGTCCGCGCCAGTTGCGCCTGCGCTACCGCCCGGCCGGGAAGGCCCCGGCGGCCTGGACCTCGGCGCCGCAGGCCGTGCGCGTGCCGCTGGGCACGGCCTACCGGCTTCGGGCCTACCCGAACCCGATGCACAGGCAAGCCACCGTCGAGCTGACGGTGCGCAAGGCCCAACGGGTGCAGGTGCACGTCTACGACGTGCTCGGGCGGCGCGTACAAACGCTCTACCGCGGCCGGCTGGCGGCGTCGACGCCGCTGCGCCTGACGCTGAAGGGCGCGCACCTGGCCAGCGGGCTGTACTTTGTGCGGGCGGTGGGCGCGCACGTCCGGGCCACCCGGCGCTTGAGCGTGGTGCGGTAGCTATGCGTATCCGCTCTTGAATGTGCATCCTCAAAGAACAACGGCTGGGCCCGTTGGAGCATACGCTGTGTGCGTCCGGCGGGCCCCCTGGTTGGACCCACGCGGCGCGCTATGTTCGTGCAGGCTTTGCGCGGACCGGCAGAACGCCGCCCGCGACCTTCCGTACGCCAACTGTTAGGTACCGCGCCCAAGCCATCTGCCCGCTCCTATGCGCCACATCGAACTTGCCACGCCCGATCCGCAGAGCACCGTACAGGCCGATCCGGACGCCCAAGAGCGCATCCTGCAAGGGCTGAACACGGAGCAGCGCGCGGCGGTGACGGCCACCGAGGGGCCCGTCATGATCATCGCGGGCCCCGGCTCGGGCAAAACGCGCACGCTCACGCACCGCATCGCCTACCTGCTGGCCACCGGCAAGGCGCAGCCCTGGGAGATCATCGCGCTGACCTTCACCAACAAGGCGGCCCGCGAGATGAAGGAGCGCGTGCACCAGCTCGTGGGCGACCGCACCCGCGGCATGTGGGTGGGCACGTTCCATTCCTCGTTTGCACGCCTCCTGCGCCGCGAGGGCGACAAGATAGGGTACTCCAAAGATTTCTCGATTTACGACACCAGCGACGCGGAGCGCATCATCAAGCAAGAGATGACGCGCCTCAACATTGGCACCGACGACGTGCGCCCGCGGTCGGTGCAGCGCCTCATCTCCAGCGCCAAAAACGAGATGATTGCGCCGTCCGATTATGCCCAAACGGCCCGTGGACAGGCGCAAGACGTGGCGGCGCAAATCTACCCGCTCTACGAAAAAGCCCTGCGGCGCGCCAACGCCATGGATTTCGACGACCTGCTGCTCAAGCCGGTCGAGCTCTTTAACAAGCACCCAGAGGTGCTTAACAAGTATCAGGAGAAGTGGGCGTACGTCCACATCGACGAGTACCAGGACACCAACCACACGCAGTACACGCTGGCGAAGCAACTGGCCGGCGGGCACCAAAACATCTGCGTGGTGGGCGACGATGCCCAGAGCATTTACGCCTTCCGCGGGGCCGACATCACCAACATCCTGTCGTTTGAGCGGGACTACCCCAACGCCACCACCGTGCGGCTGGAGCGCAACTACCGCTCCACCAAAAACATCCTGGCCCTGGCCGATTCCATCATCGACCAGAACGACAACCAGCTCGACAAGTCGCTGTGGACCGACAACGTGACGGGCGAGCCGGTGACGCTCATTGAGGCGCTGGGCGAAAAGGATGAAGCCCAAAAGATTGAGCGGAAGATCCGCGACCTCTACGCCCGCGAGAACCTGGGGTACGGCGATTTTGCGGTGCTGTACCGCACCAACGCCCAAAGCCGCGCTATTGAGGAGGCCATGCGCCGCGCCAACGTGCCGTACCGCATCATTGGCGGCACCTCGTTCTACGACCGCAAGGAAATTAAGGACGTGCTGGCATACCTCAAGCTGCTGGTCAACCCGAACGACACGGCCAGCGTGGAGCGCATCATCAACTACCCGCGCCGCGGGATTGGCCGCACCACGCAAGAGCGCATCCGCCGCTACGCACAGGAACACGAGCTGACGCTGTGGCAGGCCATCGAGGAGGTGGAAAACATCGACGCGCTGGGCACGCGGGCCGTGAACGCGGTCGACAAGTTTCGCTTTCTGATTGGCAAGTACATTGGCAAGCGCGGGCAAGGGCCGGCCGACGAGCTGGCGCGCGACCTCATCAAGGAGGCCGGCGTGATGGCGGATTTCCGAAAGGAGCACACCCGCGAAAACCTGCGGCGGTGGGAGAACGTGCAGGAGCTCATCAGTGCCGTCTCGGAGCATGTGGCCACCGGCGACGACGCGTCGCTGAGCACGTTTTTGCAAGAGGTGGCGCTGCTCACCGATCAGGACGAGGACGAGACGACCGACCGGGTGACGCTCATGACGCTGCATGCGTCGAAGGGGCTCGAATTTCCGGTCGTGTTTGTGGCCGGACTGGAGGAAGGCCTCTTTCCGCTGGAACGCGCGGCGCAGGAGAAAAAAGAGCTGGAGGAGGAGCGGCGCCTCTTTTACGTGGGCGCGACGCGGGCCGAGGAGCGCCTTTTCTTGAGCTGGGCGCGTAGCCGCTATCGCTACGGCAAGCAAAAGAGCAATTCGCGCAGTCGCTTCCTGGAGGAAATTGACACCGACGTGGTGCGCACGGAGGGCGGCGGTACGCTGCGGCAAAAGAAGAACCGCTTTCAGGCATCGGGCGGCGGGTCCACGAAATCGAGCGGCCGCTACGACGGCGTCGATCCGCACTATTACCGGAAGAACCTGCGCGGGGGCGGATCGAACGAGACGAAGCGCCGCACCAAGCGCGTGCAGCGCACCACGGGGGGCGGGCGCCGGGTGGTGTACGACGAGGACTACAGCGAGATCGTACCCGGGGCCCGCGTAGAACACAAGAAGTTTGGCGAGGGCAAGGTGCAGTCGGTTGACGGGCGCGGCGAGAAGGCCACCGCGGTGGTCTACTTCGGCTCGGACGTGGGCAATAAGAAGCTGAAGCTGAAGTTTGCGAAACTGCGTCGCATCGGCTAAGCGCGGGAGGTGCGATCTCCATGTGCGGGCCGGAACCCTCTATTGCGGAGATTGCCGCGTCACTCACCTCCGTTCGTTCCTCGCAATGACACCAAGACTTAGATGAAGGTTTGAGCGTTGATGGTTCAAATGGTCGTTCGGTTCGATTTGTGCTACTGCACGCCCAACGCACAAAAAAGCAAAAATCCATGTGTCATCGCGAGGACTGCGGGGCCTTGGTCATGCCACTGGTGCGGATGCGAAGGACGTGGGGGCCGAAGGTCATATCTATGATGGGGCCAGAGGTCATGCCATAGGTGCGATCTCCATGTATGGGCAGAGGCGCCCCATTGCGGAGATTCCACCTTTCCAGGGTGACCCAGCGCAGTGTGACCTAGCGGCTCCCTTTCAAGATGACTGCGCGGCCCGGGCGCTTTCCATTGGGGCGTCCGTGCCGTATGGTGCATACGCTGTTGCTCCCTCGGTTTTTGCCTCGCGGGCATGCGCTGTTGCGCCGTGTACATCTGGTTGCTGCTGATGGGCCTCCTGGGAGGGCACGCGGCCGCCGCGCAAGACACCACGCGCGTGTTTGGCGACCTGGCCGCCCACCGCGACACCATCGACGCCTTTCGGCCGCAGCCGTTCGCGTTGCGCCCGTGGATTCTGCCCGGCTCGGCGCGCATCTACCTCAACGGCGCCCGCCTCGACACCAGCGCGTACCGCCTCCACACGCAGCGCGGACGCCTCTGGGTGGTGCGGCCCCGTCGCCTGGGCCTGGCCGACACGCTCGTCGCGGTATACCGCACGTATCCTTTTCCGCTTGCGCAGCGCTACCGCCGCGGCCCGCGCGATACCACCGCAACGGCCCGCCGGGGCGCGCCCAACGCGACGCGCGCCGACGCCCCCGCCGATCCCTTCGCGGGGCTCGCCATCCAAAGCAGCGGGTCGATCACGCGGGGCGTGGTGGCCGGCACCAACCGCGACGCCAACCTCGCCTCGGGCCTGCGCATGCAGCTGCAGGGCAACGTGACCAAAGACGTGTCGGTGCGCGCGGTGCTTACCGACGCCAACACGCCGCTGCAGCCGGCCGGCACCACGCAGCGGCTGCGCGACTTCGACCGCGTCTTTATGGAGGTGAACGCGCCGCCCGGCACCATGCAGCTGGGCGACATCGACGCCCGCTTTTCCACCAGCCGCTTCGCGCAGTTCGCGCGGCGCCTGCAAGGCGCGAAGGTCGAAAGCCAGGCGGTGGGCCCCGCCGTGGGCCTCGCGGAAGGATCGGCCACGGTGGTCGGGGCCGTATCGCGCGGGCAGTTCCGCACCCAAACCGTCGACCTCCGCGACGGCGTGCAGGGCCCCTACCGCCTGCGCGGCGCCAACGGCGAGCGCTTCATCATCGTCGTGGCCGGCTCCGAGACGGTGTACCTCGACGGCGAGCGCCTCACGCGCGGCCGCACCAACGACTACACCATCGACTACGCCGCCGCCGAGCTCACCTTTACGGCCAACCGCCTCATCACCGACGACCGCCGCCTCACCGTTACCTTTCAGTACCGCACCAGCGCGTTCGATCGCACGCTCGTGGGCGCCCAAACGCAGGCCGCGTTCTGGACCACCGCCCAGGGCGCACCGCGCGTGCGCCTCGGGGCCACCGTCCTCCGCGAGGCCGACGGCCAGAACTTTGGCGCGGCGTTCGACCTCTCCGCTGCCGACTCCACCCGCCTGCGCCAGGCCGGCGACGCGCAAGCCTTCCGCCAAACCGCCGAGCAGGTGCCCTTCGATCCCGAAGCGCCCTACATCCAGTACGCGCGTCGCGTGACGGCCGCCGGCGACACCATCTTCTCCGTCCTCGAAACCGCGCCGCCCCCCGGCGCGCCGGTGTACCGGGTCGACTTCACGTTCGTCGGTGCCGGCAACGGCGCCTACGTGCCGGGCACGCGTGCCGCCAATGGGCTGGCCTACACGTACGAGGGACCGGGCGAGGGCCGCTACGCCCCGGTTGCCCCCATCCCGGCGCCGCAGGAGCAGCGCATCGTCGACCTGCATGGCACGCTGACGCCTGTGCGCGGCGTTACGCTGGTGGGCGAGTGGGCGCAATCGTACAACGACCTGAACCGCTTCTCGGCGCGCGATGCCGCCAACGACCGCGCGCAGGCCTACCGGGCCGGCCTCCGCCTCGATTCTCTCAACGTCGGCTGGGGGCGCCTGGGGGCCACGTTCTCGCGCGAGCGCCGCGGGGCCTCATTCGTAACGTTTGAGCCCACGCGGGCCATCGAGTTTAACCGCCGCTGGAACCTCGACCGTAGCGGCACCGCACTTCCCGACGCCCTCCGCGCCGCCGGCGACGAAGTGCTCACCGAAGCACAGGTCCGTTGGCAGCCCGCCGCCGTAGTATCGGTGGAAAGCGGGTGGGGGCAGTTTCAGATTGGCGATGCCTTTACGGCCCGGCGCCAGACGGGCGCCCTCCGCGCGGGCCACTCAGGCCCCACCCTTGGCTACCGTGTGAGCCGGGTTGCGAGCACCAACCGCGCCACCGACCGGTCGGGCACGTGGCTGAAGCAGCACGGCACCCTGCGCTATCCGTTGGGGGATGCGCAGCTTACGCCGCGCCTGGCCATTTCGCACGAGCGCCGCATGCAGCGTACCCTCAGCGGACGCCTCACCGATGGGTCGTTCGTGTTTGTGGAGGTGCAGCCGGGCGTGGGCCTTACGGCCGGGGCGTGGCGCGTAACCGGCAGCGTCGCCTACCGCCAAACCGACGAGGCCGCTGCCGACACGCTGCGCGCGGCCTCCACATCGTGGACGGTGCAGTCGGGCGTGGCCTTCGATCCGGCCGGCGCGCTGCGGACCCGCGCGCAGGTGGGCTACCGGTCGCGGCGCATCCGCGACTACTTTCGGATCAATCGCGGGCGGGCGGGCACCGAGAGCTTGCTGCTGCAGCTGGAGGCCACCGCCGCCCCGCTCGACCGGGGCCTGGAGTGGTCGTTCTTTTACGAAGGCCGCACCGAGCGTACCCCTACGCAGCAGGAGGTGTACCTGCGCACGGGGCCCGACCTCGGCCAGTACGTGTGGACCGATCTCAACGGCGACGGCCTGCAGCAAACCGACGAGTTCATCCCCGAGACGACACCCAACGAAGGCGAATACGTCCAGAGCTTCATCCCGTCAGACGAGCTGACGCCGGTAGTGAGCGTCGATGCGCGCACCACGCTCCGCTGGGAGCCGCGCCGCTGGTGGGACACGGCAACGGCTTGGTGGAAGCAGGGGCTGAGTCACCTTTCCACGCGCACCGTTGTTGAAGTGGCGGAGGAAAATGCGCAAGCAGATATCGCCTCCATCTACTTGCTCAACCTGTCGCGCTTTCGCACGCCGGGGGCCACGCTCAGCGGGCGCTTGCGCCTGCAACAGACCGCCGCGCTGTTTCGAGATGAAGTGGCCTACGGGGTAGAGGGCACGTTTAGTCAGGTGCGCACGTTGCGCGACCGGGCGGCCAACACGCAGCGCAGCTTCCTGAACAGCTGGAGCGTGGAGGGCTACTGGCGGTTTGCCGACGCGTGGACGGCGCGCCTGCGCGGGGTGTGGGCGCTCGACCGGCAGCGCAGCAGCGCGTTCGACTCGCGCAGCTTCGCCATCCAGACGCGCCAGGCCGAGCCGACGCTCACGTACCGCCCGCACCCTAGCGTGGCGCTCACCGCACAGGGCATCCTCGCGCAGAAAACCGATCGCTTGGGCAACCGATCGGCGCAGTTGGTGCGCGTGCCGCTTGTGGTGGAGTGGGCCCGGGCGGGGGCGTTTCGGTGGACGGCGCGCGCCGAAGTGTCGAACGTGCGCCTTACGGGCGCGGCCCGCGGGCTGGCGCAGTTTGAGCTTACCGACGGCCGCGGCCCCGGCACCTCGTACCTGTGGCGCGTGCAGGGGCAACTTAGCCTCTCCCAAACGTTAAGCGCCACCATCGCCTACGACGGCCGCGCCCCGTCCAACGCTCCCACCATTCACACCGCACGGGTGCAACTTACGGCAAGCTTCTGACGCGCTAGGCCGCCAGCGGGCATGCTCGCCTGTGGGTAGCCCAACAGCGCGCAGAAAAAGATCGGGAGGAACCCGCGAGCGCCGTCTGCAAGTGGGCGCGCTGCTTTGTTCATTGGTCAGCCCATAGAGGAGAAACCGGTTCGCTGCATCTACTTCTATTGCTCGAAGCGCTGACAGTACCCGTGGCCAAACACCTTGAACGCGATCTCGGACTGTATGCCACCATCACCGTAAGCATTGGGGCCATGGTGGGCAGCGGCCTCTTTGTGCTGCCCGGCCTGGCCGCAGCCAAAACGGGGCCATCAATCATCGTTGCGTACGTGCTGGCCGGACTCATCGTGTTGCCGGCGGCGCTGTCGAAAGCCGAGATGGCCACCGCCATGCCCGATGCCGGCGGCACCTACCTCTACATCGATCGGGCGATGGGACCCCGGATGGGCACCATCGCTGGGCTTGGCGCGTGGTTCTCGCTCGTGTTCAAAAGCGCGTTCGCCCTGGTCGGGCTGGGGGCGTACCTCGTGTTGGTCGTTCCGGTGGGCGGGCTCGGGTTGAAGGCCATGAGCCTGCTCCTGGGGGCAGCCCTTGTCGGGATCAATCTCGTTGGCGCGAAGCAATCCGGGCAGCTGCAAGCCGTCATCGTCACCGTGGTGGTGGGGGCCTTGCTGGTGTTTGGGGCCGACGGCGTCACGTACGTCAATTCGGCGCGCTACCATCCCTTCTTTACGGACGGCGCCAGCGGGTTGCTTGCCGCCACAGGGTTCGTGTTTGTGTCGTACGCCGGTGTTACCAAGGTGGCGAGCATCGCCGAAGAGGTGGCCAATCCAGACGTCAACTTGCCGCTTGGCATCCTCCTTTCGGTTGGGATTATGATTCCGCTCTACGCCCTTATCACCTTTGTGGTGGTGGGCGCCACCACGCCGGCCGCGCTGCATGGGAGCCTCACGCCGATGGCCGAGGCGGCATCGCGCATATTCGGATCGGTTGGCGTGCCCATCATCTCCATTTTGGCCGTCCTCGCGCTAACAAGCATGGCCAACGCCGGCCTCTTGTCGTCATCGCGCTTTCCGCTGGCCATGAGCCGCGACCGCCTGGCGCCGGATGTGCTGGCCACCATCAGCGATCGCTTCCGCACGCCCACCTACGCGCTGTGGATTACCGGCGCGCTGCTGTTGGGGCTCATCGCCTTTGTGCCGGTGCTGGAGCTGGCCAAGCTGGCCAGCGCATTCAAGATCCTCATCTTTACGTTCATCAACGGCGCGCTGATCGCCTTTCGCGAGAGCGGGCTGGAGAGCTACGATCCGGCGTTTCGTGCGCCCGGCTACCCGTGGGTTCAGCTCGCGGGCATCGGTGGCGGGGGGCTGCTGCTCACGCAGATGGGCTGGCTTGCGCTGGGCGGAGCCGTGGGCATCATTGGCATGGGCTTGTTGTGGTACCGCCTGTACGGACGCGAGCGGACCGCGCGCGAAGGCGCAGCGCTCGATGCCATCCAGCGTGCCATTCAGCAGCGCGCGCTGGTGCGAATCGACGAGACGTTTGCGATCCGCGAAACGAACGTCATGATTACGCTCGACCCGTCGGCTTCGCCGGAGACCGAGCGGTTCTTGCTTGCTATTGGCGGCAGCGTTGCGCAGAAGTGGGACGGAGCCGTTGCGGCGGTGCGCATGGAGGAGGTGCCCAGTCAGACGAGCCTCTCGACGGCCGCCGATGCAATTGCGTCGTTCGACGCGGCGTTCGAGGAGCGCGTGCAGCACTGGGGCGCGACGCACGAGGTGCCGGTGACGGCGCACGAAATTGTGTGCCACGATGCCGAGCGGGCCATGCGCACCTTCGTGGACACGCAAAGCATTGGATTGCAAGTGGGCGGCGCGGTGCCCGGGCGGTGGCGTTTTAAGCTGCTGGGCCACGATGTGGACGAGTACATGCGCGATGTGCCCTGTGAACACGCATTTCTGGACGATGCCCACGCGGCCCCCGATGCCGTCGACACGGTGGCCGTGTTCACCCAGCGCGGTCCGTACGGGCCGCTCAAGGTGGTGGTGGCTGATGCCGTAGCCGCCCACTACGGCGCCACCTTGCGGTTCGTGACATCAGTGCCCGGTGCGGCCTCTGACGACCACCGCGGGCGCGTCAAAGCATTTCATGATGACCTGGCAGAGCGCTGCAGCGCCCCCACAACCTCGGTGGTGCACACGGCCGAACCGGTACACGACACGCTGCACCGAGAGGCAGCACAAGCCGATATCGTCGTGCTCGGCACCGTGCCCCGCACGCGCTTGCAAACCTTCTTGATGGACGATCTGAGCTACGACCTCGCCACGGCACTCGACGTCCCCGTCTTGCTCGTGCGGCCTCCAATTCCACGCGGGCCGGTGGTGCTCCCGAAAATTGTGGAGCGCCTCGCCTTTTGATCACCTGTTTTGATTTTGCGTCAGAAGGGGACGCGGGCGACGCGTTACCGGTCGTCCGTGTCGTCCCAGTCGTCCTCCTCTTCGTCTTCGTCGTCCCAGTCCTCATCATCCCAGTCGTCCTCGTCGTCCCAATCCTCGTCCTCCTCCCAATCGTCCAGGTCGTCGAGGTCGGCTTCCTCGTCCCAGTCGTCGTCTTCCAAATCGAGGTCCTCCAAGTCATTGTCTTCGTCGTCCCAGGCGGCCTCATCGTCCCAAACATCGTCGTTTGCGGCGTGTATCGAAAAGTTATCCATAGCAGTCAAGAAATAAGAGGCGCGATGCGCGCATTCTGTGAGAGGTTGTGCGAATGCGCAAGAAAATGACAGCGCCGGTACAATGCAACGGGCACATTGGAAAATGTCGACACTACCATTTGGCGGAATGTGCCTTCCGTGAACCTGTTCATCAGCCCTCTGCACCATGCCCTTGCTCCCCATTGTATCGTACGACGAGCGCCACGCCATGCTCGATGCGGTGCTCAGCCGAAGCGCGTCCTTCAGCGACACGGTAGACGCTGCCGTGGCCGAGATCCTGGCAGCGGTGCGTGCCGAGGGCGACGCAGCGGTTCGTCGGTTCACCGCGCGCTTCGACGACGTGACGATCGAGGCGCCGCGCGTGCCGCCGGCTGCGCTAGCCGACGCGTCGGCGGCCCTCGATGATGCGCTGCGCTCGGTCATTGCCGATGCGGCCGCCAACATCCGCCGCTTTCACGAGAAGCAGGTGCGGCAGTCGTGGTTTACAGAAGACGGGGATGGGGTGGTGCTGGGCCAGCGCGTGATGCCCATGGACCGCGTGGGCCTGTATGTGCCCGGCGGCACGGCCTTTTATCCGTCCAGCTTGCTCATGAACGCGATCCCGGCGCAGGTTGCGGGGGTCGAGGAAATTCATCTCGTATCGCCGCCCCAAGCCAACGGCCGCCCCCACCCGCTGGTGTTGGCCACGGCGCATTTCCTGGGGCTGGAGCACGTGTACGCCATCGGGGGGGCGCAGGCAGTGGGCGCACTCGCGTTTGGCACAGACACGGTGCCGGCAGTCGATAAAATTGTGGGCCCCGGCAATGTGTACGTGGCGGCGGCCAAAAAGCAGGTGTACGGGCGCGTGGCCATCGACTCGGTGGCTGGGCCCAGCGAAATCGGGATTCTGGCCGATGCCACGGCCGATCCGTCCTTCGTGGCGGCCGACCTCATTTCGCAGGCCGAGCACGATCCGCGCGCCTCGGCGGTGCTCGTTACGCCGCATCGCCCGCTGGCGGAAGCGGTGCAGCAGGACGTGGAGACGCGGGTGGCCGCGCTGCCCCGCCGCGACATTCTTCAGCAGTCGCTGCCCAACTTTAGCGCGTGCGTCGTGACGGACACCATGGCGGAGGCCACGGCGCTCATCAACGAGCTGGCGGTCGAGCACCTGGAGATCCTGACCGACGACCCCTGGGCCACCATGACCGACATTCGCCATGCCGGCGCCATCTTCTTGGGGCCGTATTCCTCCGAGCCGGTGGGCGATTACTTTGCTGGCCCGAATCACGTGTTGCCCACCGGAGGCACCGCGCGCTACGCTTCGGCGCTGGGCGTCGACGACTTCGTGCGCACGCAGTCCGTGATTCAGTACACCGCGCAGCGCCTGGAGCAGACGGGCGATGCCATCGTCGCTTTTGCCGAGGCCGAGGAGTTGCAAGGACACGCCGAAGCCGTCCGGGCGCGCCTCAAGAAGCTTCGCGGCAACGCGTGAGAAGGCGGCTACACGGTCAGGGTCGACGGATCGAAGGCGGTGAACAGCGAGCCGGTAAGTACGGCGATGAGGAGCACCGCTACGATGAACAGAAGGGCAAGCGCAAATAGCACCACTTGCGTAAGAAAGAACAGGCGCAGTTTGTCGAGCATGCGCACGAGATCCGCGGGCGACGGGCTGTGGGCAGCGTTGCCCGCCTGGTACAGCAGCACGCCCAGCCAGATATACAGCGCGCCGATGAGCACCACGAGGTACATCACCCCGATGATGATGTTGATGACGCCCAGAATCTTTAGCCAGCGGCTGGTGTCTTCCGCCTTGGAGGCGATTGCTTCGAGGAGATCGTGGGCCGATGCGGAGGAGAAGGCGTCCATAGGGCAAAGGGGAATGGAGCGGGCCGTGGGAGCTACAAGATGCACCGTGCGCCGGTCATTGTAAAGGCGCAGGACGGGAGCCGCGCGGCCATCCTAGATATGACCTTCGGCCTCCGCGTCACTCCCCTCCGTTCGTTCCTCGCAATGACAAGAGAAGGTGTTGTTTTTCCGGAACGTTGGGCGTGCAGTTGCGCAAGCCGCCCCGAACGGCCATTTGAACCATTGACGCTCCGTTCCTTCAATTCCCCATTTTGTCATTGCGAGCGACCAGCGGGAGCGTAGCAATCTCCACAGTCGGGCAAGAACGTACCGTACAATGCAAATGACGGCTCATCCTGGAAGGGAGGTCGAAGGTGATACCTGTGGCCGGGCCTTTAGGTCATCCCGGAGGGGCAATCGCCGGTGACCGGCGCCCGCTTCGGGTGGGCCGACCGTACGGGCCGGCACGCCGCTACGATCGCCCGCGGGCCGCGGCAAAGAGAAACAAGGACGCCGCCACACTCACGTTCAGCGACTCCGCCGGACCGCGCATCGGGATGGCCGCCAGCGTGTCACACGCCGCTGCAACGTCCGAGGCAAGCCCGTCGCCCTCGCTGCCCACAACAATGACCACCGGCCGCTCCCAGTCGACCGCCCACAGCGACGTGTCGCTCGTGCCCTCGGCGCCCACCACCCAGTAGCCCCGCTCCTTGCACTGCGTCAGGAACGCGGCCAGGTCGTCGGTGCGGGCAATGGACAGGCGGGGCGCGGTGCCCGCGCTGGCTTTGATGGCGGTTGCATTGAGCGGCGCCATGCCCCGGCTGGGCACCACCACGCCGTTCGCGCCAGACGCTACGGCGCTGCGCAAGATGGCCCCGAAGTTGCGCGGATCGGTAACCCGGTCGATGGCCAGGAGCACGGGCTTGCGCGTCTGCACATCGTCCCAGGTGGGTGCCACGGCCGTCAGCAGGTCGTGCGGGGTGTCGTAGCGCATCGGGGCGGTGATGGCGGCCACGCCCTGGTGCACCGCGCCCTGCGCCTCGTGCCGCAAGCGGGCCTCGGGGACGTACTGCAGCGGAATGCCACGCGCCTGCGCCGCCTCGCGGATGGCGCGGATGGTGCTGCCGTGCGCGTCGTGCTCCAGCATTACCTTCTCGATGCCGACATCCGCGCGCTCCAGCAGCTCGCGTACGGGGTTGCGTCCTACGACGGTAGAAGTATCAGCAGTCATACAGGGTTGGGTACAAAGAGAAAAAGGGGAAGGCAGCAGCTAAAACGTACGTCCAATGCCAAAGTGCACGCGAAAGCGACGCACCCACTGCGTGGGTGCTGCGGTGATCGGACGGCCCGCGCGCACCGCTTCCACCACGTCGCCGGGCCGGCGAAGGTCCAACGGCCCCGGATTAACTTTGGCAGCGAGGTCGAGGCGCAGAAATCCAAACGGGGTGCGGTAGCGCAGCCCCACGCCCGCGCCCACCCGCACCTGGCCCTGGCTTGAGCGCGTCGGGTACACGTTGGGCGCCACCGACGGATCGGGGGCCAGCGCCCATCCATCGGTGCCAAGATACGCCGCGTCGACGAACACGGCCGTCTGCCAGTCGGAGCTTAGGCCTGGAAACGGGAGGCGCATCTCCAGGTTGGCGCCCAGCTTGATGGTGCCGCCGGTGGGTTCATAAATGACCGTCGAGTCGGTGGCGAGGCTGCGGTCGCGGGCAAACTTGCCGCCGGCCAGCTGCGCGGGCCAGCCGCGCACGTCGGTGCCGCCGCCCGCGTAAAACAGAAAGTCGTCGAGACGATTCTCGAACAGCACATTGCGCCGCAGCTGATCGAGCGAGGGGCGGGCCGGGAGCGTGAGGGCTCCACGCGTGCCTTGTAGCGGGCGAAAGAAGCCGCCAAACAGCCGCCCGGCAACGTTGATGTTAGGCGTGAGCGGATAGTATCCGGTGACGGCATTGCTCAGCCGCAGAAACTGGATATCGGAGCCGAGGAGCGTACCGGCCACCTCCAGGCCGGGCTCAATCAAAAAGCCGCGGCGCGGGTTGAGGTAGTCGTCGGTGCGGCCCAGCGTGGCGCTCAGCGACAGGATGCTCTTGTCGAAAAAGTCGTCACCCAGGCCCAGGCCGGCGTCGGTGCGCTGGCTGGTGAATTGCTTGGTGCGGTTGAAAGTGTGGCGCAGCGACACGGTGCGAAAGGGAAGCAGCGTGTAGGTCAGCTCGGTGTTGAGGCCAAACTGGCGCTCGTTAAGGCCCAGGAAGCGCGTGTTGTCGGTAAGCAGCTTGGGGTTGAGGCGCTGCAGGGCAAACAGCTCGACGCTACCGGCCAGTTGCGTGCGAGAGATAAACGGCTGCCGCAGCAGCGTGGATACGCGAAACAGCCGCTCGGTGGGCACTTGCGACTGGGCACCCGACAGAAAAGCGGGCAAGAAGCCGTCCGGGTTCTCGGGGAGGCCCGTCTCGGCCACCAGCCCAACATTAAACAAGCGGGCCGCGCCGAAGAAGTTGCGGTGGGTCCAGGTGCCCTCGCCGCGCACACCCGTCTGTGCGCCATAGCCAAGTTGTGCGGTAATAGAGCGCAGCTCGGCCTCGCGCACGCGGTAGCGCACCGTCACGGTGCTGTCTTCGGGCTGGGGCGGCAAATCGGCCAGGGCCACGCGAAACAAGTTCAGCGAAAAGAGCTCTTGCTGCCCGCGCTGCAGCTTGGCCTTCGCGTACGTGTCGCCCAGTGCAAATGGAACTTCCCGCCGCACCACCGCCGCGGTCACCGACTCATTTCCATCCACGATGAGTTCGCTAAATGTGCCGCGCGGTCCGGGGCGAACGGTAAACCGGAGGTCGACGGCTGTAGCGGCCGAGTCAATGTGCGCGGTATTGCTTACACGCGCAAAGGCATACCCATGATTTTGCAGCCACGTGGCGGTTTGATCCGCAATTTGAAGCTCGTTGAACGTCGTGTAGCGGCGCCCCACCGACACGTTCAGGGTCTGGCGAAAGGACTGCCAGGCGTCGTGGAGGGACGGGGCGAGTGCACGCTGAACCGCCGTCGTGGCGTCCGGTCCGCGAAACGACACGCTGCGGATGGTAAGCGCTGGCCCCTCGCGGATGGTAAAGATGACGTGGAAGGTGTTGGTTTTGGGATTGTATTGCGAGGCCGGGTAGTCGACAAACGGGTTGAGGAAGCCGTTTTGCTGATAGAAGCGCCGCAGGCGCACCACGTCTTTTTGGAGGGTGACGGGGTCGAAGCGGTACACCGGCGGGTCCAGAAACCACAGGACTCCATCGAGCCGGTCGCGCAGCCGATCCCAAAACGACGGCGCCTGCGTTTCAATCTGGGCCTTTAGGCGTTCGGCGGTAAACGTTTGGTCGCCGGGAAAAAGAAACGAGATGGCGCGA
This sequence comes from Salisaeta longa DSM 21114, assembly GCF_000419585.1. Classification (NCBI taxonomy): domain Bacteria; kingdom Pseudomonadati; phylum Rhodothermota; class Rhodothermia; order Rhodothermales; family Salisaetaceae; genus Salisaeta; species Salisaeta longa. The sequence continues at coordinate 2,799,566 of NZ_ATTH01000001.1, forward strand.
ACCGTGGTCTCCTCATTGACCTCGCTCCATCGCGCGGATTGGCCGCAGGCGGCATGGGGGAGACCCCACCCCCCGAGCAGGGCCAGCAGCAAGACGGCAGCAGTACGAATCATGAATCGGCAGTGGACGACGGGCGAGACGAGATGTCGGGGGGGGACGCCGGGGGAACCGCGGGCGGCGGCGCGGGGCCATGGGATGCAGCCTCGGCCGCCGGCGCCTCATTCGCTGTTTGGGATCGGCTTGTCACGTGCCGGTGTTCGCGCAGCGAGGCTACCACGGCCCCTAGCATGAGGACGATGCCCGAGAAGTACACCCAAAAGACGAAAGCGATAATAAGCCCAAACGTGTTGCCCAGCGCGCTGAGCCCGGCGCCGCTGGCCGCGTATTGGTCGAAGTGGCCCACGTAGGTGGCGTAATAGGCAAATGCTTGCTTGGCGCCCTCCCACAGCACGCCGGCGACGGCTGCGCCGATCAAGGCGCTTGTTTTGCTCGGCGGCGGCTTGGGCACGAAGTAGTACAACTGATAGAACATGGCGCCGGTGATGAGCAGCGGCACAAATACTTTCAGGGCATGAAAGAGCGCTTGCGTGCGGCGAATGACGGCATCGAGGCCCGGCACTGCGCCGCTGATTTCGTTGAGGAGCGGACCGACAAGGGTTGAGAGGCCGATGGTGAGCGTAAAGAGGATGCCCACCTGCACCACCATGCGCACATCGAAGAGGTAGCCGCCCAGTACGGATCGGCTCTCGTGCCAATCTTGCTCGAAGGCGTTGCTTACGGCGATGCGCAGCGTGATAAAGAGCGAGACGGCCGAGAGAAAGAGGCCCGCGCCCCCCAGGCCGATGACGGTACCGCTGGCGCTTTGCAGCTGGTTGAGAAACTCGATGAGCTGGGTGCTCTGCGCCGGCGGCAGAAAGTCGCGGATGAAGCGGGCGACGGTGGAAAAGGCATTATTGCTTTGCAGCACGCGGCCCGCGACACCGGTCGAGAGCACCACGATGGGCACCACCGTCACCAGCACCTTAAAGGCGATCGCCTGCGCCCATAGGAACAGGTTTTTTTGCGAGATCTCGTGGTAGAGGCCCCGCGCATAGTAGCCCAGCGTGGCCTGTGCGGCCTGCCACCGGCGCGAGTGCGCGAGGCGCTTGTACAACTGCTCATACAAGCGCGAGGGCTCCTCCTGTTCAGCATTGGTGCTCACGCGCTTGCTTTTCGTGATTCAACAACGGGCGGGCGTCCGTCGCAAACGGTGGCCTCAGTAATCAGACAAGCGTCGGCTGCGGGCGAACGGTGGATATCGTACATAATGTCCAGCATCACGCGTTCCATAACCGACCGCAGGCCGCGCGCGCCCGTGCCCAGCGAGCGCGCGCGCTCCACGATGGCCGTCAGGGCGGCGTCCTCAAAGTGGAGGTCGATGCCGTCGAGCGCAAACAGCTTTTGGTACTGCTTCACCAGCGCGTTTTTGGGTTCCACCAGGATGCGGCGCATCTCGTCGACAGTCAGCGCGTTGAGCGCGGTGGTTACGGGCAGGCGGCCCACAATTTCGGGAATCAGGCCAAAGCGCAGCAAGTCATCGGGCTCTACGTGCTGAAAGATGCGCGGGTCGTCTTTGTCGATGCGCGGCGGATGATTGGCGCGCGCCGTGGCGCGAAAGCCCATGGCCCCCGAGGTGCGCCGACGCGCAATGATGTCGCCCAGCCCGTCAAAGGCCCCCCCGCAGATGAACAAGATGTTGGTCGTGTCGATGGGCACTAGGCTTTGCTCGGGGTGCTTGCGCCCGCCTTTGGGCGGCACGTTTGCCTCGGTGCCCTCCAGTAGCTTCAGCAGCGCCTGCTGCACGCCCTCGCCCGAGACGTCGCGCGTGATGGAGGCGTTTTCGCCTTTGCGTGCCACCTTGTCGATCTCGTCAATGTAAACGATGCCACGCTCGGCCTCCTCCACCTCAAAGTCGCAGGCCCGCAGCAGGTTCGAGAGAATGCTTTCCACATCTTCGCCCACGTAGCCCGCTTCGGTAAGCGCCGTAGCATCCGAGATGGAAAACGGAACCTCCAGGATGCGGGCCAAGGTGCGTGCGAGGAGCGTCTTGCCCGTGCCGGTGGGACCGATGAGCAAGATATTGGATTTTTCGAGCTCCACGTCGCGAAACTCGGGCGCATAGGCCTCGGCCGATACGCGCTTGTAGTGGTTGTACACCGCCACCGCCATCGCCTTTTTGGCCTGGTGCTGCCCGACCACGTATTGATCGAGGGCCTCCACAATCTTTGGCGGCGTTAGCGAACGCACCTTGGGGCTGTGCGTGTACGTAGCAGCGCGCGAGCCCCCGCGCTGATCGCCATCCACGATGTTCGCGGCTTCCTGAATGCAGCGGTCGCAAATGTACACATCGGGACCGGCCACCATCGAGGCGGCCTCCTGGGCGCTGGACCCGCAAAACGAGCAGCGTATCACGTCATTTCCCGATTGTTTGCCCATGACTTGCCTCGCACCTTACGGGAGATTTGAGCTCTTAAAGTAAATCTACGCGGCACGCCCCGTTATGTGCCCATGGCCCAAACGTCAAGCGTCTTGCACGTACAAAACCGCAACGTATGCGTCGCTATCCGACGCAAGGCAGGCAATGGCTACGCAAATCGCGGAAAGCTTCAGGCGCTACCGCAGTCCGTTGCCGCTCGTCAGGGCATAGCCCCGCTCGCCGAAACGAACGTGCACGCCGCACGGAGGCTCATTATGTTGGGCACCGAGGCTGAACAATACGCCTTGTCGCATCACGTGTGTACCGGATCATGATTGCAGGCAGCGCAATGATTGCAAATCTACGGCTTGGCCTTGTCGGGTGGTGCTTGTGCGGGTTGATGATGGGCGTGCTGGGGCGTCCGACGCAGGCGCAGGTGCTCACCGGCCGCATCACCGATGCACGCACGGGCGCGCCGCTGACGGCGGCTACGGTGCAGGTGCAAGATACCTACACAGGTACCATCACCAACGCCGAGGGCCGCTTTGAACTGCGCGTCGATTCGCTTCCGGTAACGCTGGTCGTACAGCACATCGGCTACAAGACGCTGGCGCGCCGCGTGACCACGCCGGGTCCGCATGCGCTGACCCTGCAACCGACCCGCGTGGCCTTGCCCGAGCTGACGGTGACCGGGCCGAATTTCGCCGAAAACATTATGCGCAAGGTCATCCGGCAGAAGCGCTCGTGGTGGCCGCGCCTCGAAACGTACGCCGTGGAGGCGTACAACCGCTTTACCATTCGCAACGACACGGGCATCGTATCGATCATTGAAACCCAGACGCGGGCATTTTGGAAGCAGGGGGAAGGCTTCCGCGAGGTGATGCGCGCGCGGCGGCAGACCGCCAACCTAGCCATTGACGGCGCCGTCCCCGCGGCCCTCTTCGTCGCCAACCTCTACGCCGATAACATCACGTTGGGTGGCCACCGGCTGGTGGGCGTCACGCATCCCGACGCGGTCGACCGGTATCGCTTTCGCATCGACAGCGTCCGCGTGCGCGACGGGCAACGCGTGTACGACCTGCGCGTCACGCCAGCCTCCGGCCTGATGAGCGGCTTTCGGGGCACCATCTCGGTGCTCGACTCTACCTACGCCATGATTGCGGCCGACCTGCGGCCCAGCGCGGCGTTTCGGTTTCCGCCGCCGCTGCAGGCCTTCGATGTGCGCATGCAGCAGCAGTTCGACGCATTCGGTGGGCCGTTTTGGCTGCCGGTCGATTTTCGGGCGTCGATGCGCATCAAGGTGGGGCTGAGCGCGCTCCTCGACGTGCCGCCGGTGCGTGTGCGCCAGGTGTCGCGCCTCTCGGAGTACCGCGTGAACGGGCCCGTCCCCGACTCGCTGTTCGCGCAGCCCCAGCGGGCCGTGGCCACGCGGGCGCCGCGGGCGGCCGCCATCGACTCGATGCGGGCCGATACGCTTCGCATGGGGGCGGTGCCCCTCTCGCGGGCCGAGCAGCGCGCCTACACGCAGATCGACAGCAGCGACACGCTCGAAGATGCCTTCCAGCCGACGGGGCCGCTGGCGCGGATCCTTGAAATCCGTAACGAGGTGGCGCGGGTCAGCGCCGTCGACACCGCTGCGTCGGGGCCGGTGAATCTCGGGTTTGAACCGTCGCTCTGGTACAACCGCGTGGAGGGCGGGCACCTGGGCGGGCGCGCGACGATGGAGGCGGGGCCGGTGCAGGTGGCCGCGGGCGGCGCGTACAACACCAGCCGTACCGGCCCCACACGATGGACCTACGAGGGCCGCGCGTCTCTCGACGTGGGCGCCACGACGCAGGTGGGCGGCACGTACCGCTACGGCATCGACCCGCGCTTTCCCTCGGACCCCTACGGCCGCTTCATCACAAGCATCAGCGCGCTGCTGGGCGAATCCGATTACTACGACTACCTCGGCAACGAGCGCTGGCGGGCGACGGTGACGCAGCAGCTGTCGCCGTGGAATGCGGAGCTGCGCGCCCGCTACAACCACGAGCGCCACTTTCCGGTGGCGCGCACCACAAGCTACGACCTGCTGGGCGTCGACGAGCCGTTTCCGCCCAACCCGCCCGTGGCCCGCGGGGTGCTACAGTCGGTGGATCTGAGGGCGCGTTGGGCCTCCGAAGACAACGTGCCGCTGGGCTTTGGCGGGCAGAAACGGGTGAAGGTGCTCGTGGAGCACGCACCGGCCGCGTGGAATCCGGCACGCTTCTCGTTCACCCGCGTGCGCGGGTCGGTCACGTGGCGCTTCGAGACGTTCTTCCCGCGCCGCTTCCTCAGCAACACGCTCGACGTGCGCTTTAGCGGCGGTACCTTCCGCGGCACGCTCCCGCTGGCCCGTTTTGGCATCGTGGAGGGCGGCATCGACGGCTTTACGCCGTTTGGCACGCTGCGCACGCTCGACGGGCAGCCCTACCAGGGCGAGCAGCACGCGGCGTTTTTCTGGGAGCACAACTTTCGCACCGTGCCGTTCGAGCTGTTGGGCTGGCGGGCGCCGGCCGCGGCCAACTACAACGTCATTCTGTACGGCGCGCACGCCCGGTCGTGGGTGGGCACCGAGCGGCTGCAGAACCTGCGGGCCCGCGGCATCACGCTCCCGGTGCCCAACGGCTGGCATCACGAAATCGGCGTATCGCTCAGCGGACTCTTCGATCTGCTGCGCATCGACGCGACCTGGCGCCTTGATCAACCGGCGTTCTCCCTTGGCGTTGGAGCGGCGCGCCTCCTTTGAGGCCGCCGGCGTGGCCCGCGCGTCACGCGCCCAGTTGGGCCTTCAATTCGTCGATGCTGTCGCGCAGCTCGGCCGCCCGCTCAAACTCCAGGTTGTCGGCCGCCGTACGCATCTCCTCGGTCATTTGGTCGATGAGGTCGCGCTTCTGGTCGTCGTCGAGGTACTTGATGACGGGGTCGGCCACGGCGGCGGTCATGCGCTCGTCGGGTTCGTAGCGGAAGCCCTGCGGCCCGCGCTCGTCCCGCGCCTTTTCGTCGGCGATGGCCGTGCCGCGGCGAATCTGGTCGCTGGACTTCTTGATGGGCGCCGGCGTGATGTCGTGCTCCTCGTTGTACGCCAGCTGAATCTCGCGGCGGCGCTCCGTCTCGTTAATCATCTGCTGCATGGCGTCGGTCACCTCGTCGGCATACAGGATGACTTCGCCGTTGACGTTGCGGGCGGCGCGGCCGGCGGTTTGGATGAGCGAGCGCTCCGAGCGCAAAAAGCCGCGCTGGTCGGCATCCAGGATGGCCACCAGCGACACCTCCGGCAGGTCGAGCCCCTCGCGGAGCAGGTTCACGCCCACCAGCACGTCGTACTCGCCCAGCCGCAGCCCGCGAATAATGTCGACGCGCTCCAGCGCATCAATATCGGAGTGCATCCATCGCACGCGCACGCCATAGTCGTCCAGGTAGTCGGCCAAGTCCTCGGTCATGCGCTTCGTGAGCGTGGTAACCAGCACGCGCTCGCCGGCCTCTACGCGTTGCTGGATCTCCTCCAGCAGGTCGTCAATCTGGTTCCCCTTCGGACGCACGTCCACCTCCGGATCGGGAATGCCCGTGGGGCGCACCACCTGCTCGACAAACACGCCGCCGCTTTGCTCCAGCTCGTAATCGGACGGCGTAGCGCTCATGTAAATCGTCTGGTCGGTGATTTCTTCGAACTCCTCAAACGTGAGCGGGCGGTTGTCCAGCGCCGAGGGCAGCCGGAAGCCGTGCTCCACCAGCTTCAGCTTGCGGGCCCGGTCGCCGTTGTACATGGCGCGCACCTGCGGGATGGTCACGTGGCTCTCGTCCACCACCAGCAGGAAGTCGTCCGGAAAGTAGTCGAGCAGGCAGTACGGGCGCTCGCCGGGCTCGCGGTCGGTGAGGTGCCGGCTGTAGTTTTCGATGCCCGAGCAGTAGCCCACCTCCTGCATCATCTCCAGGTCGAACATGGTGCGCTGCTCCAGGCGCTGCGCCTCCATCATCTTTCCCTCATTGCGCAGAATGGCGAGGCGCCACTTCAGTTCTTCCTTGATGCTGTCGATGGCCGCCTGCAGGCGGTCCTCCGGCGTCACAAAAATCTGCGCCGGATACAGCGTAAGGAACGAATCGATCGCTTCGATCTCGGTGCCCTCCTGCGGATCGATCAGGCTGAGGCGGTCGATCTCGTCTCCCCAAAATTCGATGCGATAGGCGCGATCCTCGAAGTAAGCCGGAAAGATGTCCACCACGTCGCCGCGCACGCGAAAGGTGCCCGGCTGAAAGTCGAGGTCGTTGCGCTGGTAGAACAGGTCGATAAAGCGGCGGAGCAGCTCGTTGCGCTCCATTTCTTCGCCGCGGTGCAGCTGCACGATCTCTTTTTTGAACTCATCCGGCGAGCCGAGGCCGTAGATGCACGATACGCTGGCCACCACAATCACGTCGCTGCGCCCGCTAATGAGCTCCGATGTGGCGCGCAGGCGCAGCCGCTCGATGCGATCGTTGATGGCTACGTCCTTTTCGATGTACGTGTCGGTGGGGACGACGTACGACTCGGGCTGGTAGTAGTCGTAGTACGAGATGAAGTACTCGACGGCGTTGTTGGGAAAGAACTGCTTCAGCTCGCCGTAGAGCTGCGCCGCCAGCGTCTTGTTGTGGCTCATCACGAGGGTGGGCTTGTTCACCTCCTCGATGACATTGGCCACGGTGAACGTGTTGTGGACGAACAGGCCGCCGTGTCCTGCCAGAAACGTTTCGGGCCCCGGCACGCTCAGGTCGTACACGTACGGATGGTCGTACGCGATAGGGTCAACCGATGCGATGGGGGTCCACCGTGCCGTGCAGAGGCGGCGTAGCGCCTGCCAATCGGCGTGCCACGCGTCGTCTACGGACGCCGTTGCGGCCCATCCCCGAAGTGCGGTGAGTGCTTGGTGCAGAACGGATCGCGGCGGGCGGCGCGCGCCGGTTTCGTAGTACTGTATGGCGCTGCGCGACCGGTTGCAACGTGCGCCCAGCGCGCTTGCGGAGCGGCCAACCGCGCGGCGCAGGCGGCGAAGCATTGCGCCATCAATCGGGACCACATCAACGTTCGAGTTCTCGGTAGCGCTCAGGTGCGCGTTCAGACGGCCTTGCTTCGCGTCGATCGAAAAGCCGACATGCTTCGCGAATCGTTGGAGGTCGGTCTGCCCCGAGATCGTGACCGTGTAGTAGGTGTCTCCCGCATGGGCGCTGTTCGTGGCGCGCTTCGTTGTGGTTCGGATGCGCGCCCAAATGCCCATGCGCTGCAGGGCATAGGCAAGATCGGAGGCGAGGCCCTCACTTGCTGTAGTGGCCGTCACGGCGTTCGCGCGGGCTACGGTTCCGTCGCCGTCGAAGTAGGCGCGCAGGAGTGTGCCCAGCCCGTCGGTAGAGAGCTGAGGCCAGAACGACGGCAGGCGCTTCGTGCGGGAGCGTCGCCCACAGGACCCCGCAAGCAGCTCGGTGAGCGCTTTCGATCCGATCTGATAATCGCTCGAAGGCCGTTCAAGAAACGGAAGCTGCAGATGGTGAAGCGCCGCCTCGATATCGGCTCGAACGCCCGGGTGGCGATTGGCCAGCACGACGTACCGGTCCGTGGCGTGGCCTTCTGCGACGTAGTATCCAAAGAGACGCAAGACATCGGGCGTCAGTGGTAAGGTGCCCGGTAGCCGGTGGGCTGCCTGTTTCCCACCAATTTCGGCGTTCGCAGGAGTCCACGTTCCGCCGAGGTTATCGGTGGCAGCCAGTACAGAGGCGAGCGTCGTGGCGGTTAACCCTCCGTCGCCGTGTGTTCGTCCGCGAATCGATGCCAACTTGGCGTACGGCTGCTGGAGGCCCGCGTCTCGCAGCGGGCGAGCCAGCGCCCCCGCGCCGTGCTCCTGCAGATAGGCGCGCAGGAGCGGCGCGGCCTTCACATACAGGCTGCTGTCGCGAAGGGCATCGAGCACGTTGATGGAGGTGCGGCCGCGAGGTTCTGGAATGCGTTCCGGCAGCGGGATGTGATCGGACGGGCGCGCATCGGCCGTGTCAATAAGGCACAACTGCCCGTCACGGAGCACCCACAGGTTGTGATCGCCGGTGAGCGTGGCTTGCCGCCCGCATGCCGTGGTGAGGCGGTACATGGTGTCCGGCGCCTCGTGCCGAATTGCTGCGCGCACCGGGGCCTCGCGCACGTCGCCGGTCTCCGGATCAAAAGCTAACGTGGTGCACGCGTCCCCCGAAAAGATGACCTCCTCGGTTCCGTTGGGATGCTCCACCACGCGACGCCCGCGCTCTATCTGTGCGTCAACAATTTCGCCAATTGGCGCAACACGCGGTCCATCGTCGGCCGGTGGGGTAACGTACACCGGATCGTGGTAGCCTAGGCTCTTGCCGGTGCCCGTCGCCCCCAGCAGCGTCTGGTAGTCGTCGCCCCGTTCAAGGCCGGCCACCAGCTCGCGGATGGCGGTTGGCTGGTCGCCCATCGGGTCGAAGTCGGAGACCAAGTCAAACGCGCGGTCGGTAATGACGTCCATCGGAGCGGGAGATCAGGCAAAGGCATCGAGCGCACAAAGCCGTGATAAAACGGCGCGCGCCGCCCGAAAGTTGCGCCGTCAGGGCCTGCGCGCGGCCGTCGATGGTAAAGGAGGCGTCACGATCACCGCGCCGGTCGCGGTCTGTCCGCGGATTGCCGGCTGATACATCTCCTCGGCGGTGGCCGGCGGGTGGATGAACGTGCCGGGGGTGGTGGCGCGGGCGAGGTAGGTGTAGGTATGCGCGCCCTGCTGCAGGAAATCGGCGAAGAGGAGGACGCGGGTGTCGCGCAGCTCGGTGTGGTTGAAGGAGCCCCACCAGCGACTGGCCCCAACATCGGCACGGCCGAGTGCTTGCTGGTCGGACGTCTCGAAGGCGGCGTTGACGGGCTCCAGCCCGGCCGGCAGGGCGTCATCGACGACCACGTAGTTGCGGTCGGCAGGGCTGTAGAGGCGCAGCGTCACGCGCACCAGTTGCCCGGCGGCCAGGCGCAGGGTGTCGCGGCCGGTGGACTGCGGGGCGCCCACGGCGTCGCCCCGGTCGTTGAGGCGCTGGATGGTGCGTTCGAGGCGCAACCCCTGGGCCCGCGCGGGCTGCGGGGCGTCGGTGTAGGTGATGAGCTGCGCCGCGTAGTACGCCGTGCCGGTGCCGTCTGCGGTGACGGTAAGCGGGAGCGTGCGCCCGGTGGGCAGGTCGGCGGCGGGCACGGTGCGAGACGCCACGCGCAGCGTCCGCTGCCGGAAGGCCTCTTCCAAAATTGTGCGGCCCGCCAGTTGCACCGTCGCCGCAAAGTCGGGCGCTGCCGCTTCGTAGGCTTCAACATAGGCCCGCAAGGCATCCACCACGGCGGCGTTGTCCTGCGTGGAAGCCCAGTGGCCGTTCTGCCGCTGATTGATGAGGTAGCGCACCATGCGTTGCGCGAGGGAGCGGAAGGCGTCGGTGGGCCCCGCTTCGATGAGCGCCGTCAGCCCGTGGGCCGTCGCGCGCACCGAGCTTCCAAAGATCCAGCCGTAGGCTCCGGTGTCGGGCACGCGCAGGTAGGCCTCGGTGGCTTCCACCCGAAGTTGCGCCCGCAGCGCGCGCGTCAGGGCGTCGCGGTAGCGGTTCAGCGCTGCGGTGTTGGCGTGCACCACGGTGCGCAGCAGGTGACTCACGGCTTCAGGGCTGGACGGCGGGTCGCTGGCCAGGGCGGCCACCTCGCTTTCCAGCACCACCCCGTGGCGCGCCAGGGCGTAGAGCATGAAGGCCCGGGTGTCGGTCCATACCGCGTCGCTGTAGGGCTCCGGACGATCGCTGCGGTTGCGCACCGTGGCGCGCAGCGCGGCGACGGCCTGCTGGGTGAGCGGCTGGGGCACGGCATACCCGGCGGCCTGCGCCTCGGCAAGGGCGAGCACCACGTAGGCGCTCACGTACGGATGCGCCCGCGTCCCGCTGTCCCACAGGCTAAAGCCGTCGCCCACCCAGTAGTTGGGCAGCCGGTTGAACCAGTCGCGCACCTGCTGCTCGCGCGTGCCGCCAAGCACCTGCAGGTCGAAGGCGTCCAGCAGCGCGCGCCCCAGCAGCAGCGGACGGATGCGCGAGGTGCGCTGCTCGATGCAGCCGTACGGATAGTCGAACAGGTAGGGCAGCGCGCCGTCGAGGCCCACGAGGGCCGTGCTCGACAGGCGCACCGAGAACGTCCCGAGCTCCGGGAGGCGGTTGGGCGGCAGGCGCAGGGTTTGTTGGGCGCGGTCTTGCGTGGCGGCAACGGTGGCGCTCACTTGCTTGGTGGAGGGGCGCAGGATGGGCAACGTGGTTGCGAAGGCATCGCGGGCGCCGCCGAGGGCCGCGCGAAATTGGAGCCGCGCCGTGTCGGCACGGGGCGCGTGCCACGTAAACCGGACCTCCTCGGTCGCGCCCGCCGGGAGGCGGATGGTCTGCTCGGATGCACTGCGCAGGGTCAGCCCCTCGGCCGCAGCGCGCACGGTAACGGCACCGGCCTGGCCCGTGCGGTTGCTCACCAGCACGCCGGCCGAAAACGTGTCGCCCCGCCGCGCAAAGCGGGGGAGCGCCGGCTGCTGCACCAGCGGCTGCGTCACCGTCACATCGGTGTGGGCCGCGCCAAACTGCTGCTCGGACGTCAGCGCGGTAGCCATGAGGCGGAAGGTGGTGAGGCGCTCCGGCAGCGTAAACGACACGGTGGCATGGCCGGAGCCGTCGGTGGTAATCACCGGATCCCAGTGCGCCAGTGCGCGGAAGTCGGTGCGCAGGCCGTTGCCCACCATGCCCCCGCCCCCACCCAGGGCTTCGGCCTTCTGTCCGAAGCTGCGCTGCTCCACCAGGTAGCCGCGCGTGTCGGTGGTGGTTACGCCCAGCGGGCGCGGGCCGTAAAACGTCTCAAACGGATCCGGCAGGCGGTAGCCAATCAGGTTGAGCACGCCCGCATCGGCGGCGCTAAAGGCAATTTCGCCGGGCACACCCTCGCCCGCTGCGGTGCGGAGCTGCAGGTCTACCGTGGCCGTTTCGCCGGGGCGGTACGTGTCTTGTGAGGGCGTAACGGTCACCTGAAGATGCTTTTGGGCGGCGTCGACGCGAAGCTCGGCATACCCGATCTTGAACGCGGGCGCGCCGGGGTCGTGGGTTGCTTCGGGCGGGGCCGTGCGGCCCTTCCACAAAATGACGCTGACGAAGACGTTGGGCAGGTGGCGCTCGGCCAGCGGAATCTCGATGCTGGGGGTGCTGCCGGTGAGGGTCGTCACACGGCTCGACAGAATGCCTTCGCGCTCGACGGTGATCAGCGCGGAGGCGGTCTCGTAGGGCGACTGTACCATCACCTCGGCCGTTTCGCCGGGCACGTAGCGATCTTGGTCGGTAATGAGCGGAATGCGGTCGTCGTTTGAGCGCTGCCAGGCCACGTAGCCCGCGCCCGAGGCGTACAGGTATGTCTCGCTCCGGATGGCATTGCCCCGCACGTCGCGCGCGGTGGCCCGAATGACGTACCGCCCGCCCTGTGCCACCGGCACGGTAAGCCGCGTGGCGCGGCCGCGCTCGGTGGTCACGGTGCGCTCGGTCACAACCGCTTCGGTGCGTTCGCTGCGCCAGCGCAGGCGGCCGTCGGCGCCCACCTCGCGCACGCTGTTCCACTCCTGCCGCACCAGCTGCACGGTCACCGTTTTGCCCCCCACCGACGCGCCGTTGGGGTCGACCGTTGCGGCGTCAATGGTGAGCGTCTTCGTCTCCGACAGATCCAGGAACGAGGTGCCCGGCTTCAGCCCGATGTAAAAGAGGCCGGGGTGCAGCGGAACGCGGGTGCGTGCCGAAATCGTCTGGCGCGTGGGGCTCGTCACTGTTCCGGAAAACGTCAGCGTAGCGGGCGCTCCGTGTTCGTTGCCTGGCAGCGGCGTGCGGACGCGGGCGGCGCTGTTGGCGTTGAGCAGGGTATCGCCTTCGGCGATGGTGGCGTACAGGTACCCGTCCATCGGCCCAAAGCGGTACCCGTCGAAGCCGTCCGGGTCGAACGCCCCCGACGTCATGCGGAGCGTGTAGTCGACGGGCTGTCCGGCCATGCCCGCCCCAAAGAGGTAGCGCGCCGAGATCGTCCCCTCGAAGAAGTCACCCGCCACGTACTGCGGAGCGACGGCGTGTGCCTCAACCGCGAACGACGCCCGGCGAAAGGCATCCACCCGGAAGCTGCCGGTGGCAAAGCCGCCGCGGTCCCAGGAGTCCTCCGCGGCGAGGGTCGTGTCGGTGGCAAAGCCGAGGCGCATCACGTAGCGTCCTTGCGTTGCACTTGGGCTCGCGGTCCACTGCCCGTGCAGCGTCCCCGTGGGGCGCGGCTGAAACGAGCCGTCGTAGACCAGGGCCCCGCGGGGCCCGTGAATCACGAGGCGCAACGAATCGCGGATCGGCGCCCAGTCGCCATCGGTCTTTTGCCGGGCAATGCCCTTAAAGTGCACGGTGCTGCCCGCGGGGTACAGGCCGCGATCGGTAAACAGCGTGGCCGTGCGGGTGCGCGGCTCCGGACTCCAATCGTAGTCTACGCCCAGGCGGTAGGGCTCCACGCCGTCGTCGTACGCGCTGCTGGTAAAAGCGACGTCGCCGTTGTGCGTCACGACGGCGTACACGGTGGGCGACGACCAGCGGCCCTCGGATGTCATCCCCAAGGCCGCCCAGCCGGGGGCTTGTGCGCGTCCCTGCGCGTCGGTGGTGCCGGTCCACAGCACGTCGTTTGCTTCGTTGCGGAGGGTGACGGTTGCCCCGGCAACGGGCGTGGCGTCCGCGAGGCGTGTGACGACCACCAGAATTTGGTGTGGGCTGAACTTGCCCGTGACGCCCAGGCGCGTGACCTGCGCCAGGGCACGGTGGGAGCGGTCATCGAGCACCGCCGGCCCGCGCAGATGCATGCCAATCAGCCCGGTGCCGCCCGTGAGCAAAGAGTCGAACGGCAGCAGCGCCACGCCGGGGGTGTTGCGCGGTAGGTCCAAGTCTACCGTCCGGCGCGCCGGTACGGCCGACCGCTCGCACGTGGCATAGGGGCGCATGTACGGGCAGAGCGCCGGGACCAGGGTGCGGGCCGTGAGGCGCTCCATGCCCACACGCACCGAGGCGACGTTGGTCGCGCGTAGCGGGAGGGTGGTCATCCCATTAGCTTCGAGCACGAGCAGGCCGGTTTTGGCATTCAGCGCCGGTTCGTAGGCGCGGGTGCCAAACGTAGCGGAAGTCCGCGGCAGCGTTTGCCCCATCGTGTCGCGCAGGGTGGTGAGCGTGAGCGTGTAGCGCGTTTCGGGCTGAAACGTAAGCGGCAGGGTGTGCGAGGTGCTTACGTTGGCATCGCGCGCCTCGATGCCCGCGGGCCACGGCACGGCGGGCGTAAACGAGAGCGCCTTGCGCAGCGCCTCGAAGCGCACCGGCGTGCTAAATGAGAGCGTGAGGCTCCCATTGGGATCGAGCCGGGTGGGGCGATCGCGGTAGTACCTCGGTTGGTCGACTTCCGTCAGGCGGAGCGGGCCGTACGTTTCGAAGTTAAGGGTCGTGGCCTCGTCGGTCCCGAGTGGGCCTTCAGCGCTGGGCAGCCCCTGTTCTACGCGCAGGACAAACGAAGCGCCGGAGGGCAGCGGCCGGGTGGGCGTAACCACGAGGGTACTGTCGCTGGCATTGCGCACGTCGATGGCATACGACCGGCGGCCGCGCGCCTGCGATCGGCGTTGATAAAGCCGGAGGAAGGGCGCCGCCGCTTTGGCCACCACGTGCTGATTGAAGTGCAGGCGTAGCGGCTGGGTGGGTGCCACAAAATCTGCTCCGCGAGCCGGTACAGAGGACACGAGGCGGGGGCGCGGCGTCTCGAACGACCACGTGAACGGCGCGTCTAGCGTCTGCCCGTCAACGCTCGTTAGGGTAGGGCGCAGCGTCACCTCAAACGCGGTGGCGGGCGGCAGCGCGCGGTCGGGCGTAAAGACGAGCGTTTGGGTGCCTTCCCACCGCAGGGTGCCGGTGAGGGCCGGGCGGGTGGTAAGCACGTCCGGCGGCGGTGGCGGCGCATCGCCCAGCGGCACCATCGGGCGCGTAAAGGTTACGGTGAGGGGCTGTTGGGGCGGCAGCGTGCGGTGCCCGCCGATGGGCGTGGCGCTCAGGATGCGGAGCGGGCCGTCGAGCGTGGGTACGTAGTTGGGCGCTTCGTTCGCTTGCGCTAAGGCAACGGTGCGCACAGAGGTTTGCTCTGAGGAGGAGCCCGTGCACGACGTAAGCCCAGCGGCCACGATCAGCAGAGCGAACAGGCGAGCGGAAGCAATGAGGAGGCGCATGGGCGGTGAGCGCTGGGCAGTAGATCGTTGCCCGACAATGTAACGAGGACGCGACACTAAAGAAACCATGTGCATCTTATGCTTGCGTGACCGTACAAGCACGCAAATGCACCATCTTAGAAAGATTGCGCGTCGCGTGGCGGCATGGAGCGGGCGTTCAAAAAATCAATGACGGACCCGCGCTTGTCCCTGCTGTGTCTTATACTTGCCAACAACCATTCGGCTGGTCAGGCAGCATCCGCCCTGTGCGCGGGGGCGCCTTCCGGATGCGAAGTGGCTCGGTTCGTTTCTCTCATGGATAACCTTCGGCTGCGTTATGGCTACATCGGCTCCTTCTTCTTCGGTAGATGACGTGCTGCGCCACGTGCGTTCGGCGGTGCGCAACGAAAAAGCGTACGTGGTGGGGGCGCCCTCGCGGGCCGAGGTGAAGCTCAACCAAAACGAAAGCCCGTACGACCTGCCGGCCGACGTGCGCGACGAGCTTCACGAGCACCTGGCCGCCCTGCAGGCGAACCGGTACCCGGCCGAGCAGCCGCATCAGCTGTGCGCGGCCCTCGCGGAGGCGCACGGCATAACGCCGGAGCACATTCTGGTGGGCAACGGATCGAACGAACTCACTTACACCTTTGGGCTGTGCTTTATCGACCCGGGCACGCCGGTGGTGCTGCCGCGCCCCATGTTTTCGCTCTACGAAAAGGTGGCGCACCTCTACGGCGCCGACCTCACGAGCGTGGGGCCGCGCGACGACCTCTCCTTTGACACCGACGCACTCGTAGACGCCGTGCAGCGCACAGGCGCGGCGTTTACCGTGCTTACGTCGCCCAACAATCCCACCGGGCTGGCCATGCCCTTGGCAGAAATTGAGCGTGTGGTAGACGCAGCCCCCGGCATTGTGGTCGTGGATGAGGCGTACGTCGAGTTCAACCCTGAGGGCAGCGCCCTTTCCTTGCTCGACGCGCATCCCAACGTGGTCATCATGCGCACCTTCTCGAAGGCGTACGGCCTGGCGGGGCTGCGCCTGGG
The DNA here is from genome assembly GCF_000419585.1 of Salisaeta longa DSM 21114. Lineage (NCBI taxonomy): Bacteria > Pseudomonadati > Rhodothermota > Rhodothermia > Rhodothermales > Salisaetaceae > Salisaeta > Salisaeta longa. The sequence continues at coordinate 2,815,343 of NZ_ATTH01000001.1, forward strand.
CTACATCATGGCACATCCGCGCCTGGTGCGCGAGGTCACGAAGTCGCGCCTCCCGTTTATGGTGGACCGCCTCGCGGAAGCCGCGGGCCTCGCGCTGTTGGAGCGCCCGGCGCTCATTGCCGAGCGCGTGGAGCAGATGAAAGACAGCTGCGCCCGCCTTACCGAGGCGCTCGCCGCACGAAGCGGCGTTACGGTGGTCCCTTCCCAGGCCAACTTCGTGCTGTTCGAGCCGCCGGGGGAGGCCACGCGCTTGCAAGAACGCCTGGCCGACCGGGGCGTGCTGGTGCGTAACATGGGCGGTTACGCGTCGCTGGCGGGCTTTCTGCGCGTTGCGGCGGGCACGCCGGCGGAGAACAAGGCATTTCTGGAAGCGTTGGATGATGCGCTACATGAACGCGGCGCATAATGTACGCCCGCCGGGTCGCTTGCTTCGTATTTTGCTTATTTCCACAGTTCCCACGCGATGGATTTTATCCGCGTAGACATTATCGGCCTCTCGACTAGTCCTTCCAGCGGCGGCGCCTATGCGTTGGTGCTGGGCGAGGTGGATGGCAACCGCCGTCTGCCTATCATCATTGGGGCGTTTGAGGCACAGGCGATTGCCCTGGAGTTAGAAAAGATCCAGCCGCCGCGGCCCATGACGCACGATTTGCTGCGCGACACCTTCGAGTCGTTCGAGGTCGATGTCAGCGAAATCGTGATTGACGAGCTGCGCGAAGGGACGTTCTTTGCCAAGATCCGGTACGCGCACAACGGCGACGAGGAGCAGCTAGACGCCCGTCCCAGCGATGCGGTGGCCCTCGCGGTGCGCGTCGGCGCGCCCATCTTTGTGGCGCCGATGGTGCTTGAGGAGGCCGGCATCGTGGCCGAAGACGAGGAGACGAGCATGTCGTCGCTTGCCGAGAAAGCCGAGTCGACGGCTTCAAGCGAGGAAGAAACCGGCGGAACGAAGCTGGAGCGGATGGAGCGGAAGCTCCAAAAGGCGATCGACGAGGAGGATTATGAGCGCGCGGCCGAGCTGCGCGACGAAATTGAACAACTGAAAAGCCAGCAAAACCAAAACTAGACGTACGGCGGCCCGGCCGTATGGCTGCGGGGCCGCGCGCGTTCGCTTCGTGCCCATCTGTCTGCTCTTGTATGCCTGCCGACACGCTGCCCGCTATTGATCGATGTGCCCTTGATGCCCTCGGGGCCTTTCCGGAATTGTTTGTGGACTACGCGACGCGCTTCGAGGCCGTCGCGTCTTTTTATGCCGACGATTGGCGCGCCGAGGCGGCGTGGGCGCGCGCAGCCGAGCGGGCGGCGGGGCAACCGGCCGACCGGGCCGTGCTGGCCGACGTGCTCACCGAGCAAAACGACGCCTGGGGCTGCTCCCCCGCGACGGCCGCGAACATCGAAGCGCTCCGCGCGCCCGATACGGTGGCAGTCGTCACCGGTCAGCAGGTGGGCCTGCTGGGCGGCCCGCTCTACACCATCACCAAAACGCTCACGGCGCTCCAACTCGCCGAACGCATGGCCGAGGCAACCGGCCGCACCGTGGTCCCGGTGTTTTGGGTCGAGGGCGAAGACCACGACATGGCCGAGATTGCCCAGGCGCATGTGCTGGAGCGCAACGACCTGCGCACGCTCACCTACGCGCCCGACGGATTGCCCGAGAACCCGGGGGCGGTGGGGCGCCTGCCGCTCACCGACGATGCCCTGGCGCCGGTGCTCGATGCGCTCGATGCGGCCCTCCCGCCGTCCGACTTCAAGCCGGACGTCATGGATCTCGTGCATGCGGCCTACGCCCCGGGCACGTCCATCGAAGATGCGTTTGCCAAGCTCATGCAGCAGCTCTTTGGCGGGGCCGGCCTGGTGCTGCTGAACCCCGACGACGCGCGCTTGAAGCGCCTCGTGGCGCCCCTTTTCCGGCGCGACCTAACCGACCCCGAGACGCCCGTGGCCCGCGTGCGGTCGGCCAGCGATGCGCTCACCGAGGCGGGCTACCACGCCCAGGTGCACGCGCGGCCCACGAACCTCTTTTGGCTCGACGACGCGCGCCGCCCCATCGACTACGTGGGCGACAACCGGTTCGTGCTGCGCGACACCGAGCGGTCGTTCACGTGCTCCGAGCTGCTGGATCACTTGGAAGCGGCCCCCGAGCGCTTTAGTCCCAACGTGGTGCTGCGCCCGCTCATGCAAGACCTGCTGCTGCCCACCACGGCCTACGTGGCCGGCCCGGGCGAGGTATCCTACTTTGCGCAGTACAAGGGCGTGTACGACTGGGCCGAGCTCCACATGCCGCTCATCTATCCACGCGCCAGCGTGTCGCTCGTCGAGTCGAAGGTGCGCAAGGTGCTGGACAAGTTCGACCTTGCCGTGCCCGACCTGTCGGCCGACCCGGAGCAGCTGTTTCAGTCGGTGGTCCTGGAGCAGATGGACGTGGACGTCGACGCGGTGTTTGGCGACGCGACGCGGCAGTTGCATCAGGCCATCAATGCGCTGAAGCCCGCGGTAGAGGCGGTTGACCGTACCCTCGTGTCGTCGGCCGAAGCCACGCGCGCGGCACTAATGGACGACCTGAACGACCTGAAGCAACGCGTGGTGCGGGCCGAGAAGCGCCAGCAGGAAGAGGTGCGCGCGCAGCTCGACAAGGCCTACCACAATTTGCGGCCGGCCGGCCAACTGCAAGAGCGCACGCTCTCCATCCTGTACTTTTTGAACAAGTACAGCCCGGCGCTGATTGACCAGCTACGTGCAGCGCTTGCGCTGGACACGTCGTCGCATCAAATTGTGGATTTATAGCGACCGGTTTATGGAGGACGACTTGCTCAATCCGCTGGTGGAGCGTGCCATCGAGTACGCGGCCCAGTGGCACGATGCTACGTACCGAAAAGGCACCTGGCGCCCGCCCCTTTCTGCACCCGAGGCCCACGAGGCCCCGCGCACCCCGGCGTTTGCACACCTTACGGCCGTGGCCCACATCGTACAGCGGGCCGGATGGCCCGATCCGGCGGTGGCTGCTGCGTACCTGCACGATGCGGTAGAAGACCGCAACCGGCACGGCCAGCGGCTGGCGCGGCGGCAGCTCCGCGATGCCATGGGCACCGAGGTGACGACGCTGGTGGCCTGGGTGAGCGAGCAGAAGCTGGGCGCGCAGGGAGAGCCCCGCGCCTGGAAGCCGCGAAAGGACGATTACCTCCAGCAGATTGCGGATGCCCCCGATGCGGCGGTGGCCATCAGTCTGGCCGACAAGCTGCACAACCTGTGGACGATGAACCAGAGCCTCGACCGCGGCATCGACATCTTTTCGGATGGGCCGCAGCGCGCGGGCCTCAGCGCGGGTCCCGGACAGCAGCAGTGGTTCTATCAGCAGATGCTGGCGCGCACCGCCGCCCGCTCCGATCCGCGGCTCGTCCGGCAACACGAACGGCTACAGGTGGAAGTGGATCGCTTCCAGGGGCTGCTTACGGCTCAACACGTCGAGTGAAAGAGGCCGCCGGTTGGGCGTTCGGTGCGTAGCGCGTTGTATTTCGTGACGGCCGCGTCGGTGGGCAGCACGTGCACGGTCACCTCGCGGGCCGCGCACCAGTCGCGCGTTTCTTGCATCACCTGCAGGCGTTCGTGCATGCCCTGCGAGAGAACCACGACGGTTGCGCCGTGGGCCACGAGCTCCTCGACGTCGGCCGGCTGAATCCCGGGCGTGTGGTGAGTGCCTGTCTCCGTCCAGTCCCACGCGCGGGCGCCGCCGGGGTAGCACTTCACGTCCTTGAACGGCGTCTCGTAGCCGTCCAGTTCGATGGTGCCCCAGGCGCAGTGCGTGATGCGGGGTGCGTGATCCATAATGCGCAATGGGTTTGTGCAACAGACCATGCCAACCCCCAACGCACGTGCCGGTTGGGCGGTTCAGGCCGTGGGCGCGTCGGCGGCCTGAACCGCGCTACCACGTCTCGTGGCGCACGCTGCCGTCCGGCTGGCCGATCAGCACATCCGTTGCGAGGTCCAAGAACAAGCCATGATCCAGCACGCCGGGTTGGTCGTTGAGTGCGCGCCGGACGGCCGGTGCATCGTCGATGCCCGCGGGAAACGTAGCGTCCAGTACCCACAGGCCCTGATCGGTGACCACCGGGCCGTCTTTGCCGCGGCCCATGCGCAGCTCCACGGTGGCACCCAGGGCCTCCAGGCGGCGCTGCACAGGCGTTGCAGCCATGGGGAGCACCTCCACCGGCAGCGGCGCCTGCGTACCCAACTGCTGGACCGTTTTGGAGGGGTCGGCGAGCACGACAAAGCGATCGGCCTGCGTGGCCACCACCTTCTCGCGGGTATGCGCCGCGCCGCGGCCCTTGATGAGCGCCCCGCCGGGGGCCACTTCGTCCGCACCGTCAAGCGCGAGGTCGAGCGTCGGGTGTGCGTCGAGCGTCGTCAGCGGAATGCCGACGGTGCGCGCCAGGCGCTCGGCAGCAAACGACGTGGGCACGCCCTGTACCGACAGGCCGTCGCGTTGGATGCGCGCGCCCAGCGCCTTGAGGGCAAAGGCGGTGGTTGAGCCGGTGCCCAGGCCCACCACCATTCCGGATTCGACCCACGCGGCGGCCTGCGTGCCGGCGGCCTGCTTGGCGGTTTCCTGATCGCTCATGGTGTCTGGTTTGTACAAGTCAGGGGGAGCAAAAAAACAAGCGCCCGTCCGCAAAGACAGGCGCTTGGGTCCTTCTTGAAGCAACGTCACAGGGCGCTCACGTGCCCGCGGAATAATCCGTGGCGTACGCCTCCTGCTCGTCGGTGAGTTCGTCGATGTCGATGCCCATCGTGCCGAGCTTGATGCGCGCGATGCGCTGGTCGAGCTCCTCGGGCAGGTCGATGACGTGCGGGCCGAGCGGGTCGCCGCTTTCGTGCTTGCGCACCAGCGTGAGGTGGGCCATAAACTGGTTGGCGAAGCTCATGTCCATCACTTCGCTCGGGTGGCCTTCGGCCGCTGCAAGGTTCACGAGGCGCCCGTCAGCGAGCACGAAGATACGCTTGCCGTTTTCGAGCGTGTACTCGCGGTTGTTATCGCGCACCTGGCGGGTGTCGATGGAGAGCTCGGCCAGCTCCTTCAGGTTGAGCTCCACATCGTAGTGGCCGGTGTTGGCAACCACGGCGCCGTCCTTCATCTTCACGAAGTGACGCCCGCGGATGACATCCTTCATGCCGGTGGCCGTGACAAAGATGTCGCCAATCTCGGCGGCTTCGTCCATCGTCATGACGCGGTGGCCGTCGAGGGTGGCCTTAAGTGCGGCCGTCGGCTTCACTTCCGTTACAATGACGTTGGCGCCCATGCCTTTCGCGCGCATCGCTACGCCGCTGCTGCAATGGCCATAGCCCGCAACCACGAAGTTTTTGCCGGCAAGCATTACGCTGGAGGCGCGCAGGATGCCGTCGATGGTGCTCTGGCCGGTGCCGTAGACGTTGTCGAAGTCCCACTTCGTCTCGGCATCGTTCACGGCAAAGACAGGGTAGAGCAGCTTGCCGTCGTCGTCCATGGCGCGGAGGCGGTGCACGCCGGTGGTGGTTTCCTCGGAGCCGCCCACGATGGTGTCGGCCATCTCGGGGTACTCGGAGTGGACGCGGAAGATGAGGTCGGCGCCGTCATCAAGCGTCAGGTGGGGCGCCTTCGGCTGGATGGTTTGGTCGATGCTCCAGTAGAAGTCCTCGGTGCTCTGGCCGTACCAGGCATAGATCTCGGCCATGCCGTTTTCGGCGAGCGCGGCGGCCACTTCGTCGTTCGTCGACAGTGGGTTGCAGCCGCTCCAGGCCACTTCGGCGCCGCAGGCGGCCAGCGTTTCCACCAGCACGGCGGTTTCCTTGGTTACGTGCAAGCATCCGGCAATTTTGTAGCCGTCAAACGGCTTGCTCTCGGAGAACTTCTCGCGCAGCTGCATCAGCACGGGCATGCGGCTCTCGGCCCATTCGATGCGCTTGCGCCCTTTGTCCGCGAGGCTGATGTCGCGGACTTTGTACGCCCCTTCCTTGTGATCCATTGTTGCGTGGCTATTGCGTCAAAAAGAGTTTGGTCTAACACCTCTACCAGGGGGGCAACCGGAATGCTCCACGATTCCGTTAAAATTCAACCCCTCCGTTACGATAAACGGTGTGCTACAATCAGACGTTCGGGCCGATGGCGCATTGAAAGCATGAGAGCCTGGTCTCGGCACGGTCCGTGAGGTTGTGGGAACGCGCCATGTAACGAGAACCCCCACAGGGGTACGTACCAGGTGCCAGGTAGCAATGCGTCTGCTGCACCACTGATATGCGCGATGAAATATTCTTTCGTGGTTGATTATAGAAGGAAGCTAACGGTGATGGAGCGGACTAGAATATTCCGAAAAAGCTTTTGAATCGTCAAAAGCCCGCTGGGGAATGAGGCGCGCCTGGCTTTTAGATGAACCTGCAAGAATGTAAAAATGTGTTTTGACACAGATCTTCTGTGCAAACGCCTGTGTACACCTTGCAGACACGACGACGGGGCCCACAAAAAAGCGCCCGCTCTGCCACACCAGGGACCAAGCTGTTGGGCAGAAGCAAGCGCTGGGCTCTGTGAAACGAACGAATTCTTTCCACAGACACACAACACAATGTCTAAGATAACACGCACGATTGCAACCCTGCTTCTCCTCGCGTTTTTTGCGCTCCCGGCGCAGGCGCAGGAGTCGCCTCTAAAAATTGGCTTGCGCGGCGGATTTGCGCAGTCTACGGTGTATGGCGATGATGTGGCGCAGTCGGATTATCGTCCGGGCTTCTCGGGCGGCCTCTTTGCGACGTACGTCGTCAACGACGCGTTCTCCATTCAGCCCGAGGTGCTGTACACGGTGAAGGGCGGCAAAAACATCGAATTTGAGGGCACCACCTCGGACCTCCGCTGGCGCCTTGACTACATCCAGGTGCCGGTGCTCCTCAAGCTGAGCGCCCCGCTGAATGGCGTCATTACGCCACGGTTGTATGTGGGCCCGCAGGTGAGCTTCCTGGTTGGCGCTGAGCAGAATGGCGTTGACGTCGACGACAGCCTGAAGTCGGTTGACTTCGGCGGCGTGGCCGGTGGCGAAATTGGGCTCGACGTGTCGAGCTTCACGGGCGGCGTGCTCGATGAGATCGCCCTCGACGCCCGCTATGGGCTGGGGCTGGTTGCCCTCGACGACACCGCCGGCGAGCTGGACGTTAAAAACGGCACGTTCACGTCGTCGCTCAGCCTGCGGTTTGGCCTGTAGGCGCAACGACGTTACAATGAACAGCCACGCGGCACGGGGCGCACAACGCCCGGTGCCGCTTTTTTTTGGATGGTGGGCGCACGCCAATGATTTGCGGCCGTCCATTTCACAGCTGCAGTGTGCGTTCCCTTTGGGAACAGGCCTGCAACGAACGGCGCGTCGCTTTCGCCTCGATGGCCCGAAGCATCCCGGCACGTTGCGCCGCGGGCCTCGCGTGTGTCTGCACCGGTGCACGCCCGTTCCCCAACAACGCTGCCCCATGCGCTCTTTGGTCGGAGGACTCATGCTCTTGGGCCTGCTGTGCCCCGCGGCGGCCGCGCAACCGCGGGCCGATACGCTGTTTACGTGGCGCGGCTACAGCAACACCAGCATCACCCGCGTGCAGCTCTACCCGGCCCCGCCCGATGCCGAAACGCGCGTGCACACCGTCGTCCTCAAAGAACTGGCGCGCAACGAAGGCCCCACCATCGTGAGCGACCTCCGCTTCTTGGCCGACCGCGTGGGGCGGCAGTTCGGCATCGATCCGGCGCGCGCCTACTGGATCCTGCATTGGGGCGCGTTCTCGTTCCCCGAGGCCGCGGCAACCGACAAGCACCTGCTCATTCGGGCCACCTTCCGGCGCACCGACAGCGGCCGGCTCAGTGCCCCGTACTGGCGCGTTATTACGGATGCGGAGGCGCGTGAACTCACCGATCGCCGTTTTCGGCCGTGAGTCGGGCCGCCGAACTTTCGGCACAAGGCGGCGTTGGCAACGGCCCGTTTCCTTGCAGACTGCTGTGTCGCCATGCGTAAACTGACGAAAGCCCTCCTGCTCACCGCCGCGGCTACCGGCGCGGCGGCGCTTGTGCTGCGCCAAATCGACTGGGATCCGCCGCGCGCGTCGGGTGGCCCCGCGGCCCTCGACCCCGACGAGATGCCCGAAGAGGACGTGAACATGCTGCTGCGCGAGCTGGCGGCGCAACTCTAACCAAACCGCTTCGGCATGCCTTCTGTCCCTGATGCGTGCCCCGCCTGCGGGCTCGAACTCCCCGACGACGTCGACGACACCTGTCCCTACTGCGGCTACGAATTTCCGGGGCGGCCGCTGGGCAACGCCTCGTGGATTGCATGGGTGCTGGCGATATTGCTGGCCTGGCCGGCCATCAAGGGGCTGCTCTACTTGTTCGGATAGCTGGTTCGTATGGTTGAAGATGTGACGCTTACCCCCAATCTCCTCCGGCAGGCCTACGCGCAGGGCATCTTTCCGATGGGCGACGATGCGCACGGCGGCATCCACTGGTACGCCCCCGATCCGCGGGGCATTTTGCCGCTCGATGCGTTCCACGTGCCGCACAATCTCGCGCGCCGCGTGGCACGGCAGCCCTTCCGCGTAACGACCGACACGGCCTTCCCCGACGTCATCCGGGCCTGCGCCGATCGCTCGCGCACATGGATCACCGCCCCCATCATTGATGCGTACACGGCGCTGCACGAGCAGGGAGCGGCGCACAGCGTAGAGTGCTGGACCGACGACGACACGCTTGCCGGCGGGCTCTACGGCGTGGCGCTGGGCGGTGCGTTCTTTGGCGAGTCGATGTTCTTTCGGGTGAGCAACGCCTCGAAGGTCGCGCTCGTCCACCTGGTGCAGCAGCTACGCGCCGGGGGATTTGCGCTGCTCGATGTGCAGTACAGCAACGCGCACCTGGAGCAGTTTGGGGTGGTCGACATCCCGCGCACCGACTACATGCAACGCCTCGCGCATGCCCTGACGATCGATGCGACGTGGTGGCCCAAAGCGGCATCTGCCATTGCAGCAGACGTCCGCCACACGTAGCCCCTATGTCGTTTCAGCGTCACTAACCGTCACAACACAAGGGCTATGGACACCATTCGTTGGGGCATTCTGGGAACCGGCCGCATCGCTTCCGATGTGACGCACGACCTGAAGCGCTTGTCCGCGGCCGACGTGGTGGCCGTGGGATCGCGGAAGGCAGCAACCGCCGACGCGTTCGCCGATCGGTTCGATATTCCGCACCGGCACGCTTCCTACGCGGCCCTCGTGGAGGACCCGGCCGTTGACGTGGTGCACATCGCCACGCCGCACGTCTTTCACGCGACGCATGCTATGCGCGCCATCGAAGCCGGAAAGGCGGTGTTGTGCGAGAAGCCCCTGGCCCTGAATGCGTCGGAAGCCGATCGGCTGATTGCGAGCGCCCGGGCGCACAACGTCTTTCTGATGGAAGCCCTGTGGACACGCTTTTTGCCGGTGATGCACCGCGTGCGCACGCTGCTGAGCGATGGGGCGGTGGGCGCTGTGCAGGCCATGCAGGCGACCATTGGCGCGCCTACGCCGTTTGACCCCCGCCACCGCCTGTACGATCCGGCCCTGGGCGGCGGGGCCCTGCTCGACCTGGGCATTTACCCGATTGCGCTCGCCTTCGATGTGCTGGGCCCGCCCGACGCCCACACCTCCACGGCCGCGCTCGCGCCCACAGGCGTAGATGCGCAGTGCGGCGCCGTCTTTTCGTACAATAGCGGTGCGCAGGCCGTATGGCATGCCTCCCTCCGCGCCGATCTTGGGCGCACGTGCAGCATCGCGGGCCCCGATGGACGCCTCGAAGGCACGCGGGCCTGGTGGAAAGGCGCTCCGTTTACGTGGACGCGTGCTGACGGCACCACCCAGCGCATCGCGGCGCCGTTTGAAGGCAACGGCTACCAGTTTGAGGCGCGCCACGTGATGAGATGTCTGCGCGAGGGCCGCACCGAAAGTCCCGTGCTGCCGCTGGACGAAAGCCGGGCCATGGCGGCCGTGATGGATGCGCTGCGTGCAGGCTGGGGCGTGGAGTACCCGCAAGAAGCGTAACCGGCGCGACGGCAGCAGTCCGCCGGTAGGCGCACGCCCGAAGGGAAGAACGGTGACGCGCGTCCCTGCCGCAAGGCTTTCGGGAAGCACGGCGAGGGGCATGGGCTGTGTGGGATGCGCGCTGTAGCCCAGGCCCACCCGCGTGTCGGTGCTGGGGCGGTGCTGGGCAGCAGGGGTTGGAGACGGCGCGGGCGTCGTGCGCCACAGGAGCACGCCAAGCGCGGGCAGCGCAAGCAGAAGGACGTAAGACAACCGGCGCTGGAAGCGATTCATGCAATCATTGCGGCTGTTGGCAGTCCAGTCAATGTCATACCCGGGCGTGTGGAATGCAAGCCGTACGCTCAGAAGCTGATCGGTACGCCGGGTGAGAGGCAAGCGTGCAGCGCCACAGTGGCTGGTTAGGCCGCTTCGTCGGTGGATATGTGTAACAATCGCTTGTCAATATACGCCAACGGCTTCTCTTCACTTCTTGTGGGAAACAAACCGACCGGCCAAGGGCTGTATCATCACAGCATCTGCATCATTCCAAACCATGGATACCACTATGCCTGATACCGACGAGCCACAGGATCAATCTGCTGACGTAGACGAGGCGTCGCAAGCAACGGATGAGGAAGTTGCGGAGGCCACCCGCGAGACGTTTCCGGCGAGCGACCCGCCGCGCTACACGCCCCAGGCGGAGGACGAAGCGAGCGAAGCCACCAACAACGAATGAGGACTATAGGCCATGGGACGACTGGACGGAAAAGTTGCGGTGATTACAGGCGGCGCCGGGGGCATTGGACGCGCCACGGGGCAGCGCTTTGTGGATGAGGGCGCACGTGTTGTGCTGGCGGACCGCGACGAAGAAGCAGTGCAAGAAGCGGCAGCAACCCTCGGTGCCCCCGATCACGTCGCCACCGTAGCGGGCGACGTATCCACGGAAGAGGCCAACGCCCAATTCGTGCAGACGGCCCGTGACGCGTTTGGCGGGCTCGACATCTTCGTGGCCAATGCCGGGATTGAGGGTGTGCATGCGCCCCTCACCGACTATCCACTGGAGACGTTTGACCAGGTGCTTGCGGTGAACGTCCGCGGCGTGTTTTTGGGACTGCGCCACGCGTTTCCTGCGCTCACAGAGCGCGGGGGTGGGAGCATCATCATCACATCGTCGGTGGCGGGCGTGCAGGGCACCGGACAGGTGTCGGCGTACACCACGAGCAAGCATGCCGTGGTGGGGCTCATGCGCGAGGCTGCCCGAGAGGGCGCGCCGCACAACATCCGCGTGAATACGGTGCATCCGGGACCGGTGGACAACCGCATGATGCGGTCGTTGGAATCTGGGTTTGCGCCCGACGACCCGGCGGCCGCGAAAAAACAGTTTGAGGCAGCCATCCCGCTCAACCGCTACGCCGACAACGACGATGTCGCCCGGGCGATGCTCTACTTGGCGAGCGACGAAAGCGCCTACATCACCGGCGCCCGCCACATGGTGGACGGCGGCATGACCGCCTGAGCTGGGCAGGCCCTGGGAGCGTTAGTGGGCGTCGAGCCAGTTATCGGCTACGCCAATGTCGACCACAATGGGTACGTCCTGCAGCGGCAGGGCGTCCTTCATCTCGGTGTTCACCAGCGCGCGCAGGGCGTCTTCCTCCGCGGGGGCCACTTCAAACACCAGCTCGTCGTGCACCTGCAGCAGCATGCGGCTGTGGAGGCCCTCATCGTCCAGCCGCTCCTGGATGCGGTTCATTGCAATCTTGATCATATCGGCCTGCGTGCCCTGAATGGGCATGTTAACGGCCACACGCTCCGCTGCGCCACGGCGGTTGCTGTTCTTGGCATTGATGTTGGGCACGTAGCGACGGCGGCCCAGCAGCGTCTCGGCATAGCCCTTCTCCTGCGCGTCCTCCACCAGCCGGTTGAGCAGCTGCGAGACGCCGGGGTACGACTTCCGGTACTGGTTGATGAGCGTCTGGGCCTCGTCGACCTCAATGCGGAGGCGTTGCGCAAGCCCCCAGGGCGACACCCCGTACGGAATGCCGTAGTTGACTTCCTTTGCTTTGCGCCGCTGGTCGGCAGTCACCTCGTCGGGGGCGATGTCGTACACGCGGGCCGCCGCGTCGGTGTGGATGTCGCCGCCGGTGCGAAAGGTCTCCTGCATCGCCTCGTCGCCGCTCATCGACGCCAGGATGCGCAACTCGATCTGGGCGTAGTCGGCCGCCATCAGCTGCCAGTCGTCTTGCGGCACAAACGCCTTGCGCACCTCGCGGCCCACGGCGGTGCGCACCGGAATGTTTTGAAGGTTGGGGTCGCTCGACGAGAGCCGTCCGGTGGCCGTGCGCGTTTGGTTAAAGCTGGTGTGGAGGCGCCCGGTGTCGGGATGCACAAGCTCGCCCAGTGTGTCGAGGTAGGTGCTCTTGAGCTTGTATGTGGAGCGCCAGTCGAGCACGAGGCCTGGAATCTCGTGCTCGGTGGAGAGCTCCTGCAGCACGCTTTCTTTGGTGGAGGGGCGGCCGGTGGCGGTCTTGGAGATCACCGGCAGGTCGAGCTTCTCGAAGAGGATTTCGCCGAGTTGCTGCGTCGAGTTGATGTTGAACGTCTCGCCGGCGTGCTCAAAAATCTCGGCCTCAATGCGTTCCAGCTTCTCCTGCAGCTCGGCAGAGATGCGGTCGAGGATGTCGGTGTCGATGCGGATGCCGCGGGCCTCCATGCGGGCCAGTACGCGCACGAGCGGGAACTCGATGTCGTGCACAATCGCGGTCGCCTGCACGTCGTCGAGTTTGTCGTCGAGCGTGTCGGCCAAGCGCCACGTGATGTCGGCATCCTCGCAGGCATAGCGGGCCGCGTCGTCGACGGCCACGTCGCGCATGGAGCGCTGGCTGGCCCCCTCGCCGATGAGGTCGCTGATGGGCACCATCTTGTAGTTTAGGAGGGCGCGGGCCACGTCGGTGAGGTTGTGGGCCTCCTCGGGCGCGAGCAGGTAGTGGGCAACCATCGTGTCGTACACCGGTCCGCCCAGCACCACGCCGTGGCGCTTCATCACGAGCCAGTCGTACTTGATGTTGTGGCCTATCTTGGTGGTGTCGCGCTCCAGCACGGGCCCCAAAACGGCGAGCACGTCCTCGGTCGTGGTGCCGTCTGGGAGCGGCGTGGGGACGTAGCGCGCGTGCTGCGCGGCCCATGCGAACGACATCCCCACGAGGCTCGCGTAGTGCGGGTCGGTAGAGGTGGTTTCGGTATCGAACGCGTAGCGCGTCTTCTCGCGTAGCGTCTCAGCAAAGTCTTCCAGCTCCTCCTTGGTCTGCACAAACGCATAGTCGACCGCCCCGGCATCAATCGTTTGCACCTCTTCATACGGGCCAAAGTCGAACGACAGCGCCGGGTCGTCGGGCGTGTCGTCACTCATGGGCGCGTCCGTCTCCGCACCGTTAAGGTCCATGCGGTCGATCAGCGAGGTAAACTCGAAGCGCTGAAAGAGCTGGCGCAGTGCAGCCTCGTCGGGGTTGGCGCGGCGCAGCTCGTGCCAGTCGTACTGCACGTCCAGGTCGGTTTTGATGCGCACGAGGCGCCGGCTCATGCGGGCCTGCTCGGCGTACTCCTTCAGGTTTTCGCCGCGCTTGCCGCCAATCTCGTCGGCATGGGCGATGATGTTTTCCATCGAGTCATATTCCCGCAGAAATTTGGCGGACGTCTTTTCGCCGATGAGCGGCACCCCCGGCACATTGTCCGACGAATCGCCCCACAGTGCCAGCATGTCGATGAACTGGGCGGGGTCCAGCGCCATCTCCTCGCGGAACGACTCGGCCGTGATAACCTCAAAATCCTGATCGCCGCGGGCCGGCTTATACATCGAGATGCGATCGGACAGGAGCTGCTTGAAGTCCTTGTCGGGCGATACGATGACGACATCGGTGTCATCGGCCTCGGCCGAGCGCGCGAGCGTGCCGATGACGTCGTCGGCCTCCACGCCGGGCACTTCCACCACGGGGATGTCCATGGCCCGCACGATATCTTTGATGCGCGGCAGGTTTTCGAGGAGCTCCTCGGGCGGCGGATCGCGGTGCGCCTTGTACTCCTCGTAGATGTCTTCGCGGAAGGTCCCTTCCTCGCCGGCCGCGTCGAACACAACGGCGATGTGCTCGATCGAGTGGTCGTCGATGAGCTTCAGCAGCGAGTTGGTGAAGCCAAACGCCGCCGAGGTGTTTTCACCGTTCGAGGTGATGAGCGGGCGGCTGATGAAGATGTAATGCGCACGGTACGCCAGCGCCATGGCGTCGATGAGGTACAGCGTGCGGTCGGAGGAGGTAGCCATGCAAAGCAGGAGGTTGCGGGCAAGCACAAAACGTGATAAGCACAAAACGTGATGGTGGTATGCCACGCGCAAGAGCGGGTTCGCCGAACCAGCGCGGCGCGCCGTCGTGTGGAAAGGGGGACACTGTACGGTTTATCTTGCGCTATGCACCTACTGTTATTTGACATCGACGGCACGTTGGTGACGGCCGACCACCGCGTGGCCCGCGCGGCGGTGGAGGACGCGCTGCACACGTGGAGCGGCCGCCGGCTGGATACGACGGGCGTCGACTTTGCGGGCCGCACCGATCGGTTCATCATGCAGACGGTGCTGCAGCGCAACGGCATTGCCCCCACCGAGGGCGCGCTCAACGAGGCCCTTGCGGTGTATGGGCGGGCGGCGTGCGAGGCGTTTGCGGCGCCGGATGTGCGCGCGCTGCCGGGTGCTGTGGCCCTGGTTGAGGCGCTGGCTGCGCATCCGGAGGTGCAGCTGGGGCTGGTGACGGGCAACGTGGAGGCGGTGGCCTATCAAAAGTTGGCATTCGTCGGCTGTGCCTCCTATTTTCCCTTTGGCGGGTTCGGCGATGAACATACCGACCGAAACGACCTTCCGCCGCTTGCACAGGAGCGGGCGGCGGTGCATGCGGGGCGTGCGTTTGCGCCGCACCGCACCATTATTGTGGGCGATACCATCCACGACATCGGATGTGCGCGGGCCGCGGGGGTGCGGGCGGTAAGCGTGTGCACCGGCGCACACAGCCGCGACCAGCTGGCGCAAGCCGGCCCCGATGTGCTCCTTGACGCTTTCGATGGTCCCTCCCATTTTATAACCGATGTCCTACATGCCCTGCGCGCCTAACAGCCGCTGTTGCTTTCTCGCATGCCTGTTGCGTATTGTATTCATTGCGGTTCTTTGGTGAGTACCGTTTCGTTTTGTATCGCGTAACGGGCCCACTTGGCCTCGCGTCTCTACCGCCTGACTGACGACTCTTTCGTTATGATACCCCTTACTGCACACGGCACAACATTTCCTGGGCGCCGTGACGTCAACCAAGACGATGTGCTGCACTGCTATCCCGGCCCGGGGGCGTTCTTCTTTGCGGTGGCCGACGGCATGGGCGGCGTGGCCGGCGGAAAGATTGCCAGCGAAACGGTGCTCGATACGTGCAATGAGTACCTCGCGGTGCGCATGCAAAAACAAGTGGCCCCGAGCGATCTGAAAGAGATTATGGGGGAGATGTACAGCCGCTGTCAGGCGGCTATTCGGGCCGTAACCGACGAGCGCCCCGATCTGGAAGGCATGGGCACCACCCTCACGTGCATGCTGGGTTATGAAGGGCAGTACATCATTGGCAATCTGGGCGACAGCCGCGTCTACCGGCTGCATGAGGGCCAGATGGAGCAAGTGACCGAAGATCACTCCTACCTCAACGAGTTCAAGAAGAAGTCCGGCGGACAACCGCTCGACCCGGATTTTGTAGCGCAGTACGGCCACATCATCAATAAAACCCTGGACGGCAGCGACGACACGCCCGATTTCTTTCCGCAAGACCGCACGGCGTACACCTTAGCCTCGGGCGACGGCTTTTTGCTTTGCTCTGACGGGTTGATTGTAGACCAGCTGCAAGACCAGGCCCAGCTCTTCAAGTCGTACATGATGGGAACCCCCGACCTGCAAACGGCAGCCGAGTCGCTCGTATCGCTAGCGTACTACTCAGGGTCGATGGATAATATCTCGGTCGTGCTTGTCGAGGCCGGCGAGTTGCAGCGCGACCTGGGCCGCGTACGCACCTATCCGTTCCCGCCGCGCCAAGAGGAAGAACACGCCTAGAACAGAGCGCGTTTGGGCATTCAATGCAGGCGTGCCAATTGCATGCGAGGTAAAGCTGTATTTTTTGCCAGCGTATGTGTATCATTCACCGAGGTGCTGAACCTGCAACCATAGAAATGTCCCAACAGCTTACAACCGCACATCAATATTATGCCGCACACTAGGGGTTTCGGGAGGATAGCCGGAGGGGCTCGGCGATGGCGTATGGGGGTGGGGCTCCTGCTGCTGTGTATGGCTGTTGCATGGGCACCGCCCGCTGCGGGCGCGCAATCGAACTGCGAGGGATTCGCCAACCGCCAGCTAGGGCTCGTTGATAACTTGCTGGACCGCAACGACTTCGAGCGGGCCCTTCGGGTACTCAATACGACCATTGCGCAGTGCGACAGCGCGCCCGTGCAGGAAAAGATGGGGGATCTCTTTTCCGCGTGGTATCAGGCGATACAAAATGGCAGTGCCGCCGCGCAGCTCAACTTTATATCGACCGCTACAAACGCCGACAATCTACCCGCGGCCTCCGTAGGCCAAATCACGCGCAACGCGGCGGGCCTGCTGCGTTCGTTGGTCGCGGCGCGGTACACCAATGGCTCGTACGCCGGTGCCCACCGGCTGTGCCGGTCGTATCCGAGGTACACCGACACCTTTCGGATGCGCATCTACTGCGGGAACGCGGCCCGCGAAGTACAGGCGTATGCCTCGGCGATCCAGCGCTACGAGGCCGCCCTCGACAATTGGAACAGCGGCGCATCGTTTACGACCTGGACGCAAGTGGCCGACCACCTCAACGAGGTGTACATGATTACCACGCGCTTCGATGCGGCCTTTGCCCTTTCGAAGCGTCTGGCGATTCGCAACACCAACCCGTCGTATTTGCTCGCCACCCTTACTTCGGTGCGCGGGCGCTTCTTGGAGCCAATCGTCGAGATGGGACGGGTCGTGTTTGATGGAATGACGGCATCGGCGGCACTGAGCTATATCAACAGCGAGATCCGTCGCATCCAATATCCGCCGTATATCCAAAGCATCTACCTCATGACGAGCGGTGGTGCCTCAGATGCCATCCTGATGGGGCAAGACGCAACCGCGACGCCTGCGCCAACGCTGCTCGACAATGCAGTGGGCAACGTGTCGTTGCTTGAAGACAAGGCAACCGGCCGCGCATGGCTCTTGACGCCCATCGATGCCGGGTATTTCGTCGTCCAATACGGGACGTCGACGACGCCTGAAGAAACCGTTTTACTTGAAAATTTGCTTGAGGATGTAAACCGAACCGCCCTTTGGCGGGCGCTGTACGAGACGGTGTTCGAAACCGTGTACCCCTCCATGGGAAGCACGGTTGCGACGCTACTCGGCGGTTCTTACCTTGCAAATACATCATTGGCTCGTTATCATCCGGTGTTTGGCAACAGCGCGCTGTTGCTGTACTCTGCCATTCAAACCAGCGACGGGACCGTGACGAGAGCATACGAATTTTCGCGCGATCGTGTGCAGTACCCCGAGGGGGCCTGGGACCGGACCTCTAAAACACCTGCACTCTTTTATCAAACCGTTCAATACGAAGGAGCACCGATTCGGGAGGTTGTGTGGCCATTGTATGATGGAGACACATGGAAGGGCGTCATTCGTATTGGTATCGCGGTGCCTGAACCTGTGTAGCCAAGAGATGCATGAACGGTCGCCACACCAGCGGCTCTATCACGCATCCCAGCGGCACAACAGGACTTCTGCAACGCTAATTTTTGCTTCATAGGATACAACCGACTCATGAACCAAGACGTACACCGTGTTAAGGCGCTGCTGTGGATTGCGTGCTGGGGGCTGCTTCTGGCAACGCCTTCCTTTGGGCAAGCCACCATTTCAGATATCGCAAGCAACCCCGGAAAATTTAGTGACACGTCGGTTGAAGTGGAGGGGACCGTTTCGCGCCACGTGAACACCGGCGCAACAACCGATGCTAAGCACTACATGCTGCAGGGGCAGTCTGGGGAGCAAGTGCGTGTGAAGACGACCGATGCGCTGCCTGCCGTGGGCACCAAGTACCGCGTGGGCGGCCTCGTGTCCATTAGCCCCATCAACCGGGTGCCCGTGATTGTGGAGCAGAGCCGAACGCCCATCACCACACCCGCCACGACGGCCGCGCAGCAAAGTAGCGGCGAAGAGGTGCAGGGCGAAGGCATCCCGCTGTGGGCACTGCTCCTTATGTTCTTGGTGGGCGCGACCATCGTCGTGGGCATTGGGTATTTTGCCTTCACCTCCTCCGAGCTCACGGCCATCGAGGAGCGGCAGAAGCGCAAGAAGCAGGCCCAAGAAGCAGCGCCCCAGCAGAGCGCGCCCTCGTCAGGCGGTGGCGCACAGCGTGGCGCGCCGGCCCGCATTAAGTCGGAGTCGAGCAGCTCGGTGAGCAGCCAGGACGGTGGCCCCAAAACGCTACGCTTTAAGGCGCCGCCCAAAACCATGAAATTCATTCCGGGCAAGCTGGTAGTTACCGCGGGCCCCGACCAGGGCAAGGAGTTCCGGATCGCCGGACACCCCACGCCCGAGGGCAATGTGGTAACCATTGGCCGCTCCGAAGTGGATGGCGAGCGGGCCTTCTCGCACATCCAACTGGGCGACACCTACCGCACCGTTTCGCGGATTCAGGGCGAAATCATCCAGCAGGACCAGGACGTCTACTTCCGCAACAAGAGCACCACCAACCCCACGGTTGTAAACGGCAGCGAAGTGCCGGCCGATACGAAAGTGGAGCTGAAAGACGGCGACATGATCCGGATGGGCGAGCTGGTAATGCGGTACGAGACCGAGTAGTTTGAGCATCCATCGTTCCATGGTGTGATGACCATCTGCGCATCGGTCTGCCCGTTTCTCCTGACGCGGCAGGCCGATGCTGCTGGAAGGGGCCGTCGTAACGAAGCGTCGGCGTAATCACAGGAACGATACGTTGAAGGGTTCAGTATTGGCATTAGACTTGCCCGCTCTTGTACGCAGCATGCGCGCGCTGCTGTTTGCCGCCGGCTGAGGCCTCCAACGCGTGGGGGTACGGAGCAGGGCGTCGCGGCCAAGGATCCGCGCCCCTCTGAGGGCCTCACCGTTTGTGCATCGCACCCTATCCAAGCGAGTGTGCCCGCTCGCTGGTGCAGCTTCGCACTAATCTTCTTACTTGAACATGTCTGAAGAAGCCCGAAAGCGCTGTCCGTACTGCCATGAGGAAATCATGGCGGCGGCCCGAAAATGTAAGCACTGTGGCGAATGGCTGGAAGACCCGCCGACCACGTCTACGACCGGGTCGTTTGCCAACCCCGAGACGATGGTCAGTGAGGCCCTTTCGGAGCAGTACGAGATTGAGCGCGAGCTGGGCCGGGGCGGCATGGCGATCGTCTACAAAGGCGTGCAGCGCAACCTGGGGCGTGCCGTGGCGCTCAAGGTTCTTCCGCAGGGCATGACGCACGACAAGAAGCTGCTGGAACGCTTCCACCGCGAGGCGAAGTCGGCGGCGATGCTCAGCCACCCACACATCGTCACGATCTTTGATGAGGGCGAAACGAAGGGCGTTCACTACATGGCGATGGAGTACCTGACGGGCCGCGACCTGCACGAGATTGTGCAGGAGTCGGGGCCGGTCGATCCAGGCGAAGCGGTGGGACTCATCGCGCCCATCGCGAGCGCCCTCGGGTATGCGCACCGCAACGACACGGTGCACCGCGACGTGAAGAGCTCAAACGTGATGGTCACGGACACCGGCCGTCCGGTACTGATGGACTTTGGCATTGCCTATGCCTCGTCCGAGTCGCGCCTCACGCAAACAGGCACCGTTCTGGGCACGCCAGAATACATGAGTCCGGAGCAGGCGCGGGGCAACGAAGTCGACGCCCGCAGCGATCTCTACAGCCTGGGTGTGGTGCTGTATGAAGCCGTCACGGGGCGCCTGCCCCACACCGGCGGCCACCCCATGAGTGTGGTGTACAAGGTGCTGCATGAATCGTATACGCCGCCGCGGCAGCTCAACCCCGACATTCCGGAGTGGATGGAGCAAGTCATTGCGAAGTGCTTGCTCAAGGATGCCGATGAGCGGTATCAGACGGGCGAAGAACTCGCCGAGGCGCTCGAGTCGGAAGATCCGGGCGAAGCAGTGCCTATTCCCACCGCATCGAGCGGTGACGGGCCTGCGACAGGACCGGTTGAGCTGGGCGACGACGGCAACGGGCAGCCCAGCAAGACGCAGGTATTCCGCAACGAAGGCGACGGAGCCCCCGAGGCGCCTGCAGCCCAAGACGGCGACGTGGCCACAGATACCATGCCGTCCGACGACGACCCGCAGACCTCCACGGCCGAGCCCGATGCCGCAACGCAGCGACAGCGCCTGCGCATTGTGCGTTCGCTCGAGGGCAGCGCCGACTGGGTGAACGCGGTGACGTTTTCGCCGGATGGCCAGTACGCCCTTTCCGGCGGCGGCCAAGACAACATCAAATTGTGGGAAGTGGTGACGGGCAACGAGGTACAAGTCTTCAACGACCTCGAAAGCCAGCCCATCTCTATGGCGCTCTCGCCCGATGGCGAACAACTCGTCTCGCAAAGCTCCAGCGGGGGCATTCAGCTCTGGGATGTGGCGTCGGGCGACCTGGTGCGTACGCTTGCCGAAGGCTCCGAAGCTGTTCTCGCCACCACCTTCTCGCCCGATGGCAAGCATGTGCTCTCGGGCAACGGCAACGACGGCTCGCTCTGCCTCTGGGAAACCGCGACGGGTAAGGAGGCGGTGGCCTTTGACGATCACATGGAGGCCATCTTCTCGCTCACGTTTTCTGCCGATGGTCGGTACGTACTCTCCGGAAGCGGCCAGAGCGGAAAGCTCTCGCTGTGGGATGCGTCCTCCGGCGCAATGATTCGCACCTTTGAGCAGGGCGACTGGGAGGCAACCTACGTCTTTTCGGTGGCCTTTTCGCCGGATGGCAAATACGCCCTGTCCGGCAGCGACGACATGGCGGCGCGCCTTTGGGATGTGGAGAGCGGACGCTTGTTGCGCTCGTTTAAGGGGCACTCCGGGCTTGTCATTGCGGTGGCCTTCTCGCCCGACGGTCAGTTTGCCCTCTCGGGCAGCAGCGACATGAAGGTGCGCCTGTGGAATGTAGACACCGGCCAGCTGAGCTACGTGTTTGACGGCGACGCCGCCGGCGTAAACGCGATTGCCTTTTCGCCCGACGGCCGCTATATCCTCTCGGGCAGCAAAGACAGCAACGTTCATCTTTGGACGCCGTAGTGCGCATCGGCGCCGCAACTACCGGTTCGCCCGTCGTGCCGCCGTATCGTTTACTTTCTTGAAACGTCCTTCTTTTTGTATGGGTTGATGGTACTGCACGATCTGCGTGCTATAGCTTCTAATGCACGACCGTACGCTATGCAACGCTTTGCCTGGCTCATCCTCCTTTTGGGGATGGCCCCCATGCCTGTAGCCGCTCAAACCTGGGGCACGATAGAAGGAACGATTCGCAGCAGCAACAACCAAGCACCGCTTCCCGGGGCCACGGTGCTCGTGGAGGGCACAAACTACGGCACGGCCACCAACCGCGCCGGACGCTACCGCCTGCGCGTGCCCACCGGCAGCTACCGCCTGCGCTTCTCTTCGGTGGGGTACCAAACCGTCTACGATTCGGTGACGGTCACCGAGCAAACCACGCCGGTTGCGCACAACGTCGCGTTGCAGCCCCGCACGGTGGAAATGCAGGAGCTGACGGTGGAAAGCGACGAAGCGCCGAAGGCAGCGGGCGTATACACGCTCGATCCGGAAGAAATTGAGCGGATTCCCTCGCCCCTCAACGACGGCTTGCGGGCGCTGAAGGTGGTGCCTGGCGTGGCAACCAACAACGAGTTGTCCCACCAATATTCGGTGCGCGGCGGAGGATACAACGAAAACCTGGTGTTCATCAATGGCTTTCAGGTGTTCATGCCGTTTCGGCCGCGGCAGGGCGAGCAGGAAGGCCTCAGCCTCGTCAACCCGGCGCTCGCGCAAAGCGTCACCTTCTACGCGGGCGGCTTCCCGGCGCGCTACGGCGGCAAACTGTCCTCGGCGCTCGATGTGCAATACTACCGGCCGGAGGATCAGCCGCTGACGGGACAGGCCGAGGTGTCGCTGTTTGACGTGAGCGCAAATGCGCGGTCGTCGGCCCTCAACGGCGATCTGGGGTGGACGCTGGGCGTTCGCCATGCGCGGCCGGGGCAGTTCTTTGCTACGCAGGAGTTGAAGGGCGATTACGATCCGCAGTTTACGGACGTGCAGGGCGCGCTGACGTATCGGCTGGCACCGGGCCATCAGATCGATGCGCTGGGCATTTGGGCCGATCATACGTTTCGGCTGGAGCCGGGCAACCGCAAGACCTACTTCGGCATCTTGAGTCTCGATCCGGAGATTCCCTCGAACCTCCAGGCGTTGTGGGTGGATTACGAGGGCACGCGCCGCGACGGCTACACCACCCAGTTTGGCGGCATCCGGTTGTCGGACGACTGGACGGACCGTTTCTCCACGGAGCATGCGCTCGCGTACTTTGGGACGAAGGAGACGGAGGACTTCAACATCACCGGCCAAGCCGATCTGTTTCAGGTGGATCCCACCGGCGACCCCGATTCCGGTGCGGGCCATGTGGGCATCGGCAGCTCACTCACCACAAACGTCGCCCATAACACCGTTTCGGTGAACACGCTCACCGGCCGGGGCCGCTACCAGTACACGCTCGACCGCCACGTCCTGGAGGCCGGATGGCACCTGCGCGGCCTCTCGTTCAACGATCGAATCAACGAACGGACCATCGCAACCGCCCGCGTGCGCGACAATGGACGGACCGTGCAGCGGCGCATCGTAATCGACAGCCTGCAGGATCGCGCGTCGTTCAGCGAGTACCAGAGCGGCCTGTACGTGCAGGATGCCATTGACGTACTGCCCGACCGTGACAAGCTGACCCTCACCGGCGGGTTGCGGGCGGATTACTTCTCGTTTAATGATGCGTGGACCGTGTCGCCCCGCCTGTCGCTGCGCTACACGCACTCCGATCAACTGACGCTCACTGGGGCGTGGGGCATCTACCACCAAAAGCCCACGTATCGCGAGCTCCGCGGCGCGCCCGATCCCGGCGAGTCAATCTTGGGGGCGCTGAACCGCGATATCCGGTCGCAGCGGGCGATGGAGTTTGTCCTGGGCGGTACCTACTTCATGCCCGACAAGCGTCTGTACCTGCGCGCTGAAACGTACTACAAGCGGCTGCGCCACCTTATCTCGTACCGCATCGACGATGTGCGCGTGGAGTATTCGGGCGAGAATGACACGCGCGGCTATGCCTATGGGCTCGATCTGCAGCTGCGTGGCGAGTTTGTGCCGGGCCTGGAGAGCTGGTTCAACTACAGCTTCTTGGTGACGCGGGAACGTTTTAAGGACCCGTTTCAAACGGCGTTTAACCAGGGGTTGAATCCGCGGCCGTCGGATCAACGGCATACCTTTTCGGCCTTCATCCAGGACTACGTGCCGGGCGACAAGACGTGGAAGCTGCACATGCGCTTGCTGTACGGCAGCGGATTGCCCTACACGCCGCCCGTGCCGGGGCCGCGCGATCCATCGACGGGGCAGGTGATTCAGGTGCCGGGGCCGCGCATGAACGGGCGGCTGCCGGCGTACCGTCGGGTGGATGTGGGCGCCGTGAAGCGGATTGCCCTCAGCGACGCCCGCGCCCCCATGCACCTAAGCCTCAGCTTCGAGATCCTGAATCTCTTCGACATGACGAATAC
The DNA here is from genome assembly GCF_000419585.1 of Salisaeta longa DSM 21114. Classification (NCBI taxonomy): domain Bacteria; kingdom Pseudomonadati; phylum Rhodothermota; class Rhodothermia; order Rhodothermales; family Salisaetaceae; genus Salisaeta; species Salisaeta longa. Next base: position 2,839,266 of record NZ_ATTH01000001.1, read on the forward strand.
GGTGGGCTACTCGTGGTTTGTGGACGGCCGGGACACCTGGACGCGCGTGCCCAAGCACCTTACCCCGCGTGCCATCAACGTAGGAGCGAAGCTGTCCTTCTAAGCGGTGCCTGAAACGTGAGCGCGTAGTACGATCTCCAGGTACGGACAGAAAGGCCCGACTGCGGAGATTGCGCCACAGGCATGACCTTCGGCCCCCCTTCCAGGATGACCTTGCGGCCTCGCCACAGGCATGACCTTCGGCCCCCCTTCCGGGATGACCTAAAGGCCCCCCGTCGCCTCCGGCTCCTCGCAATGACATCAAGCGTTGATCAAGAGGAGTGCTGGTGGTTCAGGGGGCCATTCGATTCGGTTCGCGCAACCGAAAAGCCCCTCGATCTGTGCGATCTGTCGCGCACTGCCTATCCCGTAGGCAGCTCCGGTGATTTGACAGCCGCCGCTTCGCCGCTCGTCTCTTCAGATGACGAGGCAGCGCCATCGCCCGCGGGGGCCGCGTCGTCGTCCCACGTTTCAATGGCATGCAGCACCGCGTCCACGATCTCTTCCTCGGGGACCGTGCGCACCACCTCGCCGTGCTTGAACAGGTGCGCGCGCCCGCGTCCTAGCGACACGCCCAGGTCGGCGCCCGCCGCCTCGCCCGGACCGTTCACGGCACAGCCCATGAGGGCCACGTTCAGGTTTTTATCGAAGTTCTGCGCCATCACGGCCTCTTCCACCTCTTCCACAATGGAGAACAAATCGCCCACCAGGCGGCCGCAGGTGGGGCACGCAATAATGTTTACGCCGGGCCGTCCGATGCCGAGGCTCTTGAGGATGCGGTGGCCCACCTTCACCTCCTCCACCGGATCGGTCGCCAGCGACACGCGGATCGTATCGCCGATGCCGTCCGCGAGCAGCGTGCCAATGCCTACGCTGCTCTTTACGGTGCCCGTTTGCAGCGAACCGCTCTCGGTGACGCCCAGGTGCAGCGGGTAGTCGGTGCGTTCGGCCACCAAGCGGTAGGCCTGAATCATGTAGAACACGTCGGAGTGCTTCACCGAAATGACGATGTCCTCGAAGTCGTTGCGCCGGCACACCTCCACGTGGCGCATGGCGCTTTCGAACAGGGCCTCGGGCTTCGGGTAGCCGTACTTGTCCATGAGGTCCTTTTCGAGCGAGCCGGAGTTGACGCCGATGCGGATGGGGATGCCGGCCTCTTTCGCAGCGAGCAGCACCTCGCGCTCCCATTCCGGCTTGCCAATGTTGCCGGGATTGATGCGCACCTTGGCGACGCCCGCGTCGATGGCCTTGAGGGCGTACTGGTAGTTAAAGTGGATGTCCGCCACGATGGGCACCGTGCTGCCTTGAACGATGTCGGGCAGCGCGTCGGCATCCTCGGGGCGGGGCACAGCCACACGCACAATGTCGGCGCCGGCATCGGCCAGGCGCTGCACCTCGTCAAGGCAGGTGTCAACCTCATGCGTCTTGGAGACCGTCATGGACTGGACGGAGATGGGCGCGTCGCCCCCAATCTGAACGTCGCCAACCTGTACGGGGCGCGTGCTGCGGCGTGGACGATCCATGGTGCGGGAAGGTGTATGACAAAAGCAGTTCCAGCGCTGTGTACGAGGGCCAACGGCAGAGGCTCCGCGACTGGGCCGGGTGCGATGTTACGGAATCTGAACGTCAGGGCCCCTCGCGCTCACGTTGCTTTTTCGAGCACAGCCCAATCGAACCCGAACAACCAATTCCCGGCTGGATCGACACCGAACGTCCGAAGTTGCACACGCTGCTAGAAATTCACTACATTAGAACGCGTGCACACCGAAGAGCTCAGAGATCTGATCTTCACCTCAAGACGGATAGTACGATAGTACGGCAAGGGGCTCTGCGCGTGCTAGTCGTTGTGTGCAAGCCCGATGGCAAGAAACGTTGGATGGCTGTTACCCTCCATCCCGGATCATTTCCACCCGTAGACGGCATCAGAAGAAAAGATTCGTTCCTGTTGCCCAAGCGAAGTGACTCCGCAAACGAGGACGCAATCTCTCAAATAAGTCAGTTACAGCATGCCCAACCCACACGCTCGTTCGACCCTCACACCGGCGGCCCACGCCGCGGTCCACGATGCGCGGGCTGCGCTCCAGGACCTCTACGGCGACCGCTTGCACCACCTGATCGTCTTTGGTTCGCAGGCCCGTGGCGAGGCTACGGTGAGCAGCGATGTTGATCTAGCGATTGTGCTCGACGGACCGGTAGATGCCTACGCGGAATCCTGCCGCACGAGCGACGTGGTGGTTGATGCGGCGATTCATCACGGCGTGGCCCTGTCGATGCTGCATCTGAGCGCCAAGGAATTTGCTATCACGGAGCATTCATTGGTTGAAAAGATCAAAGCCGAGGGCATCACGCTTTGAAACCACCCGAAGACGAGATTCAGGCTCTTATGCAGAAGGCGCACCGTGCATTAAACGACGCACGGTTGCTGGTGGAGCACGCGCGGGCCGAGGCAGCTGTGAACCGAACGTACTACGCAGCATTCGATGCGGCACGGGCCCTACTGCTCACAAAAGGAGAATCGCCATCTTCTCATTCGGGAGTGAAGGCGCGTTTTAACTACCACTTCGTACGCACGAATCAACTCGACCGCCAGCACGGACGCACGCTCGCTGTCGCGGAAGACATGCGGAATCGAGCAGACTACAACGCGTTCTCCGTGTTCGACATCGAAGCAGCAACCGATATGCTTCACGACGTAGAGCAACTTGTCACGTCGGTAGCCAAACAGCTTTGAACCGGAAATGGGCGCTGTGAGCTGCTTTTTAGATCGGGATTGGCAACGAATTACCAACAGCTTACAAAATCCACGGAGCACCGGTGACCAATCGGTGGCCATGATGCTGCGCGTCTTCTCTTGAGGCCATCTGAAAACAGAGCCCCCATCAACTGCTCATCCGCTCACGCAAGTTGAACCACGATTGCTTGTATCATTGGCGAGTCCTACACTGTACTGGCACAGCGTTCCCGCAGCAAGCGCCGACATTGTAGGTTGGTTGCATGATTGTATCAAGATTCGGTGCGAACACGCCGGTTGGCTGGACACCGGTGCCTACAGCGGGTACGTTAACAAGTAGCTGCATTCCCCCCTCTCGCTTCTGTCGCACGACTGATTTCAAGCAAGGACGTACCGTATGCCATCCGATAAAGAGATTACAAGCAAGATTCCTGCAGATCGTCCCGGCGCGCGCGGGGAGCGACCGGTTGCGCTCATCACCGGCGTCACGGGCCAGGACGGCTCCTATCTGGCCGAGCTGCTCCTGGAGAAAGGCTACGAGGTGCACGGCATTAAGCGGCGGGCCTCGCAGTTTAACACCGACCGCATCGATCACCTGTACGCCGATCCGCACGAAGACGACGTGCGGTTCTTTCTCCACTACGGCGACATGACCGATTCGTCGAACCTGATCCGCATCGTGCAGGAGACCCAGCCGGACGAGATCTACAACCTCGCCGCGCAGAGCCACGTGCAGGTCAGCTTCGACAGTCCGGAGTACACCGCCGACGTGGATGCGCTGGGCACGTTGCGCCTGTTGGAAGCCATTCGCATTTTGGATCTGACGGACAAGACGCGGTTCTACCAGGCCTCCACGAGCGAGCTGTACGGCAAAGTGGTGGAGACGCCGCAGTCCGAGACAACGCCGTTTTATCCGCGGAGTCCATATGCGGCGGCAAAGCTGTATGCGTACTGGATCACGGTGAACTACCGCGAGGCGTACGGCATCTACGCCTGCAACGGGATTCTCTTCAACCACGAGAGTCCGCGGCGCGGCGAGACCTTCGTGACGCGCAAGATCACGCGGGGGGCGGCGCGGATCACGCTCGGGCTGCAGGAGCGCTTGTACTTGGGCAACATGGACGCACAGCGCGACTGGGGCCACGCGCGCGACTACGTGGAAGGCATGTGGCGGATGCTGCAGCAAGAGACCCCGGACGACTTTGTGTTGGCCACGGGGCAGACGACCACCGTACGGGAGTTTTGCACCCTGGCGTTTGCAGCCGCGGGCATCGAGCTCGCCTGGGACGGAACGGGCGAAGACGAGAAGGGCTACAACGCGGAGACCGGCGACTGCCTCATCGAGGTGGACCCGCGCTACTACCGTCCGACGGAGGTGGATCTGCTGCTCGGCGATGCGGAAAAAGCCCGCCAGCACCTAGAGTGGGCGCCGGCGACCTCGCTCGAAGCGATGACCCGCGAGATGGTGGAGCACGACATCAAGGAAGCCCGTCAATCAATGGCAGTACAAACCTCTACCCACACTCATGAGTAAAACAATTGTAGTTACTGGCGGAGCGGGGTTTATCGGGTCGGCGCTCGTACGGCACTTGATCGGGGAGACCGGCTACACAGTCGTCAATGTCGACAAGCTGACCTATGCTGGTCACCCGAGCACCGTCGCCCCGGTGGCCGACAGCCCACGCTACCACTTCGTGCAGGCTGACATCGCCGACGCCCAGGCCATGCGGCGCCTCTTCGCCGAGCATGCCCCCGACGCCGTGATGCACCTGGCCGCCGAGTCGCACGTCGACCGCTCGATCGACGGCCCGACTGCCTTCATCGAGACGAACGTCGTGGGCACGTATACGCTCCTGGAGGCAGCCCGGAGCTACTGGGAGGCGCTCCCGGCTTCGAAACAGGCAGCCTTCCGTTTCTTGCACGTCTCGACCGATGAGGTTTTCGGCGAGCTGGGCGAAACGGGCTACTTCTCGGAGGAGACGTCCTATGACCCGAGTTCACCGTACTCGGCCTCGAAGGCCTCATCGGACCATCTCGTGCGCGCCTGGCACCGGACCTACGGGCTGCCGGTCTTGATTACGAACTGTTCGAATAACTACGGCCCGTACCAGTACCCGGAAAAGCTGATTCCGGTGGTGATTCAGCATGCCTTGGAAGGCAAGCCGATTCCGATCTACGGGCGGGGGGAGAACGTGCGCGACTGGCTCTACGTGGCGGACCACGTGCGGGCACTCGTGGCGGTGGTGGAGCAGGGTGCGGTGGGGGAGACGTACGCCATCGGGGGGCACAACGAGAAGCGCAACATCGAGGTCGTCGAGGCGATCTGCAAGCTCATGGACGAGCTGGTCGAGGCGCCGGCCGTGTCCGATCACGCCGACCTGATCGCGTTCGTCGAGGACCGTCCTGGGCATGACTACCGGTATGCGATCGACGCGTCGAAGATCGATCAGGATGTGGGGTGGCGGCCCGAAGAAAGCTTTGCGACGGGGCTGCGAAAGACAGTGCGGTGGTATCTCGCCCACCAGGACTGGTGCCGGCTCGTCTTACAAGAGAGGGAGGAAATCGAGGTGGAAGCGTAAGGGGTCTCGTCGACTGCATCAACATTTAATTCAAAGCTATCTTCTATGCCTTCGTCACGTAAAGGAATCATTCTCGCAGGCGGTGCGGGTACGCGGCTCTACCCGGTCACGCAGGCGCTCAGCAAGCAGCTGGTGCCGGTATATGACAAGCCGATGATTTACTACCCGCTTTCGACGCTGATGCTGGCAGGCATCCGAGATGTCCTGATTATTTCGACGCCGCACGACCTGCCGCACTTTGAGCAGCTGTTGGGAGACGGGAACCAGTGGGGCATGAATTTGCAATATGCCGAGCAGCCACGCCCCGAGGGGCTGGCGCAGGCCTTTATCATCGGGCGAGAGTTTGTCGGCAATGACCCCTCTTGCCTGATTCTCGGGGACAATATTTTTTACGGACGCGGATTGCAAGTCATGTTGCACTCCGCTACCGCGCGTGATGAAGGAGCATCCGTCTTCGCCTACCGGGTGAAGGATCCGGAGCGATACGGCGTGGTCGACTTCAACGAGGAAGGGCGCGCCCTCTCGATTGAGGAAAAACCGAAGCATCCTGCGTCGAACTATGCCGTCACGGGCCTCTATTTTTATGACAACCAGGTGCTCGACATTGCGGCTTCGCTGGAGCCTTCGGCACGTGGAGAGCTGGAAATCACGGATGTCAACCGCCGGTACCTGGAGCGGGAGCAGCTCCATGTGGAGCATATGGGGCGTGGCATGGCTTGGCTGGACACGGGTACGCATGCGTCGCTTTTGCAGGCGGCCAACTTCGTGCAGACCATCGAGGAGCGGCAGGGCCTCAAAATTAGCTGCCCCGAAGAGATCGCCTGGCGCAAGGGGTGGATTTCAACAGATGATGTTGCCCGGATCGGCCATTCGATGAAAAACAACAACTACGGGCAGTACCTGCTCGACCTCGTACAGCGTGAATTGATTGCCGAGGGGGAATTGTGACGGTAACCGAACTGAGCCTATCAGGAGTACTACTTATTGAGCCCGACGTCTATCGGGATGGCCGCGGCTATTTCATGGAAACGTGGAACCGACAGACATATGCCGAGCACGGACTGGACGTGGACTTCGTGCAGGACAACCTTTCGTTTTCGAAGCATGGTGTGCTTCGTGGTCTGCACTTCCAGAATCCCTATCCGCAGGGTAAGCTCGTGTCGGTGTTGCGCGGGGAGGTTTTCGACGTGGCTGTTGATCTCCGCGCCAACTCGGATACGTTTGGTTCATGGGAAGGCGTGACGCTGTCGGCAAACAACGGCCGGCAGCTCTACGTGCCAGAAGGGTTTGCGCACGGTTTCGTCGTAACGAGTGCGGATGCCCTCTTCCACTATAAATGCACGAATGCCTATCACCCCGAGGCCGAAGGGATCGTACGGTGGGATGATCCGGAGATTGACATTACGTGGCCAGTGAGCGATCCCGTCCTCTCAGATCGTGATGCTGCCGCGCCGCGCCTGAGAGAGATTGATGCATTTCAGACGTCAATGGTTTAGCCCATGCACTCGCCGATCACTGTTTTACTTACAGGTGCTGCAGGGCAGCTGGGCCGGGCATTGGAAGCCCGCGTGCCGGAGGCCGTCGATCTGTATTCTATGGACCGAGAAGCATTGGATATTACGGATCGGGAGGCAGTTTTTGAGGCGGTGGATGAAATCCAGCCCACGTGGCTGATCAATGCCGCGGCGTATACACACGTCGATCGAGCTGAGACCGAGGCCGAGCAGGCTTTTCGCGTGAATGCAGATGGTGCAGCATATCTGGCCCAGGCCGCTGCGTCCGTCGGGACACGCATGGTGCAAGTGTCAACCGATTTTGTGTTCGACGGAGAAAAGTCCAGTCCTTACAAGACGGACGATGCGCCCAACCCCATCAATGTATACGGAGAGAGCAAACTGGCGGGAGAACAGCGTGTGCAGGAGGTGTTAGGAGAAAAGGCACTCATCGTGCGCACGGCTTGGCTGTACGGGGCGGATGGAAATAATTTCGTCCATACCATGCTCCGACTCATGCATGAGCGGGACGAAGTGCAGGTTGTGGATGACCAGATCGGGACGCCGACCGGGGCAGACAGTCTGGCGGGAGGAATCTGGGCAGCTATTGAACGGAAGCCAACAGGTATTCATCATTGGACCGATGCCGGCGTGGCGTCCTGGTACGATTTTGCCGTAGCCATTCGAGAAGAGGCCCGTTCCTGTGGGATGCTTGAGCATCCAGCGGAGGTTGTGCCAGTGCCCAGTTCTGCATATTCGACTGCAGCGAAGCGGCCCTCGTATAGCGTGCTGGATAAAAATTTAACTTGGTGCGCACTCGAAACTACATCATGTCATTGGTGGACATCTTTACGTAAAGTTATGTCTCTCTTGAGGTCATCGCGTTAGGTTTTGCGTATTTCCGCCGTGTGATGCGGCTGTGTGCGAACGTTATAAATTGTTTCAATATGGGAGAAATGATGTCCGACTTTGTCCTTCACATGCTTCAGAAAAACGCTTTAAGTCAACCGCTGGAAACGATGGCAGGTTGCTCTGGCGTAGATGTCCCTGCGGCTTGAACACACCCTGTCCCCAAAATCATTGCTTTCAATGAGTATTGCGCAGCGTACCATTACGGGCCTGCTCTGGATGGCATTAGATCAGTGGGGTAGCAAAGCTGCGAGCTTCCTCACATTTTTGATACTGGCGCGCCTCTTATCTCCGGAAGCGTTTGGTCTTGTCGCTCTGGCGACCGTCTTTGTTGCATTTGCTCACGTCATCGCTGATCAGGGTTTTACCGATGCCATTGTTCAACGAGATGCACTGAATGATCTACATGTGCACTCGGCCTTTTGGGTCAATGTGACGCTGGCTCTTGGGTTGATTGGTGTCACGTGGCTCACCGCGCCGTGGATTGCGGTGCTGTTCAATGAACCGGAGTTAGAAGATGTACTCCAGGGGATGTCGCTTATCTTTGGAATTCGAGCCCTCACCGGTGTGCAAGAAGCGCTTTTTCGGCGCGATGTTGAGTTCAAAGCTCTCTCCGTCGGTGGATTCATTGGAGTCTGTGGTGGGGCTGGTGTTGGTATTGGAATGGCTGTCGCAGGATACGGTGTGTGGAGCTTAGTCGTTCAGCAAATCGTACATCAAATTATCTACGCTATTATCCTGTGGTGGATGAGTCCTTGGACACCCCAATTTTTGTTTTCCTTCTTGCACGCAAAAGATCTTTTCAGCTTTGGTTTGGGAGTTTTGGGGGCCAACATTCTCAACTTCTTTAACCGACGCATGGATGATCTACTCATCGGAGGATTTCTAGGCTCTACGGCTCTCGGCTATTACAATGTTGCATACCGCATTCTGTTAGCACTGACACAGATGATCTCCAGCGTCGGGTCTCGCGTAATGTTTCCCGTGTTTTCCCAGCTTCAGCACAACCTCGACCGACTCCGGCAGAGTTACTATGCTGCGATCAAATATACCGTCATGCTCTCGGCCCCCATTTATGTCGGTTTAGCAGTTCTTGCACCATACATCATTCCCACAGCGTTTGGGGCCAAATGGGAAGCCAGCGTTCCAATCATGCAGGTCCTCAGCTTCGTTGGGATTTTGCACTCTGTTTTGTACTTCAACAGTCCAGTGATTCTTTCGCAAGGACGGTCGCTACTGAACATGAGTCTGACGATGCTGCGAGCTATTGTCAATTTTACCGCTTTTCTGATTGCCGTCCAGTGGGGTATTTTCGCAGTTGCTGTCACATATACTGCAATGGGGTATCTTCTCGCGCCAGTCGAAGTAGGAGTTGTCCACAGACTCATACAGATCAACTGGAAGCGGTACATTGATGCAGTCCTTCCCCCCATCGTAGCCTCAGGTATAGCAGCTGGAGCGGTGTTGACGCTGTCGTATGGTATCTCGAAGCATATATCTGTTATCGCCATGCTTGCGGCGGGGGCTTGTCTGGGTGCTATAGTTTTCTCAGGCGTGCTTCTACTCGTTCGTCCTGGACTGATTGACGAGCTACGACATCTCAAGATCACGGCTCTGTCCAAACCGACACACGAGGTGGAAGAGACAGCATGAGTATTCAGAAACGCATTTTTCTCGTTGGGTACCCACGATCCGGAACGACGCTGCTCCAGTCGCTAATTGCAGCTCATCCAGATGTGGCATCATTCCCCGAATCACATTTCTTTCCTCGACTGCGATCGGCGCGGCCGTGGGTAAATCGATTGGGGCTCGCCTCACGAAAGGCGAGAGAAACAATGGAAACGTACTTCCGCAACATCGGAGCGTGGGATACATATCGGTTGCATGCGTCCCCTCTGATGCTGAAACCTTCTGCGATCTGTGAGGCATTTGTGGCAACGTTGGATGCACTGGCATCGCAGCGTGACGCCTCGTTTTGGCTGGAGAAGACGCCGCGTCACCTGTATTCTATTGCAGACATCGAAGCGTTGGTCCCGAAAGTCCACGTCGTCCACCTACTGCGGCGCGGGGAAGATACGGTCGCTTCGTTGTACCATGCAATCAAAATGTATCCTGAGAAGTGGGGAAAGTCAGCTTCGATCGATGCTTGCTGCGACCGATGGCTCCGGGACATCGAGATCTCGCTCGCGTATAGGAATGTGTCAGGGCACATCCTCGTCACATACGCAGATGTCGTCCAGAATACGGAGGTCGTTCTTCGTCAAATCGCGCAAGAGGTCGGTTTTGAGTTCGATCCCGCAATGCTGAAGGAGTACAGGGCAGTGAGCGCCGATGTTGTGCAGGAGGACGAAGTATGGAAGGAACGAACGGAACGACCCATCGAACTTCGTCGAGGAGACAAGTTCAAGCGTATATTCAGTGAAAACGAACAGGACCGAGTGTCTCGGCGGGTCGCGGAGGGAAACCGGAAACTGCAAGGACTCCGAGCGGAAGTCAGCGAGGGTAAGCAAAGAGGAACGTAATGAGCGGCTTTGTTGAAGTGGCCACCGGCATAGGGAATTGACCAACGCACACGAACAAAACAAGAAATGATGCGCATCCTCGCCACACCCCGTTCACAGGAGAGCAACCCCTACTGTGATTTGCTGTACGGGGCAATGGAGCAGCAGGGATGTCGGGCCGATCCGTTTCGTTTAGAGTCGCTCTTTAGGGGAGAATACGAAGTTTGGCACCTCCATTGGCCGGAGGGGTTCTTTCAGAAGCATCCTCCCATCATTGCGGTGCTCCGTATGGTCGGATTGCTTAGCCTCTTGCTTTGGGCCCGTTTGTGCGGAATACGAGTGGTGTGGACAGTTCACAACTTGATGGCGCACGAGACGACACATTCAACGGTAGAGCCTGTATTCTGGAGAATATTTTCCGAGCTTGTGCATGGATCAATTTCGCTGTCTCGGTCTGCACAGCGCAGTGCGTTTGCGACGTATCCGGCTCTGCAGGAAAAGCCTGCTGCTGTCATTCCTCATGGTCATTACCGCTCGGTTTATCCTCAGACGATGGACCGCGGCGATGCACGAGAGAGGTTAGGACTCAAGGCCAGGCATCGAGTAGCGCTCTACTTTGGCGCCATCCGTCCATATAAGGAGGTGCCGGATCTCATCCGCGCCTTCAGCAACATAAAGGGGGAAGATTTGCGTCTGTTGATCGTTGGAAATCCGCTCTCCGAAGAGGAGAAGCAACGAGTGCAAGCTGCTGCTTCACGCGACACGCGTATCCAGTTCGTTCTCGAGTTCATCCCCAATGAACGAGTGCAAGTGTATTTCCAAGCGACAGATGTTGTAATCCTACCTCAGCGATCGTTTCTAAACTCAGGCAGTGCGCTGTTGGCCCTTTCGTTCGATTGCCCGTTGCTAGCAGCGAATCAAGGAAGCATGGCCGACCTGCGGAATCGATTAGGGAGTGAGTGGGTCCAGTTGTTCAATGCCCCATTGCAGTCAGACGATATTGCTCGCGCTATTGAGTGGGGAAGTCGAGCGCCGCGCCCTGCACGTGCACCCCTCGACGGCTTGGCATGGGCACCTGTGGCACATCAGACGCTCGATTTTTTCAGCCGCCTTTGATCTGATCTCGATGTCTCGTTGTTATGTCAGACTTTTCCAGCGCCTCGCTTCACGTGACGGTACTATGGCGTCACGCCGACTGGGGACTTTACGGACGGCGTCATGAGGCGCTTGCTCGCGAACTAGCGCGACGTTCCTGTGTCAAGAGCGTCCTGCATGTCGAACCTGTGTCTGCTCCCGAAGCGCTTCGTATAGTGCGCCGCTGGTGGCGTGCTTCCGGAGCAATAAAGGCGGCATACGCAACGCAACTTCGGAAGCTGCTTACTCGCACGCCCGTACCCGTTGGAAATCGAACCTACGTCACATCGATCGTGACCGTGCTCAATCGTTCGTTTCCGGCCTATCTGGGGCGCATCAACACCAGGCTGATTCGCTGGCAGATGGCGGCGATTCGGCGCTTTCGGGACACTCTATCAGGCAAGACTACTTGCACGTTGGTGTACCCCCCCAGTTTATATCTGTCGCAAGCTATGCCTCTCCTCGATAGCGATATTGTTGTTGCAGATCTGGTCGACGATGTCCTCGCCCGTGTCGAGAATCCGCGATTGGCGTCAATGTACCGTGCAGTGTACCGCGGCGTGCTCGATCGGACTGACCATGCGTTTGCAACGTCTGAGGCGGTACAGAAACGTTTCGCTTCATCCAATTGTCAGATCGATGTGCTTCCTAATGGGGTAGTGATGCCAGACGCTAGTGCTGCTGCCCCAGCCGCCGCTGTGACACAGAACGACGCCCCCGTTGTGGCGTATGCGGGCCAGTTGAACCAAGCCCTTGATCCTGGCTTAGTTAAACCCGTCATCCGAGCGTGCGACGATCTCACGTTTCGTTTCTACGGCCCTGTCACTGACTCTAAAGGGCGTCGTTTGGCCACTTGGCTCGGTGAGCGCTCCAATGTTGAACTCGTTGGCCCGGTGCCGCACGCCGATCTCCAAGATGCTCTCTGCCGAGCGGATATCCTCGTTAATTTTAAGGTCCCCAACCATACAACAGCGGGAAATGACTTGCTCAAAATCTACGAGTACTTGGCGACTGGGCACCCCGTAGTTAGTCCTCGGGTGTCCCCGGTAGACCGGTTCGAAGATGTTATCTACATCGCTGAAACTTCTGATCAGTTTGCCGATCAACTCCGAAAAGCTCTGCGAGAAGAACCTGGAGAGAAGGCGCAGAAGCGAGTTGCATACGCTCATTCCAACTCTTGGAAGAGCCGTGTCGACGAAATCCTTGACACGCTTTTGGCTCTGAGCCCTACCGTTCCGCCTGATACCAGCACGAGATCGAGATCGTCGGTCGATGATTCGAAAAGCGAAAAGCAAAGTCAGACCGAATAGGAATGCACGCCGATTACCTCACCCAACAACGTCGCCGGGAAATCGGAACGACTTCCGCCTTCGTCATCGGGTTCATGATGTTCTCCAACGTCGTGGACATGGGTGGGGCATGGATGATCAAATACCTTTCAATTCTTCTTGCCGGGGCCTACGTCGGGCTCAGCGCAAGTCAGATACGCGTTGACCTTGGCACCTTTCTCGTCGTGATATTCGTTTTTGGAGTGATTCCAACGTGGGGGTTGCTGAAAGGCATGCTTGAAGGAGGAAACTTGTCTGTCGCGACATCGCAGGTCACTCCGTTTTACGTAGGAGTCATCTACTACTTACTTCTGTCTAAAGGAGGAAGCAAATGGGCCTTGGGGGTCTTTCTGAAGTCGATTCTGGCGATTGCCGTCACGGCCATCGTGCTTATCTTGGGTATGTTCTTGATTCCTGACTTTCCGCCACTAAGCGCTGCCTTCGACTATCTTCGGACCCTGGATGACATACAGGGAAAGTTTGGCAAGCGTTTGATAGGACCCCTTACTTGGCATTCCATCTACTTTAAGGCGACGTTATTCTATGTACCTGCGTATGTTTTTTGCCTTTACAAACGCAAGTTTGTTTACTGTGTAATCTTTTTTGTGGCCTTGACACTTTCGGTGTCGAAGGCCGGTATACTTCTTTGCGGTCTGTTTACTGCTTGGTTCGTTCTGACAAACGGATCTTTACGTGTGCAAATGAGGGTTTTCGGAATGACGACGATCCTCATCACGGTGGCCATCTACATCGTCAACGTCGACGTAACAATGGCATATGTTGATTACCTTATTGCCACAGTCACGGGAAAAGCCGAAACAACGAAGATTCGCCTCGGGCATATTCGTTCATTCTTTGATCTTATGGGGGGACATCCTGCGTACCTTCTCTGGGGACAGGGAGTAGGGACACAGTTCTATAGCGAAGGAATGGGAAGATTAACTTATAATATCGAGCTTGATCATTTAGATGTAATTCGCCAATTCGGTCTACCGTGGTTTATTGCTTTCACGGCGAGTGTCGCTGTTGTTGCACTTCGGCTTATCCGAATGAAAAATCAGACCAGCAAAGGATGGGGATATGCAATGATTGCCTTGTTCATCGCTGCCGGTACAAACCCCTTACTGATTACGCCGCTCTTTATGATGTTGCTCGCGGTATGTTATCATTACGCGAGAAGTCGAGCCTAATCTGGAATAAAAAATTTAAAGGTTTGCAGCATGGATTGGGTTTCGAAGTAGAATCTACCCAGATTGGGAACCGTCCACCTTTGGAGCCTATTACCCTCGCAAGTTGCCTCTGCGGCTTAGCCCAAATTAGTTGCCCAACAGGTACAAAAGTCAGGCACACTCCACAGTCTCTCCGAAATAAGACAAAAGGTAAATGCGCGTTTCAATAAATCCTACTGATTATTTGCAACGTTTCTTGCGTGTTTTAAAGAAGGGAAGGGGAATTCAAGAGCCTATTTTTTTCTGCACATTCCGAAGTGCGGTGGATCATCGATTACACGCGCTCTCGAAGAGTCCATCGGGTTTCGGAAATGGATCACAGGAAGGTATCATTACTTGAAAGCCGCCCCCTCACGGAAAGCTGCTGACGATATGGGACTGAGTCTGATGGATTACCGAAATCATATTCTCTCGTATTACCTGAATGACGAGTCGATGATGTATATAGGAGGACATTTCGGGTTTAGTAGTCGTCTGCACGAAAAGCACTCAAACCGCTGGAGGTACCTGACAATACTTCGCGACCCGGTGAGTAATTGGTTCTCTCAATATTTTTACAATCGATATAAAGAACATGATCACTTCGCAATTGAGAGCAGTATTGAAGAATTCGCCCACTCCGATGAAGGACGAAGACTTGGCTCAGATTTCGTGCACAAGTTGACCGATGAGATTCCAGAGAACGAGCTCAATTCCGATGCGGCGATTGAGCAAGCAATTGAAAATATAAAAAGTTTGATCTTGTCGGTGTAATCGAGGAGGTTGATGCGTTCGCGGATAAATTCGAGTCTATTTTTGGGGTTAGACTCGATATTCCACATGTCAACAGAAGTCCAGTCGAAAAGAGGAAACGTAGAGAAATGATCACCGGCGAGATCAGAGAAAGAGTTGAGGCATACTGTGCACCGGACTTGAAAGTCTACAGCCTTGAAAGTCTACAGCTATGTCCTTGACCACTTCGTGCGGAGTAGCACTGCCGATGTGAAAATGTAGACGTAGACTGACATATCGGCGGAATAGTAATGTTATTATTACGGTCTTTCGGGAAAATATAGCTAAAACAATGTGGCAAATGAACTCTACTACTTGGTCAAAATTGCGTTTGTGGGTTACGGAGCGACCCTGGCTCTATCCTCAGGTTCGTTCGTTTCAAAAGGCGCTTGGGCAAATTCACAGTCAAGCATTTTGTACATCAGATACGGATCTATGCATCGAGGGCTATCCAGCCTGTGCAAATAGTTACCTGTATTTTGTCTTCAAAGAGTGTGCGAATCAATCCCTGGACGTTGGTCACCACACGCATAGCGTTGCTAACGTCAAGCGGTCTCTTTACTACGGAATTCCATCTGTGGTCGTATTTCGAGATCCTGAGGACGCGATTCCGTCTTATCTCTCGCGCTTTGATAAGGACCCGCGGGAAGCGGTTCTTCGATACGTCCGGTTCTACCAGTACATTTGCACGGTCGCCGACCAAGTTCTGCTCGCTAGCTTTGAGGAGGTGACCTCACACGTCGACCGCGTTGTTCATCGTGTGAGGTTAGCGACTGACCTCCAGTTTGAAATTGGCGAGATCGGTACACTCAAAGAGAGGGTACAGAGCCGGATGAAAGAGCAGTGGTCTGATTCGCGAGACGCACTGTTCAACCGACGCGATATTCCGCTCCCGAACGAAGACCGAGAGGTTGCAAAAAGGCGGGCTTTGGAAGCGATCAAGTCACTTGACATTTACAAGGAAGCTGTTGGGCAATTCAGGCAGATTAAAGATCTGTTCCATCAATCTACACCAACTGGCTAAAATCAATTGAATAGTTATGAGTCATTCTGTTCAAGTACTGATGTCAACGTACAACGGCGAAAAGTACGTAGGCGAGCAAATCGAAAGCATCCTGGCACAAGATCATTCCGATGTGCGCCTCTTGATTCGTGATGACGGATCGAGTGACAACACGATATCAATTCTGCGCGAGTATACATCTGAGCACGAAAACATTGAGTTAATTAATGGAAAAAACTTAGGTGTTGTTGATAGCTTTTTCCAACTGTTAAAAACTGCCGACGAAGTTGATTATTACGCCTTCAGTGATCAGGACGATATATGGAAGTCAAATAAAATTAGTCGTGCAGTAAGATATTTGGAAGATATGAAAGGCACGAACGACGAGCCCCTTTTATACTTTGCCAAGCAGGAGTACGTGGATGAAGAGCTCGCCACAATCGGCTACTCTGATACACCCCGTTACATTGGTCTAAAAAATGCACTTGTTCAAAATGTAGCAATTGGATGCACAACGGTGATTAATCGGAGTGCGCGTGATCTCGTGAACCGTCACCAGCCCGA
The DNA here is from genome assembly GCF_000419585.1 of Salisaeta longa DSM 21114. Taxonomy (NCBI): domain Bacteria; kingdom Pseudomonadati; phylum Rhodothermota; class Rhodothermia; order Rhodothermales; family Salisaetaceae; genus Salisaeta; species Salisaeta longa. Next base: position 2,855,547 of record NZ_ATTH01000001.1, read on the forward strand.
ATATGCAATCATGCATGACTGGTGGATTTATCTGACCGTAGCGGCTATGGGACGAGTGATATACGACTCTGAACCCACGATGAAGTACCGTCAACATGGCAACAACACCTTAGGGGCGACAGCGAGCGTAATTGAGCGGCTTCGGAGACGGTTCAAGCGTTTTCTGACCCGAAACTGGAAAAATGATGTCTTTCGCCCACGCGACCAGGCGGAAGAGTTCTTGTCATGTTTTAGAAGTGAGTTAGATACAGTGGATTGTCAGTTAGTGGAGCGGTTTGTGAGGTCTAAGGAGGGATCGCTGTCCCGTTTCTTTTACTCCCTTAAACCCGATGTTCAGCGTAATCGTCTGGTTGATAATTTGATTCTCCGCTTCATGATCATCATGAATCGTTATTAATATGTACAATTTGACATGATTTTATTGTATCACAGTTTTGTTCTACTCTATATAGTATAGAATGTTTGAATGAATACTAAGAACGTACTTTTAGTCGCCAACTGGGACTGGGTAATTTATAATTTTCGGATGGCATTAGCTGCTTCCCTTAAGCAGCAAGGATACGATGTTACACTCATCTCTCCCTATGGTAAATATGTCGACGAATTGGAAGCAGACGGCTTTCGATGGATTGAATGGCCGCTTGAGCGACGTAGCCTGAACCTGTTTGCGGAGCTGAACGCCATCTGGAAGCTGGCACAAATTTACGAACAGGAATCTCCCGATCTCATCCATCATGACACGATTAAGCCCAATCTTTACGGAGCGCTCGCCGCACAGATAAATACGTGGCGAGGTGTGTGGGAAGAGCCTCCGCAACTTCTCAATTCATTCATGGGAATCGGGTTTCTATTTTCTCAGCGGCCTGAGGCGAAGCTACTTCGCGCGCTCATGCTTCCTGTTATGCGATTTGCCATGCGGCGCAATCATGTCTTCACCACTTTCTCCAATAAGGTAGACCAGAATACATTTCTGCAGCAATATCTGGTTAAATCGGAGCGCACCCGAGTGATGATCAGCGAGTTCGTCAACACGGAGCGGTTCCAGGCTCGTCCGAACGGCAAATCCGATGAAGAGGATCTTGTTGTGCTTATGGCCGCCCGTCTTCTTTGGGATAAAGGGGTGCAGGAGTTTGTGTCGGCAGCGCAAACACTGCATGAGGACGGCGTTCCCGTGGAGTTCTGGCTGGCGGGAGAGCCAGACACCGAGACACCGGGATTCGTGCCTGAGGATCAATTGCGAGAGTGGGATCAGTCGGGGATCATCAACTGGCTCGGCTACTGCTCCGACATGCCCGATCTGTTAAACCGCGCTGATATAGCGGTGCTGCCCACTCACTACAATGAAGGGCTCCCTCGATTTTTGGTGGAGGCAGCAGCAACGGGCTTGCCACTTGTGGCAACAGATATTGAAGCGTGCCGCCGCGTGGTGGAAGCTGGAAAGAATGGCTTTGTCATCCCGAAGCGCAGTCCTGAGCATCTGGCAGAGGCCGTAGAAAAGCTTGTCCGAAATCCAACATTGCGTAAGACAATGGGGACAGCGAGCCGGAAAAAAGCAATCGACGAATTTGCGGAGCGAGAAGTCGTCGAAGAGTGGCTCGATTTGTATGATTATTTGCTTTCAGAGCAGTAAGTAGTCTCTGCTCTATCACGGGTACGCAGTCGATGCTGGAGTTTGCCCGGCAGATGGAGATCGAGACCTTCATCTTCGGCTCCTCCTCGTCGGTCTATGGTAACAACGAGAAGGTGCCGTTCAGCGAAGAAGACGCGGTGCATCATCCGATTTCGCCGTACGCTGCCTCGAAGCGCTCGGGCGAGCTGATCGCCCACACCTATCACCACCTCTACGACATGACGGTGCACTGCCTGCGGTTTTTCACCGTCTACGGCCCTCGCCAGCGGCCCGACCTGGCTATCCACAAGTTCGCGCGCCAGCTGCTCACCGGCCAGCCCATTACGATGTACGGCGACGGGACGACGAGCCGCGACTACACCTACGTCGCGGACATCGTCGATGGCATCGTGGCGAGCCTGCACCGGGCGCACGCGCTGGAGACGCCCGAGTACGAGATCATCAACCTCGGCGGCTCGGAGACGACCCAGCTCAAGGCCCTGATTGACGGCATCGGGCAGGCCCTCGGCATCGAGCCTAAGATTGAGCGCCTTCCGATGCAGCCGGGTGACGTGAAGCGCACCTACGCGGACATCACGAAGGCGCGGGAGCTCCTCGGCTACCAGCCCGACACGCCGATTGGGGACGGCCTCCAGAAATTCGCCGACTGGGTCCAGGATTACTACGCCGACCGGCCCGTGGAGGTGTAGGAGAACAGCGCGTCGTGGATGGCGAGTGGTGAATGGAGCGTTGCGAATGACTGGAAGCAGGGGGAGGAGGGTTGCAGGAGGCAGGATGGGGGCGTAATGAATCTTGCCTATTTGCCTTGCGTTCATCCTATAACAAATGACAACTGATCCCCGGTCTCATCATGAACTATCGCGACATCATTACGGTCGAGCCAGGTAAGCGGGGAGGCAAGCCCTGCATTCGCGGCATGCGGGTTACCGTGTATGACGTATTGGGGTATCTGGCATCCGGCATGACGCCTCAGGAGATCCTGGAGGATTTTCCTTACCTGACGGAAGAGGATATCCGGGCGTGTCTTCAGTACGCTGCCGAGCGTGAACGCAAGGTGCGCGTGGGGCACCCGTGATGCTTCTGTTCGATCAAAATTTGTCGCCTACCTTGGTCGAACACCTCGCTGATGTCTATCCCGACTCGGTTCACGTGTCGGACGTGGGACTGGATCGCGCCCTCGATCGTGAGGTTTGGGACTATGCGCATGAGCGTGAACTGACGGTCGTGACCAAAGATGCCGATTTCGAGGAGATGAGTATGCTCAGAGGGTTTCCTCCCCATGTCGTGTGGATCCGCCCCGGCAGTTGCACGACGCAAGAGATTGAGACCATCCTCCGGCAGAACCGAGACGCGGTAGAGCAGCTGCACGAGAATCCCGATGCAGGCGTCGTCGAGCTTTACTGAGCAGGTCGCTCTGCGATGGTTGAATCGTGGAAGCGATCAAGTCGACCTCTCGTTCCGGATCCAAGGGTTTAGGATGCAGGAAATGGGAGAGATAGTCGGCCACCGCGAGGGGGCGTCGTCGGTGGACTGTCGCTTCAACGATTCGCGCGGCCGGTTTCACGCAGCTGGTTTCAAATGAGCGAAGCGACACGGGCCGCAGACGACTAACCGAAGGTAATTATTGACATGAGTCGTTTCGCCTTTCTCACGTAGCAAACGAAGAGGTGCTGCGGCGGACGAACGAATGGCGAGTGGAGGACGGAGGGGGCGATGCTGGGCGGTAGCGTGTGTTGGACCGGCCGGAGCAAACTGTCTCCGATGGCTATGGGTACAAAAACGTTGCCCATGCACAAAACCGTTATCCTCCAATGTATGCTACCATTCGAGCCCATCGGGAGGAGATTCTGCGACTGGCCCGGGAGCATGGGGCCTACAACCTTCGACCCTTCGGGTCCGCGGCTCGCGGGTTTTCGGGACGTGCTTCTCCACAACTACATGGGCTTAGATCTGAGAATAGTGGTGTAGTAACGAGTCCGTACCGCGTGCGTATCGAGGATTCCTGCGTAGGCGGTCAGAATAAACAGTCGCCGGCCACTCGATGTCTGACGGCGCTGCCCTGACCACACGTCGAGCCCTGTAACCGCCGATGGACGACCCGCTTCCTATCCGTCTTTTTCTTGTTCCACCGATGCCTTTCCCTTGAGTCGACCGCCAACGGCCACCTTGCGCAACTCACTGCCCCCGAAGAGGTTAAAATAGACAAAAGCTTTGTTATCAGTTAGAAGTCGGTGATGGAACGGGACGCTACCACAACCTACGCATACATCATACGCCGCGACGACGTGCTCAACGGTGAGCCGATCATCAAGGGCACGCGCACGCCCGTACGGTCCATCGTTGAAGCGTGGCGTTTGGGAACGCCGCCCGAAGAGATTCCGCAGGGACTTCCCCATTTGACGCTGGCGCAAGTCTTTGCTGCCCTCGCCTATTACAGCGATCATCAGGACGAGATAAACGCGCACATCGAGCGCAACCACATTCCGGCGGACTTGGTTGGCAAAAGTGTTTCGGGAGAAGAGCTGACCCGGCGTCTGCGCCACCGAAAATCCTCTTAGCTCATCGAGGATCTGATGGAACCACCCCACCTCTTCGCCCGGCTCTATCTGGACGAGGACGTTCACGTACGGATTGTCGACATCGTACGAGGGCGTGGCTATCGGGCGTGCACGACACGCGACGAAGGAATGCTCGGTCGAAGCGATGCAGAGCAGCTTGCATTTGCAGCTGAGCAGGAGATGATGTTGGTTACGCACAATCGTACCGATTTCGAAAAGCTAGCGCGTCGGTACTTTGAAGAAGAGCGTACACATGCTGGCATCATTTGTGCCTTTCGCCGCTCGCCTTACGAGTGCGCGCTTCGTCTCATTTCTCTGCTCAATAGCCGCACAGCAGAGGAGTTCAAAGATCAGCTTCTTTACACATGACGTGCATTTCCCGATTAACATGCAATATCTCACGTTCCACATCCACTTATCCCACCGCCGCCCACTCGATGTCTGACGGCGCTGGCCTGACCACACGCCAAGGCTCCCCATGCAGCATCTCTCCACCCCCACCGGCGCCCTCGCGTATACCGACGTCGGCGCCGGGCCCGCGGTGGTGCTGCTGCACGGCAACCCCACGGCGGCCGCGCTCTGGCAACCGGTCATCGCCCGGCTCGCACCGCACTGGCGCTGCATCGCCCCCACATGGATCGGCTTCGGGCGCTCCGCCCATCCGGCGACGCCGCTTCGTCCGGCAACGCACGCCGCGCACCTGGCGGCCCTCCTGCAGCATCTGAACATCGAGCGGTTCGCGCTTGTGGCCCATGATTGGGGCGGACCCATCGGCTGCGCCCTTGCCACCCGGCAGCCCGCGCGCATCCGAGCGTTGGCGCTCTGCAACACGTGGCCCGGCGCGCCCCAGGCCGTGCATGCGCGTCTGTTTGGGCGGCTTATGGCGAGCCGCCTCGGGCAGCGGGCCGTCGTGCGCCACGATGCGTTTGCTCGGGTGGTGGTGCCGCTCGTGGGCGGCTGGGGCCCGCTGCATCGCGCGCTGCGTAAGTACCAGCAGACGCCGGCGCAGCGGCGGGGCAGTGCGCGCCTCGCGGCGTCCCTCCACACCGAGCGCCCGTGGCTCCGGCGCATCGGACGGCGGCTGCGGCGGCTGCGCAACGTGCCGCTGTGGCTGGGCTGGGGCACGGCCGATCCGGCGTTTGGCGGCACGTGGGCCCGCTGGCGGCGCCTGTTTCCGGATGCACACCTTCGCCGATGGCCCCGTGCGGGGCATTACCTGCCGGCGGTGCGCGGCCCGGCCCTCGCACGTGCCTTGCACTGTTTTCTAAGCTCCGTTTGATACTGGCTCAAAGCAAAGAGGTAGCTGTCGCTAGAAATAAGTCTTGTGACTGTGCACGAGGAGGCTCATGCTTCGTAAAATCCACCAGCGTGTGTCATGCTGAGGATGCCGGCCTCGAAGCGAACGGCGTCTCGGACGCACCGGAGAGCCGCGCGGCCACAATCATCGCTGCTTGAGCACCCGGCTGCTTATCTAGCTTTCGATTTTCTGTATCAGACAGCAAATGCTTTATCCTTCACAGAACTCCAGCGTATTTGTGGATTCTCTCGCTCTAGGCTGTGTTTGAAAAATCAACGTGAGCGTGAGCCCTGGAAGCCGTAGCTGCACGGCGTTCGAAGCAGGGGGAGCGGTCCTACAGCGATGCAGAACAACATAGCAGCAGCTGTCCAACCGAGCGCTGTCCGCGAGGGGAAGTCAAACACAGCCTGATCGATACAAATGGTTTTGAGGCCGACTGCACCAGGGGAAGCGCTTATGACTTGGCCTGCACGCTTTTTTTGTTTTCCCTTGCCCCCCACTTCTCGTTATGTTAATATCGGTTCCGACAGTTTTTGCCCAACCCTCTGTGCCCTATGCGTTCCTTGATGCGCTCCCTTCTCCTCGTTGCGATGTTTGCCGTGTGGGCCGTGCCGGGTCTGCACGCTCAAGAGCATCCGCACAACCTATCGTTTGAACCGGTCGACATGCCGTCGGCTGACGTGTACCGCACCGGCGGCGGCGCGCCCGGCCCGCAGTACTGGCAGCAGCGCGCCAACTATGCCATCGACGTGACGCTCGACCCCTCGGAGCATCGCATCACAGGCCGCCAAACGATCGTTTACACCAACAACTCCCCGCAGCGCCTGGAGCACCTGTGGGTGCAGCTCGATCAGAACTTGTTCAAGCCCGACAGCCGCGGCGCCCGCATCATTCCGCCCGATGCGCGCTTCAGCGGCTTCTTTGCGCAGGGCGGCGTGAAGATTTCCAACCTGCAAACCACAATGAACGGCGTAACCAACACGCCCGAGTACCTGGTGGAAGGCACGCGTATGCGCATTACGCTGGCCAAGCCGGTGCCCGCGAATGGCGGAACGGTAGAGCTGAGCCTGGACTTCTCGTTCATCATGCCGAAGTACGGCGCCGACCGCATGGGCCGTCTGAAGGTCGACCAGGGCACGGTCTATCAGCTCGCGCAGTGGTACCCACGGATGTACGTGTACGATGATGTGAGTGGCTGGAACCCGATGCCCTACCTCGGTCAGGGCGAGTGGTACCTGGAATATGGCTCGTTCGATGTCGAGATTACCGTGCCGCGCGAATACATCGTGGCCGCCACGGGCGAGCTCATGAATCCGGAGGATGTGCTCACGAACGATCAGCTCAACCGCTTGCGCAAGGCGCGCACCACGCGTGAGGTGACGACCATCATCGGCAAGGACGAGGTGGGCGACCCCGGCACGCGCCCCGATGGCGAGGGGCCGCTGACGTGGCACTACAAGGCGGAAAACGTGCGCGACTTCTCATGGGCCGCGTCGCAAGCCTTCATCTGGGATGCCGCCAAGGCCGTAACCGGCGACGGACAGGCGTCAACGGCGATGTCGTTCTATCCGAAAGAGGGCATCGGGACGAAGGAGAATCCGGGCTGGGAGCAGTCCACGAAGTTTACGCAGCACTCCATCGAGTTCTATTCCGACTTCCTGGCGCCGTATCCGTACCCGGTGGCCATCAACGTGGCGGGCATCGTAGCCGGCATGGAGTATCCGCAGATCGCGTTTTGCTCGGTAGAAGCCCGCGGGCAGGGCCTCTTTGGGGTCACCGATCATGAGTTTGGCCACGAGTGGTATCCGATGATTGTGGGCTCCGACGAGCGCCGCTGGCCGTGGATGGATGAAGGCGTGAACACATTCATGAATCAGTATTCGACGCTCGCTTTTTACGACAGCGAGGCAACGAACAAACAGGCCCTGCAGCGCATGAGCCAGATGGTGGCCCGCGGCATGCGCACGCCCCTGGGCGAAACGCCCATCATGACGTACGCCGATCGGATTCCGCCGCAGGCGCTGGGCTTCCTCGCCTATGGCAAGCCGGCGGCCGGCCTGATGCTGCTGCGCGAGCACATCCTGGGCCCCGAGCGCTTCGATCCGGCCTTCCGCGCGTACTTCGACCGCTGGGCCTACCAGCACCCGAAGCCGTCGGACTTCTTCCGCACCATCGAGGATGTGGCGGGCGAGGAGCTGGATTACTTCTGGCGGAGCTGGTTCTACGAAACCGACACCTTCGATCAGGGCGTCCAGTCGGTGACCGATACCGATTCGAGCAGCGCCATCACCGTGGTGAGCAAGAACGAGATGCAGCTGCCGTCCGACGTGCAGGTTACGTTTGCCGATGGCTCCACCATGACGCGGCAAGTTCCGGTGGCCGCGTTCTACACGAGCGACACCTACACCCTCACCGTCAAGGGCACCAAAACCGTCCAGCAGGTGGTGATTGACCCCGAGCAGCTGCTGCCGGATGTGGACCGCAACAACAACACCTGGCGCGCATCGGACGGAAGCGCGTCGCAAGGAAGTGGCGCAGGCCGCTAACAGCGCGCCGCGCGTGTGTTCATTGCGAGGGCATCGGGAAAAAACCGGTGCCCTCGCGCTATTTCTGGTTGACTCTTTCTGCGTATGTCTTGGTCGGTTGCCCTGCTACGGGGCCTCTTTGGTGTTGCTGTCTTTCTCGGAATTGCGGTGCTCTTTTCGAGCAACCGCAAAGCCATCAACTGGCGGTTGGTGGGGGCCGGGCTGGGCCTGCAGATCGTCTTTGCACTGCTCGTGCTTAAAACCGCCCCGGGGGCCGCGCTGTTCGACGCGATTGCTCAGGGCTTCCGCGACCTGCTGGCGTTTACGTACGACGGCTCCACGTTCATCTTTGGCGATCTGGGAAGCCCCGAGGGCGGCAACATCTTCGCCTTTCAGGTGCTGCCCACCATCATCTTTTTTGCCTCGCTGATGAGCGTGCTGTACTACCTGGGCGTGGTGCAGCCGCTGGTGCGCGGGATGGGCTGGCTGATGCAAAAGGCCATGGGCATCTCCGGCGCCGAGTCGCTGTCGGCCGCGGCCAACGTCTTCATTGGGCAGACCGAGGCGCCGCTGGTGGTGAAGCCGTACGTGCCAGACATGACGCGCAGCGAGCTTATGACGCTCATGGTGGGGGGCATGTCAACCATCGCGGGCGGCGTGCTGGCGGCCTACATCAGCTTTTTGGGCGGCGAGTCGGAAGCCAGTCAGGTGCTCTTTGCCAAGCATCTCCTCTCGGCGTCCATTATGAGCGCGCCGGCTGCGATTGTCATGGCCAAGATCCTGATCCCGGAAACGGGCACGCCCGAAACGGCCGGGGCGGTAGAGATCAGCTACGAAGACGAGAACGGAGGCGTCATTGAGGCAGCGGCCAATGGCGCGGCCGAGGGGCTCACGCTGGCGCTCAACGTGGGGGCGATGCTGCTGGCGTTCATTGCGCTGATTGGCGTGGTAAACGCCGGGCTGAGCTGGCTGGGCGCGCCCAGCATTGGCGACGTGACGCTCTACAACCTGAACGCGCTGGTCGCCGACTGGTCGGGCGGGCGCTTCGAGGCGCTCACCTTGCAGTCCATCTTCGGCTTCTTGTTTGCCCCTTTGGCGTGGGCCATGGGCGTGCCGGCGGCCGACATCCTTAGCTTTGGCACGCTGCTGGGCGAAAAGATTGCAGTGAACGAGTTTGTGGCGTATGCCTCGCTCCGCGATCTCAAAGATGTGATGACGCAGCGGTCGATGATCATCGGGACGTACGCGCTGTGCGGCTTTGCCAACTTCTCGTCGATCGCGATTCAGATTGGTGGCATTGGCGGCATTGCGCCGTCGCGCAAGAGCGAGATTGCGTCGCTGGGGCTGCGGGCGGTGCTGGGCGGCGCGCTGTCGTCGTGGCTCACGGCGACCATTGCGGGCGTGCTCGTGGCGTAGCGGATCGCGAACGCTCCGGCCAAAAACAAAAAACGCCCCGACGAGTGTTGCGGCTCGTCGGGGCGTTGCCGTGCGGTATAGCGCGGGCGGCGGTTGGGCTGTGTTTAAAAACACCTCGCGGACTGCGCCCGGTTGGAGAGCCGTTGCTGCTGCGTTGTTCTGCATCGCTGTAGGCCCGCTACCCCTGCTTCGAACGCCTTGCAGCTTCGGCTTCCCCCCTCGGGCTCGCGCTCACGTTGATTTTTCAAACACAGCCTAGATGTTGATGGGCTCGCCGTATGCCACGCGGGTTGCTTCCATGATGGACTCCGAGAGGGTGGGATGCGGGTGCATCGCCTCCATAATCTCGTGGCCGGTGGTTTCGAGCTTCCGGGCGGTGACCACCTCGGCAATGAGCTCGGTGGCGTCGTGCCCAATGATGTGGCAGCCGAGGAATTCGCCGTACTTCTTGTCGTAAATGGTCTTGACGAAGCCTTCGGTATGGCCCAGGGCGGCGGCTTTTCCGCTGGCCTTGAACGGGAATTTTCCGACCATCACGTCGTAGCCCGCTTCCTTCGCGGCGTCCTCGGTATAGCCGACCGAAGCGATCTGCGGCTGGCAGTAGGTGCAGCCCGGCACGTTGTTGTAGTCGATGGGGCGCACGTCGTGGCCCGCGATCTTCTCGATGCACAAGATGCCTTCGTGGCTGGCCTTATGCGCAAGCCAGGGGCCGCCGGCCACGTCGCCAATGGCATACACACCGTCTACGTTGGTGCGAAAGAACTCGTCGACCTCAATCTTGCCGGGTGCCGTCTCCACGCCCACGGCATCGAGGCCCACATCCTCAATGTTGCCCACAACGCCGACCGCCGAGAGGATCTGGTCGCACGCAATGTGCTCGGTGCCGCTGTCTGTTTCCACCTCAACCGAGAGCGCATCGCCGTCTTCTGCGTAGCCCTGCACGCGCGCATCGGTCATCACGTTGATGCCCATGCGGCGGTAGGCCTTCGCCAGCTCCTTCGACACGTCGGCATCTTCATTGGGCACCATGCGGTCTTGCACCTCAATGATGGTCACCTCGGTGCCCATGTTGTGGTAGAAGTAGCCAAACTCCACGCCAATGGCGCCGGCACCCACAATCACGAGCCGGTCGGGCTGGTCGGTTTGTAGCATGGCCTCGGTCGAGGAGATCACGTGCTCGCCGTCAAACGGAAGCGGCGGAATCTCGCGGGGCCGCGCGCCGGTGGCCACAATGATGTGATCGGCCTGCACGGTGGTTTCCTCGCCAATCTCCTCGCCGTCCATGTTGGTCGACGGCGTCACCTCCACCGTATCGGGGGCCGTGAGGCGCCCGTGCCCGTAGATGACATCAATCTTGTTCTTCTTCATGAGGAACTGCACGCCGCTGTTCATCTTGGAGGCGGCGCCGCGGCTGCGCTCAATCACTTTGGGGAAGTCCGGCGTGATGGAGCCCTCAACGGTCAGGCCGTAATCGCCAAAGTGTTGGGCGTCGTAGGCCATTTCGGCGCTCTTGAGCAGCGCCTTGGTGGGAATGCATCCGACGTTTAGACAGACGCCCCCCAGTTTGTCTTTTTCGATGATGGCGGTGTTCATGCCGAGTTGAGAGGCGCGGATGGCGGTTTCGTAGCCGCCTGGCCCGCTGCCAATTACGACGCAGTCGTATCGCGTAGCCATGTTAGATGCGTTTGCGTGCAGAGGAATGTGCGTGCGCATGGTGAAATACAGCCTGCGGGTGGGCGTTCCCATCGGGCGGCTGGCGCGGGGGCGTAAGCTTTGGTAAAAACGGAGCCAGGGCGCGGCGCTACCGGTCGCGCAGCCACGCCACGGGGTTGGTTGAGGTGCCGCCGTCGGTGTCAAAGACGGCGAAGAAGAGCCCGGCGCCGCGAGGTTCGGTGCTGGTGCCCGCTTGCCCAAGCACCTCCCCGGCGGCCACTTGGTTGCCCACGGCAACGTACAGCGTCGAAAAGTTGCTGTACACCGATAGGTACTCGCCGTGCTGAACGACGAGGTAGGTGCCATAGCCCGGCACAAAGTCGACATCCGAGACGGTGCCGTCAAACACGGCGTGCACGTCGGCCCGGGGGCGCGTGGCGATGAAGATGCCGGGGTGAAACGTGGTGGTGCCGTACACCGGATCGCGGTGGTTGCCGTACGACTCGGTGATGGCGCCCGTGGCGGGCCACGGCAGATCGCCGCGGTTGCGCTGAAACGACGAGGAGAGGTTGGCGAAGCGGGCGGCCTCGGCCGCGGTGCGACTAGCGCTGCGGGTGCCGGCGCGGGCGTCGGCGATGAGGGCCTGGATGCGCTCTTGAAGGGCCTGGGCGGCCTGCTGCTTCTTCTCGATGTCGGCCTTGAGCGTAGAGCGCTTCTCGCGCAGCTCGGCAATGACGGCTTGCCGGTCGGCGCGCAAGCTGCGGAGGCGGTTGCGCTCGGCGCGGGCGTCGGCGAGGAGGCGCTGCGTGCGCGCCAGCGATGCGCTCAGCTTCTCACGCCGCTTCTCGATGGCCGACTGCGCCGTTAGAATGGCGCTGCGCCGCTGCTTCCGCTGCTCGGCAAACTGATGCAGGTAGCGGGCCCGCACCAGCATCTGGTTGATGGTTGAGGCCGAGAAGATGAGCGCCAGGTCGTGCAGGCGCCCGTACTTGTAGGCATGCGTGGCGCGGCGCTGGTACTCTTCCTTCAGCTCGGTAAGCCCCGAAGAGAGCGTGCGCAGCGTGTCGCGCAGGGCCGCCTGTTCCTCCTCCAGCTGATTCAGGCGCTGCTGGTAGGTGGCCACAAGCTCCTCACGCAAGGAAATTTCGCGCTGGATGCGCTCCAGCTTTTCGCGGGTGGCGGCCTCGGCCTCGGCGGCTTGTTCGAGCTGTTGCCGCTCGGTCTGGATCTGGCGCTTGAGGGCCGCGAGGCGCTCTTTGGTTTGTTGCTGTTCCTGCTGCACGGACGACTGCGCCCATGCCGTCGGCGCCGCGGCGGTGCTCCATCCAAGCAGCATGAGAAGGACCCAGCAGAAGCGGCGCATGCGCATAGGCTACTCGTCGACAGCAGAAAACGGATACGAGAGGCGCTGCACGTCGCCGTCAACCGTCAGGCGAAACGGCGGCAGCGCGGTGTTGAAGCGCATTTCCTTGTACGCAATCTGGGCGCGGGTGCCATCGGCCGGCCGCCGAAAGGTAATGGATTGCGGCACCACCACGCCGCCTACGGTGGCAAAATCGCCAAAGCGGCGTTCCTCAACGATAGCCCCGTCGGCGCTGCGCTCCACGTACCGCAGCACGCGCCAGCGCGTGGGGTCGACGGTGTAGGTGCAGCAGCCACTGGGCGCGGTAATGACGTAGTTCAGGCTGTCGGGGCCCACGGCGGTGGTCCAGCCGCCGCCCGCGGGCGGCGCAAGCAGGCCTGTCATGTTTGCAAACAGGGCGCGCGTAGCCACCGGAACGGGCAAAAACGATTGGGCTTCCTGCACGGTGCCGTACAGCAGCTGATTGTCGAGCCGGTTGTACACGTAGAAGCTGTCGGGCGTAAGGAGCATGCGCCCGGCCTCGATGCCCAGGAAAGCGTGCAAGCTCATGTAGAGCGAGTCGGCCCGGTCTTGGCGAATGCGCGCCGTGAACGACCCGTCGCGTGCTGGGGCGTCGATGCGCACGCGGGCCTCGGCCTGCAGGGTGCGTAGCGAGTCGGTGCCTGCGGCCACGCGCTGGTGAATCTGCGCGGTGGTGTGGTTCGGAAACGACGCCGGCCGCGGGGCGCGCGCTTCACGCGGACCGCTACAGGCGAGGAGCAGCAGGGTGCTGACGCACAGCACGAGCAGCCAACGAAGAGGGCGCAGCATAGGCAAGGGGCGAGTGGACATTTACGGACGATGAGCCTGCAGCTTTTCCTGCAGGGTAGTGCGCGCCGGGGCGCGGCGGAGGGCTTCTTTCCACCAATGGCGCGCCTGGGCCGGCTGGTTGAGGGCCTGGTAGGCGTCGCCCAACCGCTCAAAGGCCACAGCAGGCGCATCGGTCTGCGCAACGGCGCGTTGGAGCACAGCGCGCGCCTTGGGATAACGCTGCTGGGCCAAATAGATCCGCCCCAGGGTGCTCAGGGCCTCGGCGTTGGTGGGTTGTTGGGCGACGGCGCGTTGGGCCAGTTGCCGGGCGTCGCCGAGGGCGCCGCGGTCGGCCAAGACCGAGGCGTACAGCACCAGCACCGGCGGATGCGCGCTGTCGAGGGCCAGGGCGCGCATGAACGCATTGGTGGCGAGCGAGTCGCTGCCCAGCCGGTGATACAGCCGACCGATGGTTGCGTGGATCATGGCTACCGAAGGCGACGATAGCACACCGCGGGCGCTCGACGACTGGCGTGTGGCGCGTATCAGGTCGAGGGCTTCTTGAAAGCGCGCGAGCGCTGCCCGGTCGCGGTGCAGTGCCATGAGGGCTGATCCGGCGGTGCGCACCAGCATAATCTGTCCGGGGAACAAGAGCAGGCCCTCGTTGGCCATGTCGAGCGCCGCTTGTGGGCGACCGGCTCTCAAAAACGACTCGGCCGCCCGCTCCCAGTCGTCGGGGTGCCGGGGATCGGCGCGCAGCGCGTCTTGCAGAAGCGGCGCCGCCGCAGCGTATTGCTCCATGCTGTGCCGGATGGTGCCCAGCAGGTACGATGCGTCATTGTGGCCCGGTGCGCGCTCCAGCACACGTACAAGCAGCGCTGCAGCCCCCCGAAGCAGCGTCGAGTCGGGGGACGCGGTGGCCAGGGCCGTGTGGTACATCAGTTGGGCCTGCATGGCGAGCTCATCCGCCGAGGCCCCGCTGCGCTGCACGAGCTGTTGCATGAGCGTGTCGGCCTTGGCGGCCGCGCCTTGCCGGCGGTACAGGCTGGCCAGCCGGGTCATCACCTCCGGATTGTGGGGCAACTGCTCGGCGAGTTGCTCATACAGCGCAACAGCTTCCTGGGTGCGCCCGTGCGCGGCATAAAACTGCCCCAGCATGTTGCGGTAGCGCGGCTTGTGGGGCGCACGCACGATCAGGCGGCGCAGCGTCGATTCGATGCCCGCGGTATCGCCCACGGTGCGGTACAGCGCCAGCATCGCCGCCCACGTATCAACCGAGGGCTGAGCGGCCGTGGCGTAGGCCTCGTAGGCCGCAAGCGCGTCGTGGGGACGCCCGGCTTCGGCGAGTGCGGCGGCTCGGGCGCGGCGGTACCGCTGGTGCTGCGGATGGCGCTGCAGCAGCGTCTGGTAGGCGGCTGCGGCGTCGGTCCACCGATGCATAGCCTCCAGCTGCTTTGCCACCTGCGCGTGGTAAAACACGTTGCCGGGGGCTGCCGCGCGGGCCTTGCGGGCATAATGCAAGGCCGCTGCGTCCTCACCGCGGGCCGCGTGGGCATCCGACAGCGACGAGAGAATCGCGGCCTCTTGGGGGGCTAGCTCAAGCGCTTGCTCGTAATACGCGATAGCGGCCGAGTAGTCTTCCGCAAAGGCGCGCGTCATGCCGCGCACAAACAGGCGCTGCGTCAGCCCGCTCACCGGTTCCTCCGCCTGCGCGGTTGCGGGTTGGGCCTGCACAGGCGCAGGCCACCCGCTTGCAAGCAGCCCGCAGCACAGCACAATGGCAACACGGAGACCCTTCATGGCAGTAGAAAACCAGTGTGACAAAATCCACAAACAAAAACGGGAATGTTTGGGGCGAAGTTTCTCGCAAGAAGCGCGCCGCAGGCTTCATTGTCCACCAAAAATTACCGCGTGGGCATCGACAATGGAAGCGGTTTCGGTTAGGTTGAAGCAATTGTGCGTTTCCTTTTCGCGAACACCTACGGGTCATGACAACCATCGAACGCATCGCAGTAATTGGCGCCGGCACCATGGGCAACGGCATCGCCCACGTGTTTGCCCTGAACGGCTACCCCACCACGCTTGTGGATCTGGATGAGGAGATGTTGGCCAGCGGCGAGGCCACCATCCAGAAAAACATGGCGCGGCAGGTCAAAAAGGAGGTCATCTCGGCCGACGAAAAAGCCGAAGCGCTGGGGCGGCTCACGCTCGAAACGGATCTGGCCGCGGGCGTATCAACGGCCGATCTGGTGATTGAGGCGGTAACCGAGAAGAACACGGTGAAGGCGGAGGTCTTTGCGTCGCTTGACGAGCACGCCCCCGACACGGCCATCTTGGCGTCCAACACGTCGTCCATTTCCATCACGTGGCTCGGCGCCCAAACAGAGCGCCCGGAGCGCGTCATTGGCATGCACTTTTTCAATCCGGTGCCGCTGATGGCGTTGGTGGAGGTGGTGCGCGGGCTGGAAACCACCGATGCGGTCTACGGCACCATCGAGGCGCTGGCCAAGGATCTGGGCAAGACGCCGGTGGAGGTGGAAGACTTTCCGGGGTTTGTCTCCAACCGCATCCTCATGCCCATGATTAACGAGGCGGTGTACTGCGTGATGGAGGGCGTGGCCTCGGTGGAAGACATCGACACGGTGATGAAGCTGGGCATGAACCATCCCATGGGGCCGCTTACGCTGGCCGACTTCATTGGGCTGGACGTGTGTCTGGGCATCATGGAAGTGCTGCACGGCGAGCTGGGTGACGACAAGTATCGTCCGTGCCCGCTGCTCAAAAAGAAAGTGACCGCAGGCCACTTGGGCCGGAAGTCGGGGCAAGGCTTTTACACCTACGATTAACCCCGTGCCATGAACGGGCTGTGTGGCATCACCGGAGTTGCGTTGTACGGTGCGGCGCTGGCCGCGGGCGGCGTGTTTGGCGTTGGCGCCTACCGCTGGGGATGGCTTACGGGGCCGGCGGCGGCGTGGGCAGCCGGCATGGGGGCAACGCTCCTGATGGCGGGGCCCGCGTGGGCCGTGCCGGCGCTCGCGTTTTTTGGCGGCAGCACGGCTTGGTCGTGGGCCGGGCGGCGGGCGAAGGACGCGCTGGCGTATGCAGACGAATCCGGCAGGCGGCGTACGGCGCGTCAGGTGCTCGCCAACGGCGGGGTGGCCTGGCTGTGCGCGCTGGGTAGCCTGTGGAGCCCGCACCCGGTGTGGGCCGCGGCGGGTTGGGCGGCGCTCGCTGCCGCGGCAGCCGACACGTGGGCCACCGAGATTGGGGCGTGGGTTGGGCATGCGCCGCGGAATGCCTGGACGGGCCGTGGGCTCGCGCGCGGCGCGTCGGGCGGCATGACGTGGACCGGAAGTGCGGCGGCGGCAGCGGGAAGCCTGAGCGTTACGGCGCCGCTCTTGGGACTGGTGCCGCATGCGGCCTACGACGCTGTGTTGCTCGCGGGCGTCGCGGGGGTGGGCGGCGCCATTGCCGATAGTCTGCTGGGCGCGACCGTGCAGGCCCGTTACCGCGATCCGGTAAGCGGCCTCCTCGTGGAGCACCCGCCGGCGCCCGGCAGCGCCCCCACCCGTGGATGGCCCCACCTGCGCAACGATGCGGTCAATCTGCTGGGGACGGGAACAGCCGCGCTCCTTGCGAGCAGTTACTACGTCCTCCTGCTTTCCTTTTAACGTGTTTGTGCGCTCATGGCTGTTCAACTACCCATCCGCGTCATGTTTGTGTGCCTCGGCAACATCTGCCGCAGCCCGCTGGCCGAAGCCGCGTTTCGTGAGGCGGTGGCCGATGCGGGCCTTTCCGACCACTTTGCCATTGACTCGTCCGGGACGGGCGACTGGCACGTGGGCGATCCGGCCGACCGGCGCATGCGGCAGACGGCGCGCCGCCACGGCCTCTCGCTCGACGACCACCGGGCGTCGCAGTTTGCTGCGCGCGACCTGGTAGACTACGACCACATCTTCGTCATGGACAAGAGCAACCTGAACGATGTGCTCTACCTGGATGAAGCCGACGAATACAGCGGCAAGGTGCGGCTCTTTCGGGAGTTTGACCCCGAGCCCGGCGACTACCAGGTGCCCGATCCCTACCACGGCGGCCGCGAAGGCTTCGAAACCGTATACGCAATGGTGGAGCGCACCGCCCGAAGCATCCGCGACCGTATGATTGACACCTACGAGTTGCCGGTCGAAGCATAACGCATCGTGTGGTCGGGATTGCGGGGTTTCTTCAATTGAAATAAAACCGTAATACCAAAAGCGGCGGTGGGGCAATTCCGGGGGCGATGCGTGAGAGCAGCGCTTAACCCTTCCACCACCAATCCGCCGGTTTCATGACCGACGACCACGTAGTGCTGGTGAATGCGCGCGACGAAGCCGTGGGCACCGCGCCCAAGCTAGAGGCGCACCGCTCACCACAGCTGCACCGCGCCTTTTCGATTTTCGTGTTTGACGCCGACGGCCGGCTGCTGCTGCAACAGCGCCATCCGGACAAGTACCATTCGGGCGGCCTGTGGTCGAACACGTGCTGCAGCCACCCGCGGCCGGGCGAGCGATTGGACGATGCGGTGCACCGGCGGCTCGATGAGGAAATGGGCTTTCAGTGTGCGCTCGACCGGGCCTTTGGCTTTGTGTATCAGGCGCAGGTGGGGCCTGCGGTGTACGAGCACGAGTACGACCACGTGTTTGTGGGCACGGCCACCCCGGCGGTGCAGCCCAACGCGGAGGAAGTGGCCGACTGGCAGTGGATCACGCCCGAGGCCCTGTTGGCGGATGTGGACGCGCGTCCGGCGGCGTATACGGTGTGGTTTCGCACGATTCTAGAGCAGACGTTGCAGCACTACGCAACATCCCGGCGGATGGCGGCGTAGCGCGTTGCGTCTGCACATCGCTTGAATCAAGATTGAACGCCGCGCATGAAGGACACATCGCACGCGCCCGCTGAGCCTTACGCCCCCACCGACCGCGGCACACACATCACCCGCGACGGGCTGCGCCTCTTCACGCAGCAATGGGTGCCCCCGGCGCCGCGGGCTAGCGTCGTGTTTGTGCACGGGTACGCCGAGCACAGCAGCCGCTACGACGATCTTGCACGCTACCTTAACGCAGAGGGCTACGCCGTCTACACGTACGACCACCGCGGGTTTGGGCGCTCGGGCGGCCCGCGGGCGCTCATGCACAGCGCCGAGCCGTGGCTCGACGATCTCCAGGAAATTCTGCAACGTCCGGTGCTGCAGCAGGCACCGGGGCCGCTCTTTTTGATGGGCCACAGCATGGGCGGCGCCCTGGTGTTGGCGTACGCGCTCCGCGAGACACCCGCCCTCGACGGGCTCGTGCTGAGCAGTCCGGCCATTGCCGTGCCGGCGCCCGGCGGCGCCATTGGGCAGACGGTGGCGCAGTGGGTGGGGCGGTGGCTGCCGCGTTTGCCTACGGTGGGCAAGCTGCACGATGCGCTCTCGCACGATCCGGCCGTCCGCGAACGCGTGGCCCGCGATCCGCTGTGCTACCAGGGCCGCGTACCGGCCGCTACGGGGGCGACGTTGCTTCGATTGGGCCAGCGGCTGCAAGCCACCATGCATGCGCTCACGCTGCCCTTCTACGCCTTTCACGGCACCGCGGACATCATCACGAAGCCCGCGGGCACGCAGCGCCTTTACGATACCGCGGCAAGCACCGACAAGACGTTAAAGCTGTACGAGGGGCTCTACCACGAGACGCTGCACGAGTACGCCAAAGACGCCGTGCGCGCCGATCTGCTGAACTGGCTCAACGACCGCGTGGGCGATTAGCGGAGCGCTACCGGGCCGTATCATCGGGCGGCAGCGACGGCGCGCGCTTCGTTTCTGAGGAGCTCGTTTCCTCCCAGTCGGCTTCTTCCACCGGTTCCCAGTCGAGGTCGTCCCATGCCGAGGGCGCATCGGTAGAGGAGGCGTTTCCCCCGCCGGGTCCGCCGAAGAATCCCCACTGGATCGACGCGGTGCCTGTGCTGTGCTGCATCTTGCGCTCGATGCGTTTTAAGACGTAGCGCCGGATGAGCGCGCGCGACGGGGGGAGCAGGCCTAGCAGCCCCACCACGTCGGTGAGCACGCCGGGCGTGAGCAACAGCGCGCCAGCCATCAGGATGATCACGCCGTCCATGAGCTCGCGCCCCGGCAAGCCGCCGCGGCCCAGCTTGTCGTTCAGGCGCTTCCAGGCGGCAAGGCCCTCGCGTTTGGCCAGGTAGCTGCCCACCACGCCGGTGACAACGATGATGCCCACCGTGGGCCAAAAGCCGATGCGTTGTCCAATTTGGAGGAGCAGCGCAAGTTCAACGGCGGGGACCGTGAGAAATAAAAAGAGCAGGCGTGCAAGCATAAGAAAGCCGCAGCAAGGGGAGAAAGTACGTCTTGCTAACGCGGCTGCAGGATGATCGTTCAGGGTGTGCGCGGCGGAAGGGAAGCCAGCTGCTGTATATCGAGGGCCGCCAGCGCATCGGGCGAAAGGGCCCCGGCGAGGTTTGCGAGCGTGACGGTTCCGTTGGACGCGCGGGCGACGAGGAGGAGGCCGCGCACTGCGGTGCTGTCGCCCGGCAAGGCATACAGCGCGGTGTGTGCAGAGGCCGCGTTGGGGCGTATAAGCTGTTTCCAGCCGGCGCGGTGCAGCGCGTCGGTGAGGCGGGCGAGGGCCGCGGTATCGAGGGCCGCGCGCGGCACCACCCGGAGGTCTACGTGCCGAAGGCCGCGCAGTACGCGGGCCCACGCTGGGGCCTGGGTGGCCCCCTGAGCGGCTGCTGCCAGCCGTTCAGCCGAGAGCGTTACGGCATGCAGCGTTGCAGCAGAGTCGGTCACGACGGGCGCTAGGGCCACCACGCCAGCGGGTGCGTTTGGAGGCGCCGGTGCCGGGCGTTGGGCCGCGGCCCCCGGGGGGAGGCACAGGCCCACAACAAAACAGATCAGAAGCGTGCGCATGCGCAGAGGAAAAGCGTTAGGGGTGGGTGGTGTCGGACGGCGGCGCAGGGTGAGTGGAGGCCTCGCGGAGCAGGCGCGACAACGAATCGCCAGAGGCCGCGGTGGTGCGCTCCATAACGAGACGCACCGCCTGTTGCGCCTGGGTGTTCGCCTGTACGGCCGCCGCGGGTGCATCGCCGGACGGAGCGCCCGGCAGAATCCAGGACCACGTGTTCGACGACTGCGTCGTTTGCGACGTAGACGCCGGCGTGATCGGGTTGAAGATGAAGAAGGCCGCCACAGCAACCAGCGCAAGGCCAACGGCATAATCCACAACGGGCTGCCGGCGGGCCGCAACCAGCGCGCGCGTCGCGTGGGTGAGCCGCTGTAGCGTCTTGCGCCACCACACCATCGGCGCAGGGGCCTCGTGGCGGCGCACGGTGCGTTCCAGCACGGCCTCCGTCACCGCGGGCGGGCACGACGGTAGGTCGGTATGGTGCAGGGCCGAGCGGATCTGACGTGCCTGCTGAATCTCGCGGCGCCAGGTGCTGTCGTGGGCCGCAATGGCCTCAAACCGGGCACGCTCCGCATCGGAGAGCTCGTCGTCGACGTACGCTTCTACGCGTGCGTCCATCCATTCCTGTGGGGCAGAAGCTTCAGGCCGTTTCATGATCAAGTACCTCTGAAAGCTGGTGGCGAAGTTTTTTGCGTCCGCGGTGGATATACACCTTTACCGTGTTGATGGGCATATCGAGCGCTTCTGCAATCTCCTTATATTTTAGCCGTTGAATTTCGCGCATGGCAACCACGCTTCGGTACGGCTCGTCGATGCGGTCGAGGGCCGCATCGAGGTGCTGCTGAAAGTCTACGGCTTCGGCATCGGCCTGGGGCGAGGGCGCCGGACTTTCGGCGCGGCCCACGTTTTCCGAGTTTACCGTTACCGCGTTGCGGCGCGTTTTGCGCTTGCGATGCAGGTCGATGCAGGCATTGCGCGTAACGCGCATCAGCCATCCCAGCGCGCGATCTGTATCTATGTCGTCGTGGTGCTCCCAAAACCGGATAAACACGTCCTGGGTGATGTCTTGCGCCGCCACCTTGTCTTTTAAGAAGTAGCAGGCAAAGCCGTACACGCGGTCCCGGTACTGGTGCACCTGTTGTTCGAAAGCATCCACCGTTCGTTCGGAATATGTGCCGCTGCTGGCGTGGTCGTGCATCATGCTGTGTTCGGTGTGCAAGACGAGCCGGCGGGGCACGTTGTTACAGAGGGAGTGAACTGCACGTCGTTTTCAATATACAACGCTGCGGCACGATGTACAGTTTGTGTGGTAGAGCGTTTGGCGCGTGTGGCGTGCGCCGTTTGTGCCGTGCGGTGCGCCACGCGCTGAGCCGAGGCCCTACGCGGCCGACGGAAGATCGAGCGCTACGGACTTGGGCGCGCACACGTACGGCTTAACGACGGGATCGGTAAAGCTCGCCACCATGGGCGTGTCGGTGGTTTCGGAGAGTTCGCGCACGGTGCCGTCGCGCTCAATGATGCGGATGCCGTCGCGCGAGGTGGCGGCGTAGGAGGTGTGGTCGGAGTGGCCGGTGCGCACATAAAAGGTGGCATCGTGGCCCGCGGTACTTGCGGGCGCGCGCTCGGTGGCTACAAGCCAGCGCGCCACGGCTTGGCGCCAGGTACTGAGTTCGGCATCGGTCGGCGGCCGCTCCAAAAACGTAACCCGCAAAAAGTCGCGGTTGATAAACCGGCGGCAGAGGTCGGCCAGCACGCGGTCGTCGCTGTTCATCCACTGCTTGAGGCTGTAGAGCACGTCGGTGTCGTCGATGCGGCAGTACTGGGCGCGCACGTCGGGGTCGGACAGGGCCGCGGCGGCGACGTGTTGCGAGAGGAAGAAGCGCAGGGCGGGCGATCCGTCGTGCAGTGCGGCATCGCAGGGGCGCTCGCCCTGCAGGTGCTCGCGGGCGCGATCTAAAATCGCATACAGCAGCATGTCGCCAGCCAGCACGGTCTTGTGGAGGTACACCTGCCAGTACATCAGCCGGCGCGACAGCAAAAAGTTTTCGACGGCGTAAATCCCTTTCGCTTCAACGCCCAGGGCTTCGTTGTGCACGCGCAGCGTTTTGATGATGCGCTGCACGCCCACCTCGCCCTCCGAGACGCCCGTGTAAAACGCATCGCGGCGGAGGTAGTCGAGGCGGTCCATGTCGAGCTGGCTGGCGACAAGCTCGTGGAAGAAGGGGCGCGGGTAGGTGTCGTCAAACATCCGTAGCGCATCGCCGAGCGGCCCGTTAAAGCGGTCGCGCAGGTCGGCCAGCAGCGCCCGGCTCATGGCCTCGTGGTGGAAATCTTTGATGAGCGTGTGCTCAAGGGTGTGCGAGAACGCGCCGTGCCCCACGTCGTGCAGCAAGGCAGCCGCCAGTGCGGCGGTGTGCTCCTGGGGCGAGATGTCCGTGCCCTTTTCTGTCAGGCTGCTCAGGGCATCTTGCATGAGCGCCATGGCGCCCAGGGCGTGGTTGAAGCGGGTATGCTCGGCCCCGGGAAAGACCAAGTGCCCCACGCCAAGTTGCCGGATGCGCCGCAGCCGCTGCACCTCGGGCGTCTGGATCAGGTCCATGAGGACATTTTTGGGGACCGAGATGAACCCGTGCACCGGGTCCGAGAAAATTTTAAAGTGCTGTTCGGCGGGCACGGCAGTGGGGGAAGGCAGGTGGGGGCAGCGCGCGGAAGGCGCTCAGTTGTTGGGCACCAGGGTGTAGTAGCGGAGGGTGGAAGGGATGGGCGTCGCGTTGCGAATCATGAGGTCGGACGGGATGTGCAGGCGCGGGGCAACGCGGCCGGTGGTATCGGAGCGGATCTGGTTGTACGATACGGTTGCATAGAAGTCGTCGGTGCGCTGCGAGGCAAACAGCTGCTCGAACAACACGCGGTAGCGCACGCGGATGGTGGAGGGGTCGAGGGCCACAAGGTCGCGGTTGGTGGGCACGCCCGTTACACGCACCGGCAGCGTGCGGGTGGCCTCGGCAAACCGCCCGGCGCGCACATGCATCTGCACCGCATCGATGCTACGGGTGACAAGGTACGAGAGCGTGTCGGCCAGGGGGAGGCGGACGGTGGTTGAGTCGCGCACGTCGCGCACGGTCACCTGTTGGGTGGGCCACGCCGAAAACGAGCGCACGACGGGGGCGGCGCCGCTCACTTGCACCGAATCGGGCGATAGCTTGGGCGGGGCGATCAGCTCGTAGGCCGCGGGCAGGCGAAAGGTAACGCGCGGCACGATGGCCAGGCGGCGCTGAATGCGGGGCGCGGTGGGAATCTCGATGGTGCGTGGGCGCACGCTCTCCACGGTCACATCCGAGCGCTGGGTGAGCAACAGGCGCTCGCGCACGTCGGTGGTGGGCCGTGCCGCACTCAGCGTGACCGTCGGCGGCGTAACCGAAAGGGCCAGCAGTTGCAACCCCTCGCCTCGCAGGCGCACCTCCACGCGGGCCGGCGGGCGGCGTACCAGGGCCTCGCCCGCCGGAATGTTTACCACGCGGGTGGGCAGCTCTAGGGTAATGGTCTTCGTTTCCTGCAGCGTTGTGGCCAGCCACAGCACCACCGCAATCGAAAAGCAAACCGCCAAGACCAGCCCTCGATTTGAAGGGGTATCGTCCGGCGCGCCCGAAGGCCGCAGGAAGGCGGCAATGGCGTCGCGCCAGCGTTTCCAAAAAAGAGGTTCGGGAGAAGCCGCCACCGGGCATAAAGGGATGCGTGCGTAATGCAAGCGGTACGAGCCTTCCACGCAGCGCGGCGCGCGGTGGTTCGTGCCAAACATTGCGCAAATCCTGCCACAACCGTCCGGGTGGTGGATCTGCCCATCACACGGCGCGTTCGGGGCCGCACGCATGCCTTTGCTCTCCTCGCATCCACTGCTGGTTGTATGAACGGCCCTCTTGCCCGGCTGAACCACTACTTTTGGGAGTACAAGCACCTGTTTGTGCCGGGACTCTTGTGCACCATGATCTCGGCCGGCTTTGAAATTACTGTGCCCATGGTGGTGCGTGAGGCCATCGATAGCATCCCGCGGGTCGTTACCATTCACCACGGCTTTGCGGGCACGCCCGTGCAGGCTGCGCTCTACGGCTACTTCTTCAACGCCCTCCTCGGGTTTGCCGGCGCTATCGTGGCGCTCACGTTGGTAAGTGGGCTCTTCAAGTTCCTGATGCGCCAGACGGTGGTGGTGGCTTCGCGGCACATCGAGTTCGACCTGCGCTCGCGGCTGTACGAGCATCTGCAGCGCCTCTCGATGGACTTCTACCAGGAGTATGCAACCGGCGACGTCATTACGCGGGCCACGGATGACATCGAGAAGGTGCGCCGCTACATTGGGCCGGCCATCATGTACGTGACGCGCTCGCTGGTGATGGTGCTGGTGGCGGTGTCGGTAATGCTTGTCATTTCGCCGCGGCTTACGCTGTACGCGCTCCTCCCGATGCCGCTGTTGGCTGTTAGCGTGTTCTTTTTGGCGCGCATGGTGCACAGCCGGAGCGACGCGCTGCAGGAGCAGTACTCGAACCTCACAAGCCGCGTGCAAGAGGCCCTTTCAGGCATTCGCGTGCTCAAGGCGTACACCCGCGAGCCGGCCGAGGCGGAGGCCTTTGCCAACGAGAGCCAGCGCTACAAAACGCGTAACCTCGACCTCGCGCTTGTGGAGTCGGCGTGGCGCCCAGTGTTTCTGATGCTGGTGGGCTTTTCCACCATCATCGTGGTGTGGATGGGCGGACGCATGGTGGCGCAGGGCGCCATCACCGTTGGCAACATTGCCGAGTACATCCTCTACGTCAACCGCATGACGTGGCCGGTGGCGTCGCTGGGCTTCGTCATCACGATGATTCAGCGGGCGTCGGCGTCGGTGGACCGGCTGCATCGCATCCTCGACCGCGAACCGGCCATTGCCGATGGGCCCGCGACGGACGATTCCATCACGTCGCTGGACGGCGCACTGGCGTTCGACGACGTGTCGTTTCGGTATGCCGAGGACGAGGCACCGGCGCTGCGCGGCGTCAGCTTCTCCTTGCCGGCCGATGGCACGCTGGCCGTGGTGGGCCGCACGGGCTCGGGCAAGAGCACGCTGGTACGCATGATTCCGCGCCTGCTCGACCCTACCGAGGGCACGGTGCGCGTTGACGGGCACGACGTGCGCTCCATTCCCCTCAACGTGCTCCGCGAGCATGTGGGCTACGTGCCGCAAGATGTCTTTTTGTTCAGCGATACGGTGGCGCACAACATCGCTTTTGGGGCGCACGAGGCCTCGCAGGAAGCCATTGAGGCCGCCGCGGCGGAGGCGGATCTGATCGACAACATCGCCGACTTTCCGGAAGGCTTTGAGACCCACGTGGGCGAGCGCGGCATTACGCTTTCGGGCGGGCAGAAGC
The DNA here is from genome assembly GCF_000419585.1 of Salisaeta longa DSM 21114. Classification (NCBI taxonomy): domain Bacteria; kingdom Pseudomonadati; phylum Rhodothermota; class Rhodothermia; order Rhodothermales; family Salisaetaceae; genus Salisaeta; species Salisaeta longa. Next base: position 2,881,112 of record NZ_ATTH01000001.1, read on the forward strand.
AGCGCACCTCCATTGCCCGCGCGCTCATTCGTGACCCCCGTATCCTGATCTTTGACGATGCCCTCTCGGCGGTCGATACGGAGACGGAGCGCAACATTCTTGATGCGCTGCGCGCACGGCAGGGCAACCACACACTCGTCATCGTCAGCCATCGGCTGTCGGCCGCGCAAAACGCCGACTTGATTTTGGTGATGGACAAAGGCCGCATCGCCGAGCGCGGCACCCACGCAGCGCTGCTTGCGGAGGAGGGGCTCTACGCCGACCTCTACCGCAAGCAGCAGCTGGAAGAGGAGATTGCTTCGTTGGGGTAACGGCGACTCGCGAGCCTCGTGGGCACGAGCCTCGTGAGCAGAGGGCAGCGGCTGTGCCGCACGCAAACGAAACGTGTGTTCAACGCGCTGCCCTGCACAGAAACGCCCCGTTTCGTAACGGCGTTCTACCGTCGATTGTCACTGGAACGGGCGCAAAGGCTTCCCATGAAGAAATCCCTCAAGATTGGATCGGCGGCTGGTATTGGCATTTACCTGCACTGGTCGTTTCTCATTCTGCTCATTGGGTTGGGCGGCTACTACGTGTGGCAAACCGGCAGCGTGGCGGCTGCGGCCCAAGGCATTGGGCTCATCCTGGCCGTGTTTGGGTGCGTCATTCTGCATGAGCTGGGCCACGCCCTTACCGCGCGTCGCTTCGAGGTGCCCACGCGCAACATCACCCTCTACCCTATCGGCGGGGTGGCGCAGCTGGAGCGCATTCCCGAAGAGCCGATGTACGAGTTTTGGATTGCCATCGCCGGGCCCGCGGTAAACATCGTCATCGCGGCTGTGCTGGCCGTGGGGCTGCTCATTGCCGGCGCGCCGCTGATGCCCACCATCACCGGTCCGGTGCCGCCCATCGCAAGCGCGCTGCTGTGGATGAACATCGTCCTGGCCGGGTTTAACCTGCTGCCGGCGTTTCCTATGGACGGCGGCCGCGTGCTGCGGTCGCTGCTGGCGCTCAAAAAGGATTACGCCGAAGCCACGCAAATCGCCTCGAACGTGGGGCAGGGCATGGCCATCCTCTTCGGGCTCTTTGGCCTCATCAACTTCAATCCCATCCTGCTCTTCATCGCATTCTTCGTGTACGTCGGCGCGCAGCAAGAAGCCCAGCAGGCCATGTTTCGTACGCTTACGGACGGAACGCCGGTGCGCCGCGCCATGATGACGCGCTTCGCAACGCTCCGGCCCGATGCTACCTTGGGCGACGCCGTCGACGAGCTGTTGGCCGGCGCCGATCACGACTTTCCCATCGTGGATGACGCGGGCCGCGTGGTGGGCATCTTGCAGCGCAAAAAGCTCATCGAGGCGCTTAACACCCACGACCGCGAGGCCCCGGTGCGCACGGTGATGGATGACGAGTGCCTCACGGTTACGCCGCAGGATATGCTCAACGAGGCGTTCCAGCACATGCAGCAGGCCGACTGCTCGACCGTTCCGGTGGTGGACGGCAGCGGTGAGCTTGTGGGCCTGTTGACGCTTGAAAACGTGGGCGAGCTCATGATGGTGTCGTCGGCTGAGGGTACCCGCGACGCGCAGGCGCTACGTAGCGCTGCGCAGCAGGCCCTGGATGATGACGCGCCCGCCGTTCCCCAAAAATGAAGGCTACAGCGGCTTCGCTCGCACCTACGTTGCGAACGCCGCCTAATCTAAAGAACATGCGGCGCGGTACGCATTTGTACGTGGCGTTTGCTACCTTACGTCGCTGTGCTCCCTCCCCGCTAACTGCTTACGACCAAGCCCCGACTTTTTATGAGCCGACGCACCAAAATCGTTTGTACCCTGGGCCCCGCCTCGAACGACGCCGATACCATCCAGGAGATGGTGCGCGCCGGGATGGACGTGGCGCGCATGAACTTCTCGCACGGCTCGCACGAGGAGCACGAGGCGCGCATCAAGCATGTGCGCGAAGCTGCCGAAGCCGAGGGCCGCGTGGTGCCGATTTTGCAAGACCTGCAGGGGCCTAAAATTCGCGTTGGACCCATCAGGGATGGTGAGGTCACGATTGCGGCTGGCGACGAGCTGGTCATCACCACCGAGCCGATGGACGAAGGCACCGCCGAGCGCATCTACGTGGACTACGAGACGCTGCCCGAAGATGCCGATGTGGGCGGGCGCATTCTGCTCGACGATGGCCTGCTTGAACTGGAAATTACGGAGATCCACGACACCGAGGTCGTCACCACGGTGATCGAGGGCGGGCCGCTGCGGTCACGCAAGGGCGTTAACCTGCCGCACATTCGCACCTCAACGCCCGCGCTCACCGAAAAGGATCTGGAGGATCTGGCTTTTGGGCTGTCGATGAATGTCGACATCATCGCGCTTTCGTTTGTGCGCACCCCTTCAGATGTGCAGGCGCTGCGCGATCGCATCGATCAGGCCGGGAAAAATGTGAGCATCGTCGCCAAGATTGAAAAGCCCGAGGCAGTGAACAACATTGCGGGCATCCTGGACGTGGTGGACGGCATTATGGTAGCGCGGGGCGACCTGGGCATCGAGATGCCCATGGAAAAGGTCCCCTCGACGCAGAAGATGCTGATCCGCGAGAGCATGTCTACCGCCCACCCGGTCATAACCGCCACGCAGATGCTGGAGAGCATGATCGACAATCCGCGGCCCACCCGCGCCGAGGCCAGCGACGTGGCCAACGCGGTGCTCGACGGCAGCGACGCCGTGATGCTCTCCGGGGAGACCGCCGTGGGCGTCGATCCGGTACGCGTGGTGGAGGCGATGGACCAGATCATCCGCGAGGCCGAGCAGCACTGGACGCAGTACCGGCAGACGCTGGCGCAGCGGCCGGAGGATTTGGAGCGGAATGAAAGCGTGACGGCGTCGGTGAGCTTTACAGCCTGCCGCCTCGCTGAGCAAGTGGGCGCCGAGGCGGTGTGCTGCCTCACCAACTCCGGTGCTACGGCCCGCAACATCGCGCGCCACCGGCCCAGCATGCCCATCTACGCCTTTACCGACGACGAGCACGTGGTAGGGCAACTGGGCATGCTGTGGGGAACAGCGTCCTTTTACATTCCCTTTCAGCAAGACACCGATCGAGGCATTGCGCGCGTGCACAGCGTCCTGATCGAAAACAACCTCGTCGACCCGGGCGACCTCGTCGTTATCACGGCGGGCATGCCGCTGCCGGCCCGCGGGCGCACCAACATGGTTCATGTAAGTCGTGTCGAGTAGAACGCTGTACATTGCCGGTCTGCTGGGTATCGTGCTGGTCGTTGGGCTGGCGGGATGCACGACGGTGCGCCGCCAGTGGTCGAACTTTACGGCGTACTACAACACCCTGCACAACGCGCAGAACATTTTTGAGCGCGAGGTGGAGAACCTGACGGAGCGGTCTGCGCCGGTGGATACCGACCGCTACCTGACGGTCTTTTTCACGCCCACCGCTGCGCAGGCCACGGCGTTTGATCCGGTCATTCAGAAGAGCGCCGATGTGCTGCGCGACCATCCCCGCTCAAAGTGGGTCGACGATGCGCTCATGCTCATCGGGCGCTCCTACTTTTACCAGCAAAACTATGTGGGCGCCGGGCGGAAATTCCGGGAAGTCATACAGCTTGGGAGTCCAAAGCAGCACAAGGCGCGGTTTTGGCTGGTGCGCACGCTCATCGCCGCCGAGCAGTACGAGGAGGCCGCGACGGTCATTCCCACCGTATTGGCGGACATGCCCGCCGGCAACCGGTGGACGGCCCAGGTGCATCTGGCGCAGGGCCGATTGTTGGTGCAGCAGCGGGCCTGGGACCGCGCCGCACAGGCGCTTGCTACGGGGCTACGCATGGGCGAGCTGCCCGACGAGATTGCTGCACGTGGCGCGTTCTTGCTCGGGCAGGTGAACGAGACGCGGGGCGAGTATGCCGCCGCGATGGCCGCGTACAGCCGGGCGGTGGAGGAGAATCCGACGTACGAGCTACGCTTTGCGGCGCGTCTTAGCGCGGCCCGCGTGATGGGCAGCCGGGCCCAACGGCCCCGCGAAGCCTTGCGCCGCGTCGAGGAGCTGATGGAAGACGACAAGAACTTTGAGAAGCGCGACGACATTCGCCTGGTTAAGGGAAAAGTCTTGCAGGCCGCGGGCCAGCGCGACGCGGCGCGCGCCACGTACAAGGCGCTGCTGCACGGCCCGGAGGCGGCCGGGCGCGGCGTTGCGGGGCGCGTGCATTACGCACTCGGGACGCTCTACCGCGATGCCTACACCAACTTCGTACAGGCCGCGGCCCACTTCGATACGGCCGCCACGCAACTGCAAACGCCTGCCACAGGCCGGGCCGAGCGCTTGTTTACGTCGGTTGCCATCACCGACAGCCGCACGCTTGCCGATCGGCTAGGACCGGTGGCGCAGGCCGCACAGCACGCAACCCGCCTCGATTCGCTGCTGCGCCTCGGCCGGATGCCGCGGGCGGCGTTTCGGGCGTATGTTGACAGCCTCCGGCGGGTGCGGCTGGCGGCGCGCGATGCCCGGGCCGAGGCCGAAGCCAACCGGGCGTCTACGTCGGCCTTCAACCGGGCCACATACGTTGAGGACCGGCGGCCCCGCGGAACGAACAGCGTGGCCACGGCCGCAAGCAGCGCCGGCTTTCTATACCACGAGAGTCCAGTACGCGTGCAGGAAGGCATGCAGAGCTTTCGGCAGCGATGGGGCGACCGGCCGCTGGTGCCCAACTGGCGGCGGGCCGAAGCCATTACAACCGGTGATGCAACCGCCATTACCGCAGGGGCTGCCACCGATAGCGCTGGTGCTGTGGACAGCAGTGCTGCGCCGCGCGGTCCTGTGCAAGGGGCACCTGGTTCGTCTGGGGCATCGACGGGGGGGCGCGTCGTCGACGTATCGGCCGTGCCACGCACCGCGGAAGCGCGGGCGGCGATGCGTAAAGACCGCGCGCTGGCGCGCTACGCCTTAGCGAATGCCCTCTTCCTGTCGGCCAACCGCCCCGACTCGGCGGCCCACTGGTACCGCGAGGTGCTGGCCGATCCTGCCGCGCAAGCTGTGGCGCCGCGGGCCCGTTACGCCCTGGCCGAGGCGCTACGCGCCGCGGGCGACACCACCGAAGCCCGCGCGCTGTACCGGCAGGTCATTGCGAACCACCCCGACACGCCGCTGGCCGATCAGGCCCGGCAGCGCCTGGGGCAGCCGCCCCGCGCCACCTCCGACGATGCCGCCCAGGCTGCGGCGCGCTACCGCGAGGGACTAAAAGCGTGGCGCAGCGGCCGTCCGCGCGACGCCCTCGAAACGTTGCTGGCCGCGGCGCGCGCCTATCCCCAAACGCCAACCGCGCCCCGGGCCTGGCTGGCCGCCACCACTGTCTACCTGCGCACGGCACGCGATACGAGCCGGAGCGCCCGCCTCGACTCCGTCGTGCAGGTCTACCTGCCGCTGGACACCACCGCGAGGGTCCGGCGGGCACGCCCCGACAGCGCTGTGATGGACGTGAGCGCCATGCCGGATACGTCTCGTGGCGGGGCGGTCGATACCTTGGCAACGCGTGCTCCCGCGGATACGACCGTGCGTGCCCAACCCGCCCGCAGGCCCGCGCTTGCCGATACGACAACGGCCGACACCACAGCAGCCCGCGCTGCCGTGGCAGCAGATAGCAGCGCCGCCGCGCCCGAAGATTCGCCATCAGCCGTCGCCACGCGCATGCTCCAACACCTGCTCGCGCATTATCCAGCAACGGCCCAGGCGAAGCGCGCGCAGACGTGGCTCGACGTGCTACGATCGCCGCCCGCCCCAGCGGCAGACACCACCGCCCCGCCCGCTACACGCGCTGCGCCGTCGCGGTCTGCGCGCGCCCCATCGGCCGCACCCGCCGATTCGACGCGTGGCCGCATGCCGGCCCGCCGCGCTGATCCCCGCCGCGGAGCAATCCGTGCACCGGCCGACACCACGCGCCCGCCGCAACCGTAGCGCACAGGAACTAAAGAGCACCCCTGCGGTTCGGCATCGGGCCCTGTTGCCCCGTCTTGCACCCTACGTGTTTGGCCTCAACGTGCCACACCGGCACGCGCGTTTCGTACCTGCAAGACGCGGGCTTTTTGTATCAATCCCCCCTCCCCCATGGCGCAAGACAAGCGCACGCCGCCCGAGACGGGCGACACCGGTTCGTCGAGCAGCAAGCATCCGCAGTTTCTCATCTGGATTTATGTGGTCGTGGTGCTCGCGCTGGTGGTGCACCTGGTCATCAACTGGAGCAGCACCTCGCCGCAAAGCATCGCGTACAGCACCTTCCTCGAATACGTCGAAGAGGGCTACGTCGAATCGGTGACGCTGGTGAACGACGCGCGCATCGAGGGCCGCTATACCGCGACGGCAGTGGCCAAGGGCCGCGTGCAGGTGGCACCGCCAAGCGACGGACTGCTTGGCGACATGACCGCCGACAACCGCCGCCGCTTCGTAAGCACAAAGCCAGACGACCACCAGCTCACGCAGTTTCTGCGGACGTACAACGCGTCGGCCGAGCAAACCAAGGGGCCCACGGTGGAGTTTGCCGCGCGCACCGAGGGCAACTGGCTGGGCACCACGCTCCTGTGGCTGCTCTTTTTTGGGGCGCTCATTGCCCTGTGGGTGCTGTTTATGCGCCGGATGAATCCGGGCCAGCAGGTGCTTAACATCGGAAAGAACAAAGCGAAGCTCTTCGACGCGTCCGAAGACCACAACGTGACCTTCGACGATGTGGCCGGGCTTGAGGAGGCCAAGGAGGAAGTCGTTGAAGTGGTCGATTTCCTGAAGAACCCGGAGAAGTTTACACGGCTGGGCGGCAAGTTGCCCAAGGGCGTGCTCCTCGTGGGCCCGCCGGGTACCGGCAAGACGCTGATGGCCAAGGCTGTAGCCGGCGAGGCCGGGGTGCCATTTTTCTCCATCTCCGGCTCAGACTTCGTCGAGATGTTTGTGGGGGTGGGCGCCTCGCGCGTGCGCGACCTCTTCAAAAATGCCAAAGAGAAAGCGCCGTGCATCATCTTCATTGACGAGATGGACGCCATCGGGCGGTCGCGCGGCCGCAACTCGATGGTGGGCGGCAACGATGAGCGGGAGAATACGCTCAACCAGCTGCTGGTGGAAATGGACGGATTCGACTCGGACGCCGGCGTCATCATCATGGCCGCCACCAACCGGCCGGACGTGCTCGACAGCGCCCTGCTGCGCCCGGGCCGCTTCGATCGGCAAATCCTGGTCGACAAGCCCGACCGCATCGACCGCGAGAAGATCTTTCGCGTGCACATGGCGCATCTGCTGCTGGGCGCGGACGTCGACGCAGCGGTTTTGGCCAGTCAAACGCCGGGCTTTGCCGGAGCCGAAATTGCCAACATCTGCAACGAGGCGGCCCTGCTCGCGGCCCGCAAAGAAAAGGACGAAGTTGACATGGCCGACTTCGAGCAGGCCATCGACCGGGTCATTGCGGGGCTGGAGAAGAAGAACAAACTCATCTCTCCCGAAGAGCGCACGGTCATCGCGTACCACGAAGCCGGCCACGCCATCGTGGGGTGGTTCCTGGAGCACACCGACCCCGTCGTGAAAGTCTCCATCGTGCCGCGCGGGCTCTCGGCCCTCGGGTATGCCCAGTACCTGCCCGAGGAGCGCTATCTCTACTCCACGCAGGCGCTCAAAGACCGCATGACCATGGCCATTGGCGGGCGTGTGGCCGAGGAGGTCGTGTTTGGAAGCATCACCACCGGCGCGCAGAACGACCTGGAGCGCATCACGAAAATGGCGTACGCCATGGTGGTCGACTACGGCATGAGCGAGCGCATCGGGCAGGTCAGCTTTAACCTGTCGGGCCGCGAGGAGGGCGAGCCGGTGTTCGACAAGCCCTACTCCGAGGCCACGGCCGAGGCCATCGACGAAGAAGTGAAGCGCATCATCGGCGACGTACGAGAAGCCGCGCGCGAGATGCTCACCACGCGCCGCGACCTGCTGAATACGCTGGCCGAGGCGCTGCTGGAAAAGGAAGTGCTGGGGCCGTCAGAGCTCGTGGCGATTTTGGGAGAGCGGCCGCACGGGTCGTACATCAACACAACCGGCGACGGCGCCGTGACGGGTAATGAGCCGCAGCCCACCGCGCATGAAGAGGCCGCGAGCCCCGAGCAAAGTTCTACCGAAAGCACCGACAGCCCGGCGCCCACAGAAACCCCGGACGAAGCCGCCTCGTAGGCGACAGTCCTGCAGGCCGCGCGTCGCTGTACCGAACGGCCCTCGCGCTACCCCACCGTGCCTTGCCTGTTTTGATCTACCGATATGTACCGGTTGATCGGTGAAAAGATGCAACATGCAAGCGGTGGAGGGGCAAGAGGAGCGCTTGGGCCGGTGGTCGTGTGTATTGGCTGTTTCTTGATACAGTAGGTTGAACCAAGGCGCAGGCGGCCACATACACCAAGACTGTACAAATGAACCGGCGGCACGCAGTTGTGCCGTTGGCATGCACCGATATTCATCAGAAGCCACGCGACCCACGTGCCTACGATACAGCAGTTGATCCGTAACGGGCGCAAGACCAACGAGAAGAAAAGCGATGCCCCCGCGCTAAACGGGAGTCCGCAGCGCCGTGGCGTATGCACCCGTGTGTACACGACGACGCCGAAGAAGCCGAACTCCGCCCTCCGCAAGGTGGCGCGTGTGCGGCTGACCAACGGCAACGAGGTGACCGCCTACATTCCTGGAGAAGGCCACAACCTGCAAGAGCACTCCATTGTGCTCGTGCGCGGCGGCCGCGTGAAGGACCTGCCGGGTGTGAAGTATCACATCGTGCGTGGCGCACTCGATGCCGCTGGCGTAGACGAACGACGCCAGGGCCGTTCGAAGTACGGCACCAAAAAGCCGCGCAGTTAACGCCGGCCCTCCGAGGACTTTTTTGACCTGACAGCACAACGCAACCTATGGCACGGGATAAGGCAGCCAAGCGGCGCACCACACAGGCCGATCCAATTTATCGCGACGACATGGTGTCGCGCTTCGTCAATGCCGTCATGCGTGACGGCAAAAAGAGCCTGGCGCAGCGCATTGTGTACGACGCCTTCGACGTGATTGAAGACCGAACCGGCGAGCCGGGCCTCGATGTATTCAAGAAAGCCGTGAACAACGTTTCTCCGAACGTTGAGGTGCGCAGCCGGCGCGTAGGCGGCGCCACCTACCAGGTTCCGATTGAAGTGCGCCCCGAGCGGCGCATCACACTGGCCTTCCGCTGGATCATTCAGTACGCCCGCGCTCGCAAAGAGAAAAGCATGGTCAACCGCATTGCGGGCGAACTGCTCGAAGCAGCGCGCGGCGAAGGATCGGCCGTGAAGAAGAAAGACGACACCCACCGCATGGCGGAGTCCAACAAGGCCTTCGCCCACTTCCGCTATTAAATGCGCGCTCGTGCGCATCCCTTGAGGCGGCGTGTTCGCGTGCTCGTTTTGGCGAGCACCTGAGCACTTAAGGCACGCAACAACTACAGAGCTATGGCTACCACGAAGAACGAAAGCTTTCCGCTCCATCGCACCCGCAATATTGGGATTATGGCCCATATTGACGCGGGGAAAACCACGCTGACTGAGCGCGTCCTGTTCTACACCGGGCGCCTCCACCGCATGGGCGAAACCCATGAAGGTGCAGCCACCATGGACTGGATGGACCAGGAGAAAGAGCGCGGCATCACCATCACCAGTGCGGCGACGACCTGTTACTGGGACGATCACCGCATCAACATTATCGATACGCCCGGGCACGTCGACTTCACCATTGAGGTGGAGCGCTCGCTGCGCGTGCTGGATGGCGCCGTGGCGCTCTTCTGTGCCGTTGGCGGTGTCGAGCCGCAGTCGGAGACGGTGTGGCGCCAGGCCGACAAGTATGGCGTGCCGCGCATCGCGTTTGTAAACAAGATGGACCGCACCGGGGCCGACTTCGAGAACGTCCTTCAGATGATGGAGGATCGCCTCAAGGCCAACCCGATTCCGGTGCAGTACCCCATTGGCGCCGGCGACATGTTCCGCGGCGTGATCGACCTGATCGAAAACAAGGCGATCATATGGGACGACGAGTCGCAGGGGATGGAATGGGAAGTGATGGACATCCCCGAAGATCTGAAAGGCACCGCGCGCCACTGGCGCATCAACATGCTGGAGAGCGTGGCCGAGTATGACGACGAGCTCCTCATGAAGTACCTGGAGGGCGAAGAGATTGCGCCGGAAGAGCTCCGCGCGGTCATCCGTGAGGCCACCCTGGCCCGCGACATTACACCGGTGTTTGCCGGTACGGCGCTCAAGAACAAGGGCGTACAGCGCCTCTTGGATGGCGTCATCAACTACCTGCCGAGCCCGGACGATGTGCCGCCGGTTACGGGGCATCACCCGCGCGACGAGGAGGAGGAAATCGTACGCCGCCCCCAAGAAGACGAACCGTTTAGCGGCGTTGCCTTCAAGATTGCTACCGACCCGTACGTCGGTAAAATCACCTTTGTGCGCGTCTACAGCGGCACGCTTGAAGCCGGCTCGAAGGTGTACAACGCAAGCAGCGACGAGATGGAGCGCGTGGGCCGCTTGATGTTCATGCACTCCAACGACCGCGAAGACATCGACATGGTGCGTGCCGGCGACATCGCCGCCGTGGTGGGGCCCAAGAACCTCAAGACGGGCGACACCGTCTGCGACCCCGATCACCCGGTGGTGCTGGAGTCGATGGACTTCCCCGAGCCGGTCATCCGTATTGCCATTGAGCCGAAAACCAAGGCCGACCGCGATAAGCTGACCGGTGGGCTTGTGAAGCTGGCCGAAGAAGACCCGACGTTTAACGTCTCGACCGACGAAGAAACGGGTCAGACCATCATCGCGGGCATGGGCGAGCTCCACCTGGAGATTATTGTGGACCGCCTCAAGCGCGAGTTCAAGGTGGAGGCCAACATCGGGCGCCCGCAAGTGGCGTACCGCGAAGCGATTACCACCGCCTACGACGAGCACTACGTACTCAAGAAGCAAACCGGCGGTCGCGGACAGTTCGCAGAGATCTACATGGAGGTCAGCCCGAACGATGAGGGCACGGGCCTCGAGTTTGAAGATGAAATCGTGGGTGGCTCGATTCCGAAAGAGTTTATCCCTTCGGTGCGCAAAGGCATCGAGAGCTCGATGGATCAAGGACCGCTCGCCGGGTATCCCATCGAGGGCGTGAAGGTGCGCCTGTACGATGGCGACTACCACGACGTCGACTCCGACCAGAACGCATTTGAGATTGCCGGGCGCATGGGCTTCCGCGAGGCCGCCCGCCGCGCCAAGCCGGTGCTCATGGAGCCAATTATGGCCGTCGAGGTCATCACGCCGGACGAGTACATGGGCGACGTCATTGGCGACCTGAACAGCCGCCGCGGACGCATCGGCCAGATGGGGCAGCGCAACGACGCGCAAGTCATCAACGCGATGGTGCCCCTCTCCGAAATGTTTGGGTACTCCACGGACCTGCGCTCCATCACGCAGGGGCGCGCCATCTACACCATGCAGTTTGAGACCTACGAAGCGGTGCCCGAGTCTCTCGCGAAAGAAATCATCGACGACGAGACCGTGGGTGCTGCTGCGTAGCGCGCACACCAACCCCTCTTTGATTCATTCCAACGACACGATACTGAGCTATGGCGAAGCAGGCATTTGAGCGGAAGAAGCCGCACATAAACATTGGCACGATCGGGCACGTCGACCACGGGAAGACGACGCTCACGGCGGCGATCACGAAGGTGTTAGCCGAGCAGGTGGGCGGCGCGGCCGAGCGCACGTTTGAGTCGATTGACAACGCGCCGGAGGAGCGCGAGCGCGGGATTACGATTGCGACCTCGCACGTGGAGTACGAGACGGAGGCGCGGCACTACGCGCATGTGGACTGCCCGGGGCACGCCGACTACGTGAAGAACATGGTGACGGGCGCGGCGCAGATGGACGGGGCGATCTTGGTGGTCGCCTCCACCGACGGCCCGATGCCGCAGACGCGCGAGCACATTTTGCTGGCGCGGCAGGTGGGGGTGCCCTACCTGGTGGTGTTTATGAACAAGACCGACCTGGTCGACGACGAGGAGCTGTTGGAGCTTGTGGAGATGGAGGTCCGCGAGCTGCTTGAGGAGTACGAGTACCCGGGCGACGAGGTGCCGGTGATCCGCGGCTCGGCCTTGCAAGCGCTGGAGAGCGACGCGGCGGCCGAAGAGAAGATCATGGAGCTGATGGCGGCGGTCGACGAGTACATTCCGACGCCGGAGCGCGACGTGGACCAGCCGTTCTTGATGCCGATTGAGGACATCTTCTCGATTACAGGCCGCGGGACGGTAGTGACGGGCCGCATTGAGCGCGGGCGCATCCACACGGGCGACGAGATCGACATTGTGGGGATGCAAGAGGAGAAGCTCACCTCGACGGTGACGGGGATTGAGATGTTTAACAAGACGCTCGACGAAGGCGAGGCGGGCGACAACGCCGGCATTTTGCTGCGCGGGATCAAGAAGGAAGAGGTCGAGCGCGGCATGGTGCTGGCGGAGCCAGAGACGGTGACGCCGCACAAGCAGTTTGAGTGCGAGGTGTACGTGCTGTCGAAGGAAGAGGGCGGTCGTCACACGCCGTTTTTCAAGGGGTACCGCCCGCAGTTTTACTTCCGCACGACGGACGTGACGGGAGACATCAAGCTGCCGGAGGGGATGGAGATGGTGATGCCGGGGGACAACGCGACGTTCACGGTGGAGCTGATTCAGCCGGTGGCGATGGAGGAGGGCCTGCGCTTTGCGATTCGCGAGGGCGGGCACACGGTCGGTGCGGGCGTGGTCAGCAAGATCCTCGACTAACCCCACGGCCTCGACCGCGGAACGCCGGGGCACCGCGCGCCGGCGTTCAGCTTTTGAACATAGACCCGACGATATGGCAACGCAGCAAAAAATACGTATTAAGCTGAAGTCGTACGATCACACGCTGATCGACAAGAGTGCGGAGAAGATCATCCGCACGGTGAAATCGACGGGCGCTGTGGTTAGCGGACCCATTCCGCTGCCCACGAAAAAGAAGGTGTACACGGTGCTTCGCGGCCCGCACGTAGACAAGAAGAGCCGCGAGCAGTTTGAGCGCCGCCACCACAAGCGCCTCATCGATATTCTCTCGTCGAACAGCGAGACCGTCGATGCCCTCATGAAGCTTGAGCTTCCGAGCGGCGTGGACGTGGAAATTAAGGTGTAAGGGTGCCGCGCCTGCGCCACGTGGTTGGCCTGATGGTGGTGGTGCTCCTTGCGAGCGGCTGCGACCGTCAGCGCGCAACTACATCGGCCTACCGCCGCATCGTGGGCACGTGGCGCATCCAGACGATGCGCGTGGACGGGTTCGACTACACGAGTTTGCTTACCGAGCGCTACAACCGCTTGCGGCTACAACTCGCAACCGACCCGTCGCGCTTTCAATGGACCAGCGCCGGCGGCCTACAGCTTGCAGGCACCGTGCTGCTCCAAAATACACGCACGATGGTATGGAGCGGCGGATTTAGTAAACCGGTGTACTGGCGGTACGAAAAGACAACATTTGGTGTCGTGCTAGAAACCGCCGGCGTAGCAGCCGGGGCCGACGCACTGACCGAGCGCCTCGCACCCTCGATAGGTGCCACCACGCGTTCGACCATTGTACTTCGCCTGGAGCGCCCGTAGCATCGCGCCCAGGGTTACAAACAGACTTTAGACTGACTGACTGCTATGAGTAGCGGACTGATTGGAAAGAAAGTGGGCATGACCAGCGTCTTTGAAGACGATGGACGCAATATTGCGTGCACCGTCATCGAGGCCGGTCCTAACATCGTCACGCAAGTGAAGCATGCCGATGGGGCCGATGGCTACGACGCGGTACAGTTGGCCTTCGACGATAAGAAAGAGAAGCGCACCACGAGCGCGCTGAAAGGGCACTTTGACAAGGCGGGCGCTGCGCCGAAGAAGCAAGTGGTGGAGTTCCGCAGCTTCGAGGGCGACGTAGACCTCGGCGACGTGCTGAACGTGGACGACGTGTTCACCGAAGGCGAAACCATTGACGTGGTGGGCGTCAGCAAAGGAAAAGGCTTTCAGGGCGTAGTAAAGCGCCACGGCTTTGGCGGCGTAGGCATGGCCACCCACGGCCAGTCCGACCAGCAGCGCCACTCCGGTTCGATTGGCGCCTCGGCCGACCCGTCGCGCGTGTTTAAAGGAACGCGCATGGCCGGCCGCACCGGCGGCGACCGCACAAAAGTGAAGAACCTGCGCGTGGTGCGCGTGCTGCCCGACCATAACGCCATCCTCGTAAAGGGATCGGTGCCGGGCGCAAAGAACAGCTACGTTGAGCTTCACAAGAAATAAGGCTGCGGCCTCCAACCCGCACCCCGTGTGCCCCGTAGGCGAACGAGCATTTTAGACACCCCAAGAGCACTGGCATCATGGAAGTTGAGATTCTTCAGGAAGACGGCATGAGCTCCGGCCGGACGGTCGCGCTCGACCCGACCGTGTTTGGCATTGAGCCGAACGACCACGTTCTGTGGCTCGATGTGAAGCGGATCCAGGCGAACAAGCGCCAGGGTACGCACAAAACGCGTGAGCGCAGCGACGTGCGCGGCAGCCGCCGGAAGCTCTATCGCCAGAAAGGCACCGGAAACGCCCGGGCCGGCGATGCCAAATCGCCGATTCGTCGCACCGGAGGCCGCACCCACGGGGCCCGTCCGCGCGACTACACCCAGAATCTCAACAAGAAGACGAAGCGCCTCGCCCGTCGCTCGGCCCTTTCGTACCGGGCAGCCAGCGGCAACGTGCGGGTCATCGAAAACTTCTCGATGGACGTGCCCAGCACGCGGCAGCTGAAAGACCTCCTGGCGCTGCTTGAGGTGGACGGCCAGAAGGTGCTGATCGTAACGGACGGTGTGGAGCAAGAGATCTACCGCTCCGCGCAAAACCTTCAGAAGGTGAACGTGCGCGAAGCACAGAGCCTCTCGACCGTCGATGTGCTCGATGCCGAAGTGCTCCTGATACAAGAAGGCGCGCTCGATGTGATCACCGACGTGCTCTCTACCGCCCAGCCCGCATAACGCCCGCCTGCCCCGCGGCCTTTCGAGAATACCAGATTATTGCCTGAGTCATGAGCAAACGAGTGCTGATTAAGCCGTACGTGACGGAGAAGACGACCCGGCAAATGGCCGAGGACAAATACACGTTTGTCGTACGCCTCGATGCCACGAAGCCCGCGATCAAACAGGCCGTAGAGCAGGCCTACAAAGACGAGGGCGTGCGCGTGACGAAGGTGCGCACTCAAATTGTGCCGGGCAAGCGGCGCCGTCAGTTCCGCGAAGGCAGCATGATTGAAGGCCGCACCTCGGGCTTCAAAAAAGCCATCGTGGAGCTCGACCCCGAAGGCGGAAGCATCGACTTCTTCGACGCGATATAACCGACGACCGCACGCTGTTGAACTTGCCGGGTACCGCCCGGCGCAACCTACTGTTTTGCTATGGCCATTAAGAAGCTCAAACCCAACACGAACGGGCAGCGGCACCGCTCGGGATCCGCATTCGACGACATCACAAAGACGGAGCCCGAAAAGAGCCTGCTGGAGCCGCTGAAGAAAAGCGGCGGCCGCAACAACCACGGCCGGATGACGATGCGCTACCGCGGCGGCGGCCACAAGCGCCGCTACCGCATCATCGACTTTAAGCGCAACCACAAAGACGGCATCCCGGCAACGGTTGCTAGCATTGAGTACGACCCGAACCGCACCGCGCGCATCGCGCTGCTGGTATACGCCGATGGCGAGAAGTCGTACATCATTGCACCCGACGGACTGGAGGTGGGCAGCACAGTGGAAAGCGGCCCAACGGCCTCGCCCGATGTGGGCAACTGCTTGCCGCTCGAAAACATCCCGGTGGGTACGTTTGTGCACGCGGTTGAGATGAAGCCCGGAAAGGGCGCCCAGCTTGCACGCTCGGCGGGCACGCACGCCCAGCTGACGGCCCGCGAGGGGAAGTACGCAACGCTCGCGCTTCCCTCGGGCGAGACGCGCCTGGTACCGGCCAAGTGCCGCGCCACGGTGGGCACCACGAGCAACGTAGACCACATGAACATCGACCTGGGCAAGGCCGGCCGTAAGCGTTGGCTGGGCCGCCGCCCCCGCACGCGTGGCGTAGCCATGAACCCGGTCGACCACCCGATGGGCGGCGGTGAAGGCCGCGCCTCGGGCGGACACCCGCGGTCGCGCAAGGGCGTGCCGGCAAAGGGCTACAAGACGCGCAAGCGCAACAAGGACTCAAACAAGTACATCATCCGGCGCCGTACCGAGAAGAAAAACCGCAAGCGATAAGTAACGCACGCGGCGCCTCCCGACGGACTCGCACGACTAAGACGCACGAACTGTTATGCCTCGCTCGCTACGCAAAGGGCCTTACGTCTATTACAAGCTGCAACGTAAGGTCGACGCGCTGAACGAATCCAACGACAAGAAGGTCATCAAGACCTGGAGCCGGGATTCGCTCGTTACGCCCGCTTTTGTGGGCCACACCTTTGCCGTGCACAACGGCCGCCAGTTCATTCCGGTGTACGTCACCGAGAACATGGTAGGCCACAAACTGGGCGAGTTTGCGCCCACGCGCACCTTTAAGGGGCACGCGAAGTCGAAGGTCGACAAGCGCACGCGCCGTCCGTAACATCGGATGGGTCGCCTCGGGACGATTCACGCCTAAACCTAAGCTACCGCGATGGAAGCACGAGCCGTACGCAAACACATTCGCTGTTCGCCCATGAAGATGCGCCGCGTCATTAACTTGGTGCGCGGGCGCAACGTGGCCGAGGCGATGGCCATCCTCAACTACATGCCGCAGCGGCCCACAAAATTTGTGAGCAAGACGCTGCGCTCCGCCGTGTTTAACCTGATGGACAAGCACGACGAGCGGTTTGATGATGGCGAGCTGGTAATCAAAGAGATTCGGGCCGACGAAGGGCCGGTCTTTAAGCGCTATCAGCCCCGAGCGCGCGGGCGGGCAGCACCGATTCGTAAGCGCACTACACACCTCACGGTAATCGTGGGCGTAGCTGCGCTCGAAGAAGCCGAGGCATAAACCGTTCATTGCACTTGCGCCTTCGTCTGCGGCACACAGGCGACGAAGGGCCACAGACTAAGGACAAGACAAGGAACCACACCTACCTATGGGCCAAAAAATACACCCTGTCGGGCTTCGTTTGGGGATCATCCGCGGTTGGGATTCCAACTGGTACTCGGAAGAAAACCTGCAAGAGAAGCTCGTTGAAGACAACACGATTCGCGAGTACCTGGAAGCGCGCCTGCGCCGTGCCGGCCTGAGCCGGACGGTCATTGAGCGCACGCCCAAGCGCGTGATCCTCACGCTGCACACCAGCCGTCCGGGCGTGGTCATTGGCCGCGGCGGATCGGAGGTCGAAAAGCTGCGCGAAGAGCTCAAGACGCTCACGGGCAAAGACATCCAGGTCAACATCAGCGAGATTAAGCGCCCCGAGCTGGATGCCGCGCTGGTGGCCAAAAACATTGCGCAGCAGCTGGAGGGTCGCATTTCCTTCCGCCGTGCCATGAAGCAGGCCATGACCGCCGCGATGCGCATGGGCGCCGAGGGCTGCCGCATCCGCGCCGCCGGTCGCCTGGGCGGGGCCGAGATGGGACGCATCGAGGAGTACCTGGAAGGCCGTGTGCCGCTGCACACCCTGCGCGCCGACATCGACTTTGCCAAAGCAACAGCGTTTACCATCTACGGCACCATTGGCATTAAGGTGTGGATTCACCGCGGCGAGATCCTTGGCACGCCCGACCTAAGCCCCAACGTGCAAGCGCAGCAGCGCAAGCGTCCGAAGGGCGGGCGCTCCGGCGGCCGTGGCCGACGGAGCCGCCGCTAACCGCACGCCCCAACCTGTTCGTCACCCGGCAGCCCGTGCTGCCCTCGTTGAAACTACCACGCTATGCTACAACCCAAACGCACAAAGCACCGCAAGGCCCAGCGCAACCAGGGCATCAAGAAAGGCAACGCCACGCGCGGCACGCGCATCAACTTTGGCGACTTTGCCCTGAAGGCCCTGGAGCATGGCCAGATCACCAGCCGCCAGATTGAGGCGGCGCGTGTGGCCATCAACCGCCACATGAAGCGGGCCGGCAAGGTGTGGATCCGGATCTACCCGGACAAGCCCGTAACCAAGACGCCTGCCGAAACCCGCATGGGGAAAGGAAAAGGGGCGCCGGAGTTCTACGTGGCCGAAATTCAGCCGGGGCGCGTGCTCTTTGAAGTGGGCGGCGGCGTCTCGCGCGAGGTTGCGCAAGAAGCGCTGCGCCTCGGGCGCCACAAGCTGCCCATCCGCACGAAGTTTGTTGCGCGCCCGGTGCTCGGGTAACCGCGCACTGGCTTCCCGTTGACCAAGAGACCCTGTTGCCGTTATGACGCCCCAAGAAATTCGCAACTTAAGCGCTGAAGAGATTGAGCAGCGCATTGACGAAGAGCAAGAACAGCTCGACGAGCTTCGCTTTCAGCACGCCATTCAGGGCCAGCTGGAAAACCCGATGCTCCTTCGCAAGAAGCGCCGTACGATTGCGCGACTGAAGACGATTTTGAACGAGAAAGCACGCGCGGTATCCTGAGCGACGCCGCATAGCGCCGCGCCTCACAAGACACTTGAGATCGATTGGTTATGGAAGACACGCCTACAGCAGAGCGCAACACCACCGAGCGCAACGCGCGCAAAGAACGCGTGGGCATTGTGGTGAGCGACAAGATGGAAAAGACCATCACCGTTGCGGTACGTCGGCAGATGAAGCACCCGATGTACGGCAAGTACCTGGAGCGCTCCTCCAAGATGCTCGTGCACGACGAAGAGAACGAAGC
Source organism: Salisaeta longa DSM 21114 (assembly GCF_000419585.1). Lineage (NCBI taxonomy): Bacteria > Pseudomonadati > Rhodothermota > Rhodothermia > Rhodothermales > Salisaetaceae > Salisaeta > Salisaeta longa. The sequence goes on from NZ_ATTH01000001.1 coordinate 2,899,955, forward strand.
GAGCGAGGGCGACACGGTGCGCATCATGGAGACGCGCCCCTTGAGCAAGCGCAAGCGCTGGCGGCTGGTTGAAATTGTAGAATACGCCAAGTAACCCCGTCGACAGGCTGCGCGAGCGGCCCCTGGCCCCGCCGCCTGCGCGTTTCCGACGCTCGACACTCTCCACCTGTTAGAGGACTTTTGAAGCAATGGTTCAGCAAGAAAGCAAATTGAAGGTCGCCGACAATAGCGGGGCCAAGGAAGTTCAGTGCATCCGCGTGCTGGGCAGCAGCGGGCGCCGCTATGCCCGACTGGGCGACCGCATCATGGTGTCCGTGAAGTCGGCCATTCCCGGCGGTACCGTGGGCAAGGGCGACGTGAGCCCGGCCGTTGTGGTGCGCACGCGCAAGGAAGTGCGCCGGCCGGACGGGTCGTACATCCGCTTCGACGAGAACGCGGCCGTGCTCATCGACAACCAGAACGAACCGGTGGGCACCCGTGTGTTTGGCCCGGTGGCGCGCGAGCTGCGTGAGAAGCAATTCATGCGCATCGTATCGCTCGCCCCCGAGGTGCTGTAAGCGCACGGCCTATGTGCCGCCCCGGGCTGTACCGCAGCCCGCCTCCACGACATTGTATCGATAGTTGCCATCTGACCGATGCCACGAACAACGAACAAGCGCAAAAAGCTTCACATAAAGAAGGGCGACCGCGTGATGCTCAACAAAACGATCACCTCGGCCCCCTCTGCGGGCGAGGATCGTGAGAAGGGCTACATTGGAAAAGTCCTCCGGGTCTTTCCTGAACGCGAGCGCATCATTGTGGAAGGCGTAAACATGCGCGTCTTCCACGAGAAGCCACGGATGGGCCAGCCCGAGGGCGGCCGCATCGAGCGCGAAGCCCCCATTCACGCCTCCAACGTGAACCCGGTGGACAGCAACGATAACCCGACGCGCATTGGGCGGAAGAAGATTGAAGATCCGGAAAGCGGTGCAAGCCGCTGGGTGCGGTACGCGAAAACGACCGGCGAAGAACTCGACAACTAAGCGCCTCTGCGCGCCCGCCGCCGCCGTGCGGCGCATCATCACCTGTAGAACTGCAAACGTGTCATGGCCACTACTCCGCGACTGAAAGAGCGCTATAACGACGAGGTTCGTCCCGACCTGAAAGACCAGTTCGGACACAGCAATGTGATGGAGGTGCCCCGCCTCGAAAAAATCTGCATCAACAAGGGCGTGGGCGAAGCCGCCGAGAACCAGAAGGTGCTTGACGATGCCATCGACGAGCTGCGCCGCATCACCGGTCAGCATCCGACGGTGCGCCGCTCGAAGAAGAGCATCTCGAACTTTGGGTTGCGGAAAGGCATGCCGGTGGGCGTGTCCGTCATACTGCGCGACGCGCGCATGTACGAGTTTATGGATCGCCTCACCACGCTTGCGCTCCCCAACATTCGCGACTTCCGCGGCGTGCCCGACCGTAGCTTTGACGGCCACGGCAACTACACGCTGGGCATCGCAGAGCAAACCATCTTTCCAGAAATTGATGTGGACAAGGTCGACCGCATCAGCGGCATGGACATCACATTTGTGACGAGCGCCGACACCGACGAGGAAGCCTATGCACTGCTGAAAGGCCTGGGCATGCCCTTCGTACGGCGCGAAGAACAAGCCGCGTAAGGCCTGTCCTCCACTGTAGACGAGAATACCGACCCCGACTGTCATGGCTAAAAAGAGCTGGATTGCACGCGAAGAGAAACGCCGCGAGCTGCACGAAAAGTACAAAGAGAAGCGCCGTCGGCTGAAAGAAGAGGGCCGCTGGGTGGAGCTGCAAAAGCTCCCGCGCGACTCGAGTCCGGTGCGCCAAAACAACCGCTGCCCCATCTGCGGGCGCGACAACGGTTTCATCCGTGAGTTTGGCGTGTGCCGCATCTGTTTCCGCGAGATGGCCCTCGAAGGGCGCATCCCCGGCGTGCGGAAGTCAAGCTGGTAAGCACCGCGCGGCCCGCGACAGCCCGCGCACACATGCACCATCAGATTTTACAGAACCGAAGACCGTAATGAGTGGAATCTCCGACCCGGTGGCCGATTACTTGGCACGCATCAAGAACGGGCAACAGGCCAACCATCAGTACATTGACATCCCGGCCTCGCGCCTGAAGCGCGCGATCACCCAGATTCTGCTGGAAAAGGGATACATCAAAAACTACCTGAACATCGACGACGGGAAGCAGGGGCTGTTGCGCCTGTACCTGAAGTACGATGAGGCCGGCTTGCCCGCCATCAAGACGCTCGACCGCGTGTCGCGCCCCGGATTGCGCGAGTACGCCAAGGCACAAGAGGTTCCGCGCGTGAAGAACGGGCTGGGCATTGCCATTTTGTCCACGTCGCGCGGCGTTATGAGCGACAAAGAAGCGCGCCGCTTTAACGTAGGAGGCGAGGTGCTTGCCAAAGTATTTTAACGCCCCTGCCGGTTTCACGCAATTCCGCTGACTTCAACGAGGTGACAGACGCATGGCTCGCATAGGCAGCAAGCCGATTCAACTTAATGACAAGGTGACCGTGTCGGTCGACAAGGCCAACCGCGTAACCGTACAAGGACCGAAGGGTGAACTGATCGAGCAAATCGATCCGGACATGACCGTGTCGGTCGAGGACGACGCCGTTGTGGTAGATCGGCCCACAAACCAGAAGCGCCACCGGGCCTTGCACGGCCTCTCGCGCTCCCTGATCGACAACATGGTCGAAGGCGTAACCAATGGATACAAGAAGCGCCTCGTGCTAATTGGCGTGGGTTACCGCGCCGAAGTGGACAACGACGGCGTCCTGGAGCTCGCCCTTGGCTACTCGCACCCCATCTTTTTCATGCCGCCCGAGGAGGTGAGCATCTCCATTGGCGATGCCAAAAGTGTGAGCGTGAGCGGTGCGAAAGACAACGTAACCACCGTTGTAGAGGTGGAGGGCATCGACAAGCAGTTGGTAGGCCAGGTGGCCGCCAAAATTCGAAGCCTCCGCCCGCCCGAAGTGTACAAAGGCAAGGGCGTGCGCTACGATGGCGAGCACGTATCGCTGAAAGCCGGTAAGACGGCCGCTCGCTAGCCGTAGACCCTGCAACGCCCCACGCAACGGGGCTGCTGACCGGCTCAACATCGAACGATTTATAGCAGACTCATGGCGAAAGGATCAAAAGAAAAAGCCGCACGCCGCAAGCGTGTGCACGATAGCATTCGGCAGACCATCATGGGAACGTCGCAGCGCCCGCGGTTGTCGGTGTACCGCTCGAACAAGTACATCTACGCGCAGCTCATTGACGACCTGAGCGGCAAGACGCTGACCGCAGCATCGAGCCTCGAAGCGGACGTCAGCGGCGAGAACCGGACCGAGGAGAGCCGCCACGTTGGCGAGCTCGTGGCCGAGCGTGCCCAAGAGGAAGGCATTACCAAGGCGGTGTTTGACCGCAGCGGCTACAAGTATCACGGGCGTGTACGCGCCGTGGCTGAAGGCGCACGCGACGGCGGCCTGCATCTGTAACGCCAGCAGGCGCCGCCCCGTAACACTCTGCATCAATTGAAACGCAAGCTATTATGGCGAAACGAAACAAAGGCCGCAAGCGCGTCAATGCCGATAAGCGCCAAGAAAATTGGGTGGATCGGCTCGTGACCGTCAACCGCGTGTCGAAGGTTGTGAAGGGCGGACGCCGCTTCTCCTTCAACACCGTGGTGGTGGTAGGCAACGAAAACGGCCTGGTAGGCACCGGGCTGGGGAAAGCCAACGACGTGTCGAGCGCGATTAGCAAGGGCAACGACGATGCCAAGAAGAACCTGATCCGCGTGCCCATCCGCGATGGCACCATCCCGCACGAAGTGGTCGGTCAGCAGGACTCGGGCCGCGTGCTGCTTAAGCCAGCCGCGCCGGGTACCGGCGTGATTGCAGGTGGCGGTGTGCGCGCCGTGCTTGAGTGCGCCGGGTTGAAGAATGTGCTCTCGAAGTCATTGGGTACAAGCAACCCGCACAACCAGGTGAAGGCCACCATCAACGCCCTCGCGCAGCTTGAGGACGCCGTGGAAGTGGCCAAGCGCCGTGGAATTCCGCTGGAGAAAGTCTTCAACGGATAAGCTCCGATTCATCGTCTGACCGCGTAACTGCTATGGCAAAGATCAAAATTACACAGGTGCGGAGCACCAACCGCCGGTCGCAGCGCCAACGAAGAACCATGAAAGCGTTGGGCCTGCGTCGCATTCGGCACACCGTAACGCACAACGACTCGCCGCAAATTCGCGGCATGATCGACACGGTGCGTCACCTGGTAACCACCGAAGTGGTGGACGACGCGTAACTGTACTGTTCATGACGGCTTTTCTTGTGCTACACCAGCACAGCACAAGCCGATAGCTTCCCAAGATTATGGATTTGAGTAACCTATCCCCTGCTGAAGGGGCCACGACCGATCGCAAGCGCATTGGGCGCGGCGTAGGCTCGGGCTACGGCGGCCACAGCTCCACGCGGGGCAACAAAGGCCAAAGCAGCCGTTCGGGGTCAAAGAACCGCCCGGTATGGTTTGAAGGCGGCCAAATGCCGCTGTATCGCCGGCTGCCCAAGTTCGGGTTCACGAATCCCTTTCGTACCGAATACAGCATTGTAAACGTGGGCCGCCTCGACCGGCTGGTTGATGAGGGCGTGCTCGATGCCGACGCCGACGTGACGCCGGAGGTGCTTGAAGCCATTGGCGCGGTGCGCAGTGCCGAGCGCGTGAAGGTATTGGGCGATGGCCCGCTGGAGGCGTCGCTGACGATCAGCGCGCACGCCTTTAGCGACTCGGCCCGCGAAAAAATTGCGTCCGCTGGCGGATCGGCCACGGTGATTGAATAAGCCGAGACCCGCACAACGGTCTCACTCACAAACCCCCGCAGGTTATGGCAGGGCTTGCCGAAAGCATTCGTAACATCTGGAAAATTGAGGAGCTGCGCGAGCGGATCCTGTATACCCTGGGCATCCTGGTGGTGTACCGCTTGGGCACCTACGTCACGCTTCCGGGCGTTGACGCAGCGCTGCTTGAGCAAATCAACGCACAGGCCGGGTCTGGGGGGCTGTTTGGCTTCCTGGATATGTTCGTGGGCGGCGCCTTTCGCCAGGCGGGCATTTTTGCACTGGGCATCATGCCGTACATTACGGCCTCCATTATCATCCAGTTGATGGGGGCGGTGGTGCCGTACTTCCAGAAGCTGCAGCGTGAAGGCGAAGAAGGCCGGCGCAAGATTACGCAGCTTACGCGGTATGGCACAGTGGGCATCACGGCGCTGCAGTCCATTGGCTACGCCATTAACCTGCAATACGGCGCGACCGGGCAGGCCATCGTGATCAACTCGACGTTCTTCATGTTCACGACGGTCCTCACGCTTACGGCAGGTACCGTGTTTGTGATGTGGCTGGGTGAGCGCATCAGCGAGGATGGCATTGGCAACGGCATTTCGCTCATCATTATGGTGGGCATCATCGCATTCCTGCCGCAGGCGCTCTTAAACGAGGTAAGCCTGCTGGGCAGCAACATCTTCTTGCTGCTGCTGGAGATTGCCGTGTGGGTGCTCGTCACCGCGGGCGTGGTGCTGGTGTCGCAGGGCACGCGGCGCATTCCGGTGAAGTATGCGAAGCGCGTCGTGGGCCGCAAGATGTACGGCGGCACGACGCAGTACCTGCCGCTGCGCGTCAACGCGGCCGGCGTGATGCCGATCATCTTCGCGCAATCCATTATGTTTTTGCCGTCGACGGTGGCGTCGTTCTTTCCGAACAGCCCCTTCATGCAGATGATGGGGCGCTGGTTCTCTGACATCAGCAGTTGGGGCTACTCGGGCGTGTTCTTCTTCATCTGTGTCTTCTTCACGTACTTCTACACGGCCATTGCGGTGAACCCGCAGCAGATGGCCGATACGATGAAGCGCCAAGGCGGCTTCATTCCGGGCGTGCGCCCGGGGCGCCAGACGGCGGAGTTCATTGACAACATCCTCACGCGCATCACGCTGCCGGGCTCGATCTTCCTGGGGCTGGTGGCCATTCTGCCGGCGTTTGCGATGAAGGCCGGTATCTCGCAGCAGTTTGCGATTTTCTTTGGCGGCACGAGCCTGCTCATTTTGGTGCAGGTTACGCTTGACACCTTACAACAAATTGAAAGCCACTTGCTCATGCGTCATTACGATGGATTTATGAAGAGCGGTGGATCGGTGCGCGGGCGGCGCGTGTAGCTCCGATGGGATGGATACGAAGGATCTGGCAACGGTTGGTTGGACGACACATGGTGCATCTGAAAAGCAAGCGGGAGATTGAGAAGCTGCGGGCCAGCGCCGAGCTCGTCAGCCGTACCCTTGCCGAAGTCGGGCGCCACGTGGCCGTCGGTGTAACGACGAACGAGCTTGATGCCATTGCCGAAGACTTCATCCGAACACATGGGGCCGAGCCTGCATTCAAGGGTCATCGGCACGGAAAAAACGTGTTTCCGGCCACGCTGTGTACGTCAGTTAACGACCACGTCGTGCACGGCATCCCAAGCGATTACGCGCTGCAGCCCGGCGACCTTTTGTCGGTGGACTGCGGCGTTGTACTCGACGGATTTATTGGAGACAGCGCGTTTACGTTTGCGGTGGGTACCCTCGCGGACGAGGATTACACGCTGTGCCGTGTGACGCACGAGGGCCTTAATGCAGGCATTGAAGCGGCGGTTGCCGGGCATCACATTGGCGATATTGGCGCCGCTGTTGAAGCCCGCTGTGCCGATTACGGTATTGTGCGCGACTTGTGCGGGCACGGTGTAGGACGCAGCCTGTGGGAACAGCCACAGGTGCCCAATTACGGCAGCCCAGGTACCGGACGCACGCTGCGTAAGGGCTTAACGATTTGCATTGAGCCCATGATTAACCACGGCACGGCCGAGGTGTACACGGCCGACGACGGATGGACCGTGGCCACGGCCGACGGAACGCGCTCGGCCCACTACGAACACATGATTGCTGTGCGCGACGGCGCACCTGAAGTACTCAGCACGTTTGACTACATCGAAGACGTCACCGTGCCGCCGTACCTTCGCCCCGAATCAACTTCTACAGACGATACTTGACGTACTATGGCGAAAGAAGAAGCCATCGAACAAGACGGCGAAGTCATTGAGGCTTTGCCCAACGCACAGTTTCGCGTTGAGCTAGAGAACGGCCACGAGATTCTCGGGCTGCTCTCGGGCAAAATGCGCATGAACTACATTAAGATTTTGCCGGGCGACCGCGTAAAAGTCGAACTGTCCCCGTACGATCTGTCGAAGGGGCGGATTGTGTACCGTTACAAGTAAGCGTTGTATCACGCGGCGACGCGCACGCACGGCCCCTGGCCGCCACTGTTGATTTAGAACCGTATCAGACGTACATGCCACGTATTGCAGGAGTTGACGTACCGGACCACAAGCACGGCGAAATTGCCCTCACCGAAATTTTCGGGGTGGGGCGCTCGCGTGCAAACACGATTCTTGAAGAGGCGGGCCTCGACCCGTCGGTGCCGCCCCGAGAGTGGGACGATGCCGATACGCGCGAGGTGCGTCGTATCATTGAAGAGGAGTACACCGTGGAAGGCCAGCTGCGCACCGAGGTGCAAATGAACATCAAGCGCCTGATGGATATTGGGTGCTACCGTGGGCTGCGCCACCGCAAGGGACTGCCCGTTAATGGGCAACGCACCCGCACCAATGCGCGCACCCGCAAGGGCCGTCGCAAGACGGTGGCCGGGCGCAAGCAAGCCCCGCGGAAATAGCGCGCGGCGCATCGCCAGCCTCCATTCGTTTTAAGGAAGACCTCCAACCATGGCAAAAGAAAAGAAAAAGGGCGGCAAGCGAACCGTCCGCAAGAAAAACGTTGTTGTAGAGTCGAACGGCCGTGCCTACATCAAGGCCACGTTCAACAACGTGATTGTAACCATCACCGATCAGTACGGCAACACCATTTCGTGGGCCAGTGCCGGCAAAATGGGCTTTAAAGGCAGCCGCAAAAATACGCCGTACGCGGCACAGCGCGCCGGTCAGTCGGCTGCGCAAGAAGCCTACGACCTGGGCCTGCGACGCGTAGATGTGTTCGTGAAAGGGCCGGGCTCGGGCCGCGAGGGCGCCGTGCGTGCGCTTGACGATGTGGGGCTGGATGTGGCTACGATTCGTGACGTAACGCCGCTGCCGCACAACGGCTGCCGCCCGCCAAAGCGCCGGCGCGTCTAACCCCTTCTTGGATGCTGCGTGCCGGGTCGCTGCCCGGTACCGGCGTCTCCTGACATCGACTATCGATAATTACTATTGAGATATGGCCCGATACCGAGGACCAAAACAGAAAGTTGCCCGCCGTTTTAAAGAGCCCATCTTTGGGCCGAGCAAGGCGCTAGAGCGTAAGCCCTATCCGCCCGGACAGCATGGCCGCAACCGCCGACGCCGTGAGAGCGAATATGCGGTGCAGCTGAAGGAAAAGCAAAAAGCGAAGTACACCTACGGCCTGCTGGAGCGCCAATTCAAGAACCTGTTCGATAAGGCAACGCGCAAACAGGGCGTGACGGGCGAAAACCTGCTGCGGTTTCTGGAGGCGCGCCTTGACAACGTCGTGTTCCGGTTGGGCATTGCCCGCACGCGCCGCCAGGCCCGTCAGTTTGTGACGCACGGGCACATCATGGTAAACGGCGAGCCGGTCAACATCCCCTCGTACGAGCTGCAGGCGGATGACATCGTGGCCGTACGCCCGAAGAGTCGCCAGTTGGAAGTGATCAAGGACAACATCGAGCGGCAGCGTCGCAACTACGCTTGGATGGAAATGGACCGCAACGAGATGAAGGGACGGTTCATTGCGCTGCCTGAGCGCGAAGAGATCCCGGAAAACATTGACGAGCAGCTCATCGTCGAGCTCTACTCGAAGTAAGCGACGCCCGCGATGGCCCGATGCCGCGAGGCCCCGGGCGCGGCCTGCACGGCGCCGCTCCGCTATCAGGTGCCGCCGGCGCGCATTCGCATCTTCACCCTACTGCTGATTAGCACGATCAACCGAGCGTATGAACAACTACGGGCTTGAAATGCCGGAGGGCGTCCAGATTGAAACGATGGACGACCAGTCCGGGCGATTTATCATTGAACCGCTGGAGCAGGGCTTTGGCGTAACCATCGGCAACGCGCTGCGCCGCGTGCTGCTCTCGTCGCTGCGTGGGCTCGCCATCACGGCCATCAAGATTGACGGGGTGCAGCACGAGTTCTCGACCATCGACGGCGTGACGGAAGATGTCTCCGACATCATCCTTAACCTCAAGGGCGTGCGCTTCAAAGCAGAGGAGATGAAGGAAGGGCACCTCCACCTGGCGCTTGAGGGCCCCGGTGCATGGACCGCTGCCGACATTGCCGACGAAACGTCCGAGTTTGAGGTCCTGAACCCGGAGCAGCACATCGCGACGCTCGCCGAAGATGCGTCCATCAACGTGGACCTGCGCGTGGGCTTTGGGCGCGGATACGTCCCGTCTGAAGAAAACAAGCGTGAGGACGACCCCATCGGCGTCATTGCCATCGACTCGATCTTCACGCCGATCAAGAACGTGAAGTACTCGGTGAAGCCAACCCGTGTGGGGCAAAAAATCAACTACGAGCAGCTCACGCTCGACGTGGATACCGATGGATCGGTAACGCCCGAAGAGGCCCTTACGCGGGCTGCTTCCATCCTGCGCGATCACGTCGACTTCTTCATCCAGCTCGATGAAGAGCCCGAGCCGGCCGTTGAGGAGCAAGAAGTGGATGAGGAAGTGAAGCGCATCCGCGACCTGCTGTCGCAGCCGGTGGACGAGCTCGACCTCTCGGTGCGTTCGCACAACTGCCTGAAGGCGGCCAGCATCAAGAACATTGGCGACCTCGTGCGTCGCGAAGAAAACGAGATGCTGAAGTTCCGCAACTTTGGCCGTAAGTCGCTCCAGGAGCTGAAGGATGTGCTCGACGAGCGCGGGCTGCACTTTGGCATGAACGTCGAAGAATACCTCGAAGAGGCCACCAACTAATTTCTTGGGATGCAGGCGCCGCCGCCTGCGTTGGCCCCTGCCCCTTGAAACCTGAGAATCAACTATATTGCCATGAGACATCGGAAGAAAGGAAATAAGCTGGGGCGCGACGCTGCCCATCGTAAGGCAACGCTCGCCGCACTGGCGCGCGCGCTCATCGAGCACAAGCGCATCCGCACCACCACCGCAAAGGCCAAGGCGCTGCGCCCCTTCGTGGAGCCGCTCATCACGCGGGCGAAGGAAGACACCACGCACAACCGCCGCCAGGTCTTTCGCCGCCTGCAAAGCAAAGAGTCGGTGACGGAGCTGTTTACCGAGGTGGGGCCGGAAGTGGCCGGACGCCCGGGCGGCTACACGCGTATCGTAAAGCTCGGCCGTCGCTCGGGCGATGGCGCTGAGCTCTCGGTGATTGAGCTGGTGGACTACAACGACGTGAAGCCGGGCAACACCGGCAGCAGCAGCTCCAGCACGCGCCGCGGCAGTGGCAAAGGCCGCCGCGAAGAGACGAGCAGCGAGCCGGAAGAAGCAGCTGCGGGCGCCTGATTCCGCTTCAAGACATACGTCTTGTCAAATGCCTCCTTGGGGTTGCCCAGGGAGGCATTTGTTGTTTGTATTCGGCGTGGGCTATTTCTATTATAGGAACAGCAGGCCCTTTCGTTTAACTGTGCATGCAGCCGTGATGTCTCTTTTGTTTCGTACACGACGGCTCCTCGGTAGGCTGTGGGTCGGTGCACTTTTGCTGGTCGCCGGTTGCCAGGACGCGGACGCTCCGGTGGCCTCGCGCGCCGAGCGGGCGCCGGCGCCGCAAGATACGACGCTCTTCACGCGGCTGCCCGCGGCCCACACGAACGTCGACTTTGCCAACACGCTCAACCTCACCGAGGAGACAAACGTCTTTACCTATCGGCACTACTACAACGGCGGCGGCGTGGCGCTGGGCGACGTAAATGGCGACGGCCGCACCGACATCTACTTCACCCACAATCAGAAGAAGAACCGGCTGTACCTGAACCGGGGCGACTGGTGGTTTACGGACGCCACCGAGGCGGCCGGTGTGGGCGGCACGCGGGCGTGGTCGACCGGCGTCACGATGGCCGATGTGAACGGCGACGGACGCCTCGACATCTACGTGTGCAACTCGGGCGACATCGCGGGCGACGATAAGCAAAACGAACTCTTTATCAACCAGGGCCCTGATGCGAACGGCGTCCCGCAATTTGAGGAGCAGGCCGCACAGTACAACCTCGACGACGAGGGCTACGGCACCCACGCCTCGTTCTTCGATTACGACCACGATGGCGACCTGGACGTCTACCTCCTCAACAACTCGTTTACCGACGTCAGCAAATTCGACCTGCGCGATAATCAGCGCACGGTGCGCGACGCCCTAGGCGGCGATAAGCTTCTGCGCAACGACAACGGCACGTTCGTGGACGTGACCAAAGCGGCCGGCATCTACAGCAGCGAAATTGGCTTCGGACTGGGCATCACCGTGGGCGATGTGAACCGCGACGGCTGGCCCGACCTCTACATCTCAAACGACTTCTTTGAGCGCGACTACCTCTACATCAATCAGCAAGATGGCACCTTTCGGGAGGCCCTCACCGAGCAAATGCGCCACATCAGCCTCTCGTCGATGGGCGCGGACATGGCCGACGTGAACAACGACGCGCAGCCCGACATCTTTGTAACGGATATGCTGCCCGACACCGATCGCCGCCTCAAAACGACGTCGGTCTTCGAGTCGTGGAACGTCTACCAGATGAAGCTGCGCAACGGCTACTACCACCAGCTCATGCGCAACATGCTGCACCTGAACAACGGCAACGGCACCTTCAGCGAAATTGGGGCGCTGGCCGGGGTGCATGCCACCGACTGGAGCTGGGGCGCGCTGCTGGCCGATTTTGACCTGGACGGCCTGAAAGACATTCTCGTGACCAACGGCATCCGCCGTGACCTTACCGACCAGGACTTTATCCAGTACCTCGCCAACGAGGAGACCTTCCGGCGCCTCACGGCCGATGGCGACGTGGAGTTCATGGACCTCATCAAGGAAATTCCGGAAACCCCGCTGCCCAACTACGCCTTTCGGAACGTCGACGGCTACCACTTTGCCGAAGCGACGCGCGCCTGGGGGCTGGGCCACCCGACGTTCTCCAACGGCGTTGCCTATGGCGATCTGGACAACGACGGCGACCTCGACCTCGTCGTGAACAACCTCGACCAGCCGGCCCACATATACCGCAACGACGCCCGCCAATCGACCAACGCGCACTACCTACAGATCGCGCTGCGCGGCGCGCCGCCCAACACGCACGGCATTGGCGCGAGCGTAACGCTGCGCGCCGACTCGCAAACGATCTACCTGGAGCAGATGCCCGCGCGCGGCTTCCAGTCGAGCGTAAGTCCGGTGCTCACGGCCGGCCTGGGCGCCATCGACACGCTCGATCAGGTAACGGTCACCTGGCCGGACGGCCGCACCACCATCCGGCGCAACGTAGCCGCCAACCAGCGCCTGGTCGTGCAGCAGGCGGAAGCCGGGGGAACGGTGCCGACGCCGCCCGACGCCCCCGCCCCTACGTGGACGAACGTGGCCACCGCCACCGGCCTCGACGTGCAGCACAACGAGAACGACTTTGTCGACTTCAACCGCGAAGGCTTGCTGCCGCGCAGAGTCTCCACCGAAGGCCCGCGCCTGGCCGTGGGCGACATCAACGGCGACGGGCGCGACGACGTGTTTATCGGCGGCGCCAAGGAGCAGCCGGCCCGCCTGATGGTGCAGCAGCCCACCGGCACGTTTGTGGCGACGAACGAAGCGCTGTTTGCCGACGATGCCCTCTCGGAAGATGCCGAGGCGGCGTTCTTTGACGCCGATGGCGATGGCGATCAGGACCTGTACGTGGCAAGCGGCGGCTACGCCTTCGCGCCGGGCCACCGGGCCCTGCAGGATCGCCTGTACCTCAACGCGGGCAGCGGGCAGCTGACCGACGCCACCGACCGGCTGCCATCCCTGGAAACGAGCGCGTCTGCGGTGGCTCCGTACGACTACGACCGCGACGGCGACACCGACCTGGTGGTGGGCGGGCGCGTGGTGCCGTGGCGCTACGGCCTTACGCCCCGGTCGTACCTGCTCGAAAACGACGGCACCGGGCGGTTTACGGACGTGACCGAGGCGCGGGCTCCGGCGCTCGCGCGCATCGGCATGGTGACGGATGCCGTGTGGGCCGATCTGACGGGCGACGCCCGCAAAGAGCTGGCCGTCGTGGGCGACTGGATGCCGCTCACAATCTTTCGCGCGTCGGGCGGGGCGCTCCGCCGCGACACCACCCTGGTGCATGACGCCGCCACCGGCTGGTGGACCCGCGTGCATCCGGCCGATCTGGACGCCGACGGCGACACCGATCTGCTCACGGGCAACTTCGGAACCAACATGCGGCTGAAGGCTCCGCCTGGCCATCCGGTGACGATGCACGTGGGCGACTTCGACCGCAATGGCTACGTGGAGCAGATCGTGAGCTTTTATAACGACGGCGGCACGTATCCGCTGCCGTTGCGCGGCCCGCTGATGGACCAGCTGCCCATGCTGAAGCAGCGCTACGTGAAGCACGCCGACTATGCCGAGCAGACCGTTCGCGACCTGTTCTCCGATCGGGTGCTGGCCAGCGTGCAGAAGCACACGGCCGAAACGTTTGAAACCTCGCGCTGGATGAATGACGAGGGCACGTTCGTGCGGCGGCCCCTCCCGACGCGCGCGCAGTTTGCGCCCGTCTTTGGCATAGCCACCGGGCAATGGACGGGCGACGGGCGGCTGGATGTGCTGCTCGCGGGCAACTTCTTTGGCATGCTGCCCAACATTGGGCGGCTCGATGCCAGCTACGGCACGATGCTGCGCAGCACGCCGTCTGGTGCGTTTGAGGCGCTTCCGGCCACACAGAGCGGGCTCTCGCTAAACGGGCAGGTGCGCGACATCGCCCAACTGCGCATCGCGGGCCGCGGCACCGTGCTGGCCATCGCACGCAACGACGCGCCGTTGCTCCTCCTCGAACCGCCGTCTTCGCTGCTTACCGCCCGTACGCCATGACTCGTCGATTCGCTCTCTGTTGGTGTTTTACGCTTCTTGCGTTGATGGGGTGCGCGAGCCCCGAAGCGCCGCAACGCCCTGCGTTGTTCGCCCGGCACGACAGCGCGCGCACCGGCGTGGCGTTCCAAAATACGCTGCGCGAATCGGCCGACCTCAACATTCTGAACTACCTCTACTACTACAACGGCGGCGGCGTGGCCGCGGGCGATGTGACGGGCGACGGGCGCGTCGACCTCTACTTTACGGCCAACGAGGGGCCGAACGCGCTGTACGTCAACCAGGGCAACTTCCGCTTCAAAAACGTCACGCAATCCGCGGGCGTGGCCGGTTCGGCCGACTGGACGACCGGCGCCACCATGGCCGACGTGAACAGCGACGGCCGCCTCGACATCTACGTGAGCGTTGTGGACGGCTACCGGGGCCTGGAGGGGCACAACGAGCTGTTCATCAACAACGGCGACGGCACGTTCAGCGAGCGGGCCGCGGCGTACGGACTCGATGTGCGTGGATTTGGCACGCAGGCGGCGTTTTTCGATTACGACCGCGACGGCGACCTCGATGTGTACCTGCTCAACCACTCGGTGCACTCCACCCGGAGCTACGGACGGCGCGCTACGCTTAAGAACAAGCTGGATCGGAACGCGGGCGACCGGCTCATGGAAAATCGCGGCGGGCGCTTCGTGGATGTGAGCCGCGCCGCGGGCATCGCGGGCAGCGCCCTGGGCTACGGCCTGGGCGTGGTGGTGAGCGACCTGAACACCGACGGCTGGCCCGATCTTTACGTGGCCAACGACTTCCACGAAAACGATTACTTGTACCTCAACACGGGCGAGGACACGTTTCGGCAAGTCATCACGCAGGCCGCGCCCCACACCAGCCATTACGCCATGGGCGTCGATGCGGCCGACATCAACAACGACCGGCGGCCCGACCTGATGGTGCTGGACATGCGCCCGCGCCGCGAGGCCATCCTCAAAACGTCGGCGGCTACCGAGTCGTACAACGTCTATCAGATCAAGCGGCGTTACGGCTACCATCATCAGCTGATGCGCAACACCTTGCTCCTCAACCAAGGGCAAACGCGCTTTAGCGACGTTGCGTACCTTACCGGCACGCACGCCACCGACTGGAGCTGGGCGCCGCTCTGGGCCGACTTTGACCTCGACGGGCGCAAGGATCTGTTCGTCACGAACGGCATCTACCGGCGGCCCAACGACCTCGATTACATCAACTACGCCTCCAACGCCGCGGTGCAGCAATCGCTGGAGGCCGGCGTCACCGCGCAAAACCTGTCGCTGATTGAGCGCATGCCGCAGGTGCCCATCCCCAACGCGGCGTTCCGCAACGCGGGCGGGCTGCGGTTTGAAGATGTCGCGGCGCGCTGGGGATTGGCCAGGGCGGGTTTTTCGAACGGTGCCGCCTACGCCGATCTGGACAATGACGGCGACCTCGATCTGGTGACGAACAACGTCAACGCGCCGGCCGGGCTCTACGAGAACCGCGCCGATACCCTACGCGCCGGCCGCACCCTCACGATCCGGCTGCGCGGGCCGACCGACAATCCGTTTGGCATGGGAGCCCGCGTCGCCGTGACGGCCAACGGACAGACGCAATGGTTGGAGCTGTACACCACCCGCGGCTTTCAGTCCAGCGTGCCGCCGCGTCTTACGGTGGGCCTTGGGGGCGCCGCACAGGCCGACACCGTACGTGTGCTATGGCCCGACGGCCGCGTGAGTCTCCGCACCACGGTGCCGCCGGGCCCCCTGACTGTGCGCCACGCCGATGCTACAACGCGGCCCGCCCCGTGGCCAAGCAACGAAGCGTCCGGCGGCGTGCGCGTGCGGGCCGTCGACCCGCCGCCGGGGCTGGCACTGACGCATCAGGAAGATCGCTACAACGACTTCAACCGCGAGCCGCTGGCTCCGCACATGCGCTCAACCGAGGGGCCGGCGTTGGCCGTGGGCGACGTAAACGGCGACGGCCGCGACGATGTGTATCTGGGCGGCGCGCACGGGTTTGCTGGCGCGCTGCGGGTGCAAAAGCCCGATGGATCGTTTCGGGGCACCGCGTCGGATACGCTGTGGGCCGCCGAGGCCCGCTTCGAGGACGTAGACGCGGCCTTCTTCGATGCCGATGGCGACGGCGATCAGGACTTGTACGTGGCGCACGGTGGAAATAGGGTGGGGGCACCTGCCGCTGTGTTGCGCGACCGCCTCTACTGGAACGACGGCGCCGGGCACTTCCGACGCGCCCCCGATGCGCTTCCGAGCCACCAACCGGCCACCGCGGGCGTGGTGGCGCCGCACGATGTGGACGGCGACGGCGACGTGGATCTGTTTGTGGGCCGCCGGGGCGTGCGCGGGCAGTACGGGGCCGTACCGGCGAGTGCGCTGTGGCTCAACGACGGCACCGGGCACTTTCGGGACGTGACCGGCACGCGGGCGCCGGCGCTAGATACGTTGGGGATGGTGACGAGCGCCGTGTGGCTCGATGCAACCGCCGACGGTCGCGCGGATCTGCTGGTGGCCGGCACGTGGATGCCGCTGACGCTTCTTGTGCAACAGCCCAATGGGACCTTTGCGCGCCGCGTGGACAGCGCGGGCCTCGGGCAAACATCCGGATGGTGGAGCGCCCTGCACGCCGTTGACATGGACGGCGACGGCGACCGCGATGTGCTGGCGGGCAACCTGGGCCGCAACACGTTGCTCCACGCGTCGCCGCAGCACCCGCTCCGGCTCTACTGGCACGACTTTGACGACAACGGCGCACGGGAGAGCATCGTGACGTATTACCACGACGGCGCCGCGTACCCGCTGCCAACCCGCGATGCACTGATCGGGCAGATTGGCGGGCTCGAACAGCGCTTTCCGACCTACGAAGCCTTCGGCGCGCGGCGCCTGGAGGACATCTTTGCCGATGCCGTGCTGGCAAAGGCACAGGTGCGGCGCATCACCGAGCTGCGCAGCGTGTACCTTGAAAACCGATCCGACGGGACTTTCGCCGTGCGTCCGTTGCCCCGGCGCGCCCAAGTGGCCCCCGTGTTTGCGATTACCACCGCCGACATAAACAACGACGCCCGGCGCGATGTGCTGCTCGCGGGCAACTTCTACGGCGTAAAGCCGCAACTGGGCCGCTACGACGCCAGCTATGGCCACGTGCTGCTGCAAGACACCACGGGCGGCTTCCGGGCGCTGCCGCCTTACGCGAGCGGATTGTACCTGGAGGGCCAGGCGCGGGCGTTTGGATGGGTGCGCGACGGCAATGGCTCCCGCCGGCTGCTGGTAGCGCGCAACGACGCCGCGCTCCGGCAACTCGTTATCGATGCCGCGCGGCCCTCGCTGGCGTCTACCGCTCCATAGAAAGAATCAATACGCCGATTTGTGGCTACCAATGCACACGGTATTCAAGGACAAGCATAACGGGACGATGAGGCATACATGGTTGCTACTGCTCCTGTGTATCGTCTTAACGCCTGCCTGCGAATCGCAGACGGCGTACCGCGCGGCAATCGACGATGCGGAGGTGCTGCATCGGTCGGTGAAAGCGTTGTCGGATGTCATGGTGTACGATATTTTTAGTCCGCCGCAGGCCAGTCGGGCGTTTGCCTACACCAGCGTGGCAGCGTACGAGGCCCTGCAGCACGGCGATCCGGCCTACCAGAGCCTGGCCGGTCAGCTGAATGGATTGACGCCGGTGCCCGCGCCGGATACCACCCGGCCGCTCGCACTGGAAGTGGCCGCCGTGCATGCGTTCTTTACCGTGGGGCGCTCGCTGGTGTATTCCACGAAGCGCCTAGATGCCGTCCACCAAAAGATGCGCGCCTACTTCAAAAAGCAGGGGGTGCCAGCGGCGGTGCTCCGCCGGTCGGTGGTTTATGGCGACACGGTGGCCGCGCACATCCAGCGCTGGATGGCAGCCGACCGCTACAAGCAAACCCGCAGCGCATCGCAGTTTACCGTGACCGACGAGCCGGGGCGCTGGCAGCCCACGCCGCCGGCCTACATGGACGCGATCGAGCCCAATTGGGATAAGCTGCGCCCCTTTGTGATGCAGCGGGCGGCGCAGTTTAAGCCGGCGCGTCCGTACGACTACAGCATGCAGCCGGGCACGCCGTTCTACAAGCAAGTTATGGCGGTGTACGAGGCCGTTAAAAACGCATCGAAGGAGGAGCGCGCGATTGCTGCGTTCTGGGACTGCAACCCCTACGTGATGCACACCCGCGGCCACGTGATGTACGCCACGAAGCACATCACACCTGGCGCGCACTGGATGGGCATCGCGGCGGTGGCGGCGCGCAAAGACAGCGCTTCGCTGATGCGCACGGCCGAGACCTATGCCCTGACCGGCGTGACCCTGGCCGATGGATTCATCAGCGCGTGGGACGAGAAGTACCGCAGCGACTTGGTGCGCCCCGAAACGGTCATCAACGAGCACATCGACCCCGACTGGCGGCCCATTTTGCAGACGCCGCCCTTCCCGGAGTATACGAGCGCGCACAGCGTCATCTCGGCAGCCGCGGCCGAGATGTTGACGGCGCTGTATGGCCCAAACTTTGCCTTCCGAGATACCGTGGAGGTTGAATACGGGCTGCCGGCGCGTTCCTACGCGTCCTTCCGGTCCGCCGCGCAAGAGGCTGGCGTGAGTCGGCTGTATGGGGGCATCCACTACCCCATGGCGTACAAACGCGGACTCACGCAAGGCCGTCAACTGGGCCGGTACGCCGTGCAGACGTTGCGCACACGCGCTGCTGGGGCACCGGCGCTAGCAGCGCGGAGAAACCGTGCACCGGCTCGCGGCGTTGAGTAACGTGTCTGTTTAACACGTACGCAATGCGGGGGCATTATGCTACGGGCTATTCTTACACTCTTTCTTGCCGCCGGACTCCTGGGCTGCTCGGCAAGTGAAACGACCCGTACGGAGGAGCGGGTGCATACGGGGTACGGCAGCGAAACGGCATCCGACTTCACGGGAGCGGCGTCTACCGTCGACGCGGAGGACGTGGCGCAGCGCACCGGCGCGGTGCATTTTGCTGATTTGCTGCGGGGCCAAGTGGCCGGCGTGCAGGTAGGTTACGCACCAGGCGGCGGACTCAAAATTACTATCCGTGGCGCCACCTCCATGTACGGAAGCAACCGCCCGCTGTACGTGGTAGACGGCATGCCCGTAACGCCCGGCGTGGGCGGCGCGTTGAGCTGGCTGAATCCGAAGGACGTGGCGTCCATCACCGTGTTGAAAGACGCTGGGGCGACCGCCATTTATGGATCGCGCGGAGCCAACGGCGTTATCGTCGTAGAAACGAAGCAATAGAGGCAAAGCCCCCCGCGGCCCGCCAACGCCTGTGGCATATTCTGCCCTGGTGCGTACGCTGACGGGCCCCGGCGCGCGTCCTAAAGTTGCGTAAGCGGAGGGCCGAGCGGCACGACGTCTACCTACGCCGTTGAATCCTCGGCATCCGGGGCGGCCCCGTCGCCTTGCGCGGTGGGGGCGCCGCTCGGTTGGAGCGCAAAGTCGTCAAGCGCCAGCCCACTGAGCACCGCGTCGTAGCGCGTGAGGTCGGCCGGGAGGAGCACCTTGTTCTCCTGACGCCCCAGGCGGGCGACGGTGTCGAGGTACTGTTCGGCTAGGCGCAGCTTCACGGCCTCCTCGCCGCCCGGCTTGGAGACGGCATCGGCAATGCTCTCAATCGCCTCGGCCGTCGCGTTGGCTATCTCCTCGATCTCCTGGGCGCGGCCCTCGGCCTCGTTGATGCGCCGCTGCATCTCGCCTTCCGACTGGTTGATGAGCTCTTGCTTTTGGCCCTCGGCATCGTTTACGGTCGACTGCTGCTCGCCCTCCGAGCGGGCCACCACGGCGCGCCGGTCGCGCTCGGCGGTCATCTGGCGCTCCATCGCCTTCTGCACCGTACGCGGCGTGTCGATGTTTTTGATCTCGTAGCGATGCACGCGAATGCCCCAGGCCTCGTCTACTTCATCGAGCACGTCAACCACCGACTGGCTGATGAGGGCGCGTTCCTGGAACGTGGTGTCGAGCTCCATCCGGCCAATGACCGAGCGGGTGGTCGTTTGCGCGAGCTGAATCGCGGCCCGGCGGTAGTCCGTCACGCCGTAGCTCGCGTTTACCGGGTCGCTTACGCTGATGTAGATCACGCCGTCGACGCGTACGCGCACGTTGTCGCTGGTAAAGCAGTCCTGGGGCTCGACCGGAATGGCCTGCTCGCGCAGGTCGTGAACGTAGGCGACACGGTCAAAAAAGGGCACGAGCGCATGAAAGCCCGCGTCGAGGGTCTTGGAGTAGTTGCCAAGGCGCTCCACCACGTAGGCGCTTTGCTGCGGCACAAGGCGGATGGCACGCAAAAACTTGTAGAGGATGTAGAGGGCCAGCAGGCCAAGAATGGCGAGGCTGGCATCGTTGAGCGTCTGTAGCATAACAGGGAAACGGTTGGCGGAAGGCAAAGCGGCGGTAAGGCGGCGGGGCAGCTATTGGCCCGTGTGATCGCTGACCTGCGACACGCCCTCAAAAAAGGTCTTTAGGTTGGCGGCCTCCACCGGAAGCACGCTCACGTTGGCACCGTCGATGACCGTGCCCAGGCGGTCGATGTACTGCTCGGTGAGGCGCATCTTTACGGCCAGGGAGCCGCCCGGCTGGGCGATGGCGGTGGCGATGCGCTGGAGGCCCTTGGCGGTGGCGTTGGCAATAAGTTCCATCTCTTGGGCCTGGCCCTTGGCTTCGTTGATGCGCTTTTGGCGCTTGCCCTCCGACATGAGAATGGCGCTGCGCCGCTCGCCCTCCGAGACGTTGATGCGGGCGTCACGCTCGCCGCTCGACATCGTGATCTCGGCGCGCTTGTCGCGCTCGGCCTCCATCTGCTTCTCCATCGTCTGGGTCACTTCCGCCGAAGGCTGAATGTCCTTAATCTCGTAGCGCATGACCTTAATGCCCCACGGGTCGGACGCCTTGTCGAGCTCGCGCACGATGGCTTCGTTCATCTTGTCGCGCTCGCTAAACGTATCGTCGAGCGTGATTTTGCCGACCTCGCTGCGCATGGTGGTTTGGGCCAGGTTGATGGCGGCGAGGCGATAGTCGTTGATGCCGTAGCTCGCCTTTCGTGCATCCATCACCTTCAGGTACACGAGGCCGTCCACATCCACCTCAATATTGTCTTTCGTGATGCACTTTTGATGGGGCACGTCGATGACCTGCTCGCGCGTTTCTTGACGGTAGGCCACGCGATCCACAAACGGGATGACAAAGTGCAGGCCGGGCGAGAGGGTGGCGCGGTACTTCCCGAGGCGTTCTAAGATCACCTCTTCCCGCATTTCCACAATGATGAACGTGTTGTAGAACACGAACAGGGTAAGCAGCAGAAGAACGACAAGGAGCGTAGCCATAAGAGCACGGGGTTCGTGAGGACGACGTTAGCGGGAGCGGTGCGGTGTGCGCGAAGGTGTGGGCTGCGTATCGGGGCTTAGGGCATCTTGGTATTGCATATCGAGGTCGCTGCCGTCGGTGGGTTCAACGATCCACGTGAGGTTCTCGCGGTAGACGATGCGGGCCTCGGCGCCTTCGGGCAGGGTGCCTTCGAGCGTGCGGGCGTCCCAGGTCGCGCCGCGAAAGCGAATGCGCCCCGGGGTGGTGGGCGTGATGGCCTCGACGACATCCACCGTTTGCCCCATGGCGTCGGCATCTTCATCGGTGAGCTGCACCACGCTGTCGCCGCCAAAGTAGCGGGTGGCCAGCGGGCGCAGGGCGATGGTGAGGCCGGTGGAGAGGAAGAGCCACGTGAGGAGGGCGGTGAGCGGGTCGACCACGAAGCCCATCACGCGCAGCCCGCTTACCACGAGCCCGCCAATGCCAAGGAAGAAGGCTACGCCGCCGGGCAGCACCGTCTCAAGGAGCATCAGCAGCAAACCACCAAGGAAAAACCCCCACGTAAGGAGCTCAGGATCGACAGACATACGCGCTGCATCAACAGGTGAAAGAAACTGGTGCTGCAGTGTAAGCAAAATGCACCGGAGCTACAACACAGGTACGGCCCAGGCGTCGTCACTGTTACAGGCGCGTGGAAAAAAACGGTTCGGGGGGCCAGCTAACGCCCGAGCGTGAGGTGGGCGTCGGCGAGGGCGGCCAGGGCGTCGGTTTGGTGGCTGGAGACGATGGCCGTGCCGCCGCGCGCTACGTGTTCGCGCACCAGTGCTACCGTGGCAGCGATGGCGTCGGTGTCGAGGCTGCGAAGCGGTTCGTCCATGATCAGGACGGCGGGCTGGGCAACGAGCGCTGCACCGATGAGGGCCTTTTGGGTCATGCCGCTGGAGTAGGTACCAATGCGGCGCGTGCGGCGCTCGTCAAGGGTGAGGCGATCGAGAAGGGCCTGAGCGGTTGCGTCGGGGGCGTCGGCTGTGGGGCGCCGGCTGCGCAGCACCCACAGCAGCAGCTCGACGGCGGAAAGCTGCGCGGGGAGGTCGGCGCTGGCGGGTACGATGCCCGCATGCTGGAGGAAAGCGCGCGGTTGTTGGTGGATGTCGAGGGATCCGTAGCGCACGCGGCCCGCGGTGGGAAGCGCCTGCGCCGTAAGCACCCGCAGGAGCGTCGTTTTGCCAGCGCCGTTGGGCCCGGTGATGAGCGTGCAGGTGCCGGGCGCAAAGGTGTGCGAGAGGTCGCGCAGCACCGGCGCGTGGGTGCCGTAACGTTTGGTGAGGGCGTCAATGACGAGCGCGTCGGCCATAAGGCAGAACGTAGGTGAGGGCAGCAGCTAAGCGAGCTGGCGGCGGTGATTGTACTCGTGGAGCAGGGTGGTGGCCACGGCACACACAAGCGCAGCGCCCGCATGAAGCAGCGCCACCTGTCCGATGGCGGCCATGCCCACCCGGTCGCTCGCCCACGCCACAAGGGCTACGCTCAGCACATGCGGCAGCAGCCAGCGCAGGTTGACGAACAGGCGGGTCACGATCCAGTCGGGGACGGACTGCATGATGTGTTGAAACGCGGGCGGCGCGAGGCGCGCGTCGGCCAGGAGCGCGCTCGGCGCTACCGAGCCCAGCACAAGAAGCGCCGTGTAGACGACGCGCACGGGCTGCGATACGCCGGTGTACACGAGCAGCCACAGGCCCATGTGGCCCACGGCGACGAGGCGTCCGAGCGGGAGTTTCCGATCCAGCTGCAGGAGGCTTGCCCAGGTGGCGGGCCGCCAGCGGGCGGGGACCCAGTAGGTGGCGCGGTAGGCAAGCGAGCGGCGCTCGCCTTGTACGAGCCCCGTGGTGAGCACTTCGCTAAAGAACGCCTGCGTCGCATAGAACCATCGGTCGTATGCGGGGGCGAGGGTGCGAAAGCGCCACGCCACGCCAGCGGTAAGGACAAGACCGGGCACCAGGCCCCAGCCGTTGCCCCACGTGTTGGCCGTAAGAGCGGTTGCCACGGTGGCTAGCAGCAGCACCCCGTAGCACTGGAACGTAGCGCCCAGTGCTGGAATCAGGCCGGGCGGAAGGTCGAGGCCCTGGCCGGTTTCCTCTTTGACGGCGCGGTAGCGTTGGCCGGCGCGGCCGTCGTGCCACGCCTGGGCCCGCGGCCCCAGCTGTACGTAGCGCGCCACCGTGTAAGCCATGGTGCCAAGCAGCACCAGCAGCACCTGCAGAAAGGGCAGCAGTGCCATCGCCTCGCCGGCAAGGCTGAGCGCCAAAGCCGGCAGCACCGTAAGCCCCAACAGCGGCAGCATGCTGCTTGCAACATGCGTCAGCAGCAGGGCGCGTTGGGGCGGGTTCACGAGCTGCAGGAGGGTAAGGTTGCGCTCCGGCCAGCGCAGGTTGGGCAGGGCCACCACCACGCCGCCGCCCGCAAGTAGCATCCAGAGGCGCAAGGCCGTCCCCTGCGCGGCCCGCG
The DNA here is from genome assembly GCF_000419585.1 of Salisaeta longa DSM 21114. Lineage (NCBI taxonomy): Bacteria > Pseudomonadati > Rhodothermota > Rhodothermia > Rhodothermales > Salisaetaceae > Salisaeta > Salisaeta longa. The sequence continues at coordinate 2,923,919 of NZ_ATTH01000001.1, forward strand.
TGGCATCCAGCGCATAGCGCCAGCACGCAACCACCAACAGCGCCGTGAGGCCGCCCCACAACACGCGATGCACCCACGGGCGCTCGGGGGCAAATACCAAACGAAGGGACGGGCGATGGGCCATTGCAGCAGCAGATGGTCAAAAGCGTACAGAGGCACACGTGCAGTGTAGATGCGCGCCGGGGCGATTGCTACCCGATGGCAGAAACACACGATGGATTCACGCCGGCGCGCTTCCGAAGAAGAACGGCAGCCCCTATGCTGTACCGCACGCACATTCTGTATGGCACAGCAACTGCTTATGACGTGGTGGGAAGCGCTCATTCTGGGCCTGGTACAAGGCCTCACCGAATTTCTGCCGGTGTCTTCGTCGGCGCATTTGGTGCTGGGGGAATACGTATTGGGCCTAAACGCTGCAGGCACGGGCAGTCTCACCTTTGAGGTGTTCGTGCACTTTGGCACGATCCTTAGCATCTTTACGGTGTACAACCTGCGCGTCAAGGAGCTGGTAACGGAAACGCTCGCGGCGTCCATTCATCCGGGGGAATGGGCCGCGCGGTTCCGCGAGCGTCCGCCGTTTCGCACCGCCGTCTACATCTTGATCACGATGATCCCGACGGGCATCACGTACGTGCTGTTCAAGGATTTCTTCGAGCGGGCGTTCGACGATCCGGAGCTCGCGGCGGGCATGCTGCTGGTTACCGGCGTGCTCCTGTTGCTCACGCTGCTCCGCCCCAACCCCTCGGGCGAGCTCACCGGCGGAAAGGCGCTGCTCGTCGGCGTGGCGCAGTCGTTTGCCATGATTCCCGGCATCTCGCGGAGCGGCGCTACCATCTGCACTGCGCTTTACCAAAACGTGAATCCGGAGCGCGCGGCCAACTTCTCGTTCCTGATGTTGCTGCCGGTAGTGCTGGGGGCCACGCTCATCAAAACGATCGAGCTCGCGCAGCAGGGGCTGGGCGAAGCGTGGCTGCCGTTGGCGGTGGGCACCTGCGCGGCCTACGGGGCGGGCATTCTGGCCATTAAAGTCGTCATCGACTTTGTAAAGCGCGGCCGCTTGCAGTACTTCGCGGCCTACTGCTTTCTTGTTGGCGGGTTGGGGCTGTGGCTGCTATAGGGGAAAGCGCCCGGCGGGCCGCGTAACATCGGCAGCGTATAGCGCGTTATGATGCACGTACTGCTGTGCGCTCACGCACGCCACCCTTCTGCTTACCGTCAGGACGTTTATGCGCCTCACCGACCGTGAAAAAGACATCCGCCGCGAAATTGAAGCCTGGCAGCACGCCGACGCCTCGGTGGTTACGCAAGCCATGGATTGGGCCATGCGCCCGCTCGACTGGGCGGTGCAACAGGTGACCCCGCCCGAGTTGGTCGACCAGATGAGCGACCGCATTGGCGAGTTTCTGGCGATGCTGAGCGACGCCTCGGAGTGGACCTTTGCCGATGACGATGTGCTGCAGGCAGCAGAAGAACGTGGCCTCGTGGCTGAGGTCGTCAGCGACCTGCGGCATGAGCCGCTGCGGGAGCTCGACGCGTTGGCGCGGAGTCGCTTCCGGCAAAACGCCTTGCTGGCTGCACTGGAGGGCGGCGGCACCGGGCTCGGCGGTGCGGCGCTCATCGCGGCCGACATCCCATTGCTGTTTACCATCAACCTGCGCCTCATCCAGCAGATCGGCGCCTGTTACGGCTTTCCGATGCGTGGCCCGGCGTTTCGCCCGCTGGTCCTCTCCATCTTCAACATTGCTGCCTCGGGCGGGCGCGAGGCCCGTAACGAGGCGCTGCGGGAGGTGAGCGTAGCCGCGGCGGCATTTGCGAATGGGCAGGCCTACAAGGGGCGCGTCTCGGGCACCTTCCGCGATCAAAACCGCCACCTGCCACGCGAGATTGCGAAGGCGCTCGTGGGCCGCAAGGCGGGGCAGGTCGTTCCCCTCGCGGGGGCCGCGGTAGGCGCGGGCGTCAACTACTGGTTCACGCAGCAAACCGCCGAGGCCGCCCACATGTGCTTCCGCGCGTTGTACCTCGACTGGAAGGAGCGCCTCTGAGCCGCACCCCAGCACGCGCCTACGGCACAAACGTGCGCATGGGGCTGGTGCGCGTTTCGGTACGGCGAAACGCGACGTCGGGGAAGCGGGCGGCGAGCCAGTCGCGGAGCAGGGCCTCCGTCAGCGCCTCGGTTTCGTAGTGGCCCGCGTCGATGAGCGCCATGGCGGGCGCGCCGTCGGTATCCAGCACGTCGAAAAACGTATGATACGTCACATCGGCCGTTACGTACGCATCGGCCCCGGCCGCTTGCGCCTGGCCGACAAAATCGCTTCCCGCGCCCCCACATACGGCCACGCGCTGCACGGAGGCCGCCGGGTCGCCCGCGTAGCGCAGACTGCCTGCATCCAGCCGGTCGGCTACGCGCGCCAGGAAGCTGCGCAGCGGCATGGCCTCGTCGAGATGGCCCACCGCACCAAGGCCCGCCTGCGTGTTTTTCTGCTGGACCGGATAGACGTCGTAGGCCACTTCCTCGTACGGATGCGCCGCGCGTAGTGCATCCAGCACCGCGCCCAACGTCCACCGGGCCACCTCGGCCTCCAGCCGGTATTCGTCGGCAGAAGACAGCGTGCCGGGCGTGCCGGTGTGCGGATCGGCATCCTTGTGGGGGCGGAAGTAGCCCGTGCCCTTGGTGGCAAAGGCGCACGCGTCGTAGTCGCCAATCCGCCCAGCGCCCGCGTCAGCAAGCGCGCTGCGGACGTCCTCCAGCGCCTCGGCCGGCACAAAGGTCGTCAGCTTGTAGAGCGTCTCGGGAAAGCCATCGAGGAACGAGACCTCCTGGAGGCCCAGGTGCTCGGCCAAGGCAAACGATACGCCGCCCGGGGCCGCGTCGAGGTTGGTGTGGATGCTAAACAGCCCGATCCCGGCCTCCGCCAGCCGGAGCGCAAGCGACGAAGGATAGTCTGCAGCCGTAACCGACGTGAGCGGACGAAAGATCAGCGGATGGTGCGTCACGATGAGGTCAGCCCCCACGTCTTGCGCTTCGCGTAACACCTGCGGCGTGCAGTCCAGCGCCAGAAGTACGCGCGCAACGGAAGCATCCGCGCGGCCCACTTGCAGCCCCACGTTGTCGTAGTCTTGGGCAGAACCCGGCGGCGCCCAGGCATGCAAGGCGCGGGCGATGGCGCGAACAGAAGTGGGCATAGTGGCAGGTGCGTTGTGAACGGCGTGCGAGTGGATGCAGGCGTGGACCGTTAAACATCTGAACCGCGCGTTGGACGTGCAAGTGGACGCCCGATGAACTTCGCGTGGGAGGCGTCGTACGTCTACCGCAGTGTTGCACCTTCCATACGGCATTGTTACCATTGCCATGTGCCGGCGCGGCACGGTTTGCACAGACCTCTCTTCTGACTCAACACCCTCTGCGTATCGGCTGTTGTTACGTTCGTTTGCGTCCTTTTTGCATGGTATCAGGGCTGGCTGCCGAGGCCACACCTGATTTGTTTTTAGACGGTACGTAGTGGGAATTGTGCATCGTAGCAAAACGCATTCATGGTATCGCGTGGGCGGATGGCTGGCCGTCGCGCTGCTTGTAGCAAGCGGCTGGGCGGTGCTCATCCGCGAGTTGCCGGCGGTGGCGCAGGGGCGCCGGGTCGCGTTGCCGCTCGCGCCCTCCGACACCGACTCTACCGCGCAGGCCCGCCCCGTGCCCAACGCGGGTGTCGTGCGGGGCCCTTCGGATACGCTCCGCGCCGACACGCTCCAAGCCGACAGCCTGCAAACAGCATCCACGTCGCGCCCGGATACCGGGCGGGTGGCCAGCTACGTGGTCCCTTCGCCCTGGCAGCGCCCGTCCCTTTTCCCCTCGGCGCAGCCCTTCACCCAGCCGCACCCTTTGCAGCCCCAAACGGTGCTCGACTCGGCCGGCGGCTACGTGGTAGACACCTACCCGCGCGACGGCGCCTTTTACGTTCCGGATAGCACGTACCAGGCCATGCGGCTTCGGGCCGGGGTGCAGGCGAACTGGCAGTCGCTCATTGCCCAGCGCGACCAGAGCCAGCAAGACCGGGCCGGGTTTGGCGTCAATCTCGCCATCCCGGGCGGCTCGCAAAGCGCCTTTTCCACCATCTTTGGCGCGCCGCAGGTTGACCTGCGCATCAACGGGCAGGCCAACATCAACGCCGGGTTCGACTACCGAAAGAGCGACCGGCAGGTGGCCATTAGCGGCAATGCCTCGCAGCTCGATCCGCGGTTTAAGCAGGACCTGCGCCTGGGCATCACCGGCACCATCGGCGACAAGCTGCGCATCAACGTCGACTGGGACACCAACAGTCCGTTCAACTACCAAAACCAGCTCAAGCTCAAGTACACGGGCTACGAAGACGAGATCATCCAGAGTGTAGAGGCGGGCAACGTGTTCTTGAACACGCCCTCGCAACTCATTCGGGGCGGGCAAAGCCTGTTTGGCCTGAAGGGCCAGTTTCAGTTTGGCGATCTCACGCTTACCACTGTGGCCACGCAGCAAGAAGGACAGGCGCAGTCGCTCACCATTGAGGGCGGCGCCGAAACGAGCACGTTCAACCTGCGCCCCACCGACTACGACGCCAACGCGCACTTTTTGCTGGGGTACTACTTTCGCAATCGGTGGAACGATGCCCACAACAATCCACCCAACGTGACGCTGTTTGACGGCTTTGGCGGGCTGTTGGAGATTGAGGTGTGGAAGCTGCAGACGCGCCCCGATCCGGATGCCCAAAACGTGCGGCGGGCGGTGGGCATGGTGGATCTGGCCGAGCCCACCGCGCTCGTCGAGCAGGCCGACCGCTTCACGCAGCCGGTGCTCCCGCGGCCCACTGCCGACCAATACACCGACGCCGAGATCCAGCGCCTGCGCGACGGCGACCAAGTGGCCAGCACGTACCTCACCTCGAACCAGATGAACGTCCCGCTCGACGAGCAGAGCTTTCAGGAGGGCGTCTTTCGGAAACTGGAGCGCGGGCGCGAATACACCGTTGATGAGCGCCTGGGCTACCTGTCGCTCACGCAGAGCCTGCAGCCCAACGAGGCGTTGGCCGTGGCGTACCGCTACACCGTGAACGGACAAACCGTAACCGTGGGCGACTTTGCGGCCGACCAGGGCGGCACCACCGGCGGACAAGACGCCGACCGGCTCGTCCTCAAGCTGCTGCGCCCTTCCAACCCCGTGCAGCCCAGCGTGCAGGAAAACCCGGCCGCGTGGCACCTGGCCCTACGCAACATCTACCGCCTCAACGGCCGCCGGTTTACCCCCGACAATTTTCAGCTCGACATTTCGTACAATCCGCCGGGCAGCGGCAACCGCACCGTTATTCCGGCGGTGGCCGGGCAAACGCCGCTGCTGCGCGTGTTCGGGTTCGACGCGCTCAACCAAAACAACGGCCCCGAGCCCGACAATCGCTTCGACTTCGTGCCCGGCTTTACCATCGACCCGAGCAACGGGCTGCTCATTTTCCCCGACCTGGAGCCTTTTGGCGCGCACCTCGCCGATGTGATTGCCTCCAACGGCGGCGACCCCAACGGAGCGGCCGAGCAGTACCTGTTTCGGGACCTCTACCGGCTCAAAAAAGAGAACGCGCAGCGCCGGCAGGCGCGCGACGTGTACCGCGTCAACGGGGAGTTTCGCGGGGCGACGAAGCAGTTCTACGACCTGAAGGCGTTTGCCGGCATCGTAGAAGGCTCGGTGGAAGTGACCGCCGGGGGCACGCCGCTGCAAGAGGGCACCGACTACGTGGTGGACTACCAGGGCGGCACGGTAACCATCACCAATCCGGCGTACTTGCAGGCGGGCCGCGACATCCAGATCGATTACGAGCAGAACTCCTTCACGCAGGTCCAAAAGAAGACCCTCCTCGGGGCGCGCGCGGAGTACGCCGTCGGCGAGAAGTACGCCCTGGGGGCCACGCTGATGCGCCTCAGCGAAAAGACGCCGGCCGATAAGTTTCGCATCGGCGAGGAGCCCATCAAGAACACGCTGTGGGGTGTAGACGGCTCAATGGACGTGCAGCCGCGCTGGCTCACGCAGGCGATTGACGCCTTGCCGCTGGTGCAAACAAAAGCCGAAAGCCGCGTGCAGGTCTCGGGCGAGTTTGCACAGTTCCGCCCCGGTTACACGCGCACCGAGGCGTACGAGCGAACGCAAAACGAATTGCAGGAGGCCGGCGAGCAGTTTGCCCCGGACGAACGCCGGGGCATCTCCTATATCGACGACTTCGAGGGCTTCGAAAACTCGTTCTCGCTGCGGCAACAGCTCGATGCCTGGACGCTGAGCGCGCCGCCGGTGTATCCGCAAAATCAGCCTGCCGGCCCGCAGGCCGACTCGCTGGTGTCGAACTGGCGGGCGACGCTGGGCTGGTATCAGCTCAACGAAAACTTCCTGGAGACGCTTGAAGGCCAAACCACGCAGCGCGGCCCGGCCGAGGCCACCGAGATCGTCGACGTGCGCGATGTCTTTCCGGATCGGGACGTGAGCGGGCAGTCGAACCCGACCATCCGCACGCTCGACCTGTACTTCAATCCGTGGCAGCGTGGGCCGTACAACTTCACCACGGCGCTGGGCGACTTCATGCGCCAACCCAGGCGCACCTGGGGCGGCATCACGCGGCGCATCCCGGAAGGCTACACCGACTTTACGCTCCAAAACGTGGAGTTCGTGGAGTTCATCGTGAAGCCGTATGCCGAAACGCCGAGCGGCAGCCCCACCGATGAGGCGATGCTCTACGTAAACCTCGGGTCGATCTCGGAGGACGTGGTGCCCAACAATCAGCTCAACGACGAGGATGGGCTCTCGCCCACGTTTAGCGCGGCAAACCTCGATCGGTGGAGCCGCCTGCCGGGCGGGCAGAAGAATACGGCGATCGACGTTACCGGCCAGCGCACCGAAGACCTGGGGCTCGACGGGCTGGTGTCGTACAACCCGCCGGCGTACGCCACGCCCGAAAGCGAGCTTCAGAAATACGAGGCGTTTGTGGCATCGCTCGATCAGGTCAGCCGGGCGGGGCTCTCGGCCGAGGCCCGCACCCGCCTCGACGCCGCGATTGCCCGCGCGCGCCGCGACCCGTCCGGCGACGACTATCACTACTTTAGCAACAACGCGTACTTCGCCGATCCATCGTTCTATCCGACCACCCTCTACCCGCAGGGCGCGACCGTGCAAGAGCGCTTCAGCCGCTACTACGCCGGCAAGGAGCTGAACTCCTTCGTCGCGCAAAACGAGCTGGCACAGGGCGTAAGCGTGGCCCGCGGCAACGTGCGGCGCCCCGACAGCGAGGACCTCAACTTCAACAGCGGGGTCGATTTTGCCAACGACTACTACGAGTACGCGGTGCCGCTCAGCCGCGCGCGCCTCGATGCCCTGGCCCAACCGCGCGCGACCGACGACTACGTGGTGGGGAAGGTGGGTGAGGGCTGGTACAAGGTGCGCATCCCCGTCAACAACTTCACGCGTAAGGTGGGCACCATTGATGGGTTTAGCCGCATCGAGTCGATTCGGCTGTGGACGACCGGCCATGCGGCGCCGACGACGGTTCGGTTTGCGGCGCTGGAGCTGGTGGGCAGCCAATGGCGCAACTCGGACGCCGTGGCCGCCGAGGAGGCGCGCACGACGCAAGAAGGCGGCGCCGAGCTCAACGTGACGAGCATCAACAACGAGGAAGACCCCGTGTATCAGCCGCCGCTGGGCGCCATTGTGCCGACCACGCGCACGGCGAGTGGCGGGCAGCAGCGCAGCCGCGAGCAGTCGCTCGTCGTGCGCGTGGAGGACCTGGCCCCCAACACCCAGCGCGGCGTGTTTAAGACGTACAGCCGCGCCCTCGATCTGCTCAAGTACTCGAACCTGCGAATGTTTGTGCATGCGCACGGCGCAGCGTCGGGCGCCAACGTGCAGCAGCGCATCCGGCAGAACGCGCGCCTCTTTGTGCGCCTCGGGTCGAGCGAAACCGGCGCCTACTACGAGTACGAGCAGCCGCTGGTGGTGAGCCCGGTGCCCACCGGAAGCGAAACGCGCAGCCAGCTCTGGCCCGACAGCAACGCTGTAAACATCCGGCTGCGTACGCTCAACCAGCTGAAGGTGGCGCGCGACCGCAGCGGCTTTCCCATTGACTCGGTGTATGCGAGCACGCAAGCGCCCAGCGTGCGGCTGGGCGATGCTCCATCCGGAACCGTTGTGTATGTCAAGGGCACGCCCTCGCTGCGCAACATTAACACCGTCGTGATTGGGCTGCGGCATCGCGGGGTCACGAACGCCATCCTCGACGAGATAAACCTGTGGGCCAACGAGCTGCGCGTGTCGGGCTACGACCAGTCGACCGGGTGGGCGGCGCTGAGCAACATGAACGTGCAAATGGCCGATTTTGGCACGGTGCGCGCGAGCTTCGAGCAGCGCACCGCCGGTTTCGGATCGCTCTCTAGCACCCTCGCCAACCGGAGCCTCGACGCCCGCCAGAATTGGACGGTGGGCGCCGATGTGAGCCTAGACAAGCTACTGCCCAAGGCCCACGGGTGGCAGATGCCGGTAACCATGCAGATGCAATCGCAAACGACAACGCCTACGTTCGATCCGGTGCGGGGCGACGTGCGCGTGGCAGCCCTCGTCGAACGCATCAACGCGTTGCCCGACAGCAGCCTGCAACGGCAGTACGGCGCCAACACGTCGCCCGATGCGCTGCGCGAGCAACTGCGTGATAGCATTCGCACCGCCGCTCAAAACCGCAGCATACAGCGCTCGCTGACAATCCGCGTGAGCAAGCGCAACTCCGAGTCGCCGTGGCTGCAGTACACCATGGACGCGATCGGCCTCAGCTTTAGCTACTTCGACCGTGCCGCGCGCTCGCCGCAAAACGCGATCAACGATCAGTGGCAATGGAATGGGACCTTCGATTATCAGCTCGACTTTGGTGATGCGGCGACCGTAAAACCCTTCTGGTTTTTGGGCGGCGTGCCGGTGCTCGGCGCGCTTGGGAATGTGCAGTTTAACTACAAGCCCCAATCCGTTAGTTTTCGGGCGAGCGCGAACCGGTCGTTTAGCCAAACCAAGAGCCGGTCCAGCGTAGCCCAGGCCGAGGCAGGCGTGCTGCCCGACCGGCTCGCCAATCCGCTCCGCGAGAACCAGTCGTTCCAGCACCAGCGCACGTTCGACCTGCAGTACAACCCGTTCACGTTTCTCAACCTGAACGTGAGCACCACCACGCAGCAAAGCCTCAACGATGTGGGCGCGCGCCGGCGCACGAACCTCATCTTGGTCGATTCGCTCAGCCGCATTCAGAACGTCTACCCGAATCTCACGCAAGAGGAAGCCCTGGCGCAGGGGATTATCTCGCAGGCGGACATCGACGCGGGCCGCGTGTTTGAAGAAGAGCGCCTCATGGCCCGGCCCGAGGACGAGGTCTTCCGCGACGTATTCTTTGGCGCCGCAAGCCCGCGCACCAACACCTACGAGCAGCGGCTAAGCGCCACGTTTACGCCCACGTTCTTGGAGGGCGAAACGTTCAACTGGATTCGGCTCGATAACATCGCATACAACGCGTCGTTTGACTGGCAGAACGCGTCAGAGGGCAGCGCCACCGGCGCCACGGTGAAAAACACGGTGGATGTGCAAACCGGCATTACACTGCGGCCGAACAAGGTGTGGGAGCGGTTCGGGTTTTTTGAGCGGTGGAAGGAGGCGCAGCGCAGCAGCGACGCAGCAGAGGCATCGCCCGCGCCACCGGATACCGCTGCAGCAGACAGCACCGGTTTCCTTGCCGACCTGCCGTGGCCCGATCCGCTGAAGATAGCCCGTGGGGTGGCGCTCACGTTTATGGATGTGCCCAATCTTTCGTTTACCTACAACGCCTCACGAAGCGCGCGCTCCTCGGGCGTTGGCCGGGTGCAAGACGACGGCTCCATTGGCGTCGATTACAGCGTGCTCGACGCCCTGCAGGGCCAGGGCCCGTCGCTGGGCTACCGGCTGGGGCTGAATCGGCGCATCGATCCATCGCAGCGCATCGTGGATTCGCTCCGCCAGACGACGGATGCGTTTCGGAATACCAACCGCTTTGGCGCCACCACCACGCTGACGCCCAGCCGCAACGTGCGCGTGACGCTCGACTGGAGCGCGGCCTGGAGCAACGATCGCACCGTGCGGCTGCGGCCGCTTGCGGCGGGTGAGGCGTCGCCCGATGCACCCGTTTCGAGCGCCGGGCAGCCGTTTGCGCGTATTTCGACGGTGCGTGGGCAACGCGAGACCTCGGTGTGGAGCTTTGGGGCCTCGTATCGCGATGTGTTTGCCAACCAGCTGCAAACCTTGCGGGCGTCGGCCGCGCGCCCGGCCACCGATACCTTGCAGGCCCGCGCCACGGTGCTTACCAACGCGAGCGCCGCGTCGGCTTTCCGTAAGGGTTTCGTGAGCGGCGTGGGCACCGTCGGCGACGGATTTCCGCTTCCGCTGCCGGGGTGGCGCATGTCGTACACCGGCCTTTCGCGCTGGCCGTTCGTGAAGCGCTTCGTGCAGCAGGCCACCATAAGCCACGACTACCGAAGCACCTACACCGCGTCGTACCAATCGAACCCGACGGCCGGCGCCATTGGGTCCGTAGCCCTCGGGGCCCGCACGTTTCAGTATGTGCGCCCAGGCCAGTCCGTAGAAAGCGCACGACTCATCGAACGGTTCAATCCGCTCATTGGGCTGGATCTTACGTGGACGGATGCCCTGCAAACCAGCATCGAGTGGAACACGACCAACGAGGTGGCGCTCAGCACCTCGCGCATGGGCGTGCAGCAGGCCGAGACCAGCGAGTTGTCGTTCAGTGCTTCCTTCCGCAAGCGGGGCCTTCAACTTCCGTTCTTCAACCGCATTCAGAACACGCTCGAATTCTCATTAAACGTCCGGCGCGCGGTCACCGATCGGCGCCGCTACGTGATGCGCACCGCCCTGGCAAATGCCCTCAGCGATCCGTCGTTTACGGCCGAGCAGGCGCTCACGGGCGACAACGTGGCCCCGCTTGAGCAGACCACGCGCCTCACCGTTGCGCCCCAAATCTCGTACCGCGTCAGCAATCGCGTGCAGGCGGCATTTCAAATGGAATACGTGCGGCTGCAAGGCGACAGCAACAATCCGTCGTTCACCGAAATGCGTGGTGGCTTTAACGTGACGGTCAACATCAGCGAAAATTGATCGCGCACGGTTGAACGATGCGCCAGAGGACGTAAGCAGCGACACCGCCCGCCCGCATGAACGTATCGGGCGCTGCGTCATACAGTCTTTGTGCGATGTCTTTTGCCACTTTTCGACGACGTCTTATGCAGGCATTATTGGTCGTAGACGTGCAGAACGACTTTTGTCCGGGCGGGGCGCTTGCGGTGCCCAATGGCGATGCCGTGGTGCCGGTCATCAACGATCTCGCCGCGGCTTTCGATCATGTGGTGCTGACGCAGGACTGGCATCCGGCGGGGCATCAGTCGTTTGCGTCATCGCACGACGGAAACGAACCGTACGACACCATCACGGTCGATTACGGCGAGCAAATCCTGTGGCCCGATCACTGCGTGCAGGGCACCCCGGGGGCCGCGTTCCATCCCGACCTCAACGTCGATGCAGCCGAGCTCATCATCCGCAAAGGCTTTCGGCCCACCATCGACTCGTACTCGGCGTTTTACGAAAACGACGGCACAACGCCCACCGGCCTGACCGGCTACCTGCAAACGCGGGGCATCGACACCCTCGTGGTGGTGGGGCTGGCCGCCGATTTCTGCGTTCGGTGGACGGCCGTGGACGGCCGCGACGAGGGCTTCAGCGTGTCGGTGGTGGAAGAGGCCACACGCGGCATCGACCAGGACGGATCGTTGGATGCGGCGTGGGGCGCAATGAACGACGCCGGCGTGCAGGTCATCTCGGCCGATGCAGCCCGGGCCCAAGCGGACGCATAGCGCAGGCGGGCGGGAGAGCCCTGAAGCTGCACGTGGCGGGGCTCCTTAGGCGTCAGCTTCCAGCACGCGTGCAATGGCGCCGGTAAGATCGTCGCGCGTAAACGGCTTGCTGATGTACGCGTCGAAGCCCGCCTCCAAAAAGTGATCGCGGTCGCCGGGCATGGCGTAGGCGGTTAGGGCAATGGCCGGCACGCTGCGCAGATGATCGCGCTCCCGTAGCAGGGCGAGCAGGTCGGTGCCGGTGCGCTGCTCGCTCAGGTTGATGTCGAGGAGCAGCACATGAAACGTGAGCACATCGGCGGCTTCCAGGGCCTCCTCTACGCCATCCACCACCGTAACGTCGAACGACGTTTTGAGCAGGTGATGCAGGAGCAACTGCGTTTCAGCGTTGTCTTCTACGGCAAGGACGCGAGGCAGAGTGGCGGGCGCATTCATAAGCAACACGGAAGTCGTGAGAACCGGTTGTTGAGCAGCTGTTTGGTAGAACGGTTGGCGCTACGCGCCCTTTGCCTTTTGACCTACTTGCTAATCGGCTTTTAAGAGCTATACGTTGCTTGGCGGCCGTGTATCCGTCGAGCCCACCGATTGGATAAAACGTTATGTTCTAGACCGAGCATGCTGCAGGAGGTGAGCCGTGGAAACGCTATGGGGTGTCGCGGAGGCGGACATCCAAGACGACCGGCAGATGGTCGGACGCGGTGGCGGTATCGGAGGCTTCGAGACCGTGCGCGGATAAAACGGCGGGGGGCATGGCCTGCGTATTCAGCACAAACGACTGCGTAGCGCGCAGCACGCTGTCGCTGTAGTAGAGGTAGTCGAGCCGCCCCGGCGGATACGAGCTTTCGGGGTCGATCCACGTAAAGTGCAGCGGGCGGTGCGTTTCGCGGGGCCGCGCATCCACCAGCGGCGTGCGATCCCAGTCGGGCGCCGCGTCGGGGCCGAGGCGTGCGTTGTGGATGATGTCGCCGGTGCGCAGGGTGTTCGGCTGCTGCGCGTGGCCCACAAAGTTCATGTCGCCGCCCACAAAGATCGGGGCGTTGGCCGGAACCGCGACCGGAGCGGTGCCCGCGCGCACGTCGCGGATGAACGCCGCCACCCGGTCCACCACCCACTGGCGCATCTCATTGCGCGTGGTGGCGCCGTCGGCAAAGTTGCAGCACGGCGGATGCATCAGGATAAACAGCGAGGGCACGCCCCACCGCTCGCGGGTGTCGAGCACGAAGGCCGCGCTTTTCCAATCGTCGTAGCCCGGAATGGCGTAGCTGTCAAGGATCGGATAGCGGCTGACGGCCACCAGGTCGAGCCCGGCCTTGGCCGCGTGCCACGTGGGCCCCGGCAGCAGCTCGGCGACCACCTGCCGCGTAGCCGATGCGCTGCGCTCATAAATTTCCGAAAAGCCCCACACATCGGGCGCGAGCGCCTTAAAGAGGCGGGTGTACGCGCTGCGGGCCCCGGCATCGAAGAGGCGGCTGCGCAGCACGTTGTAGGCTACTACGCGCAGCGTGCCTTCGGTACGGTCGAGCGTACGCGGCGCAAGATCTGGAACGGAGACGACGGGCGTTACGACGTACGCGATGCTGCCCTGGTCGGGTGCGGCATCGCCCGGTGCGGCAAGCGCCACGCGGAGCGTGTCGGCGGTAAAGAGCGGCGCGTTGGCCACGGGCGTGGCGCTGCGGTCGAGCGTAAGCTCGAAGCGGTTGGCGCGCACGGTGGGCAACGAGCCAAACCCGATGGCCTCATGCGCAATCGTATGTTGGGTGCCGTCGGGGCCCACCACGGTGCCCGTGCGCTCGCCAAAGCGCCAGACGAGCTCCGCCCCGTGGGCCGTGACGCCGGTGGAAGCCTCGCCGTCGGTATTCAGGTAGAGCGCGAGGGCGTTGCCTTCCTGGAGGTTGAGCGGGGCCCCCGTTTCGAAGCGCACGTACAGCCGCTCGGCATCGTGGCTCACCCACACGCGCTCCAGGTCGATGGATGCGCCGTCGCCTGCAGGATCGGTGTGCTGCAGCGCCCCGGCGGGCCAGTCGGCAAACCGGCCATCGATGAGTACGCGGGCGGCGGTTGCAGTATCGCTACGCGCCTGCGATGCGGCGGGCGGCGGCGACGCAGTATCCGACTGGCATCCGAGCAGCGCGCCCAGGAGGAGCGCAAGACAGGCGGTAACACACGAGCGAGGCATACAGGCAGGCGGCAGGTTGGTAAGACAGGGACGCCCACAGCATACAAAAGCCGCCGGACGAATGGAAGCGTGCTGGGCTGTGTTTAAAAACACCTCGCGGACTGCGCCCGGTTGGAGAGCCGCTGCTGATGCGTTGTTCTGCATCGCTGTAGGCCCGCTACCCCTGCTTCGAACGCCGTGCAGCTCGGGCTTCCCCCACGGGCTCGCGCTCACGTTGATTTTTTAAACACAGCCTAACCGCCGCGTTGCTCTTGGGGCAACCGGACGGTGAACGTGGTGCCGTCGCCCGGCGTGCTCTCTACCGCAATGTCGCCGCCCATCAGGTCGACGAGGCGCTTGCAGATGGAGAGGCCCAGGCCGCTGCCTTCGTGGGTGCGGCGGTTCCCCGTCGACTCCTGAACGAAAGGCTCGAAAATCTTCTCCTGAACCGCGGGATCGATGCCCACGCCGCTATCGGCCACAGCAAACACCAGGGCGCCGGGCTCGGGGGTGCACGAGAGGGTAACCTGGCCGCCCTGTGGCGTGAACTTGAGGGCGTTGTTCAGCAAGTTTTGGATGATGTGCTGCAGGGCATCGGGGTCGAGGTGCGCCTCAATGGGCGAGGGGGGCAGCTCAAGCGTCATGGCGACGGCCTGCTGACGTGCCTGCGCCTCGAAGAACGCGAAGGTGTCGCGGAGGTGGTCGCCTATGTCCAGCAATTGAGGCGACAATGCACGCGCACCGGCCTCTAGCTGCGAGAAGTCGAGGACGGCATTGAGGGTGTCGAGCAGGCGGCGGGCGCCGCGACGGATCAAGCGGGTAAAATGGGTGCGTTCCTCGGGCGACGTCTCGATCAATTCGGCAAACCCAATGATGCTGGTAAGCGGGGTGCGCACTTCGTGGCTCATATTCGCCAAAAACGCCGATTTCATGCGGCTGAGCTCTTGGGCTTCATCGCGGGCCGCGCGCAGGGTGTCTTCTCGGGTGATACGATCGAGGACCGCCTCGGCATTTTGCGCCAGGATTTCCAGCAGGCGCACGTCAAAGGGATCGATGCCGTTTGTAGTCACCGAGGCCACCGAGATGATGCCATGTCGGCCAATGGGGATGTAGGCCGCATGCTGCAACGGTGCCCGCGTAAATCCATCCTCAATAGCTGTTACGTCGTCATAAACAGCGGTATCGCCCGTGCGGTATGCTTCCGCCACGATGCTCGCGCCATCCACGGCGTACACCGGGCGCGGCGCAATTGCGACATCGCTCGTTATTTTGGTGTAATACGGCACCAGGCGGTTGCCTTCACGCAGCCGTACAGCACTAATCGAATAGCCAAAGACCGCATCGACAAGGGTCAGGATGAGTTCGGCCACGTCATCGGCCGTGGTGGTCGCAAGCAAATCGCGAGAGGCCTTGTAGAGGGCCTCAACCCGCCGCTCGCGCTCTTTGCGCTGGCGCTCGGCGTCTTTCAGTTCGGTGATGTCAATCATGACGCCCACCAGCTCGTCGACCTGTCCGTCGCGCGTGAGCACGCTCACCACGTCGCGCAGCCACACCACCGAGCCATCGGCCGCAATCATACGGTAATCGAACGAGTGGCGGCGCTTCTCCTCGGTTGCACGGGCGCAGTAGGCCGGCGCCCAGGCGCGGTCGTCGGGGTGCATGTGCTCCTGCCAGAAGTTGGGCTCGTCGAGCCAGCGCTCCGGTGGGTACCCCAACAGGGCCTCCGCCTGCGGGCTAACGTAGGTGAACTGAAACGTATCGGGGGTGCCGCGCCACAGGATGGCCGAGGTCGACTGCACCAGGTCCTGAAACTGCGCCTCCTCGGCCTTGCGGCGGTTTTCGAGCTGCTGGTGCTGCGCAAACGGGACGACCGTAGACAGCACGAACGAGGCCCCGGCATGCGTGAGTTGCGTTGTGGTCACGTACACGTGCAGCGGCGCCCCGTCGGCCCGCGCAAACGTCCAGTCGCCGTCCAGCAGCTTCGCGTCGCTTGCAAGGGCTGTTGCATAGGCCGCCTCGGCGCGCTGCTGATTTTGGGGGGTAGAAAAGAGAAACGGAGCAAACGGCTCTCCATGAAGCTCGGCGGGCGTGTACCCGAGGATGTCGGCGTAGGCGGCATTTACGTACACAAACCGCCCCTCGGCATCGGTCAGCGCGAGGCCCGCCGTGGTGTCGTCTAAAAGGGCGTGCGGCGGGGGTCTAGTAGGCAACGGGCGGGCGGGTGATGGAGCCGCGAGGGCCGCGAGGTCGCGCAGCGTCGTCGCGGGATCGGCGGGCAACTGCTGCGGCGTACGGGGCGCCGGGTCCACCGCACAGAGCACAGCCGCCGCGCCGTCATCGGGCGGCGGCAGCGACGTGCCGGCAAGGAAGCGCAGGTCGTCGGCCGCGAGCGCCGCCACGTCGTCGGACGCACAGTCTGGGATGCAAAGGGGCGCCTCGGCAGCGTGTACGTAGGCGCACACCGCCCGCAGCGCCTCATGCGAAAGCGGCAACGCACCGTCACACGCAAGCACGCGCCATCGCTGATGCTGGCGGATGCCAATGAATGCACCAGGTGTTTGAAAGACCGACGCGGCAAGCCGCGCAAGGCGTTGCGAAGTAGAAGGCACCGAAGGGGTGGACACAGTAAAACGGGGCGTTTTACGCGCCGATCAAATTCGATGGACCGGTCAAATCCGACGGATACGCTCCAGCGCGCAGCGACGCGGGTGCACAGAGGGGCCGTCTCGCGTCGGCCGCGTCGCCACACAGCGGGAGATCAACGTCGTCACAGCTCACAGCAAGCTGGAAGGTGCCGTACCGCCTTATTCCATCAAAAGGTCCAGCAAGTGCCCGATGCGCTGGCGCATGCGGCGGCGGTCAACGACCATATCGACGAAGCCGCGTTCGAGCAAAAACTCGGATCGCTGGAAGCCTTCGGGAAGGTCGGAGCCAATGGTTTCGCGAATCACGCGCGGCCCGGCAAACCCGATGAGGGCCTCCGGCTCGGCGATGTGCACGTCGCCCAGCATGGCAAACGAGGCCGTAACGCCACCGGTGGTGGGGTGCGTAAGCACGGAGATGTAGGGCAGGTTGGCTTCATCGAGGCGGGTGAGGTGGGCGCTCGTTTTGGCCATCTGCATGAGGCTCAGCGCGCCCTCCATCATGCGCGCGCCGCCGCTTTGGGAAATGATAATCAGTGCGCGCCCCTCGGTGTAGGCCCGCTTGACGGCCCGCGCGATAATTTCGCCCACCACCGAGCCCATCGAGCCGCCAATGAACCCGAAGTCCATGGCTGCAATGGAGAGCGGGTGCCCGTAGAGCATGCCCGTCGCCGACTGGGCCGCTTCGTTCCGGCCGGTCTTTTTCCGGGCCTTCTCCAGCCGTTGCGTGTAGGACTTGCGATCTTCGAAGTGAAGGGCATCTACCGAGAGCAGGTCGGTATCGTGCAGGGTGTAATCGCCATCGTCGAACAGAAAGTCGAAGTAGCGATGGCTATCCATCCCAAAGTGATAGCCCGAGCTTGGAAAGACGAGGAGGTTGTCCTCCAACTCGCGGCGCGTGGTGATCTCGCCGGTTTTGGGGCACTTCACCCATTGCCCCTCGGGCATGTCGTTCTGGTCCTCGCGGGCCGTGAGGATACCAGCTTTTTTGCGTCGGAACCAAGTCATAGTCTCAGTAGCAGATCCCAAAGAGCACATCATCAGAAGGTGCACGCTACGGCGCGCAATTCCAAATCCAACACCAAAAATGCAAAAACACCGGGCGGCGGGCGGTCAGGACAGCGCGTGGCGGGTGGCCGCAACGATGGAGGGGCGCACGCCCACGTGCCGCGAGACGGCCCGATACACCCACACGTTGCGGGCTGCGAGGCTCACGGCCGTTGCGAGGGCCGCGCCCAGCGGACCCATCAGGTGAATGCCCACGAGGTTGAGCACAAGGTTGAGCGCCGCGATGGCCACCGAGATGCGCATGCTGAGGCGCTCGTGTCCGCTTGCCACCAGGAGGACCGTTGCGCTTCCGGTGGCTGCATTGGCCAGGTAGCCGCCCACCAGGCACAGCAGCAGCGGGTGGGCGGCGGCATACGACGGGCCAAAGAGCGCGAGCAGCGACGTCCCCGCCGCCACGAGCACGCCCGCGACCAGCAGCGACGGCCAAAAGTGAAGGTGCACGAGGCGATGGACCAACCCGGGAAGCGCCGCGCGGCGCTCATGCAAGCAGCGCGCCAGGCGCGGGGCGCCCACGGCATCCACCGCGACGCCCACGAGGGTCGTGACCTGGGCAAGCCGAAGCGCCACGGCGTAGAGGGCCACGTCGGCTTCCGGGCGCAGCCCGCCCAGCATCAGGACGTCGCTTTTGGAGAGGACGAGCGTGGCGCCGTCGGCGATGAGCAAGGGCAGCGCCACGGCGAGCAGGCCGCGCGGGGCAAACGACGGGGCTGCAGACGAAGCGGGCGGCGCGGGGGCTGCCCGTTGCAGGCCCCACGCGCCCCACAGACCTGCCACGGCGCAGAGGCCCACCAGCAGGAGCGTCGGCGAGGCCCCCAGAACCCACACGCCGCCCACGAGGCCCCCACCCAGCAGCACAGGACGGAGCACCTGCGGCGGCCCGTACGCCCACTGGGGGCGGTCGGCCAAGCGCAGGCGGTTGGTTTCGAACAGCGACAGCGCGGTCGGCAGCAGAAAGAGCCCGGCCCAGCCCAGCGCGGGCCCCGCGATGTCGTACGTCCACAAGAGGCTCAGCAGGCCGGCCAGGGCGAGGCCCACGCCGCCGATCAGCCAGCGCCCCGTGCGCAGCACGCGCCGCGGCGTTGGGGTTTGCGGAAGCACCTGAAAGAGCGCCGACGGGAGTCCCAGCGCGGCCAGTCGGGCCAGCACAAACGTCCAACCCAGCGCCAGTGCGTAGGTGCCATAGTCGGCCACCGAGAGCCAGCGCGCCAGCAGCACGTGCGTGGCAAACCCGAGCGCGCCGCCCACAACGTGCAGCACCAGCACCGCGCCGGCGCCGCGCGCCAAGCGTGTGGTGAGGTGATGCAGCACGTTGGAGCGAAAAGGCACGCGGTGCAGCCGGTTGGTTGATGAGGCGCTGTCTGAACATCCTTCGGGCCCTGCGCCCGGCCGGAGGGTCGCTACCGTGGCTTTGAGCGCCGTGCAGCAGCATCGTGCGCCACGGGCTCACCAAGCCACTGGCTTTTTCGGGCAGCGCTTAGCGAATGACCACCACCTTGCCAATCTCGCCGGAGTGGGTTCCATCCTCGGCGTCCATCCGCACGCGGTACAGGTACACGCCCGTGGCCACGCGGTCGCCGTCGGCATCGCGGCCGTTCCAGCGCAGCATGTTCCATCCGGTAGTGCGCAAGCCCAGCCCGTCGTTCAGGGTGGCGCCATCAAACGTGCGCACGAGGCGGCCCGCGACGGTGTAAATCCGAAGCTGAAAGTTCTCGGGGCGCGTGCTTCCGCCTTTAACCCGAAAGGCAAAGGTGGTGTGCGTGTGCATCGGGTTGGGGTACGGGTACATGGCCTCAATCACCTGATTTTCCTGCACGCGGAACGTGACGAGCGCAGGATCGGCCATGGCATTGCCTTGCGGGTCGCGCGCTTCCACCTTGAGGGTGTAGGTCGAGTCGCGGCCGGTAAAGTCGGGCGTGTAGAGCAGCCGAACCGACGATGAATCGTCGTTGGGATCGGGCGGCTGCAGCTTGAGGGCCGGGCCGCTGAAGGAGACGCGCCGGTAGGGCGACCCCAGGCCAATGTTTGGCGCCGGCAGCCCGCCCTTAATCGCGACCGTGTAGAGGCTCGTGTCGGCCAGCGACGCATACGGATTGTCGTCTTGCGCCACAATCTCGAAGGTGGGCGTGGTGGAGACGAACGGCAGCGCCGGATCTTGCAGGTTGGAAAGCGCCGCCGGGGTAAACGGTAGGGCGCGGCCCTCCACCAGTACCTCCACCACCGGCGCGCGCGCATCGGACTGCACCACAAACGAGCGCACCGCGACGTTATTGAAGGTGCGCGCCTCCGCGAGGGCCGTATGGGCACGAACGGCCAGCTGGTTGCGGCCGTCGCGGTTAAACGTGGGCACCGTGAACGTCACGGAAGCCGTCGCGCGGGCCTCGAGGCCGGCGAGCGTATCCACCGGCACGGTCGTCGATACGTTCTGGGCATCGGTGAGGGTGTACGACACCACAACGGGTGCATCAGCCGGGGTGTCGCTCAGGTTGCGCACCACGGCGTCCACGCGCAAGGGCGCGCCCTCGCGGAGGGTGTCGGCCGAGAACGTGAGGGTCGACGGGTCGATGGCCAGCTCCGGCGGCGGCACGAAGCCTACGGTCCACCGGTTCAAGTCGGGCGCTTGGGCGCTGGTGGAGTCCACGAAGGTGCCCTCCAAGAAAATGCGTGGATGAGCGCGGGCGTCGATGGACGACAGGTCGATGGTTCCATCAAGGCCCCGGCGCTCGCGGAAGAGGAGGGTTGAGTCGCGGGCGGAGAAGACCGAAACGCCAAACTGCGCGGTCGATGACGCCGCGTTGGCCTGCCAGGCGAGGGATTTCCATGCGCGCACCGGACCAATAGCGGGCGTCGTGGTGATGCCCTTCTGGTGGGGAAAGGTGGGCGTGAGCTCCAGGAAAATATCGGGCGGATCGTTGGGGCCGGGCGGCGACACGCGCTCTATGGTGCGCTGGGGGTGGCCCACCTGCGTGGCCAAAATCCACAGATGGTTGTACGTAAGGGTATCCATGGCCGTCGTGTACGGCTGCGGCGCGGGCTGCGTGCCCAGGTTGCGGAACAGATCCTTCACGCGGTCGGGAATTTGCGGCCCGCTCCGGCGGCCCAGGTGGCGGGTGCGCACGTACACAAGGTTTTCATCGCGCGCATGCTGGTCCAAAAAGGCGGCGAGCTTATCGATGGCCTCCGTCTGATCGCCCACATCGTCTTCCAGGTCATCGCGCAGGTCGAAGGTCGGAAAGGACTCGCTGGCGATCACCTCGCTGCTGCGTTCATCAATGACCAGCACGCTAAATCCGAACTGCAGGTACGCGTAGTTTTGCGCGCCGTAGGCGAACCCGCTGTTGCGCGAGCCGCTTCCGCGCTCGGAGTTGATCTCCAGCGGAATGCTAAAGGTGTTGAAGCTCCATTGCTGGGGCGCATACGAGATGCGGGTCGTGGCGTTGGCCTGAAAGAGCGGATCTTGCTGCAGCCAGCCCGCTTCTGCAAACGCCGTGGCCACGGTAAACCGCGCCGTCTGCCAGGTGCCCTCGGTAGATGCGATGCGGGCGCGCCAGTAGTACGTGGTGTTGTCGAGCAGCGGCTGCGAGGGTTGCCAGGCAAACGTGTAGTCGTCCACCGCTTCCTCATGGGTGCGCAGGGCCGGCGAGTTGAAGGCGGCCGTGGTGTCGAGCTGAATGACGATAGGCACGGACGTACGGCGCACGCGCTGTACGCTGCCCTCCAGCGTGGGACGCCGCGTAGAAACGCGGGCGACGTCGGAGGGCGCGAGCAGCGTGAGGCCGGCATCAAACACGGTGGTCGATTGCGCGCCGGTGTTGTTGGTTTCGTTGGCCTCGGGGTAGCGAGCCGTCGCGTCGGCGCGCGCGGTAAACGTGTTCGTGCCGGCGGTCTCGGGCGTTAGCTGGATCTCAAACCGCGGCGCCTGCCCTTTCGCAAAGCGTGGCACGCGCCGGTCAAACACCTGCGTCTGACCGTCGGGGCGGGTCCAGCGCAGCCGGACGTCTACGCTGTCGCGTGGCACGAGGCCCAAATTCCTGACGGTGGCGGCTACCGTGATGCGATCGGTTACGTTAGGGGGCGACGGCGACACCTGCACCTGCTGATTGCGCACGCGAAAGTCGGGCCGGTCGGCGATGCTGATGCGCGTGGCGGGGTCGCCCAGAAGGCCGTACTGCAGCAGGTGGCGCACATAAAACGAGCTGGACCCGAACTGATCGGCAATCTGGCTCTTGGCGGACTGCACCGCGCGGCCCAGCACGCGCATCGTGTCGGTAAACACGCGCACGTTCACCGCTTCGTTGATGCGCGCAGAGGGCAGCAAGTAGCTCAGCGCCGACGACCCAAAGTGCGCGATGCCGCCATTAAGAGCGCCCGGCTCCACGCTGCCATCCGGGGCAATGCTTCCGACCACCAGTTGCTCGCCAAACGAGGGCGCGCTGCGCACCTCGAAGCGCCCGCCCGCAAACGCACCGGTACGGCAGCCAATAGACATAACGACCGGCAGGCGGCCCGCATTGTCAAAATCGGACGGCGGCGCGGTCACAATCTCCCACGTCTGTGCAGCCGAGTGGCCAAAGTAGTTGAGCCAGCCCGCCCCCTGCGCGAGGTCCGCGGCCAGCGAGTCCTGAAAGCTGATGTCAAGCGCCTCGTCGCTCCGCTTGTAGTAGCGCAGCGTATCCATGCCCGCCGCGTACAGCGAATCGGGCGTGCCGGTGGCCAACTCGCCCCAGCGGTTGGAGTAAAACTGCAGCGACTGTTGTTCGCTTGCACGCACGCCGCCCGCCAAGAGGAGCATCCGTTGCTGCCAGGCATCGAGCGGGGCCTGCTCGTAGGTGCGCAGCTTCTCCAAAAAGAGATCGCCCTGCGCGTTGCTGCGCACCGGCACGCGGCCAATGGCTACGATTTCGGTCCAATCGTTTGGTCCGGCATACTGCATGGCAAACCAGGGATCGGACGGCGAGAAGCCGTACGAGGGTACGCTCCACGGCGGACGAGGCGCCAGGCCCTCCGTCTCAATGGGAAATTGGGCGTCGGCCCAGATGGTCACAAAGCGGGGCGGCGTGCTCCATTGCCGGGTGCTGTGCACAAAGCGCCGGATGGCCCGCGGGGTGGGCTGTCCGTAGTCGAACTCGTCGAAGAGGTCTTGCACGCGCACGATAGCCGTGGAGAGCCCCGTTTCCGACCGCCGATAGCTGGCGAGGCGCTCGGCGGACGGGCGAAGCGCCTGCGTGGTGATGATGACGTACTCGGCAGCGTGGGCCGAAGGGGTGCCCCAGTTGCTCGGCGTATCCGGCACGACGGCCGCGGGCGTTCGGTAGGCCGCATCCGATACCGCGTGGAAGGTGGCGCCGCCCGCCGGGAGGTCGGCCGTAAACGTAGCAGTGGTATTTTGCGGCGTGAGCCGATAGCGGGCGCCGGTGGCGGGGCTCCACACCGTAAACGCCGATGCGGGCGTGTTGGACAAGGTGAAGGTGCGCGGGCCGTCTGCGGCTACGGCAAACGACTGCGTGCCATTGGCTGCAAACGACAGATTGCGCGTGTAGGTGGCCTCTACCCAATCGAGAAGCACGTAGTTGGGCGTGCTGGCAGGCGGGGGGCAGTTGGGCAACGCGAAGTTGGCATTCGTCGATACGATGCGTAATGCGAGGGGGCCGTCCGGCAGGCGGTCTTGGGCGATGGAGGCCGTTATGGTTTGCCGCTGCGCGCCCCGCCACTCCACCGTTTCCAGCGTCTCGTAATTGGCACCCCCCAGGTCGGCCTTGAGGGCCACCTGATGGCAAGACGACGAGGCCGCATCCAGGCGCACCGTAAGCTGCAAGGTTTCGCTGGCCGATGCCACGCGGCGCTGGGTAGGCAGCGACAGATCGAAGGGGATGCTGCCGGTGGTATTGTGCGTGAAGCGCCGCCAGAAATACCCCTCGGAGGTGGTGTAAAACGGATTTCCTGACTCATTGGAGCGGCCGTAGTAGTAGCGCGTGTCCTGCTCGGCGTGCACGGTGTCGCGGATGGTTGTTTGTGGCGGCTGCGCGACGGGCGAGGGCGGCGAGGTGTAGCGCCGGCCGGGCGCGCCGCCCCACGTGAGCCAGTAGTATGTGGTGTCGGTGTAGAGGCTGTAATACGTGCTGCTTTGGCCTTGCGGATCGGGGTAGGCCCAGCCCTCGTCGGTGCCGCGGTTGCGGTGCCCGATGAAGGTGAGCCGGTCGCTGGGGTCTACGCGGCCGTCGGTGGTGCCGGTAAGGTGCAGGGGTACCTCGCGCCCGTGCACCAGCAGGCGCAGCGACTCAGGCGCGATGTCGCTCAAACGGGTGCCGCTGGGAAGGGCGCCGCTGAGGGCTTGCGCCGAGAGGCGGTAGACGCCATCCGCAACAACGGCGATCCGCAGGTGGGGCGCCTCGGGATTATACCACGCGGCTGCGTCCACCCGCTGTGCATGGGCCGTGTGAAAGGGCGCAAGCGCGCACGTCGCCAGACCAAAGACAAGACAGAACAGCAAACAACGGGCCCGCAGGCGAGAGGTAAAACCGATCATCGGGAGACAGGAGCGTAGGCAAGCCGTTCGTGCGGTGTCGAACATTACGCATGAGTAACTTGTGGAACGGCCAAAGGTTTTATGCCCACGGTATGCTTTAGCGAGGGCCACCTGTTTAGCGCATCCGCTCCCACTCACCATTACATGCCGCATGCACGCACCGGCCGTCTCCGTGCTCATTCCAACCCACAACATGGAGGCCCATCTCCGGATTGCACTTGCCTCCATCCTCGACGGCCACTTTGAACCGCTCGAAGTGATTGTCATCGACGACGGATCAACCGACGCCACCGCAGCGGCCCTGCGCGCCTTTACGACGCCAGGCGCGCAGCGGTACGACCGGCGCGTGCGCACCCTGTGGCAGTCCCACCGTGGGAAGTCGGCAGCGGTGAACAACGGCATACGCGCCGCCCGCGGCACCTACCTAACCATCGTCGATGCAGACGACCGGCTGCCGCCGGACAGCCTGACGCGCCGGTACCAGCGGGCCACGGCGGGAACGGGCGCGGCCTGCGTGGCGGGGGCGTTTGCCATCATTGATGCAGAAGGGCAGGAGCTTGGACGCCGCCCGGTGCCCGCGGCCCGCGATCCGCATCGGCTCCTCCAAAGGTTTTTTGTGGCGCCGCACACGCCGCTGCACCTCAACACGTGTTTGCTGCACCGTGAGCTCGTTGCCACCGTGGGCGCACTGGACGAGCGCCTGGCACGCGGCGAAGATGTTGAGTACCTGTTCCGCGTCCTCAAGCACATCGACCACGTGCCCGTCGTCGACGCGCCGGTGTACCACTACCGCAAGCACCGCCGCACGCTAAGCGAACGGCTACGGGTGCGATGGGTGACCGGGCGATGCCGCCAGGAGATTTATCGCCGCCACGCGCCGGAGGGCTGGGGGCCTCTCGCCACAGGCGCGGCCGTCGCGCTCGATCTCGGAAAGATGTGCTATGAACTTGTGAAAGGATATTATCCGTCGTAGGATGTATGACGTGCGGCGTGCAGAATACACGGCCGCCGCGCCGCCCGGCGCGGCGCAACTTAAATAAGTTGAATTTTGCGCTATGTGCTGCGAGCGGCGCACGAGCCGGTGCGTTTCCATGCCGTTGGGTGTGGGAATATTTTGACAAGCATCTTCGCGTTTACTATACTGATGCAATGTGATGGGACCCTGTGCACTGTGCAGCGTCGCGTCACATCCAACACGAAACAACACAATTGTGCGCTACACGCAGGTAGCGCTTGGCTTCTACGCCCCCATGTACTTACTCACTGATTCTACTGAGGACAAAGCCTACCTATGGTGATTCTCGATAAGTTGACGGTTTCCCTCCTGTTGATGCTACCGCAGGCCAACGGTGGTGCCATTAATGCCTTGGTTCAGCGCTTCAACGAAGGCGGAGCCTGGATGTGGCCGGTGCTCATTTGCCTGATCATCGGTCTTGCCATCGCGTTTGAGCGCATCATCTCGCTCAACCGCGCCGACATCAACACCCGCGAGTTCCTGCAGAATGTAAAGGAGGCCCTCGATGAGGGCGGCATCCCTGCGGCCGAGGAGGTATGCGCCGAGACGCGCGGCCCGGTCGCCTCGGTCTTTCAGGCCGGCTTGCTGCGTGCCAACGAAGGCATCGACGCCGTCGAGAAAGCTGTGGTGTCGTACGGCTCGATCGAAATGAGCTTTCTGGAGCGCGGCCTTGTGTGGATCTCGCTCTTCATTAGCGTTGCCCCGATGCTCGGCTTCCTGGGTACGGTGATTGGCATGATCCAGGCCTTCGATGCCATTGAGAGCGCTGGTGACATTTCGCCGCGCTTGGTGGCTGGCGGTATTAAGGTGGCGCTTCTTACCACCGCGTTTGGCCTCATCGTAGCTGTGATCCTGCAGTTCTTCTACAACTACGCCGTGTCGAAAATCGACCGGATCGTGGCCGAGATGGAAGATGCGTCTATCGAGCTCATCGACTCGCTCGTGCTGCTGAAGGATGGCAAAAAAGTGCTTGGTGAGAAAGACGTGCCCGAGCAGATTGCAAACGAGTAACGACGTTTTGTCGACAGACGGTGCCCCCGGCCGGACGGTCGGGGGGGCTGTTCTGCCACCGCACGTTTCCATGTATCTAACCCACGCAACGTTATCATGAGTGGCAACACCATCCTTTACCTTTGCATCTGGGCCGCCATCATCCTGGTGGGCTTGGGCGCTGTTACCATTTTGGGCGCTGGCTTGCGGAGCTTGCTACAGGGCCGCGCCGAACCCCTCGGTGTCTTTATCATGGCCATTCCCGTCGCCCTGCTGGCCATCCTTGGGGCTACGATGTCCACATGGGCACAAGCGGGCATCATGACCGTTCTCGTAATGTTCGGACTCAGCCTCCTGGGGCTCCTCTTTACCGGCATACGCGGGCTCTTTACCTAGCCCTTGCCCCTCTGGTTTTCTTGATGCAACCCTGAACGTTATGGCTGGATTTTTTAAAGACGACAACAAGCAGCGCCGCGACGCGGAGATTCCGTCGGGCTCTATGGCCGACATCGCGTTCCTGCTGCTCATCTTCTTCCTGGTAACCACGACCATTAACGTGGATACCGGCATTGGCATGACGCTCCCGCCAAAGCTGGAACAAAACCAGGAGCCGCCACCGGTGAAAGAGCGTAACATGCTCAAGGTGTTGGTGAACGCCGAAGGCCAGGTGCTTATTGAAGAGGAGCCGGCGAGCGTTGCCCAAATTCGTGGGGAGGTGCGTCGGCACGTGCTCAACTACGGGAAGCAACCCGACTATGCCGTGAGTCCCTCGGACGCGGTGATCTCCATCAAGACCGATGCAAAGACGACCTACCAAACCTACATCAAGGTTCTTGATGAGGTGTGGATGGCGTATCGCGAAATCTGGGGCCAGGTGGCGCGCACCGGCCAACTGCCAAATGGAGAGACGGTCCTGCAGAAAACCTATCCGAGCTATCAAGAATATCGTGCATCGCTGGAGCCGGGAGAGGAAAACGTGATCCGTGAAAGCATTGGCGCGAACATTTCGATTGCCGAGCCGGATCTGGGCAACTAAGCCTCTGCGCGCTTCTCTGTCTCCTGCATACGACGTAACCAACCAACTACGTTATGGCGTCTGAACATTTTCAGTCTCGCAATACCGACACGTCCCCGGGAATATCAACGGCCTCCCTCCCGGACATCGTGTTCATGCTGCTCATCTTCTTCATGGTTTCGACGGTCCTCCGCGAAACCAACTTGAAGGTGCGCACGCGTCTCCCGGCGGCCGAGGCCCTCACAAAGATTGACCAAAAGCGGCTGATCTCGTACCTCTACATTGGGCCGATCAAGCAAGGGGAAAACCAGGGCCAAACGGCCATCCAGATTGATGATGCCCTGATTGAGAATAAGCAAGCCATCCGGCAGATCATGTACACGAAGCTGCAGGAGCAGCCCAAGCTGATCGTGTCGATGAAGGTCGATCGGCGGTCGCAGATGGAGGTTGTGAACGAGGTGCAGCAAGAGCTCCGTGAAGCGGGGACGCTGCGTATTAACTACTCGTCTACTCCGGCGAGCCCCGGCTCGTAACCGAATCGGTATCGATGGTGGAACGTACAACCGAAAGCCCTGCCGCTGTGGCGGGGCTTTCGCTATGTTCAATCGGTATGTCTTTCCCCAACGGACGTTCACGAAGCAGCTATGATTCAACGCATCCAATCGGTGTATCTGGTACTGGCGGCCGTGGCGCTTGCTAGCCTTCCCTTCTTGAACTTCGATGCCGGCGTGTCGCTCGCGTGGTTTACTCCAACCGTCATCGGCCTTTCGGGGCTTGCCGCACTAAGCGCCGTGGGCTGCGTGGCGCTTTATGCCAACCGTGAACGGCAGTTGCAAGCCGTGCAGGGGGTCCAGGTACTGGTGATTGTGCTGGCTGGTGCGTTCTACGGCGGCCTCTTCCTTGCCGGCGGTCTTGCCGTTCAGGGCGCGCAGGGCATTTTGTGGCCGAATGTAGCCGAGCTTGCCCTCCCCATTGTTGCATACGGATTGCTGGTGCTGGCGCGCCGCGGCATCAAGAAAGATATCGAGCTGGTGGCGTCAATGGACCGCCTCCGGTAGGCAGCGTCTCGTTCTTTTGGTGACTGGATAGAGGTGTGGCATATGAGCGATGCACTGGAAGCGCTCCGCACGCGACTTGCGAAAATTGAGGATGTGAAGCACGCGGCGGCCGTGCTGGCGTGGGACCAGGAAACGTGGATGCCCCCGGAAGGCGAATCGGGGCGCGCCCAGCAGTTGAGCACGCTGCACACGCTCGCGCACGATCTGTTCGTGGACGATGCCACCGGCGCGCTCCTCAACATGGCGGAGGCGGCGGCTACGCAGCCGCTGGATGCCGACCTGGTGCGTGTGGTGCGGCGCGACTATGAACGCGAGCGCACCGTGGCCTCCGACCTGGTGGCCCGCCTCTCCGAAGCCGCGGCCCGCGGGCAGGCAGCGTGGCAGAAGGCGCGTGCCAACGACGACTTTGAGGCCTTTGCGCCCCACCTGGAGCGGCTGGTGCAGCTCAACATCGAAAAAGCCGAACAGCTGGGCTACGACGACACGCCCTACGATGCGCTGCTGGAGGAATATGAACCCGGCTGTACCACTGCTACGCTCGTCGATACGTTTGGCGCACTGCGCCGCGCGCTGGTGCCCATCGTGGAGCACATCGCCGCGGCGCCCGCGCTGGATGCGTCGCCCGTGCATGGCCCCTTTCCCAAAGCGCAGCAGCGCACGTTTGGCGAGGCCGTGATGGCCGACCTCGGCTACGACTTTTCGCGGGGCCGCCAAGACGAGTCGGCGCACCCGTTTACCACCGCCTTTGGCATCGATGACGTGCGCGTAACCACGCGGTACGATACGTCGTTCTTCCCCACGGCCTTCTTCTCGATGCTCCACGAAGCGGGGCACGCGATGTACGAGCAGGGCCTGTCGCCCGACCTGGCGCGTACGCCCCTGGCCGAGGGCGCATCGCTGGGCATGCACGAGTCGCAGTCGCGCCTCTGGGAAAACATGGTGGGCCGCAGCCGCGCCTTCTGGACGCACTACTTCCCCAAAGCGCAAGCGGCCTTCCCCGACGCCCTCGCGGACACCGCGGCGGAGGCGTTCTACCGGGCCATCAACCGCGTGGAGCCGTCGCTTATCCGCGTGGAGGCCGACGAGGTGACCTATCCGCTGCATGTGATGGTGCGCTTCGAGTTGGAGCGCGCCCTCATCGAGGAGCGCCTGACCGTAGACGAGCTGCCGGCGGCCTGGAACGCCCGCATGGACGAGTACCTCGGCGTCGTGCCCGATTCCGATGCCAACGGCGTGCTGCAAGATGTGCATTGGTCGATGGGCGCGTTTGGCTACTTTCCCACCTACGCCCTGGGCACGCTCATGGCCACGCAGCTGTGGGACGCCATTGAACGAGACATACCCAACGTAAGAGCGCAGGTGGCGCAGGGGCAGACTAGCCACATCCTGGAATGGCTGCGCACCCATATCCACCGGCACGGGCGGCGGCGCACGGCCGAGGAGCTGCTGCAGGATGCCACCGGCGAGGGCCTTACGGCCGACCCCTGGCTCGCCTATGTCCGCAAGAAATTCGGCGCCCTCTACGGATCGATTCCCCAAGCCGCATGAGCGACGCGTTCGACCCCACCGCATACGACGCCGAGGTCACCCGCGCGGGCAACGTCGTGGAAGTGACCGTGCCCACAGAAGCTACGCCCGTGCGCATCGACAAGTACCTGACGCGGTTTTATCCGCAGGCCTCGCGCACCAAAATTCAGCGCAGCATCAAGCAGGGCCACGTGAAGGTGAACGGTGCCGACGTCAAAAAGTCGTACCCGGTAGAGCCCGGCGACCAGATTGTGTGCCGCCTCATTCAGCCGCCCCCGCTCTCCGCCGATCCGGAGGCCATTCCGCTCGATGTGGTGTACGAAGACGAGCACCTGCTGGTGGTACACAAGCCCGCCGGCATGGTGGTGCATCCTGCGCCGGGCCATCGCAGCGGAACGCTCGTGAACGCGCTGCTGCATCACGTCGACGGGGCCTCGGTGGCGCCGGACGATGAAGCGGCTGCCGATGACGTCGGATTGTCGATGGTTAACGCCCTGCCCGCGCGCCCCAACCACCCCGTGGTGCGGCCCGGCATTGTGCACCGGCTCGACAAGGGCACCTCGGGCCTTTTGGTGGTGGCGAAGCGCGATACGGTGCACCGCGCGCTGGCGGCACAGTTCAAGGCCCACACCATCGATCGCGTCTATCACGCCATCGTCTGGGGCCGTCCCGATCCGCCTGCAGGCACAGTTTCCGGTGCCATCGGCCGCGACCCGAACCACCGGCAGCGCATGGCTGTGGTGCCGCCCGAGGACGGAAAGGCCGCTACCACGCACTACGAGACAATCGGGGCGCTCACGCACGTGGCGCACATGCGCTTTCAGCTGGAAACGGGACGCACGCACCAGATTCGGGTACACGCCCGCCACATGGGCCATCCCGTGCTGGGCGATCCCAAATACGACGGCGCCCGCGTGCGCTACGGAACGCAAAGCGGATCCCGCCGGCGCTTCTTTACCAATCTGTTCGAGACCATGCCCCATCCGGCGCTGCACGCGCACCGCCTCGGATTTACACATCCCGCGACCGGCGAGCACCTCACCTTCACCGCCGACTGGCCCGAGGACGTCGCGGCCGTGTGGGCGCGCCTCCAAAAAGCGGGCGAGTGACGGCGTGGTGCGAGGTCGCGTGTAGGGTTTACGGCGCAGGCGTCGGCTGGAAAAAGTCCACAAGCACGTCGGCGAGGAGCTTTGTGGGCCCGTTTTGCAACCCGTGGCGCGCGCTTGGCACCACCGCCAGACGGCTGTCCGGGACGGCATCGTGCAGCGCAAGCACATCGCGTAGCGGAAAGAGATCGTCGCGGTCGTTGCCGCTCACCAGCGCCGGCACGCGTAGCGCCTGGGCATGAGCCTGCATCGTGTCGGAAGCCTCGGGCAGGGCGGGCACCCAGTCGTGCATGGTTTGGAAGAGCCGCCGCCAGTCGGTGTGTGCGGTGTCGAGCGATGCCGCCACGGGGCTCGGAACGGCGTCTGGGCGCAAGCGGCGCTGCATCCCTCGCACGAGCGCCGCGTCCCAGCTGACGGTGGTGCCGTGCATGGCCAACCGGCGTACGCGCTTCGGGTGGCGGAAGGCGTATTCGAGCGCCATGTAGCCGCCCATCGAGAAGCCAAACACGTGTGCGGTGTCGATGTCGAAGGCATCGAGCGCAGCCCGCGCGTTGGCCACAAACAGATCGGGGCCAAACGGCGCTTTGGCAAACGGCGACTGCCCGTGGCCGCTAAAGTCGACCGCCACCACCCGAAAATGCGCCTCCAGGCGGTGGATCAGCCCCGCGAGTTCGGTTTCCACCGAGCCGGCTGCGCCATGAAGTAGCAGCAGGGGCGGCAGGTGGCGCGCGCCGGCGGTGTACGCGGCCAGCGTGGTGTCGCGAAACGGAATGGTGTGTTGGTCGGGCGTGTACGCGGCCTCCTCGCAGCACTCAACGAGCACGCCGTGGGTGTCCTTGGGGTGCAGGAAGAAGATGCGTTTGCCATCGGCGCCCGGCTGGGGCGTGTCGCTGAGCGGTGTGTACCCGGCGTCGCGCAGTCGGTCGAGCGCGGCCTGCGCGTTGGGCACGTTGAAGGCAAGGTGGTGAATGCCGGGCCCGCGTCGTTCGAGGAAGGACGCGATGGGCGAATCGTCGGAGGTGGCCTCAAGAAGCTCCAGCTTGGCCGACCCGGCCGCGAGGAAATGGGTGCGCACGCCCTGGACGTCCACCGTCTCGGTTTTGTAGGGCAGCACGCCGAGCAGGTCGCGGTAGCAGGCCCGAACCGCCGCGGCGTCATCCACGGCAATGCCAATGTGCTCAAGCGAGATCATAGAAGGAAGCAGCGCAGGGAAACGAACGAGGGGTACCAAGAAGGCCGTTGCGCGGCCGTTCGTCAAGGCTGCACGCAAATCTCACGAATCCCCAAGCACAAAGGTGAGCGTTGTTTCGGTAGGTACCGGCCGGCCTTTCGCGCGCGCCGGGCGGAAGTAGGCGCGGCGCGCCGCCGCCAGCGCGGCCCGCTCAATCACCGGCGGCAGCTGCTGCACCGGCACGGCCCGGCGGGCGTCGGCCGACCAGCGCCACCGCTGAATGATGGCAGCGCGCTCCACGCGTCCCAGGCTGTCGACGTGTACCGCCACGGTGACCCGCGCGCGGAGACGCTTCAGCACGTCGTTGGGCACGCGCGGCTGTACGGCGCGAAGGAGACGCGCGCCGACGTCTGGACGCGTACGGGCCGCTGTAGGGCCGTCATCGCCCCGCTGGGCGCGCGCATCCGTGCCAAAGAGCTCCGCCGGAATGGTATCGTCGAAGTCGGTGCGCGCCGGAATGATGACGTCGTTGGGTACCACCACGGGCCGCGGGGGGCGCGGCGGGGGCGGACGCAGCTGTTGGGGCTGCTGCGTGGGCGGGATGTCCTGCAGCGTGATCACCTCCGCAGCGCGCGTGCTGTACGCATCGGCGGTGGAGGCCTGGCGCGGCATCGCAGGCCACAGGCGCACGGCGGCAATCAGCAGGGCCAGCACGCCGGCCAGGCACGCAAGCAATCGCAGCCGGTATCGAAGGCGCATCGGCATGGCACAACAACGCAAAAGACAGCGCAGCGAGAAACAGGCGACTGCGCAGATCCTCTATCCGCTTTTGATGCGCGGTTCACGCAGCCCGCATAAATTACGAAACCATGACGGTTGCGTTGCATTCAGCACCGAAGAGAAATTGAACAAACCTGCACCCTGCTGTGCACGCCACGTTACGGCATACGGCCCCCGGCGACGGGTGTCCATCGGATCAGACGCCGATGCGGCACGCCGCCCGCGTCGTTTTCCACCTTCCCATTCGTTGATGGGGAGGTTTTTTTATGCCTGTTTTTATCGGTTCTGCTGCCAACTGCCCGCTTTTTATGCCTCAGGACGCTGCTGCTTCCCACGATTCTTCCGCTCCCCCTGCTACGCTCGCCCTTGCCGATGGTACCGTTGTACATGGCACGGCCATTGGACACGTGGGCCTTACCGGCGGCGAGTTGTGCTTTAACACGAGCATGACCGGCTACCAAGAGATCATGACAGACCCGTCGTACGCGGGGCAGCTCATGATGATGACGTACCCGCACATTGGCAACTACGCGGCGAGCGACGAAGACATGGAGGCCGAGCGCCCGATGATTGCCGGGTTCATTGTGCGGTCGTTTACCGCCGACCCCTCAAACCCGCAGGCCACCGAGACGCTCGATGCGTTCATGAAGCGATACGAGCTGGTAGGCATCACGGGTGTCGACACGCGGATGCTGGTGCGGCACATCCGGGAGAAGGGCGTCATGAACGCCGTCATCTCCTCAACGGAAATGGACGAGGCGGCGCTGGTGGAAAAGGCCCAGGCGTGGCCCAGCATGGAAGGGCTGGAGCTGGCGTCTCGGGTGAGCGTCGATGCGCCGTACACCTACGCCGAAGGCGACGGGCCGCGCATTGCGGTGTACGACTTTGGGGTGAAGCAAAACATTCTGCGCTCGTTCGCGGCCCGCGGGTGCACCGTGCGCGTATGGCCCGGCGAGACGCCGTTTGCCGAGGTGCAGGCCTGGCAGCCCGACGGCCTCTTTCTGTCGAACGGCCCCGGCGATCCGCGCGCGATGCCGGACGCGATTGAGACCGCGCGGGCGGCGTGTGCGAGCGGCACGCCGGTGTTTGGCATTTGCCTGGGCCACCAGCTGATGGCGCTAGCGCACGGCGCCGACGTCTACAAAATGTTTGTGGGCCACCGGGGCGCCAACCATCCCGTGCAGAACCTCGACACGCAGCGCGTGGAGGTAACGACCCAAAACCACGGCTTTGCGGTGGTAGAAGAGAGCATCGGCGACGACGTAGCCCGCGTTACGCACCGCAACCTCAACGACGAGACCGTTGAGGGGCTGCGCTTTAAGCAGTTTGCCGGGCTGTCGCTGCAATATCACCCCGAGGCCTCGCCCGGTCCGCACGACAGCCACTACCTGTTCGGCGAATTTCTGGACCTCATTGAAGCGGTGGAGCAACCCGCCGGCCCGGCAGACCCGTCGTAGCGCCAGCGGCTGCCTAGGTAGCCAACCTAAAGGACTTTCAGGCGACGCCTAAAATGCTGCAGCCCAGCGGAAAGTATCTAGCAGTAGCCGTCCAAAGCCAGGCTCCGGACATACGCAAGCCTCCTACACCTTTGCAAAGCTGAACAATGACCAACAATCACAAGCTGCTTGGCGTGGCCTGCATGCTATCAATCGTGTTTGTAAGTGCGTGTACGGCGAGCAACAACGCGCGTCAGACGTCGGGCCGCTCATGGAAAGTGGCTGACAAATACATCGTCGCATACGACACGGTGTACGCTGAGAACGATGTAGATACACCGCCTGCGCCGATAGGCGGTATGAAAGCCGTCTACCAAAACTTGGAATATCCCTCGGAGGCTCGGAAGAATAGAATTGAGGGGACGGTGCATGTGCGCGTTGTGGTTTCTCCGGAGAGCTTGGCGACAAATCCGGTGATCATTCGGCCTGTGCATCCGACGCTGAACAAGGCGTCCGTACGAGCTATTTTGAAGTCTCGTTTTAAGCCGGGTCGGCACAACGGTCGAGCGGTGCCCACACAAATGACAATGCCGGTCAGTTTCGAACTGTTGTGACGACGCGCGCACCGGTTTTCTTCGGCGAACTGCACGGGCATCCAGAACACGTGCGTTCAATCCTTGAGCGCTCGGAGCCCGCGCAGCACGAAACATACTTGTCATGTATGTTGGGACGCTATGATCAATCCCTTTACAAATGTACAAGGAAAGCCGATGCGCAATGACCTCATGCGGTGCGCTCCGTTTTACATTCTGACGATTCTGTTTTTGAGTGCGTGTTGGAAAGGACCGAATGTAAGCCGCAAAGATGATCCGAAAGTGATATTTGCTGACCGGTATAATGTCCGTTACGACACGGTGTACGCCGAGAACGATATAGATACACCGCCCGCGCCCATTGGTGGGGTGATGGCCATCTACAGAAAATTGAGCTATCCCACGTATGCCCGGCGGTACGGTATCGAAGGAGTCGTACGCATTCGTTTTGTCGTTTCGCCCGAAGGGCAGCCGACGAATCCAGTAATCGTTCATTCTGCGCATCGGTTGTTAGACAACGCTGCAACAAAAGCTTTATTAAAGTCAAGATTTGAACCGGGTCGGTACAACGATCAACCGGTGCCCACGCAGATGACTCTGCCGCTTACGTTCGGCTTGCGGTGACGACGCGCGCCGGTTTTTCGACCCACTGCACGAGCATTCATCACACGCGAATTCAATCCTCTAGCAGATGCCCAAGCGGACCGACATCGACACGATTTTGCTCATTGGCTCCGGGCCCATCGTCATTGGCCAGGCGTGCGAGTTTGACTACAGCGGCACGCAGGCCGCGCGGGCCCTGCGCGATGAAGGCTACCGGGTCGTGCTCGTCAACTCGAACCCGGCCACCATCATGACCGACCCGATGACGGCCGATGCGGTTTACCTGCGCGACCTCACGCCCGACTCGATCAAGCAGATCGTGGCCGAGGAGCAGCCCGACGCGGTGCTGCCCACCATGGGCGGACAAACGGCCCTGAACCTGGCGCAAGACCTGAAGGACGAAGGGTTTTGGGCGGCCCACGGCATTGACGTGCTGGGCGTGGACATCGACACGGTGCAGATGACGGAGGACCGCCAGCAATTCCGCGACTTGATGGAAACCATTGGCATGGATCAGGCGCGCAGCCGCACCGCCAAGAGTCTGCTGGAGGCCAAAGAAATCACGCAGGAGCTGGGCGGGCTGCCGGTGGTCATTCGGCCGTCGTACACGCTGGGCGGCTCGGGCGGCGGCATCGTGTGGAGCGCCGACGAGTTCGAGCAGAAAGTGACCCGCGGGTTGGAGCTCTCGCCGGTGCACCAGGTGCTCATCGAGGAGTGCTTGTTTGGCTGGAAGGAGTACGAGCTGGAGCTGCTGCGCGACGCCAACGACAACGTCATCATTGTGTGCTCCATCGAAAACGTCGACCCGATGGGTGTGCACACGGGGGACTCGGTGACGGTGGCGCCGCAGCAAACCCTTACCGACAAGCAGTACCAGCGCATGCGCGACGGAGCGATCAAGGCCATGCGGTCCATTGGCACGTTTGCCGGGGGCTGCAACATTCAGTTTGCCTTTGAGCCCGGCACCGGCCGCATGATCGTCATCGAGATCAATCCGCGGGTGAGCCGCTCCTCGGCGCTCGCGT
Source organism: Salisaeta longa DSM 21114 (assembly GCF_000419585.1). Classification (NCBI taxonomy): domain Bacteria; kingdom Pseudomonadati; phylum Rhodothermota; class Rhodothermia; order Rhodothermales; family Salisaetaceae; genus Salisaeta; species Salisaeta longa. The sequence continues at coordinate 2,960,545 of NZ_ATTH01000001.1, forward strand.
CAAAAGCCACCGGGTACCCCATTGCAAAGGTAGCCGCCCGGCTGGCCGCCGGATACACGCTCGACGAACTTCCGAACGAAATTACCGGCTCGACCAGCGCCTGCTTCGAGCCCGCCATCGACTACGTCGTCACAAAGATTCCGCGCTGGAATTTTGACAAGTTTGAGGGCGTCGACGAGGAGCTGACGACGCAGATGAAAGCGGTGGGCGAGGTGATGGCCATCGGGCGAACGTTCCCCGAGAGCCTGCAAAAAGCATGGCAGAGCCTAGAGATTGGCTACGCCGGCCTGGGCGCCGACCGAGCCGACGCCGACCGCGCCACCGTGCGCGAGCGGCTGAAGCGTCCACACTGGGACGGGCTGCTGCATATCCGGCATGCGTTCCGCTACGGCGCGAGCGTCGAGGAGGTGTACGACATCACCAAGATCGACCCGTGGTTCTTGCACCAAATCCGGCAGCTGGTGGCGCTGGAGGATCGCATCCGCGAACACGCGCTCGAAGCCATCGACGCGGCCTTCATGCAGCGCATCAAGCAACACGGCTTCTCGGACACCCAGATTGCCTACCTCGTCACCGACGACGTGACGGAAGATGCCGTGCGCGCCTATCGGAAGGGCCTGCAGGTACAGCCCACGTACCAGGTGGTCGACACCTGTGCGGGCGAGTTTCCGGCCGAGACGCCGTACTTCTATTCCAGCTACGAGACGGCTAACGAGAGCGTTGCAACCGATAGCGCGAAGGTGCTCATTTTGGGCAGCGGCCCCAACCGCATTGGGCAGGGCATCGAGTTCGATTACTCGTGCGTGCACGGGGTGCGCGCGGCCCGCGAGATGGGCTACGAGGCCCTCATGCTAAACTGCAACCCCGAAACGGTATCGACGGACTTCGACGTGGCCGACAAGCTCTACTTTGAGCCGGTCTTTTGGGAGCGCGTCCGCGACGTCATCGACCACGAGCAGCCCGACGGCGTGATCGTGCAGTTGGGCGGGCAAACCGCGCTGAAGCTGGCCGAGCGTTTCCATGCCGAAGACATCCCCATCTTTGGCACCGGCTATCCTACGATGGACCTGGCCGAAGACCGCGGCAAGTTTACCGGCGTGCTGCGTGACCTCGACATTCCATTCCCGGAGTACGGCGTGGCGCACACGGTAGACGAGGCCGTCGCGACCGCCGAATCCATTGGCTACCCCATCCTGGTGCGCCCCAGTTACGTACTGGGCGGGCAGGGCATGCGCATTGCCATCAACCGTGAGGAGGTGGCCACGTACGTGCAAAACATTCTGGACCTCTTTCCGGACAACGAGATTTTGCTCGACCGCTTCATCGAAGACGCGATTGAGCTTGACGTCGATGCGGTGTGCGACGGCGACGAGACGTGGATCACCGGCATCATGCAGCACATTGAGCCGGCCGGCGTGCACAGCGGCGACTCGACGGCCGTGCTGCCGCCGTACAGCTTGCACCCGAAGGCCGAGGCGAAGGTACGCACCTACGTCGCGCAGATTGCACAGGCGCTGGAAGTAAAGGGCCTGCTAAACACGCAGTTTGTGGTGAAGGGCGAGCAGGTGTACGTGATTGAGGCCAATCCGCGGGCCTCGCGCACGGTACCGTTTGTAGCGAAGGCCACGGGCGTGCCCATCGCGGCCATCGCTACGAAGGTGATGTTGGGCGCTAAACTGGCAGGATTTCGTGAGCAGGGGCTGCTCGAATCGTCGCTTACGGGCTACGCGCTCAAGGAACCCGTCTTTTCGTGGGACAAATTTCCGGAGGTGCCCAAGGAGCTGGGTCCCGAGATGAAGTCGACCGGCGAGGCCATCGCATTTGTCGACGAACTCACCGACGCGCACTTCCAGCGGCCGTACGAGATGAAGGACCTGTACTTGTCGCGATAAACCTGCTTGACCGCACAATGGAATAAAGTCTGCGGCGCGTAACGCTTGCCGAGATGCACACACTACAGACGTGAAGAATCTGTTAGTGAAACGTGCATTGACCCGTGCCGTCATCATGCCGACATCCAAAGCAGCAGCCCGGCCAACCAGCGATCACTCCAGCACAAACGCCAACGATGCGGCCCGTCAGTTGAGCATACGGGCCGCGGCCACGGCTGGCCTCGTAGGCGGTGTGGCGTTTTGCGGCGTCGAATATGGTTTGCAAGCCGCTGGCGTCGAAACGCCGGTAGGGCCGGTGCATCTCATCCCGACGGTGCTGGGCTTTGAGCCCGGCCTGGGCCAGGCCTCTCTATGGCTTCCCGTGCTGTTTATTCATGTCATGGTGTCGCTGGGCGCGGCCCTCGGCATTGGCTGGCAGGTGCACCGCCGCAGCACAGCCCGTGCCATACTGTTCGGGGCTGTAACAGGCCTTGGGCTGTACGCTTTCAGCTTTCAAATTATCAAGCCCGCCGTAGATACCGCCGGATTAGGCGTGCTGCAGCACTTTGGGGCTGTGCTAGCGTTTGCAGCGTATGGCGCAGGGGTGGCATGGATCTACCGCCGCGTGCAGGAACGTCTCTATTGACGGCCGACTATGGGCCAACCCGCAAGGTGAGCTAGGCTGTATGTTCTTCCTAAGCAGTGTACCAACGTTTTGAATACAGAAGGGAGTGCGATGCGTGCAAGGTGGCACACCGGCGTTCTTGCAATTGCCGGAACTCTGTTGGCGCTGGGTCTTACGGGCTGCAGCCAGAGCCGGCCTCGCCCGGATCTGAATCAGCTGTACGACCGTGCCGCGCAGTACCACGGCATCGAGCGCAATCCTATCATTCTCATTCCGGGCATTCTCGGATCGAAGCTTACGCACGCGCCCTCCGGTACCACGGTATGGGGCGCATTTACCGGCGAATATGCCAACCCGGAAGAAGCCCGCGGCGCGCGCCTGCTGGCGCTCCCCATGCAGCGAGGAAAATCGTTGCGCCAGCTTACCGACAGCGTGTATGCCAATGGAGCGCTTCAGTCTATCCGGCTTCGTGTGGCGGGGCTCCCCATTAAGTTAGGGGCCTACGTCAACATTATGCGCACTCTGGGGATTGGCGGATACCGCGACGCCTCGGGGGCTCTCAACGAGGTGAATTATGGAGCAGAGCACTTCACCTGTTTCCAGTTTGCCTACGACTGGCGCCGCGACAACGTGGAGAATGCCCAGCGCTTGCATGCCTTTATTCAGGAGAAGAAAGCTTACCTACGCAAGGAGTACAAGGAGCGCTATGGCGTGACGGATCCCAACATCCAGTTCGACATCGTGGCCCATTCGATGGGCGGATTGTTGCTGCGGTATTACCTGCGCTACGGGGCGCAAGACCTTCCGAGGGACGGATCGCTGCCGACGCTGAACTGGGCCGGGGCCCAACAGGTGGATCGTGTGGCGCTGGTGGGTACGCCCAATGCGGGAGCAGCAAAGGCACTTTACGAAATGGCTCATGGGAAGGATCTCTCGCCGGTGACGCCCACGTATCCGGCCGCCCTGCTCGGCACGATGCCTGCGGCGTATCAGTTGCTGCCGCGAAGCCGGCACGGCGCCCTCCGCGACGCCCGCGATCCGTCGATCGCCGTAGACTCGATTCTTAGCTACGACTTTTGGGTGCACATGCAGTGGGGGCTGGCCGACCCGGCCCAAGACCGTGTGCTTAAACAGTTGCTCCCCGAGGTGGAGCGCCGCAAGGAACGCCGGGCCATCGCGCTCAACCACCTGAAGAAGTCACTGCGCCGTGCGCGCCGCTTCTACCGATCGCTCGACACCACCGCTACGCGTCCCTCCGGGGTGCAAATGGCCCTCTACACCGGCGATGCGCTTCCTACGCTGCAGACGCTCACGGTCAATCGGCAGACCGGGGCGCTCAAAAAGTACGGCACCGCGCCGGGCGATGGCACGGTGCTTCGTAGCAGCGCCTTGATGGACGAACGTGTGAATGGTACCTGGCAGCCCTATCTGGTATCGCCCATCGACTGGTCAAACGTCACCATGATTTTTGAGGACCACGTCGGCATGACGCAGTCTACCGCGTTTGCCGACAATCTGCTCTACTACCTGTTGTTGCACCCCTACCGCGACGAGCGGTCGTAGCTGCACACACGGTCCATCCTCCCCCTATGAATCGAGGGCACCGGCCGGCTGGCCATGAACCCCTGTGGGGCGCATCCTGGCACCACGTCCCGGGATTTGCTCTCAAAGGGCATCAACGCAGTCCCGCATGAGCACGCGAACCCCTGTCGCATCACGTTCGTGAATGAAGTCCACTAGCTTGAGCAATGTCTGCCCCACCATGACCGACTCGTTTGACCGCGTAGACGACCTGCGCGAGGAGCCCCGCACCGACATCTCAATGGGCCACCGCATGCAGCGCTTTGTGGAGGCGCTCCAGCTGCGCATTACCCGGCGCTTAGAGGGGCTAGACCCCGACGGCGCGTTCAACGTAGAGCGCTGGTCGCATCGCGAAGGAGGCGGCGGCATCACGGCGGTTATTGAAGACGGCGCCGTGTTTGAGAAGGGCGGCGTAAACACCTCGGCCGTGCGGGGCGAACTGCCCGCCCGCATGGCGCAGGCCTTCGAGGTCGAGCAGCAGCCGTTTTTTGCCACGGGGCTTTCGCTGGTCATCCATCCCCGATCGCCTCATGTGCCCACGGTGCACGCCAATTTCCGGTACTTTGCCCTGGGCGACGACCTGATGGATCCGGTGGACCAGTGGTTTGGCGGCGGGGCCGACCTAACCCCGTACTACCCGCACCTGGAAGACGCGCAGCACTTCCACCGGGTATGGAAAGAGGTGTGCGACACGCACGACGACGTGGCCGACTACGACGCGTTTAAAACCGCGTGCGACGACTACTTCTACTTGCAGCACCGCGACGAAGCCCGTGGCGTGGGCGGTATCTTTTACGACTACCTGCGGGATGATCCCGAGGGTACGTTCTTTTTCAGCCGGGCGGCGGGCCGGCGGTTCTTGGAGTCGTACGTACCGATCGTAGAGCGCCGCAAAGACACGCCGGTCACCGAGGCGCAGCGGGCCTATCAGGAAATTCGGCGCGGGCGGTACGTCGAGTTCAACCTTGTGTACGACCGCGGCACCAAGTTTGGGCTGGAAACCGGCGGCCGCACCGAGAGCATCCTCATGAGCTTGCCGGCCCACGTGCAGTGGCGCTACGATTGGGCGCCCGCGCCGGACTCGCCCGAGGCGCATGCGCAGTGGTACTTCGCGGCCCGCGATTGGCTGCAGCTCACGCCAGACGACGTGCCGCCAGGGACGGCGTAACGCGCGGATCTACAGGCGAGCGTCTCGGTACGTAACGCCGGCGCTCCGGTGCCTTCGTGCTTCTCTCGTTTGTAGCCCCTTTTGTCGATGAAACGACTGCTCGTATTTACGGTGCTTGTACTTACCATGGGCCTTTCCTCGTGCCAGTGCTCCAACAAACCCCCGATGGCTCCGGTGGAGGATGAGCAGAGCCAGGCGGAGGTGCTGCCGCCCGCCGAGCCCCCCGCACGGGCCCTGCAGGCGTAGCGATGATTGGGGACGGGCGCAGGAGGTGCCGCCATGGCTATTCCCGACGAAACCCTCGACGAGGTACGCCACGCTGCGGATATCGTAGAGGTGGTGAGCGATTATGTGCGCCTCAAGAAAAGCGGATCGCGCTACAAGGGGCTGTGCCCGTTTCATAACGAAAAGACGCCCTCGTTTAGCGTCGATCCGCAGAACAACCTCTACTACTGCTTTGGGTGCCAGCGCGGCGGCGATGTCTTTCGCTTCGTGCAGGAGATAGAAGGCGTCGGCTTCATGGAAAGCGTGCGCCTCCTGGCCGATCGCTTCGGCATCCCGCTGCCCGACGACACCCGCAACCCCGAGGCGGCCAACCGCAAGGAAGCGTGCTACCGCGCGTTGCGCTTTGCGGCGCGGCACTTCTACAAGCAGCTCACGCAAACAGCGGTGGGGGAGCCGGCCCTCGCCTATCTCAAGGATCGCGGCTTCACGCCGAAAACGATCAAGCGGTTTGGGCTGGGCTATGCGCCGGACCGGTGGGACGGCCTGCTGGAGGCGGCGGCCGAGGCGTCGATTGCGCCCGACGTACTCGAAGACGCTGGGCTTGTGTTGCCTCGCAAGCGGGGCGACGGGCACTACGACCGCTACCGCGGCCGCGTCATCTTTCCAATCTTCTCGCACATCGGAAAAGTGGTGGGCTTCGCGGGGCGCGTCTTGGACCGCGACAGCGACCAGCCCAAGTACATCAACTCGCCGGAGACGGACGTGTACCACAAGAGCAAGGTGCTCTACGGCCTCCGGCAGGCCAAACGCGCGATCCGCGACGTGGGCGAGGTGCTGGTGGTGGAAGGCTACACCGACGTCATCGCCCTGCATCAGGCCGGTGTTCAGCACGCGGTGGCCACATGCGGAACGGCGCTCATGGCGCAGCAGATTTCGATTCTGGATCGGTTTGCGCAGCGCGTGCTGTTGCTCTACGATGCCGATGCGGCCGGCGCGCGCGCGGCGGAGCGCGGCCTCGACCTCATCCTGGACGAGGGGCTGGGCGCCTACGTTGTGCAGCTGCCCGACGGCGAAGACCCCGACTCGTACGTGCGGGCGGAAGGGGCCGACGCCTTTCGGGCCTACGTGGCCGCCGAGCGCCAAGACCTGCCGGCGTTTCTGTACGACCGCGCCGAGCGCGAGGGCCGGCTCGATACGCCCGAGGACCGCGTGGACGTGCAACGTGCCATTATGACGTCGATCGCAAAGATTGACGACGAGAACCTGCGGCGCGAGTACGTGCAGCGCGCCAGCGACGTGCTTGCTGTGCCCGATGCGGGGCTCTTTCGGATGATGGAGAACGCCCGTGAGGAGCAACACTCCACCAAACAGCGGCGGGCCGCGCGCGAGCAATCGTCGGGGCCGGGCGGTACGTCGTCGCGCGAACGCCCCGATGCCCCGCCGGCCGAAGACCGCACCATGCGCCCCGAGGAGCACATTTTGTTGCGGGTCATGCTCGAAGGCGGTGCGCCGCTCATCAAGCACGTGATGAGCCATCTGGCCCTCAGCGAGTTTACCGAGGGCCCGCCGCGCACGATGGCGCGGCACCTGCTGGAGATGTACCAGGCGGGCGACGTCCAAACCGATCGGTTTGCAAAGGGCGCCTTTGGCCCCAAGCTGCAGTCGCTCGCCACCGCCGTGCTGGCCGACGAGCACGAGCCCTCGGCCAACTGGTCGACGCGCGATGTGCGCGTACCCCGCCTCAACGAACATCCGACCGAAGCCGCCAACAGCTCCATGAAGCTGCTCAAGCTCGACCGCGTCGACGAAGCCATCGACGCGTGCCGCGCCACAACGTACCAAACCACCAACCCCGAAGAGGTGCGGCGCCTGCAGGAACGTCTGAGTGCGCTCCTCCAGCTGAAGCGCAAAATTAAAGCCGGTGCGTTTCTGAACAGCAACTGATGCGCAGCCGTTGCGTGACAATACCGCAGCACACGGCGCCTGTACCGTACATGCCCTGTAGCCTTCTTACCTTTTCGCTTATGAAAATGCCCATTGTACGCTGGACGCTTGCACTTTTATTGGGAATACTCGTGGCAGGCTGCGACGCGGGCGGGCTGAACGTGCCAGACACGAACACCATCGTGCTCAACGACCCGTCGAACCCCACCCAGGTCACGTACTCCTTTCGCTACACGCCCGACGACGTAAACGGCCAGGGCGTCATCGAAGCCCTTTCGGAAGGGCGCGACAACCTCGGCGACATTCTCGCCCAGTACGGCTTTCGGCGGAGCGACATCGTGGCCGCGCAAGTGTCGAACGTCGTGCTTACGCGTATCTCCAACCAGTCAACCGCCAAGGTCTTTCCGTACCTAACGAGTGCCAACGTGTACCTGCAAGGCCCCAATGGGCCGCACATTGCCCGCCAGCGCCCGCTCTCCAGCGAAGCGCAGGTGGAGCTTCGCGTGTTGGATGCAAGCATCCTCAGCGTGCTGCAGGAAGATCCTGCCCGCGGTTACCTGGAGCTTGAAGTGGCCGACCCGTCCAGCATTCCGTCGAGCGGCGACCGGGTGGAGGTGACCATCACCTACCGGATCGAAGTCCCGCAGCCGTAGCCTGTGCTTGGGCCTTCACTTGAACACCCGCACCCATGATTGAGATACTTGCGCACAGCATTGAGGCGTGGTTCCTGGCCTGCGGCGCGGCCGCTGCGGGGTTGGCCCTGCAACACCAAGAAGCGCCAACGAAGCCGTCGGGCGAACCGCCGGCCGATCTCCTGGCGCACGTCACCGACCTGCTATCGGTGTACAGCGCAGACGGCACCTGTCGCTACACGGCGCCCTCCATCCGGTCGGTCTTAGGCTACGCGCCGGAAGACGTGATTGGCACCAACACGCTGCGGCTCGTGCACCCCGACGACCACGAGCGCGTGCGCGAGGGTCAGCAGGCCGCCCTCAAAGGAGAAAACGTGCAACTGGAAGTGCGCGTGCGCCATGCCGATGGGCGCTACCGGTGGATTGAGCTGCGCGGCCGGCTGCGCGAGACGGAAGTGTCCGATGGCCCCGAGCTGGTGGTCACCGGACGAGACGTTACGCAGCGACGCGAACAGGAAGAAGCCCTGGAGCGCAGCAAAGCCCGGTGGCAACGGCTCGTCGAAAATCACATGGCGCCCATCCTCATCACGGTGCAGGGCACCATCCGCTACATCAACGACAGCGGCGCGCGCTACTTTGGGGCCGAAGCGCCCGAAGAGCTGATCGGCCGGTCGGTACTGTCGTTCGTCGATCGGCCCACCGCCAACGTGCTCGCGCAGCGCGTCCAAAAGATTCAGGCGGGGCAGCCCACCGCGCCGTACGAGCACGCTTTGCATGCGCTCGATGGCACCACCCGGCGCGTCTCCTCCTACTCGGTGCCCATCCAGTACGAAGGCGAGCGCGCCGCGCAAACCGTGGTGCGCGACGTGACCGACTGGCGCCGCACGCAAGCCAACCTGCGCTATCGCATTCACCTGGAGCATCTCGTCGTGGACCTTTCCACGCGGCTCATCAAGACGCCCGCCGAGGCGACCGACGCGCTCGTGGAGGAGGCGCTGGGGCGCGTGGGTCCCGTGGTGGGCGCCGATCGTGCCTATGTCTTTCAGCTTGATGCGGCCCACGAGCGCATGTCGAACACCCACGAGTGGGTGGCCGAGGGCGTCTCGCCCGAAAAAGAAAACCTGCAAGACCTTCCGTTCGATGCCTTGCCGTGGTGGATTGAGCGGCTACAAACGCTGGAGCCCATCCACCTCACGTCGCTAGAGAGCCTGCCGCCCGAAGCCGAAGCCACCCGCGAGGTGCTCCAGGCCCAGTCCATTCAGTCGCTTGTGGTGGTGCCCATGACGAGCGGCGGCGCACTGACCGGGTTTGTGGGCTTCGATGCGGTACAGCGCCAGCGGACGTGGACCGACGACACCATCATGGTGCTGCGCGTGCTGGGCGATATTTTTACCAATGCGCTGGAGCGCAAACGATCGGAGGAGGTGCTGCGCAAGCGCGAAGCCCGCTATCGTACCGTCGTGGAAAACGTACACGACGTGGTATTTCGCGTGGATGCGCAGGGGCGCTTCACATTCCTCAACGATGCCTGGCCGCGCACCACCGGATTTACCACGGACGAAGCGCTCCACCAACCGCTGCAGCACTACCTCGACCCGCCCACCGACACGGCGCCGCCGCTGTTTCCGCAGCGCCCCCGGGCCACCCAGCGCGAGGCCCGCTTGTACACGGCCGAGGGCGACACCCGCTGGGTGCAGTTTGTGCTACAGCCGGTCCAAACGGGCGAGGGCGCGCCCAGCGAGTACGTGGGAACGCTTCACGACATTACCGGGCGCAAGCAGATGGAAGAGCAAACGCGGGAGGCGCTGGCCCGCGAGCGCGAACTGAGCCGGTTGCAGTCGAGCCTGGTGAGCATGGTCTCGCACGAATTCCAAACCCCGCTGGCCACCATCCGCAGCTCGGCCGAGATGATCGCACAGCACTTTGAGCAGTGGGGCCCCGAAAAGCGCGAGAAATACCTGCGCCGCATCCGCAAGCAGGTCGACCGGATGTCGCGCCTCATGGACGACATGATTACCACAAGCCGCCTCGATGCCAAACATGCCGAGCCAAAGTGGGACGCGGTGGCATGGCGGGCTTTTGTGGAGGACCTGATGGACGACCTGTCGCTGAATTACGCCGCCGTTCGCCGGCTAGAGGTTCAGGGGCCCGCGCAGGACACCATCACCGCCGATTCGGACCTGCTCTACTACATTGCCAGCAACCTGACAGAAAACGCGCTGAAGTACAGTCCGAACGACACGACGGTGCGCATGGCGCTGCAACAAACCGACGAACGGTTGCGCCTGACGGTTTCAGACAATGGCTACGGCATTGCTTCAGACGACCAGGAGCACCTCCTGGAGCCGTTCTATCGCGGAAAAAACGTGGAGCAGATCCCGGGATCGGGCCTTGGCCTCACCATTGTGCAGCGGGCCGTGAATATCTACGGCGGTACGCTGGCCATCGAGGGCACCGAGGCCCACGGAACCACCGTTACGGTGGATCTGCCGTTGGGGCCTGCGCTTTCCGCTTCCGGCGGCGCCGACTAACGATTCCGTTATGCGCGCCAGTCGTCACGTTCCAAGGTGTAATTCATCGGGGGCGCACGCGTAAATCACAGATATGGTGCGTTCTTTCATGAATTGATCTTGCGTTCTACGGGTAACGGTTGATAGGTTAAGGCACGAACCCCTTTTGGAAAGCGTATCGTTTATATGCTTGCTGTCTTGGAGGCCGTCATTCCGGCCCTCTACGCCATTTCGATTGGCGTGCTAACCCTATATGGTGGAAATTTGCTGTGGCTGGCGCTGCATCATGCCTGGAACACCCGCACAACGGATGGGCCGGTGCCGGTGTCTGACGCGCTGCCCACGCCGGATGCCACCTGGCCGGTGGTTACCGTGCAGCTGCCCATCTACAACGAGGCCGAGGTGGTCAAGCGCCTCATCGATGCCTGTGCGGCACTGGAGTATCCGCGCGACCGGCTGGAGATTCAGGTGCTCGACGACTCGACCGATCACACCAAGCAGCGGGTGGCCCGGCGCGTGGCCTACTGGCAAGCGAAGGGGCTCGACATTACGCACGTGCACCGCACCGACCGCACCGGCTACAAGGCGGGGGCGCTGGCCAACGGGCTGCAGGCGGCCCGCGGCTCGCTCATCGCCGTGTTCGATGCCGACTTCCTCCCGCAGGCCACGTTCCTTCGCGAGATGGTGCCGCACTTTGACGCGCCCGACGTGGGCATGGTGCAGGCCCGGTGGGGCCACATCAACCAAGACGACTCGCTGCTCACCAAGGTGCAGGCCTTTGGCCTCGATACCCACTTCGCCATCGAGCAGCACGTGCGCGAGCAGTCGGACTGCTTCATGAACTTCAACGGCACGGCCGGCATCTGGCGCAAGGCGTGCATCGAGGACGCCGGCGGCTGGCAGCACGATACGCTCACCGAAGACCTCGACCTGAGCTACCGGGCACAGCTCAAGGGCTGGCGCTTTAGGTACCGCCCGCGTGTTGAAGTGCCCGCCGAGTTGCCGGCCGACATCAACGCGCTCCGTACGCAACAATTCCGGTGGACGAAGGGCGCGGTGGAGACGGCCCTGAAGATGGCCGGCCGCCTGTGGTCGTCGGGCCAGCCGCTGCGCGTTAAGGCGGAAGGCACCATGCACCTCACGGCGCACTTCGCGTTTCCCTTCATCGTGCTGGCGGCCCTTACGCATGCGCCGCTGCTCTTTCTGAAGAACATTGGCTACGGGCCCGGCGAGCTGTTTTTCGGCATCATGGGCTTTGGCCTTTTCGGGTTTGTGGGGTTCTTTCTTGCGCAACTGTTTGCCCAGCGCGCGCTCTATCCGGATTGGGTGGAGCGCCTGAAGCTCTTTCCGGTGTTTATGGCGGGCAGCATGGGGCTCGCGCTGAGCAACACGCAGGCCCTGTGGCAAGCGTTGCGCGGCAAAAAGACGGCGTTCGTCCGTACGCCAAAGTATGGCGATTCGAACACCCGGCGCTGGTGGACGAGCCGCTACGCGATCTCGGAGCTGCCGCCCATGGTGTGGATTGAAGCAGCCTTTGCGCTCTATTGCACCATGGGACTCGGCGTTACGTTGGGCCTGGGCGAGTGGGCGGCTGTGCCGTTCCAGGCCCTATTTGCTGCTGGGTTTACAATGATTACCGTCTCCAACATTCAGCAGGTGCGCGCCGTGCAGCAATCCACCGCCCCCGTGCAAGCATAGCCCGAACGTTGGGGCGGGTCAGCACGTTATGTAAACTTCCCCGTTTGTTTTTCGGCATCCGCTTGGTGACTATGGCCGTTTCGGATATTCAACAGGTGCTTACCCTGCTGCAGCGCGATGCCATTGAGGAGGCCATTGCCCAGTTGCAAGCCAAGGTGGATGAGATGCCGGCGCATCTGACCGCCCACGTGCTGCTTGCGCAAGCGTACGAGTCGACGAAGCAGTGGCGCCTGGCGCTGCGCGCGTGGGAACAGGCGTACTTCCTGATGCCCACCAGTCCGGTGATCGCCCGCGGACGTCGGCGCACGCTCGATCAGCTGGGGGATACGCCCATCGAGGAACATCAGCTGCGCAAGGCATCGGTGCGGCATTACGCGCAGCAGGCGGCCGACGACGAATCCGACGCCCGCGAGGATCCGCCCACCGACGAGTTCGAAACGGATGCGCCGGAGGGCCCGCCCACCGACGAATTTCAAGCACCCGGGGCGGCCAACGGCACCGCCGATGCCGACGCCCCGCAGACACTGTACGATGCTCGCCTCGATCCCGCAGATGCACAGGCGGCCGATGATGAAGCGGGTTCGGAGGAACCGGAGGCTGGCGATAGTGCTGACGATCCACTGAGTGGCCCGGCCGAGGGCGGACTGGAAGACTTGCGTGCCCAGGCCGACGCCGAGGCGCGTCGCACAAGCGAGCCGCAGCGCACACTTGAAGCGCTGGAGGAGGAGCTCCCCGACGCCCCGCGTTATGATGTGGGCACCGACGACCTGGACCGTCTCATTGAGGAGTTGGAAGCGGCACGCATCACGCCCAATCCCGACCTGAAGGACCTGCCCGAGCCTGACCTCACCGACACGTCGGACGATCTGGTTTCGGAGACGCTCGCCCGCATTTACGCCGCGCAGGGGCAGTTTCAGGAGGCGGCGCGCATCTATGTGAAGCTGGCTTCGCAGGAGCCGGGCCGCGCCCGCGAGCACCTGGAGCAGGCGGCTACAATGCGCGAACGTGCAGAAAATGACGAGGCCGATGCATGACCGCACCGCCGCCCGAGCGCCTCGTTGTTGGAGTGATGAGTGGCACGTCGCTAGATGGTATTGACGCGGCGCTTGCCCGCATTGCCGGCACGGGGCGCGCGCTCACCGTCGAGCCGTTGGCGTTTGCGCACACGCCCTACCCTATCGACCTGCAACAGCGCATCCGCGAACAATCAGCCCCCGAGACGTCTGCGGTGCCCGCCCTTGCGCGCCTCAATGTGCGCCTCGCCCGGGGCTATGCCGAGGCCGTGGACGCGCTCTTGGCCAACGCATCCGTTCCACGATCGGCGGTGGATGTTGTGGGATGCCACGGGCAAACGGTGCAGCACGTCCCGGACGCTGCGCCGTGCGCGGGGGTGCCCACGCGGGCGACGCTGCAACTGGGGGACGGCCCCACGCTAGCCACTCTTCTGGACTGCCCGGTGCTCACCAACTTTCGCACCGCCGACATGGCGCGGGGCGGTCAGGGTGCACCGCTGGTGCCTTATTTCGACTACGCACGGTTTCAGTCGGAGGACCAGACGCGCCTGCTGCTGAACCTGGGCGGCATTGCCAACCTGACGCTGTTGCCAGCGGACGGCGCGCTTGGCGACGTGCGCGCCTTCGACACCGGTCCGGCTAACATGGTCATTGACGCACTCGCGGATTGTCTGTTTGACGCGCCCTACGACCCCGACGGACAGCACGCGGCCGCCGGTACGCCGAACCACGACGTGCTCGCCGACTGGCTTTCGCATCCTTACTTTGCCGAGCCGCCGCCGAAGTCCACCGGCCGCGAAACGTTTGGCGCATCGTTTGTCGAGCGGGTGCGCGCCGACCAGGAGCGCCACGGCCTCTCCGATGCCGACACCCTCGCGACCGCCACGTTGCTCACGGCCGCCTCGGTGTATCAGGCGTATGCCCGCTTCCTGCGTACCGAACATGCTGCCGACGCCCTCATCGTCTCGGGCGGCGGCGTGCACAACAGCACGCTCCTGCAGATGCTGCGCGATGCGTTCTCTCCGATCCCCGTACACACCACGGCGCACTACGGCATCAACCCGGACGCCAAGGAGGCGCTGTGCTTTGCGGTGCTCGCGCACGAGTGGTGCAACGGCGTGGCGACCAACGTACCCGCCGTTACGGGTGCCGAGGGCCCGGCCCTGCTGGGCAGCCTGAGCCGTCCGCCGTCTGCCATCACCGCCCCCTGCGACTGCTTATGACGGATGCCCCTGCCGTTTGGCGCGAATCGTTTCCGGTGTATGCCCACCAGGTGCTGCCGCGCGGCACGGCCTCGGTGCTCACGCTGAGCAACATCTTTCAGGAGGCGGCGGGGCACCACGCCGATGCGTTGGGCGTGGCCATGGAGGATCTGATGGCCGCGGGCCGCGCCTGGGTGATGGCGCGCTTTAAGATCGCCGTCGAGCGCCTTCCGCGTGCCGGCGACGCAGTTGCGGTAGCGACCTGGCCCTCTGGCCTGGACGGCGCGTACGCCACCCGCGAATTTATCCTGCGCACCCCCACCGGCGACCGCCTGGCGGCGGGATCGAGCGCGTGGCTGGTCATCGACACCGAGCAGCGGCGTCCGGTGCGCCCGCCGGCGGCCCTGCACGCCCTCACGCCGCCCGACCGCGAGCCGCCCGTGGCGCCGTCGTTTGCCTCCCTTAACGTGCCGTCTGCGCCGCCGCACCGCCGGGCGTTCCGGGTGCGCTACCACGACCTCGACCTGAACGACCACGTGAACAACGTGCGCTACGCCGAGTGGGCCGTTGAGACGCTTCCCGTGGCGCACCTGCGCGGGCATCGGTGCACGGCACTGGAGCTCCACTTTAAGGCGGAAGCGGTGGCCGGGGATGCGGTGGAAGGCCATGCAGCGCCTGCGGAATCTCAAGCTTTTACGCATGCCATCGTGCGGCCCAGCGACGGGCAGACGCTGGCCCTGGCGCGCACCGCGTGGAGGCCCCTTGCGTAGCGCCTGCTGAGCTTCGCAACGCCTATGTGACGTTTGTAACGCAGCGGGCTCGCACGCTTGCACCCGCTTCCGACAGGCCCTACGTTACTTCATGATCTTCTCTCCAGACGCTTGCTTGCTGTTATGACTCGTCGTTTGCTTCTCGTTTGTGCGATGCTGCTGGGCACGGTTGGCGCGGCCGCCGCACAAGACGATACGCCGCTCGTCCGTTTTCCGGCCCTTAGCCCCGATGGCGAATCGGTGGTGGTGTCGTACCAGGGCGATTTGTGGATGGTGCCCGCCACCGGCGGCCGCGCCCAACGCCTCACCGTACACGAGGCATACGATGCCCACGCCCGCTGGAGCCCCAACGGCAGCCAGATCGCCTTCACCAGCGACCGCTACGGCAACGACGACGTGTTTGTGATGAGCAGCACCGGCGGCCGCCCCGAGCGCCTCACCTACCACGAGGCCACCGATGCCTTGGGCGGCTGGACGCCCGACGGCGCGCTGCTGTTTTCCACCGACCGGATGTTTGTGCAGGCCGAGTGGGCCCGCGAGATCCACCGCGTGTCGGCACAAGGCGGCACGCCCCAACGCGTGCTCAACGCGGTGGGCTACATGCCGCGGATGTCGCCCGACGGCCGCTTTATCGCCATCGCCCGCGGCGCCAACCGAATCACCAAGAAAGGCTACACCGGCCCGGCAAACAAAAACCTCTGGATCTACGACACCCAGAACGAGACCTACCAGCAGCTCACCACCGAGCCGCATAACGACTACGCCCCGGTGTGGGCGGGGCCGCGCACGCTTCTCTTTATCAGCGAGCGCACCGGCACCTACAACGTGCACCGCCTGGCCCTGACCGACGCCGGCGCCGCACAGGGCGCGCCCGAAGCCATCACGACGTTTACCGACACCGGCGTCCGCGCCTTTTCCGCCAGTGCCGATGGCCAGCGCATCGCCTTTGAGCGCGCGACGAGCGTGTACGTCATGGATGTGGGCGGCGCGCCGGAGCGCCTGAACATCACCGTCCCCTCCGATTACCGCTACCTGCCCACCACCAAGGAGACCCTGACCAACGGGCTGCGCGACTATGCCGTATCGCCCGATGGCGACCAGGTGGCGTTTGTGGTGCGCGGCGAGATCTTCGTCAAAGACCTTGACCCCGAGGAATCGCGGGCGGTGCGCCTCACCACGCATGCCTACCGCGACCGCGATGTGACGTGGCTGAGCGACTCGACGCTCGCGTTTGTATCCGACCGCGCCGGCGATCAGTACGACGTGTACCGCCTCGCCTCGTCCGATCCCGAAACGACCGATCTGTACGAAGCGCTCACCCACCGCGTCACGCGCCTCACCAGCACCCCCGAAGACGAGCGGCTGTTGGCCCTTGCGCCCAACCGCGAGCGTATCGCCTTTCGGCGCGGCTCGTTTACGGGCTATGGCGCGGCGCAGCTGCTTACGGCACCGGTTACCGCCGATGGGTTTGGAGAAGAGACCGTGCTGGTGGACAGCTGGTCGGCCCCGGAGCGTGTGGCGTGGAGCCCCGACAGCAAGTGGCTGGCCTATGCGCGCCCCAACCTCAACTTTAACAACGACATCTTTATCCACGCGGCCGACGGCTCGCGGGCGCCGGTGAATGTGAGCCAGCACCCGCGCGGCGATTATCAGCCCGTGTGGAGCCCGGACGGCTCGAAGCTCGCGTTCGTCTCGGAGCGCAGCGGCGGCTCGCGCGATGTCTGGTTCGCGTGGCTCACCGAAGAGGACTGGGAAAAGACCAAGCGCGATTGGCAGGAGCTCACGGAGGAAAAAACCGAAGGCGACGCTGCCAAGGATGCCGCGGACGACACCCCGCCGACGGTCGAAATCGACTTTGAAGGGCTGTACGAACGGATGGTGCGTGTGACGGCGCTGCCTGCCAACGAGAGCAGCCCCGTCTTTACCAAGGACGGCGATACGATCTACTTCGTCGCCGGGCAGGGCGGCCGCACCGGCGACTACGACACCGATGTCGACTTGTACCGCATTAAGTGGGACGGCACCGAGCGGACACGCGTCACCGAGGGCGACCGCTCGCCCCGTGGCGTGCGCCTTGGGCCTGCGGCCGAGCACGTATACTTCGTGCACGGCCGCGGCCAACTGGCGCGCGTGCCGGCCGGCAAGGATGCGCTGGAGCGCCTGCCCTTCCGCGCCGAGATGACGATCGACCATGCCGCCGAGCGGCAACAGATCTTCAGCGAAGTGTGGAGCGCGCTCAACCTTGGCTTCTACGATCCCGAGTTTCACGGCGATGATTGGGGCGCGCTCCGCGAACAGTATCGCCCGTGGGCCCTCAGCGCCTCCACCATGCGCGACTTTGCCGACATGGTAAACCTGATGCTGGGCGAGCTAAACGCCAGCCACATGGGCTACTACGCCGGCGACCGCGCCGAGACCGGCGACACCGACACCGGTCTACTGGGCGTGGCGCTGCAGCCGGTGGCCAACGGCGTGCGGGTGGAACGCGTGGTGCCGCGCGGCCCGGCCGATCGTGAGATGAGCCGCCTGTATGCGGGCGATGTCATTACGGCCGTGAACGGCCAATCGGTGGCCGAAGTGCCCAACGTGTATGCTCTGCTTGATGGCACCGTGGGCGAAGAGGTGCTGCTCACCGTGGCGGGCGATGACGGCACGCGCCGCGTGCGCATCCGCCCCACAGCCGACCTCGACGACGAGCTGTACCGCGAGTGGGTGGAGGAACGTCAGCGCTTGGTTGAAGAGTATTCCAACGGGCGCCTCGGCTACATTCACATTGAAGGGATGAACTGGGTGAGCTTTGAGCGCTTCGAGCGGGAGCTCTATGCCAACGCCCACAACAAAGAAGGGCTCATCATCGACGTGCGCTACAACGGCGGCGGCTGGACGACAGACTACCTGATGACGGTGCTGAATGTGCGCCGCCACGCGTACACCGTGCCGCGTGGGGCCACGCAGAACCTGGACGCCAACCACACCAACTTCCGCGCGCACTATCCCTTTGGCGAGCGGCTGCCGTTTGCGGCATGGACGAAGCCCACGGCGGCGCTGGCGAACAACAACAGCTACTCGAACGCCGAGATCTTCTCGCACGCCTTCAAGAACCTGAACCACGGCCCGCTGATTGGCGAGCCCACGTTTGGCGCGGTCATCTCAACCGGCGGCGCCCGCCTGATCGACGGCTCGTACGTGCGCATGCCGTTCCGCGGGTGGTACGTCTACCAGACGAACAAAAACATGGAGCACGGCCCCGCGGTGCCCGACGTAATGGTGTCGAACCCGCCGGACGCGAAAGCCAAGGGCAACGACCCGCAGCTGCGTCGGGCCGTTAACGAGTTGCTGGAGACGATTGGCGGGCAGAGCGCCAGCGCCACCGAGTGAGCGCCGGTTCAGCGCTCCGCTTGGGCGTGCCGATCGGGGCCCGCCTCAGTCCGACACGTACTGCTTCAAGTAGTCGATGACGGCCGGCACGTCAGCGAGGCGATGCGTGGCGGCCGTCTCCCCGGCGCCCACTTTCACGGTGCAGGTGGGCCGGTTGAGCGTGTGCAGCGCTTCAAACGCATCCTCGTCGGTCACGTCGTCGCCAATGTACAGCGGCTGGCGGTCGGGGAAGCGCTCGGCGATGCGCGTGACGGCCGTGCCCTTGCTGAGGCCTTGCGGGCGCAGCTCCACCACCTTTTTGCCCCAGATGGCTTCCAGGAACGAGGGGATGGCGCGCGCCCACGTCTCGATGCGGGCGCGGGCTTCGTCCTCGTCGGCCTGGCGGTAGTGCAGGGCAAACGACTCGTCCTTGTCCTCAACCTCAACGCCGGCCACGTCGGGCACGGTGCGGCGCAGTTGCGCGAGCGCCGCGGCGGCATCTTCGGGCATCAGGCGCTGAATCTCGCCGCCAATAACGCCCTCTTGCGCGCCGTGCAGGCCAATAGCGTGCAGCGGCATGTCCACCAGCGTGGCCAGCGACTGCAAGTTGCGGCCCGTCACAATCCACAGCGGGTAGCGGGCATCCAGCGCCTCCAACACCGGCGGGGCCTCGGGATGCGGATACGCCGCGCCGGGGTCGTCCACGATGGGCGCAAGCGTGCCGTCGTAATCCAGAAAAAAGAGCGGGTCGGCAAGTACAGGCGGGGGAGCCATGACAGCGGGAGCATTAGGCAGTCAGCGATGAGAGAAAAGCCTGGGCCCAGCGATGCACGTCCAGCTCGCGCACGCTCTGCTTGAGGCCGGTGAGGCGCTCGCGGCGGTCGGCGTCGGGCATCTCCAGGGCTTCTTTAATAGAGCGCGCCAAGCCGTTTTGGTCGTAGGGGTTGACCTGCAGCGCCTCGGGCAGCAGGTAGGCCGCACCGGTCAGTTCCGAAAGGATCAGCACGCCGTTTTGCGTGGCGGTGATAAACTCTTGGGTGACGACGTTCATGCCGTCGCGCAGGGGCGTGATGAGGGCCGCATCGGCCGCGCGGTAGAAGGCGCACAGCTCGAACTGTGTGTACGTGCGGTAGCGGTAGTTGACGGGCACCCAGTTGTCGCGTGCAAACTGTCCGTTGATGCGGCCTACCGCCTCGTCCACCTCGCGCTTCAGCTGCTGGTACGACTCCACCTTGGTGCGGCTGGGCGTGGCAATCTGGTAGAAGCTGACGCGCCCGTGGTATTCCGGATTTTCCTCCAGAAACTGCTCGAAGGCTTCCAGCCGCGAGAGCACGCCCTTCGTGTAGTCGAGGCGGTCGATGCCAATGACAATGTGCTCGGTACCGAGACGCTGGCGGAGCTTCTGGGCCTTTTCTACGACGACCTCGTCTTCGGACATCTGCTCGAAGCGATCCACCTCAATCCCGATGGGATGGGCCTCCACGCGGGTCGTATGGCCGTCGAAGTGCACGGCGTGATCGCTCACCTCGGCGCCCAACAACACACGGGCGCTCTCCTTAAAGTTCTCCACGTACTCCTCCACGTGAAAGCCAATCAGGTCGCAGCCCAGCATGCCGCGCAGTAGCTCGCGGGCCCAGGGCAAGATGCGGTACACTTCCATCGCGGGCCACGGGATGTGCCAAAAATGCCCGATGGTGGCGCGGGGGCGCTCCTGCCGGATGAGGCGCGGCGCCAGCATCAGGTGGTAATCCTGAATCCAGATGACCTCGTCGTCGCCTGTGGGGCTCTCGTCGAGCGTCGCCTCGGCAAACTGCCGGTTCACGTCGCGATAGGTTTCAATGAAGCCCTCGTGCAGGTCCAGGTGCTGGATCATGTAGTGCGAGAGCGGCCACAGGACGCGGTTGGCCATGCCGTAGTAGTAGCCGTCGAGCTCGTCCTCGGTGAGCGGCACGCGGCGCACAAGAAAGTCGGGGTCATCGGCAGGAAACGGCTGCCGCACGGGCAGGTCGGGCTCTTCGCCCATGCCCACCCAAATGCCGCCCTGCTCCTCTAGCACCGGGAGCAAAGCCGTTGTTAGGCCGCCAACAGACGTTTCCCATCCGTTGTCGGTTGCGCGAATGGGGACGCGGTTTGCTACCACCGTTAAGCTCAAAGCAATAGAAGATCTATGAAACGGAATGCAGGGGCGATGTCGCTAAGATAGGCGACGGCGGCTGTAAGACTCAATGCCCGCCGGTCGGCGGTTCATCGGCGGTGTGGGCAGCGTCGTAGAGCGCCCGGTGCTTCACGGCATCGCCGAACAGGCTCAATCCGGCCCCAAGCGCAGCAAGGCCGGCGGTGCCCAGGGCGACCCAGTGCCACGTGGGGGCGCGCTGGCTCTTTTTGATGGTGGCTTGCCCAACGACGCTCGCGCCGAGTCCAACGCCCAGCAAACCCAGCGGCGCCTGCCATTGCCAGCGGCGGTAGTGATGCGCAGGAGAAGCAGCCATAGAACACAGCAGTTGGTTGGTAGAAAAATACTGATGAACGGCTGTATGCTGCACCGTCAAGCTAGGGCGGAAGGTCCGAAAAAAGTAGCGCCGAATAAGAACGTAACGAACGCGCTATGCAATGATAGGTATCAAGGAGGCGCGCATCGTTTCAACCCGTTCCACAACAACGCGTCTCCTGATGGCCCTTCCGGTAACCTACGATCACGTCGCGCAGGCCGCGCAGCGCCTGGACGGCATCGCGCATCGCACGCCGGTGCTGACGTCGCGCACGCTCGACGCCCGTACGCAGGCGGCGGTGGCGCTGAAGTGCGAAAATTTCCAGCGCACTGGGGCGTTCAAGATCCGCGGCGCCTACAACGCACTCACGCGGCTGGTGGCCGATACCGAAGCAACGGATGTGCTCACGTACTCCTCCGGAAATCATGCGCAGGCGGTAGCCCTCGCGGCCCGCGAGCTGGGCGTGGCGGCGCACATCATCATGCCGGAGAACGCGCCCACCGTAAAGCTGGATGCCACCGCGGGCTACGGGGCCGACATCATCACGTACGATCCCGAGGCGACCACGCGCGAAGCCCTGGCCGATGACGTAGCCACCACGCACGGCTGGCCCATCATTCCGCCGTACGATCATCCGGATGTGGTGGCGGGGCAGGGCACCGTGGGCGACGAGCTGCTGACCGATGTGCCGGAACTGGATATGCTGCTGGTGTGCTGCGGCGGAGGCGGGCTGCTGTCGGGCTGCGCCATTGCGGCCAAAGAGCGCGCGCCGGGGTGCACCGTGATTGGCGTAGAGCCGGCACGCGCCGACGACGCCACGCGGTCGTTTCACACCGGCAGGCTGCACACCGTGCACAACCCCGACACCATTGCCGATGGCGCCCGCACGCCATCGCTCGGCGAGGTGACGTTTCCGCTGGTGCAGGCGCACGTCGACGACATGGTCACCGTCTCGGAGGCCGCGATTAAACGGGCCATGTACTTTTTGTGGACCCGCATGAAGCTGGTGGTGGAGCCTACCGGGGCGCTGGCCACCGCTGCATTGCTGAGTGGTGCGGTGGGGGCGCCGGGCCAAACGGTGGGCGCCATCATCAGCGGCGGCAATGTGGATATGGCGCGGGCGGCGGCGCTATTCGAAGACGTGTAGGCTCCGTGCGCTCCGGGGCATCCGCCGCGGCGGACGCCTGGGCCCGCACCGCTTCACGATTGCGGAGCAGGTGCTGGATGAGGCGCTGCCGCACCGCCTCGGGCAAGTTCGGATACATGTCGCCGCGAAGCGCTTCCAGCGCGCTGTCATAGTGCGACAAGGTATCGGTCGGCGTGTGCGCGGGGTGGGGCGAAGCGTTAGAAGACGACATAACAGAAAACCTCGTTGGGAAAACGCGTCATCGGTAAGGTAGCACGTGCGCCGCGCCGGGGTGTAATGCGTGCATGACCGAACCAAAACGTTTCCGTGATGCGCCCTGCGCGGCGCATCGGAACCCCACGTTGCAGGCGGTAATTGCAGCACGCGCGGGGTAGCCGCTCACCGATGCATGAGGTCCGGATGGAGCAATCGCTCGCGGCGCGCATGCGCCAAGCACACGAGCAGCAGTTTGTGGGGCGTACGTCGTACCTTGAGACGTTCGAGGCGGCGCTTGCGTCGGCGGCCTCCTGGCACCTGTGGTGGGTGCACGGGCCCGGCGGTGTGGGCAAGTCGTCGCTGCTGCGCACCTTTCAGTACCGCTGTGCCGATCGTGGCGTGCCGGTGCAGTACCTTGACGCCCGCCACATAGAGCCCACGGTACCGGCGCTGCAGGCCGCCCTGCCGCTGCCCGACGCCCCGGCCGATGCCACGCCGCGCGTGCTGCTCATCGACACGTTTGAGGTGCTACAGCCGGTGTATCGGTGGCTGCGTACCACGTGGCTGCCGCAGCTCCCCGACGCGTGGCGCGTGGTGTGCGCGGGCCGCGCCGGGCCCCCGGCCGACTGGCGCACCGACCTGGGACTGCATGCGCTGTTGCGGGTGGATGCGCTCCGCAACCTATCACGCGCTTCCAGCGAGCACTACCTGGAGCAGCGGGCCGTGCCCGAGCCCGTACGGACGCGCATCCGCGACTTTGCGCACGGGCATCCGCTGGCCTTGGCCCTGGCCGCCGATGCGTACACACAGCAACCCACGGCCGACTTTGCGCCCGTCGATGCGCCGGATGTGGTGGGGACGCTGGTGCAGCGCTTCCTGGAACGCGTCCCGTCCGACGCCCACCGCAAGGCCCTGGAGGCCTGCGCGCTGGTGCGCGGACTCACCGAGCCGCTGCTCACCGCGCTCACAACCCTCGACGACCCGCGGGCCCTCTTCGATTGGCTGCGCGGGCTGTCGTTTATGGACGCCGGCGCCAACGGCCTCTTCCCGCACGACGTGGTGCGCACTGCCGTCATTGCCGATCTGCGCTGGCGCGCGCCGGACGCCTTCGCCGACTTGCACCGCCGCGCCCGTACGCAATACCTCGAACGGCTGAACGACGCCACGCAATCGTCCGACGACGCCCCGGGCCCGCGAAACGCGCAACACGTGCTGATGGACTACCTCTTCCTGTTTCGCCACAACCCGGTGGTGCAGCCCATCTTTCAGCGACTGCGGCGGGAATGGAATGCGCAACCGCCGCCCGTGCGCGATGCGGTGCAACCGGACGACTGGCCGATCCTCCGGAGGATGGTGGCGGCGCACGAGGGCGAGGCAAGCGCTGCGGTGTTTGACCACTGGCGCGCCCACCAGCCGGATGACGTGCAGGTCTTTCGGGCGGCCGATGGCACGCCCGTCGGGTTTGTGTTTCCGCTCCACCTGGAGGCCACCACCCCCGACGCCCGCGCCGAAGACCCGGTGGCCACGGCGGCGTGGGAGCATCTGCAGGCGGAGGCCCCGCTGCGGGCCGACGAGCGCGCCACGCTGTTTCGGTTTTGGATGAGTGCGGACGCGTATCAGGACATCTCGCCGGTGCAAAGCCTGATTGCGGCCTACCGCGTGCGGTACTACCTGTCGACGCCCCGGCTGGCCTACACCATGGTGCCCTGCGCGGCCCCCGAGCAGTGGGCGCTGCTGTTTGCCTATGCCGACCTGCACCGCATGGAGGGCGCCGATGCAACGGTGGGCGACGTGACGTACGGGCTGTTTGGTCACGACTGGCGCGCGGTGCCCCCGGCGGCCTGGCTGGAGCTGCTGGCCGACCGCAACATCACCCCGTCGATGCCTACGCCCGGCGCCGAGGCGCAGCCTACCGTGCTTGTGCTGAGCCGCGAGGACTTTGACGCCGCGGTGAAAGCAGCGCTCAAGACCTTTGCGCGGCCGGCGGATTTGCACGACAATCCCCTATTGCGCTCGCGCCTCGTGGCGCGTCACGAGACGCTCGATGCACCGGTTGCGGAGCGGGCCGAAATCCTGCTCGACGACATCCACGCGGCTGCCGATGCCCTCCGCAGCGATCCCAAGACCGCAAAATACTACCGGGCGGTGGACGCCACCTACCTCGACCCGCAGCCCACACAAGAACGGGCCGCCGAATTTCTGGACCTGCCCTTTAGCACCTACCGCCGCCACCTGCGCCGCGGCATCGCACACATCGCCGATCGGCTGTGGCGCGTCGAGGTTGCGCAGGCCCCAACGAGCGAGCACGCGTAGCGCGCACGACGGTCAAACCGCGATGGGCGCGGAGATGGGCGGGTGCGGGTCGTACCCCACGAGCTGCACGTCGCTCAGGGTGTAATCGTCGATAGAGGGCGGCGCGGGCTCCGGGAGGCGAAGCGTGGGCAACGGCCGGGGCGTGCGCGTCAGTTGCGTTTGTACGGCGTCGCGGTGATTGTCGTAGATGTGACAGTCGCCGCCGCTGAAAATCAGCTCGCCCACGGCATACCTGGTTTGTTGCGCCAGCAGGTGCGTGAGCAGCGCGTAGCTGGCAATGTTGAACGGAAGGCCCAGGAAGCTGTCGACGCTGCGTTGCTGCCACATGAGCGACAGGCGGCCCGCATCTACGAAGCACTGGAAGGCGTAGTGGCAGGGCGGCAGGAGCATCGCGGGCACCGCGGGCGGATTCCACGCACTGACGAGGTGACGCCGCGAGGTGGGGGTGGCGCGCAGCCCGTCAATAAGCCGCTGCAGCTGATCGACGCCGTCGAAGTCGCGCCACTGTGCACCGTAGACGGGCCCAAGGTCGCCCCACGTAGCGGCAAAATCGGCGTCGTCCCGGATGCGCGCTTCGAAGGCCGTTTGTGAGAGGGCCTCGCCGGTGGCTTCGCGGTAGCGCTTGAGGGGCCAGTCGGTCCAGATAGACACGCCCTGTTGCACGAGCGGCCGGATGTTGTGGCTGCCGGACACAAACCAAAGCAGCTCCGCAGCCACGCCCTTAAACCATACCTTTTTGGTGGTGAGCAGCGGAAAGCCCGCCGACAAATCGAACCGGAGCTGCCGCCCGAACACGCGCGTGGTGCCCGTGCCCGTGCGATCATCGGACCGGCGGCCGTTCTGCAAGATGTCCCGGAGGTAGTCAAGGTAGGGTCTCATGCTAAGGGTGACTAAAGATAGAAAGTTTTGCCGCGGCCTTGTAGAGCCATCACGGCATCGTGATGAGGTTCTAGCGCAACCCATGGACTCATGACTTGTGGGGAACGCCCCAAACGCACGGTTCGTTTTCCAGACGCACACCGATGATCAAACCTGAACGCCGCTTATGGATCCGAATCTGCACGTAAAGCAAGCCGTCAATCATCTCAACCGCGTGCTCGACTATGCCCCGATGGTGGCCGAGGGCCGCGAAGCTACGGTGCACCTGACGCCCGAGGACTGGCAGGTGGTGGCCGATGCCCTCTTTCAGATGGACACGCCCGACGCGGCGCTGCCCGATGCCATCGCCGACTACGGCCTGGCGAACGAAAACCGCACCATCACGCTTACGACCGAGGACTACGACATTGCCCTGGAGATTATTCCGGGCTAGTCGCGCAGAGGCACGGGCTACGTGCGGGCCAGCGCTAGGGTGGCAGCGTACACGGCCGTTGCGCCGCTTGCTTTGAGCGCCTTGGCCGCGGCGGCGACGGTGGAGCCGGTGGTAAGCACGTCATCAACCAAAACGTACGCGGCAGCATCAAGGGCTTCCGGGGCGTCAAACGCGTCGCCCACATTGGCCCACCGCGCGGCCCGCTCCAGTCCGGTTTGGGAACGCGTGGGTCGCGGACGGCGCAGCAGCTCCGGGCGATGCGGAACGCCCAGTTCTTCCGCAACGCCCATGGCAATGCGCGCCGCCTGGTTGTAGCCCCGCTCCAGGTACCGCACCCGATGCAGGGGCACCGGCACTACCGCAGCCACAGGCCCCAGGGCGTCGGCGCACGAGCGGGCCAGCAGGCGCCCCAGCGGCGGTCCGTACGCCGGGCGGTCGCCGTACTTGAGGGCATGTTGCAGCGCCTGCAGCGGGCCGTCTTTGTCGAAGATCCACAGTGCGTGGGCGCCGTCGAGCCAGCGGGTGGCCGCGGGCAGCCGGTCGAGGCGTCGCTGCACCGCGGTAGGGGTGGCGCGCTCCAACCCCTCAAGGCACGCTGCGCACAGGGGGCGTTTGGGGCCGAGGGCGCGGTCGCCGCAATGCAGGCAGCGCGGCGGATACAGCACGTCGAGGAGGCCGCGCCCCACGGCGCTCAGATGCTTGCCGAGCCGCGCGGTGGCTTCATGCAGCATGTTGCGTACGAATCACCAATGGGAGCGATCAATCTGCGTGCAACATATGTTGTAACGAAAGAAACCGCAATCCACTTACGCACACGCAGCCCACGCGCGCAACCATGGCCGACCGCAAACGGCGGGGAATGCTGATCAAAAACAACGGAAGCGACGCGGTGACGGTGCGTCTGGAGACGCGCACGCTCACCATTGCGCCGGGGGCGACGGTGCCGCTGGCGCCCGCGGAGGTACGTGACGGGGCCATGCGCACGGCGCTCCAAACGCGCACCATTGCCATCGTGCGTCCGGCAACGCCCACTGAGGAGGCGGCGGCCCGGCAGGCCATTGATGAGGCTGCAGAGGGCTAAGCGCGTCTACGGGGCGTCGGAGATGACGAGCGACGGCGGAATGCCAAAGCGGAGCACCTGCGCGGCCAGTTGCACGAGGCGTTGTTGCTCGGGCCAGGCCAGCCGCTCGGCGGCCTCGGGCACCGGAAGCCAGGTGAAGGCATTGTGTTCGTGATTGAGCACGGGGTCGTTCGTAATTTCCGCACCAAACGCCGGCGCCACGGTTACGCGGTCGTGCTGCCACTCGTAAAACTGATTGGTGGAGGGCAGGGCCCAAAAGTGGATCGGCGCCTGTCCGGTTTCTTCCTTCAGCTCGCGATAGGCCGCGGCCCACGCGGTTTCTTCCGCTTGAATTTTCCCGCCCACCATGCGCCACTGTTCGGCATAGGGCACGTCGGCCGCCCGGCGCAGCAGAAGGAATTCGGGCGGACCGTCGTCTACGTGGCGGTACGGGTACACATCGACGGCGCGAATGGCGGTAGTGGGCATACGGTTGGGGGCGCTAAGGCAACGAGTGGACCTACAACATACAAAACAGGCGGCGCGATGCCAGCGGACGCCGTGGGGAACCAGGAAGCCGTGCAGTGATTGTTCTGGATCGAGTCCTTGTCCTCCGTTCAGGGTACGTATGCAGCGCTGGCGATCGCACATAGCGCTTACGTTGCTCACACTTTTTGTGGGCGGCGGGTGGTTGGCCCCGGCGCTCCACCCGCTCACGCACGCGTTGCATGATGCAGCGCGCCCCGAGGGGTCGTGCCACATCGCGGCGGCCCATACGGCCACGAGCGCATCGTTTTCGTCGGACGCCAACCACGTCCACGACCCCGACTGCGACTGGTGCGCCACGCGCCATGCGCCCGCCACACTCGTGGAGCAGCCCGCACCACTGCGCACGTTTGTAGTGCGCCATGTGCCGGTACAGCGCCCGTGGCGCCCCCACGTGGCCCCGCACACACAACCTGTCATTCGAGGCCCCCCGCTCGCGTAGCGGCACCTCCGGCCTTGCACTGATTGTCTCCTTTAGGTTGTGAACCTTCTATGTCGTATCGCACACTATTGCTTTGCGCGCTCTGCGCGCTGTGGCCCGCCGTTGCCATGTCCCAACCAACGGCTATCCTTCAAGGCACCGTTCAGACGCCCGCCGGCGCGCCGCTCACCGGCGCGAACGTTGCCCTCCCCGATCTACACCGCGGAACGACCGTGGGGGCCGATGGCGCGTTTCGCATCGACAACTTGCCCCCCGGCACCTTCACGGTTGCCATCAGCTTTGTGGGCTACCAGACGGCATCGCGGACGGTAACGCTACAGGCGGGCGCTCCCACGCGCCTGACCGTTACGCTGCAGCCCAAAATCATCAATGCGGAGGAGGTGGTAGTTACCGGCACGGCGGTGGCCACCTCTACGCTGCGCTCGGTACAGGACGTAGACGTGCTGTCGCCCGAGAATTTGGCCGTTGAGCGCACCGCTTCGCTCGGCGATCTGCTGGCGCAGAACGTGCCGGGCGTCTCGTCGATCTCCACGGGGTCGCAGGCCGGAAAGCCGGTGCTGCGCGGCTTAAGCGGCAACCGCATCGTGCTCCTCACGGATGGCATCTCCCAGGAGTTTTACCAGTTCGGGGTGCGCCACTTTCCGAACACCAATGCGAACGAAGCCGAGCGGATTGAGGTGGTGCGCGGCGCAAGCAGCATCCTGTACGGCTCAGACGCGCTAGGTGGGGCCATCAACATCATCACCCGGCGCACGCCCACCGCCGATGCGGAAGAGACCCTAGTGGGCGGCCGCGTGGGATCGCAGTACTACACGAACAACAACGAACGCGTGGGCACCGTGGAGCTGTACGGCGCACGGGGCGCGACCGGCGTGCGGGTTGGGCTCGAGCGCCGCGTGGGTGATAACTACAAAACGCCCGATGTGGCGACGTTCTTTGAGACGACGCCCGACGACACACCCGTGTACAATGCGCCGAAGTATGCCGGCGAGATTCCGTTTACGAACTTCGAGCAGTGGTCGGGCTACGCGCAGGTGGGCCACGAATTTTCGGGCGGTCACGTGCAGCTCTATGCCGACCGCTGGGTGAACCGGCAGAACTTCCTGCTTCCGGTGGGCGGTCCGGCCGACGACACCCCCAACAGTCCGCCGCCGGTGGGGCTGGGCCAAAACCTCGCCCATACCAACGTCGCGTTGAAGGGCCACGTGCACGCGGGTCCGTTTGTGATCAAGCCCCGGCTCAGTTACCAGCGCGCGCTGCGGCAGGCGGCCCCCGGCGGCACCACGCTGGCCGACATCCGCGCAAACGGCGGCTACACCGGGTACGACTATCCGCTGGACCTGCTCACCAACATCTACACCGGGCGCGTGGAGGCGCTGCACCCCGAGCTGGGCGGCCTGAGCGGCACCATTGGCGCCGAGGTGCAGGTGCAAGACGCCAACACCCGCGGCCCCGCCGAGCTGCAACCGTCGGGGCAAACCACCAACGTGGGCGTGTTTGCCTTTGAGGAATGGGAGCAGGGCAACCTGAAGCTCTCGGCCGGCGCGCGCGTCGATTACATCCGCGTGACGGCGGTGCCCAACGAGCGGACCACCGATCCCGACTTGCTGGAAAATACCTACACCACCGCCTCGGGCGCGCTGGGCGGCAACTACCTGATCGCCGACGGCGTGGCGATAGCCTCCAACCTAAGCATGGGCTTTCGGGCGCCCACGCTCTTTGAGCTGTACGCCGACGGCGTGCACGGCGGCGTAGCGGCTGTGCAGCGCGGCACGCCCACGCTCGACCCCGAGCGCGCCTACAGCGCTGACCTCTCGCTGCGCGTCAGCCGCGCGCGCTTCTCCGGCGAGGTGACGGGCTACGTCAACTACATCACCAACTACATCTACCTGGCCAACACCGGCGCGACCGCCGCCAACGGGCTGCCGATCTACGAGGCGCGCCAGACCGACGCGACGCTGCCGGGGCTGGAGGCCAAGGTGGAGGGCGCCGTGCAGCCGTGGCTACAGGTGGGCGCGCAAGCCGCGTTATTGCGCGGTTCGGGCGCGCGCATCGGCGATGCCACCACCGACAAGCTGCCGCTGCTGCCTGCCGACAACGTGAGCGGGTTTGTGCGGTGGCGGCCGGCGCTGGGCCCAAGCGTGCGCGATGCCTACCTTGAGGGGCGCGTGCGCCACGTCTTTGCCTCTGATGCCGCCGGGCGCTACGAGCCGTTTGCGCAATTCGACGGTACGCCCTTCGGAACGGCCTCCACGCGGGCGTACACCACGCTGAGCGTGCGGGCCGGCGCTACCGTGGCGCTCGGCGCGGTGCCCGTGCAACTGCGCGTGGGCGTCGAGAACCTGACGGATACGGTGTACCGCGACTTCCTGGACACGTACAAGGGTTACGCCTTATCGCCCGGACGAAGTGTGCGCGTCGGGGTGTCGGTGCCCTTCGAGGCCCGCTGGTAGGCACGCGGGCGGCGCGGGGTATGCGCTGCGGAGGAACGCCGCCCCCAATGATAGGACGACGAAGCGCCTGTCGGCCCTGTAGGCGGGCAGGCGCTTTGGGCTATGTGGCGCGGAGTGGCC
The DNA here is from genome assembly GCF_000419585.1 of Salisaeta longa DSM 21114. Lineage (NCBI taxonomy): Bacteria > Pseudomonadati > Rhodothermota > Rhodothermia > Rhodothermales > Salisaetaceae > Salisaeta > Salisaeta longa. The sequence goes on from NZ_ATTH01000001.1 coordinate 2,991,218, forward strand.
GTAGCACCGGCCGCTGTGCTCTCTGCATGCGCCTACACAGCCCTGTATGCGCAACATACGGCCCGGGATGAGCAGCCAAGCACCAGATGTCTGATATCTACAAGGAATTGTCCGATAGCTGAAAGACTTTACGCCCATATCTTCGACACTAGTGTGAGCGCAGCGGAATCTGCAATCATCCCGACACGCATCATCATGGTCTCCCAATGAGCTCATACCCTCCTAATGAGCCCATACCAAGAACCGCCTGTATCCAGTGCGCTAATCGACACGCATCCAAAGATCATCCGATGGTTCTGCTAAATTGCGCGCATGGCCAAAGCGAGTGTATGACAGAGGGGAAACTGCAGCGGTGGGCAGCCCCGCCTGTCATGACCGCGGAAGCATATTCGATGCGCTGTTCGCTGCAATTTAAGAAATCGGCCCCTAACGCGCGCGGACATTGTGCGTCCGTGCGTTTATTAGGTGCATAAAAGAAGTGGGAAAGCATTGCTTTTATCGATTGGTGTAAAATATACCCAACAACGTATGTAAAATACTCAGTAAGGACTACATTTTTAAGCAAACGGTTGAAACTAGGCCGTCGGAGCCCTATACTTTGCATCTGTAAGGTAAAAAAAGCACCCATCCAGGAGCCACGGTTCTATGCTACATCGGTACCTCTGGGCAGTTGCTAGTCTGCTGACATTGTATTTGAGCGTTCCACATGCTGCCGTTGCGCAAACGGGCCCGGGCGGCGTGGGAGAAAATAATGGGACGTCCGATCTGCAACTTTGGATGCGGGCGGGCAGCATTACGGGTCTCACAGACGGGGCCTTCGTCAACACATGGCCCGATGCCTCGGGGTATGGCCATAATGCTGAACAGCCTGACGATAATGCGGCTCCTATTTACCGTTCTAATGGTCGTAATTCGCGACCGACCGTCGAGTTTGGCGGTCCAGATAGCCAAAACGGATTCCTCACCCAGGCCGATGCCGATGAAATGACTGGTGCGTTTGCGACAGCAACGGACGGGACAGTGACCTATTTCGTTGTTGGGAACAATGATGCAGTAACCCCTGTCGGCCCCGGCCCGGGAGGTTCTAATGGGCGTCGTGCTTTGGCTGCGTTTGACGGCGGGTCAGCCAGTAGCGCAGACAACCGTCTCTTCGTGGAAAAAGACGGCGTGAACTACTACGATGGGTCGACTGAGCGGAAAGGGGGGTCAATCAGTCAGGGCGCGTTTGTTTTCTTTGACGTTACCCACGACGGCAGCAGCATCGACGGGCGCTTGTTTGGAGACAACGTCATTAGCGCCTCAGGTGATTCCAGTGGTGCCCTTAAAAAGTACCGACTGGGAAACGATCAGACCGGAGGCGACAACCTGGACGGTAACCTTGCGGAGGTCATTGTCTTCGACCGTGTGCTCAATGAGGCCGAGCGCCTCGTCGTTCAAAACTACTTGTCGTCTAAGTACGATATTGCTTTTGGAACGACGTCGAAGGACAAGTATGCCTACGACGGCATCTATGGGTTCGATGTGGCCGGAATTGGCCGCCAGTCGTCGTCGGCTACTCATCTCTCATCAAATAGCAGCATCTTGAACGTTAGCGCCTCCAGCTTCAGTGGAGATAGCCGCTACGTGTTTGTTGGTCACAACGATGGCGGGGCTGCCTCCTTTGGCTTCGAGGCCACCGAGCCGGTGAACGGCCTCTCGTCCAATGTAGAGCGCATGGCTCGCGAATGGCGCGTAGACTTGAGTGGGGTCGCCACAAAAACAGTCACGGTTTCGATTAAGGGTGCGAACCTACCCGCACGCTCGGACGGCACGTACGAATACTTTTTGTTTGTGGATGAAGGGGATGCGTTTAGTACCAGCCCCGTTGCGTACACCTTGCAGGATGATGGTACGGGCACGTACACGGCCAATGTCGAGCTTTCCGATGGGAATTATCTGACCATTGGTGCTGGACGACGCGTCGTAAGCCTTGATGCAGCGACGGCGGACAACGCATTTGAGAACACCACAGCCTCGCCCAATGCATCGCTCACAGTGCAGTTGAATCTCCCGTACAGCAGTGCTTCCGGAACGGATGTGGGTGTTGCATTCACTAACACCGGTGACCTCGATGGCTCGGGAACCATCGAAGATTCAGGGACAGGGAATGTCAATGGGGTTTACGAAGCCAGCGCCTCAGATTACAATGTAAGTACGACAAGCCCAGTCACGATTTCCGCTGGAAGCAGCACTGCCTCTGTCAATATCAACCTCACGGACGATGGAGGTGTTGAGCAGACAGAAAAGTTCAACGTTGCACTTGATGCTTCCGGCATAACCAACGCCGATATTGGCTCTAGCGATAACGTCACCTTTTCCATCAATGATGACGACGACCCACGTAAGCTGAGCTTCACGGACGTGTCGGTTTCTCAGTCCGAGGGAAGCGGAGGCGGGACGCGTATCGAGACCTTTGTCGTTACGATGCCTTCGTCTGAAGAGGCGGCAACCAAGGATCCACTTACCACGGTGGACTTCGAGATCATCGGCACAAGCACGGCCACGGCCGGAGATGATATTGCGATCGTCGATGAATCCGATCCGGGTGGCAATGCGGAATATCAGGAGGGTCTCTCCATGACCACGGGGCGTATCCATTTCTCCAGTGCTGACGGTACCACGACCGCTGAGCTAAAGTTAGCAATTAGCGAAGACGACATTAGTGAAAACGACGAAAGTGTGGTTGTCAAACTCATCAATCCGGTGAGCAGTGCCCTGGCTGCTTCAGGAACCGAGCTCACCTTCACACTCACCGACGACGAAACGCCTCCTACGGTGCAGTTCGCTGCGGGTACCAGTGAGGGCGGTGAAAACGTGGATGGAACGATCAACGTGACGCTTTCTGAGCCTGCCGGAAATACCGTATCGGTCGACTTTGCGTTGGATAATGGAGCAAGCACAGCAACGCAAGGAAGTGACTTTGCTCTCCTGCCGAGTGGAAATACGGTTACGTTTGCCCCCGGAAGTACCAGTGAAAGCATCACGGTTGACGTGAGCGATGACAGCCAGGCTGAGCTTGGTGAAGCGGTTGCTATTGACCTGAGTGCAGCCACAAACGCGACGCTCGGCTCGCAAACGCGCCACACCTATACGATCAACGACAACGATGCAACGACAGCGGGTTCCACGGGGCCCGGTGGCGTAGGTGGCGCCGCGAATAACAAACTCTGGTTGCGTGCATCTTCGCTCGACGGCCTAGGTACCGGAGCACCGGTTTCGGTGTGGGGTGACAGAAGCGGAAACGCCAATGACGCATCGCAGACCGGGAGCGCACGTCCGACGCTCCAGACGAATATTTTAAACTCCCAATCAGTGGTACGCTTCGACGGTACAAATGACAACCTGCGCGGCACGCTGTCGAAAGTCGACGGCATGACAATGATTGCTGTGGGTAACAGCAACGCCACGAATCGGAATGCCTTTGGGGAGATTTATCAGGGTGGTTCCGTGCGAAACGCAATGTTCGTTAATCCTGGAGCGAATCTCAACTACTACGATGGTAGCACCGAGCACAGGTACGGATCGGTGTCGCAGGGCGAGTATCTCATCTTTGGCGTCACCCACCAGGGTGCATCCATCGAGATGTTCAAAAATGGTGACTCCATCTTTTCGACGCTTTCCGGCAACACAAATGGGACTACGACCGACTATGTCATTGGGAATGACGAGACCGGTGGCGATCTGTTGAATGGTGACATTGCCGAGTTCATCGTCTATAGCAGCGTGTTGAATGCGACCCAGCGC